>JANYAE010000103.1 GCA_025355105.1 Pseudomonadota bacterium | reverse complement strand
CAGTGCCTGCTCGATCGACCGCTTCAACGAGCCGTGGCGCGACTCGATGCTGCCATTCTCGTGGCTCACGCCCGGGTTGTTGCGCGACGCGCGCATCCCGTAGTGCTCGCAGAGCCACCGGTAGCGTGTTCTGAGCTCCTCACGCTCCGCGAGGTTGTTAAACGCTGCCGACAGGCTGTCGGTGCGGTGCTCCTCCGGCACTCCGCCCATCATCCACAGCGCGTTCTGCAGCCCCGTGGCGAGCGCCGCGAAGCTCTCGCCACCGAGCACTACCTCGGCGTGCCGCCACCCCGAGTGCGACAGGGCGAACTGGTACAGGCGGTGATCGAAGCGCACACCGTCGACCTCAACCTCGAGGCCAGTGCAGTCCGTAAAGTCAGAGAGCCCAAGCCGGCCCGGCGGATGTTCCTGCGCGAACATCACCGTGCGCTCCGCGCCGGCGCTCGCGCGCCACGCCCGCACTCGTCGCTGCAATGTCCTCAGCAGGCCGCCGCCGTACTCGCCGGGGTGCCGGCGTTGCAGCTCCTCGATAATTGTCGTCGCCGACAGATCCGGCCAAGGTAATTGTCGCCGCACACCGCACCTACGCCGGGCCATCCGCTCCGGTGTGGGACGCGGCGATGGTGCTGCTCAAAGCAGGCCTCCTGAAGAGCCGGCCGACGCCGGTCGGCGAGGCGCTGGCCAAGGCGTACCGCTCGGTCGGCGCGATCTTCGTCGCCGGCGACGTCGCTGCCGGCGGCGACGTGCTCGCGATGAACGTTCTGCTGGACCGCGACGCGGCCGGTCGGGCGCGGGATATCGCCAGCCTCAAACAGCAGGTCGGCGACTGCGATACCAGCGCACCGCTCACCGCGACCAGCACGCTGTCCGGTGAATTCCTCTGGCGTTGCGCGCACGGGCGGGTGAGCGGCAGCGTGCTCTTGAGTCCGACGACGCCGGCGCGCATCCAATCGATGGAATTCGGCCGCAAGATGCCGTGATCGGCCGCGTCGCGCTTCCCCACAGCGCTGTCTAGCGACTGCGCGCTGCGCGATCGAGCAGCGCGTTGGCGTAGAGGCTCACGACGGCGTTTTCGTGCGGACGGTGCGGCGCGATGGATTCATTGCCAATTGGCAGTGAGCGGGCATCGCACAGACGCACCAGTCGAACGGCCGGCATGACGGTCTCGGCAAAGAGGCTCTCGTCTGGCATGGACCGACCGGGTCGACCGCAGCCCTGACACTCCGGACATTCCGAGTCCTCGCCCCAGCACGAGGCGCAGGCGCCGAGCGCATCAGCTAGACGCCGGGTCCGGGTGCGAAGCCGCCGCAGCTCGCCGTCCGCGCGCTCAAGCTGCACACGCAGCTGCCGCGCCTCCCTGACGCTGGCATCGAGCCGGTCGGTCAACTCATCGACCTCCTCGGCCGTCCAGTCGAGCGCGGCGCCCGCAAGCCCCTCGGCCTGCGAGGCCTCGATCTCGGCCCGCTCCGCGGAGACGAGCTTGATAAGGGCCGCAATCGTCGGATCACCCAGCCAGGGCTGACGGACCTGATCCAGCGGATCGGCGACCAAGTCCCGAGGACTGTCATCGCGACGGGCAGGCGCCAGGCGCATGAGGTTCGACGCGTTCATGGCTTTCATTGCTGTTCGTGTCCTTGCTGTTCCGGATTCACTCGATTCAGCCGCTGGCCGGCGCTGCCGCAGCACCCGGCTGCGGTGGTCGTCAGACGCCGGCGTCCGGCGCCTTCGGCAGTTGCGGCCGGAAGACCGGGGATGGTCCGGCCGGGCAGCGCACGCCCGGTCCATCCCCGCCGGGGCGCACGACGCCCCGCCCGGCGCGTTCCCTGCGCAATCGATGGGCTTTCGACTTCCATCCAGCGTTCCCTCACCTCGGTCACGTCTGCCGATGGCTCGACGCGCAGCCGTATCGGGCGACCGTTGGCGGACGGTGACAGCACGGAGGGCGCGGAGTCCTGAGGTGAGGCTGGATTGTTCTGAGGGATCTTTGAGGAAGTGTTGGGGGCCGCTGTTGCCCGCGGATGTCCGGCCCGTTTCAATTTCGACTCCCATCGAGCCGATCACGGAAGGTGGCGGCTATACTGGTTTGGGCGCCGCAGGACCCGGCAAAAATATGTAGTACGGTCAACTGGTTAGAACGACTTGCTGGGAACCATGGCGCACGGCGGCACACTGAAGATCGGCGACTGTGCGGTTGACCCGACCGTCGACGAACTCACGCGCGACGGCACGACCATCAAGCTCGAGCCGCGCGCCATGCGCGTGCTCATGCATCTCGCCGCTCGTCCCGGCGAGGTCGTCAGCGTCCAGGAACTCCTCGACATCGTCTGGGCGGACGTGATCGTGACCCAGGATTCGGTCTACACCGCCATCTCGGCGCTGCGCCGCGCCCTCGGGGACGACAGCCGGGAGCCGCGCTACATCGCCAATGTGCCGCGGCGCGGCTACCGACTGGTGGCCCAGGTGACCGACGGGACCCGGCCGTCATCCGCGACGGCCGATCCCACGCCGTCCGCAGCGGCTGCGGACACGCGATCAGGCCGTGTTCCGCCAGCACGCGGCCTGCGTCCGGTGTGGTTGCTCGCAGCCTGGGTCGCGGTCGCACTCGCCGTGCTCGCCTACCTGGTGGTCGCGAAGCCGTGGGCCGCGCGGCCGGCCGCGAACTCGACGTCTGCGAGGGAAGCGGCGGACACCGCGATCGCCGACCTGTCGATCGCGGTGCTCCCCTTTGCGAATCTGAGCGCCGACCGCGAACAGGAATACTTTGCCGACGGCATCTCCGAAGAACTCCTCAGCCTGCTGACCAAGGTGCCGCAGCTGCGGGTCATCTCCCGCTCGTCGGCGTTCTCGTTCAAGGGCCAGAACCTGGCCGTCGCCGAAATCGCCAAGCGCCTGAACGTCGCCTTGGTTCTGGAAGGCTCGGTGCGCCAGGCCGGTGCCGAGGTCCGCATCACGGCGCAGCTCATCGATGCGCGCTCCGACCGGCAGTTGTGGTCCGAGACCTACGACCGCCCGCTCGTGAACATCTTCGCACTGCAGGACGAAATCGCCGCGGCGGTGGTCTCGCAGTTGCGACTGAAGCTGCTCGGTGCGGCACCGAAGGCGAAGGCCCCTGATCCCGAGGCCTATGCCCTCGCCCTGCAGGCGCGGCAAATCGCGCTGCAGAGGACGTCGGCCGGCTACGAGCGCGCCATCGCGCTGTTCCAGCAGGCGCTCGTCGCCGATCCTGGCTACGCCGCTGCGTGGGTCGGCCTCGCACGCGTCTACATCAACCAGGCCAACGACGGCCTGCGCCCGATCGAGGAAAGCTACCGGCTGGCCCGCGGCGCGGTTGACCAGGCGCTTGCCCTGGATCCGGACTTTGCGCCGGCCCACGCGATGCTAGGCCGGCTCGCGATGACCCACGACGGCGACCTCGCGGTCGCGGCGCAGCGTTATGAGCATGCACTCGCGCTTGAGCCGGCCAACACCGACATCGTTCGAAGTGCGGCGATGCTGGCCTCGGCGCTCGGACGATTGGACACCTCGGTCGCGCTCGGGCGGTTCGTGATTGCCCGCGACCCGGTGAACCCCACCGGCTATCTCAACCTGGGCTACGACTACTTCAACGCCGGCCGCCTGGACGAGGCAATCGCGAGCCTGCGTACCGCGCTGACCCTGAGCCCGGACCACGCCGCCGCGGAATACGGTATTGCGGTGGCCCTCCTGATGAAGGGCGAAGCCACGGCGGCGCTCGCGGCGATGCAGAAGGAATCCTCGGCGTACTGGCGTTCGGTCGGCCTGCCAATGGTCTACTACGCCCTCGGGCGAAGAGCCGAGTCCGACGCCGCGCTGGCCGAGCTCATTCAGAAGCACCGACAGGACGCGGCCTACAACATCGCCTACGTGCTGGCCTTTCGCGGCGAGGCGGACCGCACCTTCGGCTGGCTCGACAAGGCGGTGGCCTACCGTGACCCCGGCCTCGACGACATCGCCATCGATCCGCTCTTCGCGAGACTGCATCAGGACCCGCGCTGGCTGCCATTGCTGCACAAGCTCGGCAAGGCACCGGACCAGCTCGCGGCCATCCAGTTCGACGTCAAGGTCGCCAAGTAGCCCCGCTCCCCGGGCGCGCCAGGCGGCGGCCGCGCGGCCGCGACCGTGCGGCGCTGCAGGTCGTCCCATCATCGGCCCGCTCGGGCGAGCATTCCCGCCGCGAGGCATCGCCGGTGTCGTGGTCGCGGGGCCTCGCGGTTCAGTCCGGTCGACGCCGCTTGCCTGCTTCAGGACGCCGCGGCGATCACCGGCGAGGGGCCGCTCCAAGCCGATCGTCCCGGAGCGGGCGAATCCCTATCCTGGCAAGTACGCGAGCGACGCCGCGCCCGGCGAAGGCCCTCAACGCTGACTTTCGCGCAACAAGCGCCGGGACCGACGGAATTCTGCGAAACTCACCTCCCGGCAGGAGATCGCCGACATGCGAAGCGCGGACGGAATTCACCTCAGCCGCATGACATCCGCAGCATCACCGCCGCCGCCCGACGCGCTGGGCGCCGCGGTGCAATCCGCCCGTACCGCTTACGCTGCGGCGAACCCGGCGAGCCGCCAGCAGATCAGCGACGCGAGCGCGTTCCTTCCCGGCGGCAACACCCGCAGCGTGCTGCATTACGCCCCCTTTCCGCTCGTGATGGAGCGCGGCGCCGATTGCCGGCTATGGGACCTGGACGGACACGAGTATCTGGATTTTCTCGGCGAATTCACCGCGGGCCTCTACGGCCACTCGAACGACATCCTGCGCGGCGCCGTCAGCGCGGCGCTCGCCAACGGCGTCAACATGGGCGCACCGGGGCGGATGGAGGCCGAGCTCGGCCGGCTCATCTGCGGACGCTTCCCGTCCATCGAGCTGGTGCGCTTCACCAACTCCGGTACCGAAGCCAATCTCCTCGCGCTTGCCGCCGCGACGACGTTCACGCGCCGACGCAAGATCCTGGTCTTCACCGGGGCCTATCACGGCGGCGTGCTCGCCTTCGCGCGCGGCGGATCGCCGGTCAACGTGCCACATGATTTCCTGCTGGGCACCTACAACGACCTTCCGGGAACGCAAGCGCTGATCGACGCGCACCGCGACGGTCTCGCGGCCATCCTAATCGAGCCCATGCTCGGATCAGGCGGTTGCATACCCGCCGACGCCGAATTCCTGGCGATGCTGCGGCGAGAAGCGACGGCGGTCGGCGCAGTGCTGATCTTCGACGAAGTCATGACCTCCCGCCTGAGCGCCGGCGGCCGCCAAGGCCTGATCAACGTCAGGCCGGACCTCACGGTGCTCGGCAAGTACATCGGCGGCGGCATGTCGATCGGCGCGTTCGGCGGCCGACGCGACATCATGTCGCAGTTCGATCCCGAGCAGCCGCATTCGCTCGCGCACGCCGGAACCTTCAACAACAACGCCCTCTCGATGGCCGCAGGCGTGGCCGCCCTCAGCCAGGTGTTTACTCCGGCCGCGGCGCAGGCACTGAACGCCAGAGGTGACGCTTTGCGCGAGCGCCTCAACCGGCTGTCGCGCGAGGCCGGGGCGCCGCTGCAATGGCTCGGCCTGGGATCGTTGATGAGTCTGCATTGCACGTCCAAACCTGTCCGTTCGAGCGCCGATGCCGCTCAGGAGGACGCGCGCTTGAAGGAGCTCTTCTTCTTCGACCTGCTGCGACAGGGCATCTTCCTGGCGCGGCGGGGATTCGTCGCGCTGTCGCTGTGCATCGGCGATACCGAGTGTGAGCGGCTGCTCACGGCGGTCAGGACTTTCCTGAGCGAGCGGCGGGACCTGATGTCCCGGACTCCACCGACCGGTTGAGCCGGCGCCAGTCGCGCCCACGGCGCGCCATGCGGCGAGCACAACGCCGCCCGGCGACCAGGGTAAAGTCCGCAACGCGCTGACTGTGCGGGCGTCGACTCAGACGCTCGGGTGACCGCGACTGCTCCCTCGTGCGCGGACCAACGTGGATCTCGGCAGGTGACCGCCGTGGTCGCGCCATCCCGCAGACCACTGCCGTTTCGAAGCCCGTACAAGCCGCAGCCGAAAGGTGTCCGCGCCGCGGCGCCCCCGGATTCTTCGGTCACGCCGCCGGTCACTCTCCCGGTCGTTTCGCCGGCGTCGAGACAGCGTGAACTTCGCGTCGTTTGCGAGTTGCAAGCAGCCTCTGTCAGTATCGCCCGAAGGCCAGCGTGACCTCGGGGTGCCTGGAACCTGGGGCAACAGCCGGTTGACGCTCTGATCGCGCGACGCCGGCAGACGCGGCTGCGATTCGACTGAACGGCTAGGGGGCAATGTGAATTCGTCAGACGCGGCGTCGAGCCAAGATACGTCGCGGTACCAGATTCTACTGGTGGCGCTGCTCAGCATCAGTTTCGGAATCCTGTTTTTCGATCGCAACTCGCTGGCTTTCCTGATGCCGTTCGTCCAGCCGGAGCTCAAGCTCAACAACACCCAGGTCGGTGCGCTCGCGAGTGCCCTCTCCTTTGCCTGGGCGTGCGCGGCGTTCGGCATCGGCTACCTCTCCGACAAGACCGGCAGTCGCAAGGGGCTGCTGATCAGCGCGACCGTGGTATTTTCCGCCTGCTCGTTCCTTTCCGGCACGGCGCAGTCCTTCGGCGCGCCGCTGTTCGAGCGCACGAGCTTCGGCCTGCGGGCGAATCGCGACGGTCAGCGGCTCGCAAAGCACGCCCAACTCGCGTCGGCCGAGCTGGCGCAGGCCCGCGCCGAGCTGGCCGCGCTCGAGGGGGCCGATACCGGACGCACCGTGATCGGCGTGATGCCGCTGGCTCGCAGCTTCCTGGTGCCGAAGGCGGCGCTGGACTTCCTGGCGCTGCGCCCGTCGCATTCAATCGCGCTGCTCGACGGCACCTACGAAAGCCTGCTGCTGGCCCTGCAGACCGGCGCCGCCGACTTCCTGGTCGGCGCGCTGCGCAGCCCGGCCGCCGGCAGCAGGCGTCGTCGAGGAACCGCTGTTCGACGACCCGCTCGCGATCGTGGTGCGCGCCGGGCACCCGCTCGCAGGGCAACGGTCAGCCGGTGTGCGGGCGCTCGCCGCCTACCCGTGGATCGGCGCCGCGCAGCGGCTCGCCGCTGCGCAAACAGTTCGACGCGCTGTTCGCGGCCGGTCGCTGCGCGGTGCCTGCGGGATTGATTGAATGCAACTCCCTGGACGCAGCGCGTGCATTGCTGCAGCGCAGCGATCGCGTGATGCTGCTGTCGGAGCATCAGGTCGAGCAGGAGCTGGCGAGCGGGTTGTTCGCGGCCTTGCCCCATCCCGGCGGACGCGTGGTCCGGCGCATCGGCCTTACGTTCCGCCGCGACTGGTATCCAACTCCGGTGCAGCGCGAGCTGCTGCGGCTGCTGCGTGACGCGGCGCGCGGCCTCGGGACTGGACCGGCGCGCACGCGGCGCCGTCCTGGCGAAACGCCCGCGGCGACACCTTTGCCCGGCGCGTGAAGAAGCGAGTGAAATACGCGGGGTCGTCGAAGCCGCAGCCGTAGGCGATCTGGGCCACCGGCAAGCTCGTGTAGCGCAGCTGTCGCTCGGCCTCGAGCAGAAGGCGCAGGTGCACGATCTCGATCGGGCGCTGTCCGACGGCCTCGACGCACGCGCGTTGCAGCCGGCGCAGCGAGACGTCGAGTTCGCGCGCGTAGACCGAAATCGCCATGTGCTCCCGATAGCGCCGCTCGACCACTTCGCGAAAGCGCGTCACGAGCGCCTGCTGCTCGGCCGCGCCCGCCGCACTCTCGAGCGCCTGCCGGCCGGTCATTCGCAGCAGGTTCGCCAGCAACGCGCCGAGCAGGCCCTGCAGCGCCAGCGCGCGCGCTGGCGCCGGCCGCCCGAATTCGCGCAGCAGCAATTCGCCGAGCCTGGCCGCGGCGGCCGTTTCGACGGCGTGCCGATCGACTTGCAGCACGGCAGGGCAGGCCAGCAGTGCCGAGAGCCCGGGAGCGCGGCTCGCGAGCTCGCTGGCGACGCCCGTGCCGATCGACAGCACCAGTCCCTCCGTGCCGGCGGCGAACGCGAATGCATGGATGCTGCCCGGCGGCACCACGATGACGACCGGGGCGCGGACGCGGGCGCCACGACCGTCGAGCCCGGCAGTCACGCGGCCGCGGCGGACGATCAGGATCTGATGCAGATCGCGGTGGCGGTGCGGAGCGATGCGCCAGCCGCAAGCGCGGCTGCGCACCGAGATCATCTCGACATGCAAGGCTCCCTCATCCGGCGGCCGCGGCGGCTCGCCGTAGAGAGAAAAGGCCGGGATGGTCACCGCCCTCGCCACGGCGCGCGGGGCGGTGCGGGAGGTGCCCATGGCGCGAAAGTACAAGTTTCGGCCGGGCGCGTCCATTCCGCGCGGCGGCCGGATTGCCGACGCTCAGGCGCTCCCGTCGCTCGCCGCCTCGTGCATCCGGACATCGCCATGGCCAGAACCCAAGTCGCTGTCATCGGCGCCGGCCCTTCCGGCCTGCTGCTGGCGCAGCTCTTGCTGCGTAACGGCATCGCCACCTGCGTGCTCGAGCAGCGCAGTCGCGCCCACGTCGAGGCACGCATCCGCGCCGGCCTGCTCGAACAGGGAACCGTCGCGCTATTGGCCGAGGCCGGTGTCGGGGAGCGCCTGCAGGCGGAAGGCCTGGTGCACGACGGCATCGAACTGGCCTTCGCCGGGCGCATCCATCGGATCGACCTGCGGGATCTCGCGGGCGAGAGCGTGACGGTGTACGGGCAGACCGAGATCCAGAAGGACCTGACGGATGCCCACCTGGCCGCCGGCGGTCGCATCGTCTATGAGGCAGAGCAGGTGGCGCTCGATGAGCTGACAGGCCGACAGCCGCGGGTCAGCTACCTGCAGGGCGGGCGCCGTCATGAGCTCAACTGCGACTTCGTGGCCGGATGCGACGGATTCCACGGTGTCAGCCGGCGCAGCATCCCCGCGGAGCAGGTCGAGCTCTACGAGCGCATCTATCCGGTCGGCTGGCTCGGCATCCTCGCCGACAGTCCGCCGCTCGCGGACGAACTGATCTACGCGAACCACACGCGCGGCTTTGCCCTCTGCAGCATGCGCTCCAGAACCCGCAGCCGCCATTACATCCAGTGCGCAGTCACCGATTCGATTGCGGCCTGGCCTGACGCTCGTGTCTGGGACGAGCTTCGCGCCCGGCTGCCGGAGCCGTACGCGGCGCGCCTCGTCAGCGCACCATCGATCGAGAAGAGCATCGCTCCGCTGCGCAGCTTCGTTACGGAGCCGATGCGCTACGGGCGCCTGTTTCTCGCCGGCGACGCCGCGCACATCGTGCCGCCGACGGGCGCAAAGGGCCTCAACCTGGCGGCCGCCGACGTGCGGGTGCTTAGTCAAGCGCTCGTGGAACACTACCGTTCGGGGAGCATGCTGAAGCTGGATCAGTACTCGTGCGTCGCGCTGCGGCGCGTCTGGAAGGCGACGCGATTCTCGTGGTGGTTCACGATGCTGACGCATCGGCTGTCCGATGAGGCGCTCGCGCACAAGCTGCAGCTCGCCGAATTGGAGTACATCGCCGATTCGCGCGCGGCGGCGCAGGTCCTAGCGGAAAACTACGTCGGACTGCGGTTCTTTTAGAGGCGCGGTGCTGAGCCCCGCCTGCAGGCGTTCCCGGTCCAGTGCGCTGGCCCGGCGAGACGATCCGCGGAGTTGCCCCGCAGGGCAGGATGGCCGATGTCACGCCGCCCGGCTGGCCGGACGGCCAGCGCCTGCCACGGCCGATCCGGATTGAATTCACGCCGGACGTGTCGCCCGCATTGGCGCCCCTGTTAGAATGCCATGGGTCTAGGCTCGGTGCGTCAGCGCCGGACTCAGGTTCTCCACCTCGCCGCCTTCGTCTCCCTGGAGCCGACCGTGATTACACTCAATATCAATGGTCAGACGCACGCCGTCGACGTTCCGGCGGATACGCCACTGCTGTGGGTGCTGCGCGATACCCTCGGGATGACCGGCACCAAGTTCGGCTGCGGGCAGGCCCTCTGCGGGGCGTGCACGGTCCACGTGAACGGCGCCGCCACTCGGGCCTGCACGACGCCGGTTGCCGCGGTCGCGGGCAGCAAGATCACGACCATCGAGGGGCTTTCCGCGCACTCCGATCACCCGGTACAGCGCGCGTGGCTGCAGCATGACGTGCCGCAGTGCGGCTATTGCCAGTCCGGGCAGATCATGAGCGCCGCGGCATTGCTCGCACAGAACAAGGCGCCGACGGACACGGACATCGATGCGGCGATGGCCGGCAACATTTGCCGCTGCGGCACCTACAACGATATTCGCGCGGCCATTCACACGGCCGCGGGCCTGATGCGCAAGGGAGGCTGACATGAACGCCATTCCGTCGAACCCGTCGCGCCGGGAGTTCCTGCAGACCGCGGCGGTCGCGGGCGGTGGCCTGCTCGTCGGCTTCGCGATGCCTGGCCGTTGGACCGAGGCTGCGGATGCCGGCTCCGCGCCCTTTCAACCGAACGCGTTCATCCGCATCGGCACCGACGACTCGATCACGCTGATCGTCAGCATGGCCGAAATGGGACAGGGCGTGCTCACTTCGCTGCCGCAGCTGCTCGCCGAGGATCTCGAGGCGGACTGGCGGCGGGTGCGCGTCGAGCAGGCGCCGGTGGACGCGGCCTACAACAATCCGATCTTCGGCATGCAGGGCACCGGCGGCTCGACGTCGGTACGGGCGTTCTGGGACCCGCTGCGCCATGCAGGCGCCACGGCCCGCGAGATGCTGATCACCGCGGCCGCGACCAGCTGGGGGGTCGACCGCTCGAGCTGTCACGCACGCGACGGCGTCGTGCACCATGCAAGCGGCAAAAAGCTGACCTATGGTGCGCTGGCCGCGAGTGCGTCGAAGGTGGCGGTGCCCACCGATGCCCCGCTCAAGGATCCGAAGGACTTTCGGATCCTCGGCAAGGCCCTGCCACGGCTCGACTCGCCGGGCAAGATCAACGGCAGCGCGCGCTTCGGACTGGACGTGCGCATGCCCGGGCTGCTCACCGCGGTGATCGCGCGCCCGCCGGCGGTCGGCGCCAAGGTGACGGGCTTCGATGCCAAGCGGGCCAAGGCCGTCGCGGGCGTGAAACACGTCGTGCAGGTTGACGGTGGCATCGCGGTGGTCGCGGACGGCTTCTGGGCCGCCAAGACCGGGCGCGACGCCCTCGACGTGCAATGGGATCCCGGCACGATCAGCGGCTTGTCCAGCAAGGACATCCGCGCAGCCATGCTCGAGCGCCTCAAGACTCCGGGCCTGGTCGCGCGCACCGAAGGTGACGTCGCAACCGCCAGCCCGGCGGCGACGCTCGAGGCGGTCTACGAGGCACCGTACCTCGCGCACGCCTGCATGGAGCCCATGAACGCCACCGCCTCGGTCACCGACGCCGGCGTCGAGATTTGGGCACCGACGCAGGCCGCCGGCGTGAACCGCGCGGTCATTGCGAAGATCACCGGAGTGGCGCCGGAGCGCGTCAGCGTCACGACTACCCTGCTCGGTGGCGGATTCGGCCGCCGCTTCGCGCAGGATTTCGTCATCGCCGCAGTGCAGGTGTCGAAGGCCGTGGGCGCGCCGGTCAAAGTCGTCTATACGCGCGAGGACGACATGCGGGGCCTCTTTTACCGTCCCGCATCCGTCGCTCGCCTCCGCGGCGGCCTCGACGGCGCCGGCAAGCCCGCGCTGCTCGACGCCCGCGTGGCATGCCCCTCGGTGATGCAGGCCTCGGGCATGGGACCGCCGACCGGCCTCGACGAGACGGCGGTGGAGGGCCTGCGCGAATGGCCCTACGCCACGCCGCACGTGCACGTGGAGTGGTCCCAGCATGAGCCCGGCGTCGGCGTCTGGTTCTGGCGCTCGGTAGGCAACTCGCAGAACGCGTTCTTCGCGGAGAGCTTCATCGACGAACTTGCGCACGCGGCGAAGCAGGATCCGTTCGCCTACCGGCGTGCGCTGCTCGACAAGCATCCACGGCATCGCGCCGTTCTTGAACTGGCCGCGTCCAAGGCCGGCTGGGGCAGCCCGCTGGCGAAGGGACGCGCGCGCGGCATCGCCGTGTGCGAGAGCTTCGGAAGTTTTGTCGCCGAGGTCGTCGAGGCCTCGCTGCGTCCCGACGGCACGCCTCAGGTTCACCGTGTCGTCTGCGCCGTGGATTGCGGCATGACCGTCAACCCGGGAATCGTACGCCGCCAGGTGCAGAGCGCGGTCATCTATGGACTGTCGGCGGCTCTGCACGGTGAAATCACGCTGGAGGGCGGACGCATTCAGCAGAAGAACTTCGATGACTACCCGGTGGTCCGGATCGATGCGGCGCCGGCAATCGAGGTGCACCTCATCGCGAGCACCGAGAAGCCGACCGGCATCGGCGAACCGGGCACGCCGCCGATCGCTCCTGCGCTTGGCAACGCGCTGTTCGCGCTCACCGGCAAGCGCGTCCGGCGCTTGCCGTTCAAGACTCAGGACTTCGCGGTGTAGCGGATCCGTCGCGCCAGCCTGCGGGCGCCGCCCGCGGCGGGCTCGGGGGGTCGGCCTTGCGACGCGTGGTGCGCCCCGCAAGGGTCACGGGAGCACGCGGCGCGCGGGCTCACCGACGGTCGCGGGACCTCATCCCGGGAAACCCCGGCACGCGGGCAGCAGGCCACGTCGTGAATGCGATGACACGGTAGGTCGTTGAGGATGGTCTTGAGGACGGTCACGGCAACCCGCTACGTCACGCCGCTTCGCGAGGGCGGCTCGCTTCCCGCGATCATCGAAGCCGATGACGACGGCATGTACGTCCTCAAGTTCCGCGGTGCCGGGCAAGGATGCAAGGCGCTGATCGCGGAGCTGGTCGCCGGCGAGCTTGCTCGCGCCGCCGGGCTGCCGATCCCCGAGATCGTGTTCGTGGACCTGGACGCCGAGCTCGCGCGGACCGAGCCG
The DNA here is from genome assembly GCA_025355105.1 of Pseudomonadota bacterium. GTDB lineage: Bacteria > Pseudomonadota > Gammaproteobacteria > Steroidobacterales > Steroidobacteraceae > CAIKZZ01. The sequence goes on along the minus strand of JANYAE010000103.1, from coordinate 38,784 downwards.
GACGCGGAGATTCAGGCGCTCATCCACGCGAGCGCGGGACGCAACCTCGCTTTGGACTATCTGCCGGGTGCCGTCACCCTCGATGCCCACGCCGAGCCGCCCTCCATGGAACTCGCGTCCGCGATCGTCTGGCACGACGCCTTCGTCATGAACGTTGACCGCACACCGCGCAACACCAACATGCTGTTCTGGCACCGACACCTGTGGCTGATCGACCACGGTGCGGCGCTCTACTTCCAGTACCACTGGGATCGCTTTCGGGAACTGAGCGTTTCGGGCTTCGCGCGGATCAAGGATCACGCGCTGATCGGCCTTGCGGGCAAGCTGACGGAAGCGGACGCCGAGCTCAGCCATCAGCTCACGCCTGACGTCATCGCGTCCATCGTCGCGCTGATCCCGGACGACTGGCTCGAAGCGGATGTGCAGTTCCCGACGGCCGACGAGCAGCGGGCGGCCTATCGACGCTTCTTGACCACGCGGCTCGAGTCGCCGCGGCTATTCGTTGAGGAGGCCGTTCGTGCCCGCTCTGCACACGTATGACTACGCCGTCGTCCGGGTCGTGCCTCGCGTCGAGCGGGGCGAGTTCATCAATGCCGGCGTCATCCTGTATTGCGGCTCGGTGAGCCTGCTGAGCGCGCGGATCGAGCTCGACCAGCAACGGCTCCGTGCGCTCGAGCCGGCCCTCGACGTCGACGCCATCCGCGTTGCCCTAGCAGCCATTCCAGCGATCTGCGCCGGCGGTGCGGGCGCCGGCCCGATCGGGCTCCTGACGGCGCGAGAACGTTTCGACTGGCTCGTCGCCGAACGCAGCACGAGCATTCAGACCTCGCCGGTCCATTCCGGGCGCTGTGCCGATCCGAACTTGGCGATGGAACACCTGCTCGCGAAGATGGTCCGGCAACCAAACGAGGTCACGGATGTCAGCAGGCGTGGCTCCCGCTAGGCAACGCGGGCCCTGGCCTGTCAGTCGAACGGCCTCCGATTGAATGGATGCCGGCCCGGCGGCGTGCGGCGCGGTATCAATCTAACATCATGATTTAGAAGAGTGTTCCCGGCTCGGCAGGCGGACGCCATCAGATCGCGAGTGGCCGCGAGTTCGCTTAGCGGCCCGCCGCTGCCGACGCGAACGCGACGCCGGCCCAAGCCCACAACGGATCGGCGACCACCGCAGTGCCGCGAATGCTGTGGCGCGCCCCGATCAGCCGCGTTGCCGCGTCCACGTCGCCGCCGCCGTCGCGCCAGGCGCGCGGCACTTACGGCATGTTGCGGTGCGACAAGCATGGACGGCGACAGAGTGCGTACCAGTCGGCAGTCGGCGACCGGGCGGCTTCCTCACTATCGGCCGGGTGAGCGCTCCTCCCATTGCTGCCGCCGCGCGGGACGGCCAGGGCCGCCTCGGCCTAGTGCTGACCGGCGGCGGTGCGCGTTCGGCGTACCAGGTCGGCGTGCTCAGTGCGCTCGCCCGGCTGCTGCCGCGCGATGCACCCACTCCGTTTCGTGTGATCACGGGGATGTCCGCCGGCGCCATCGTCGCGGCGGCGGTCGCCTGCCATGCGGACCGCTTCCACGAGGGAGCAGTCGCGCTTGAGCGGGTCTGGCGCAATTTCCACGTAGACCAGGTGTTTCGCGCCGACGGCATGAGCATGCTGCGAGCCGGCGCGCGGTGGGGGCTCGCGCTCGCAACCGCCGGTCGGCTCGGGCGGCCGCCGTTGTCACTGCTCGACAGCTCCCCGCTCGGCCTGCTGCTTGCGCACCGCTTCGACTTCTCGCGCATGCGCGAGGCCATCGCGCTCGGCCACCTTGACGGGCTCGCGATCGCCGCGGCCAACTATCGCAGCACGCGGTCGGTCGCATTCTTCGAGACCGCCGAATGGAACAGGCCGGCGTCGCGAGACTGGCCACGCGGCGTCGCCGTGAATCTGGCGGCGCAGCACCTGATGGCCAGCGCCGCTGTGCCCTTCCTGTTCCCCGCGGTCGAAGTTGATGGTGAGTACTACGGTGACGGCGCGATGCGCCAGATCGCGCCGTTGAGCGCCGCGATCCGGCTCGGCGCGGACCGCCTGTTCGTCGTCGGCGTCCGCGACTGCGTCGACGCCCGCGCGCCGGGCGAACACCCCGGTGCGCGTCCGCCGAGCTTCGGCGAGATCGCCGGCTTCATGCTCGACACGCTGTTCATCGATGCCCTTGACGCCGGCCTCGCGCAGCTGGAGCGCCTGAACCGCCTGATCGGCCGCTCGGTGACGCCGCAACCGGACGGGCTGCGGCACATCGACACGTGCGTCGTGCTGCCGAGCGCAGATCTGTCCGACATCGCCAGACGACACGCGCGGGCCATGCCGAGGACGCTGCGCGCGCTGCTGCGCGTCATGGGCGCGACCAACGGCGGCGGCGCGGACCTCGCGAGTTACCTGCTGTTCGAGTCGTGTTACACGCGCGAGCTGATCGCGCTTGGTCACGAGGACGCGATGCGGCGTCGCGACGAGCTGGTCGCGTTCTGCGCTCCGGCGCGCGCGACCGCGGTGGACGCCGCCGCGCCGCGCGCCGCAACCGCAACCGCAACCGGCAGCGTTGCGCGCGATACCAACCTCATCGCGGCTGCCGGCTGAGGGCGATCGGAACCGGCGCCGACGCCGCTGAACCGCCATCCCCGGAGCAATCGCCCGCTGCGTCGCGTTCCGCCGTGATGAGAGCAACCCGCGCTTGCCGATCGAGACCTGCAAGCTCAGCGTCGCGCCTGTCAAGGCAACGCGACGAAATCGCTGCGCGTTGCCACGGCCCGAAACGTCGAGGCGCGCCGCAACTTCGGCGGCCGGAGCAGCGACAAGAAACCGCCCCGCGCGGCGCCGAAGCGGGACGCGTTCGTCGTGGTCGGCCCGGTCGGTGAACGCGAAGATCAGGACCCGACGGACGAAAGCCCCCGGAACTTCATCGAGCGGCGTCGCCTGGGGCGCCCGTCCGGACTGAGCGCCATGCGGCTCGAAGCCGTGACGCGACCCGGCCGACGGTTCCGCCTCCCGCTTCGGCACGGTCGACGAGTCCCAGGAGCTTCGGCTTCGCTGGCGCTGCGGGCTATCGCAGCGCACCCTTGAGATCGCGGCAACGGCCGTGCCCTAATGGCGGCACCGCAAGCCGCTCCGAGCAGGGGGAATCCTGATGCGTGACGTCAAGATCGACCGGTCGAGCCGTCGTGGGCTGCTGCTGATGGCCGCCGCCGCCGGGATTGCGCTCGCGGTGCCGAGGGCGACCTTCGCCGCAGTCGGCAATGGCCCGTACAAGGGCCTCGGCGGTGACCTCAGCAAGGTTCGGGATGCGATCGACCGGCAGCGCGCCGAGTCGATCAAGCGGCTGCAGAGCTGGATCGCCCTGCCCTCCATCGCCGCGGAGAACCGCAACATGAAGGAGGGCTGTCAGCTGATGATCGACCTCCTGAAGCAGGCCGGTTTCCAGACCGCCACGGCCTTGCCGACCGACGGCTATCCGGGCGTGTTCGCCACGCTCGACGCGGGAGCACCGCGCACGCTCGGCATGTACTTCATGTACGACGTCAAGCAGTTCAATCCGGTCGAGTGGAGTTCGCCGCCGCTGGACGCCGCGATCGTCGACAAGCCGCCGTTCGGCAAAGTCATGCTCGGGCGCGGCGCGACCAACCAGAAGGGGCCCGAGGCGACCTTCCTCGCCGCGCTGCACGCGCTCACGGCCGCAGGCCGCAAGCCACCGGTCAACATCGTCCTCGTCGCGGAGGGCGAGGAGGAAATCGGCTCGCCACATTTTGGACAGGTCGTGCAACGGCCGGAGGTACTCGCGGCGCTCGCCAGGTGTCGCGAGGTGTTCATGCCGTTCGCCTCGCAATCCCCGCAGGGACAGGTCGAAATCGCGCTCGGGGCGAAGGGGCTGATCGAGGTCGAGCTCGTGGCCTCGACACAGCGCTGGGGGCGCGGCGCGGTCGACGACATCCATTCGAGCTACAAGGCCGAGCTCGACAGCGCCGTGTGGCGCATGGTGAAGGCCTTGTCGACCCTGGTGTCCGAGGACGGCAACGATCCGGCCATCGACGGCTGGTTCGAGCACGTCAGGCCGCTGACCGCGCGTCAGAAGCAAATCATCGCGGACAAGGTTGCCCACACGCAGGAGGCGGACGTCAAGAAGCTGCTCGGCGTGCAGCACTGGATCCGCGACCTCTCGTATCGCGAGGCGCTCGAGCGCCTCGCCTCGCAGCCGACCGTGAACATCGAGGGCATGTACGCCGGTTACACCGGTCCCGGCGGCAAGACGATCCTGCCGTCGAAGGCGACCGCGAAGCTCGACTTGCGCCTTGTCCCGGACCAGACGGCCGCCGATGCCGCTGCGAAGCTCAAGGCCCACCTCGCCAAGCGCGGCTACGGCGACATCGAAGTCAACGTGACGGGTGGCTACGACCCGACCCAGACGGACGAGCATTCGGCGTTGATCCGGGCGTCGACCGTGGTCTACAAGGAGGAGGGAATGCCGGTCAGCCTGTCCCCTCGCCTCGCCGGATCCTGGCCAGGCTGCATCTTCACCGGCGACCCGGTCAAGCTGCCGGCAGGACACTTCGGCACCGGACACGGTAGCCGCGCGCACGCGCCTGATGAGTACTATGTGATCGAGTCGGCCAACCCTGCGGTACACGGCATGGCGGAGGCGACACTCGCGTACGTCAAACATCTCTACGCGCTGGCCACAATCTAGACGGCGATCGCGCGATGGCATGGCCTCGGTCTCGGTCGTCGACCGTGAGCGTGATCGCAGCAGCGCCGCCTCGCGCCGCTCCGGGACCTGGCAACGGCGCCGGGGCGCATCGAATTCAGCATCGCTTGAGTGCTCGCGACATCGCAAACAGCGCGCGACGGACGCACGCCAAACCAAGGAATGACCGGAATGATCATCCGACCGCTGATGTTTCTGCCTGTGCTGATCCTCTCGCTGGCTGCCGCTGGAGCAGCTTCGGCGCAGACGTCCGATGCGGAGAAGGAAACGGAATTCGGATTCCGGTTCGTTGGACCCAAAGTCGGGAATCGAATCGCCGCGGTTGCCGGCGTGCCCGGAGATCCGAGCGTCTACTACGCCGGTGCGGCGTCCGGCGGCGTCTGGAAGTCAAGCGATGGCGGCAATCGCTGGGCACCGATCTTTGACAAGCAGCCCGTCGCCGCAATTGGCGCCCTCGCCGTTTCCGCGTCCGAGCCGAGCACGGTGTGGGCGGGCACCGGCGAGGCGTGGGTCATCCGCGACAGCGACGTAATGGGCAACGGGATCTACAAGTCGATAGACGCCGGCAAGAGCTGGACGAACATGGGCCTGGCGGAGTCCGGCCGCATCGGCCGGATCATCGTCCACCCGTCGAATCCGGACATCGTGTTCGCCTGCGTCCTGGGGCGGGTCACCGGCCCGCAGCAGGAGCGTGGCGTCTACCGCACATCCGATGGGGGCCGGCACTGGGAGCGCGCGCTGTTCGTGGGAGAGAAGGTGGGGTGCTCGGGTTTGTCGATGGACCCGCACAATCCGCGCACGCTGTTCGCAGGAATGTGGCAGGTCGAGCTGCACACCTGGGGTGAGTACAGCGGCGGGCCCGGCAGTGGCGTCTACGCGTCGCACGATGGCGGAACGACGTGGACCCACATCGACGGGCACGGCTTGCCGAATGCGCCCGTTGGCAAGATCGACGTGGCCGTTGCGCCGAGCAACCCGGCTCGGATCTTTGCCCTGATCCAGACCGCCGATCAGGGTTCCTTGTGGCGCTCGGACGATGGCGGTGGCCAGTGGAAGGCCGTCAATTATCAGCGCGCGCTGATCGGGCGCGCAGGCTATTACATTCGGATCGCCGTCTCCCCAGGCAGCGACAACGAACTCTACGTCGCCAACAGCGCCTTCCATCAGTCATTGGACGGCGGCCGCAATTTCCAAGAGGTCCGCTGGGGCGGCGATACGCACGACATCTGGATCGATCCGACCAATGCCGACCGCTTCGTGATTTCCGATGATGCCGGACTGATCATCACCTCGGTCCACGGCCGCGGCTTCCACCGCGTGACGCTGCCGATCGGTCAGATGTATCACGTGGCCGTCGACAACCAGATTCCGTACTTCTTCTACAGCAACATGCAGGACGACGGGAACATGCGCGGCCCGAGCGTGCCGGAGGCGTCCGGGGAGGCCGCCTGGGACGTCCATATGGGCGGCTGCGAAAGCGGCTTCACGGTTCCGGACGTGGCCGACCCGAACGTGGTCTGGGCGACCTGCTACGGCAACACCGTCACACGCTGGGACGCGCGCCACAAGGAAGCGCACTCCGTCAGCCCGTGGATGCATACCCTCGATTCGCCACCGGGCGATCTCAAGTACCGTTGCCATTGGACGCCGCCGCTGGCGATCGACCCGTTCGAGCACGACACCGTGTACTACGGCTGCCAGGTGGTGTTCAAGACGACGGATGCCGGGCAGACCTGGTCCGTCGCGAGCCCGGATCTGTCGACGCGCGAGCCTGCCCGGCTCGCGCCGTCAGGAGGCATCGTTGGCGACAATCTCGGCCAGTTCTACGGCGGTATCGTTTTCGCAATTTCACCGTCGAAAATCCAGAAAGGGCTGGTCTGGGCGGGAACCAACGACGGCCAGATCTGGTACACGGCGGACGGCGCGACGACCTGGGTCAATGTCACGAAGGGCCTCACTGGCCTTCCGCCGCTCGGCACCGTAACCAGCATCGCACCGTCCAGCATCGACGCGGCCAGCGCGTACGTGAGCATCGACCTCCATCTCGTCGACAATCGAGACCCCTTCATCTACAAGACGACCGACTTCGGAAGGACCTGGAAGCGCATCAGCGGCAGCCTGCCCAAACATGCCTTGTCCTACGTGCGCACGATTACCGACGATCCGAATTGCGCCGGGCTGCTGTTCGCCGGCACCGGCAATGGCCTGTACTACACGCTCGACGACGGCGATCACTGGACGGCACTTGACAGCGGACTTCCGCACTCCCCTGTCACGTGGGCGGTCGTCCAGCCGGACTTTCACGACCTGGTCGTCTCCACCTACGGGCGCGGGCTCTTCATCCTCGACGACATCACGCCGCTGGAGCAGCTTGCGAGCCGTCGCGCCGACGCGGCGGTCAGGCTGTTCGCGCCAAGAGCGGCGTACCGCTTCGTGCGCTCGCCCGCGGCAATGCTTAACTTCAACCTGAAGTCGGCGCCGAAGGACCCGGTGACCCTCGAGATCCTTGACGCACAAGGCAAGACCGTTCGCCAGCTCGAGGCAAAAGCGCACGTCGGCATGAACCGCGTGAAATGGGATCTGCGCTACGAATCGCCGCGCCTCGTCGCGTTGCGCACGCTCGCACCGGGAAATCCGCACGTCTGGGAGGAGCCGCGTTTTCGCGATTCGGACTCGCGGCCGATCACCCATTGGGGCACGAAGCCGGCGGAGGCCGGTCCAATCGTGGCGCCGGGTCGCTACACCGTGCGCCTGAACGTCGCAGGTGAGTCCTACGCGCAGACACTCACGGTACTGCCCGATCCTCGCGCACCCGGCGCCACAGCGGACATCGACCGCTCGGTGGCTACCCTGCTCAAGATCCGCGCGGACATCACCAGCGTCGCCGACACCGTCAATGAGATCGAGTGGTTGCGCAAGCAGCTGGAGGTGGTCAAGTTGATGCTGCGGCCGGCCCGCAAACACGAGGCCGACCTGCCGGTCCTGGTGGAGGATGGCGACGAACTTGACGCCGAGCCTTCGCTCGCTCCGCCGCGCGTGCAGGAGGCGGCGCAGGCGAGGCGGCGCGACGAACTCCTGTCGACCGCCGAGGCAGTCGACCGGAAGTTGGACGGGGTCGAATCCCGGTTCGTGTCGCGAGCACTGCGCAACAGCGACGACAAGTACTTCGTCGAGCCGTACGGCGCCTATCTCGATCTGATCTGGCTCAACGCCGAAGTCGGAACCGGAGCCGGCGACGTCGCTGGCAGCGCCGACTTCGCCCCGACGGCGACGCAGCTCGAGTTGCTCAAGACCTATGAGGCCCGGGCGACCGAAGCGGAGGCTGACTACCGGAACGTGTTGAGAGACGATCTGCCCGCACTCAATCGATTGCTCGCGACCGCCGAGCTGCTACCGGTCACAACGCTCCCGGCGGCGCGATAGGCGCCGGCGGAGCGGTTCCGGGTGCTCACCGGCTCGTCGATCGCGGCGGGACGGCGCAACCGTCCCGAGCCTGCACGGGATCCCGATTCGCAATCCGGCAACGCCCGGATCGGCCTGCAGGCGCGGATTCCGTGACCGCGTTAACTGCGCCGCGGGACGAAGCGTGACCCGCGGCCGATCTTGTGGCGCAGCAGCTTCGTATGGTGACACTCGAGAGCGGAGCGTCGCCATGAACCCAGAGAACTGCCGCGGCACAGACGTCGTCGTCAACCTCGCCGATGCGCGAACCCGGCGTCGCATCCACCAGTCGATCGCCGCTGCCGCGGCGAGCGGCAATGCGACGGCGCTGCGCGCACGCCGAATCCGAGCAGCAGCGTTTGCGTTCGCATGCCACGGATCACTCGACAGGCACACCGCGCTCGCGATATACGACGAGGATTGCCCGGCCGAGTCCGACGACCGTGATCCTGCCACCGTCGCGCAGATCGTCGCCGGCTTGCCGCGGAATCAAATGCCGACCGCGGCGGACCTAGCAAGGGTGTTCGGCGTCGAGCACCCGTCACCGGCGGATGCGGCACTGTTCGTCGTCGAAACCGGCGGTGACATCTATTGCCGCCTGCACGGCGTGCCCTGCGACAGCTGACCGAGCCGGCGCCGAGGCGTGACTCGATCGCCCCGCGCTGCTCGCGCCACTAGGTGGTGGCCGCTGGTCAGGTGTCACGCCGTACCGATGCAAATCTGCCGGCCGGCGTGAACGGAATCCTGTTCAGGCGGCAACGCAGTGATGTCGTGGCTCGTGACGGACGCACATCCGGGCGTTGCCCGGTCGGCAACGAGGCGTGACTCCAAGCGCCATGGCACCGCACCTTCGCCTCAAGAAATCGCCACTTGGTCATGACCTTAGGCACGGCGCGCGGCCGTGATAAGGTAGTTCAGACTGCCGGCGAACACGGCCGGTCGACCAGCAACCTCGCATCTAACCATTAGGAGAACGCGCATGGGGATCGCGGATCGCTACAAGTCAGCGGAAGGGGCGTTCAGTCGCTCGGCCATCCGCAGAGACGTTCTGATCGGCGTCGGCGCGCTGTTCGTGCTGTACCTGGTTTGGCCGTTCTACGCCGTCCCGACCGGCTCTCGTGGCGTCATCACCCAGTTCGGTCGGATTATCGGCATCGAGCCTGAGGGACTCGCTGTCCTGCCGCCGTGGCGAAAGCTCGCGCTCTTCAGCATCCGGGCCGAGACGGCCAGTATCGATAACGCGGAAGGCGCGACTTCCGACACCCAGCCCGTGCACGTCAACCTGACGGTGCGCTACAGCATCGCCACCGACAAGGTCGGTGAGGTGTACGAGAAGTACAGCCACAACGGCGATCTCTCCTCCTACGTGCAAACGGCGACTCAGGAAATCTTCAAGGTCGTGACGGCGCAGTACACCGCCCCCGATCTGATCGCGCAGCGTGCCAAAGTGTCCGCCGACATCAACTCGGCCCTTCGCACCAAGCTCGCGATCTACGGGGCGCAGGTCATCAACATCGACATGCGGAACTTCGCTTTTCAGGACTCATACATGAAGGCGATCAACTCGAAGGTGGAGCAGGAGCAGCTCCGACTCGCCGCCGAAAACAAGCTCAAGACCGTCGAATCGGAGCAGAAGCAGAAGGTGGCGATCGCCGAGGCGGAAGCGAATGCCCGTCGCGCCGAGGCCGACGGCGAGGCCTACGCGAACCTGAAGCTCGCGAGCGCCCAGGCTGAGGCGCTGCGGGTGCAGAACGCTGCGCTCGCTCAGAGCAAGGAAGTGCTGGAGCTGCGTCGCATCGAGGTCGAGCGGATCAAGGCCGAGAAGTGGAACGGCGCGCTGCCGACCGCCATCTTCGCCGGTGCGCCGGTCCCGTTCATGAATGTCGGCAACGCGACCAAGTGAGCCGGTGGCCGACGCCTTGCCCCCAGTCGACGACGTACACGGATCCGCATCCGCTGCGGAGCTGAGGGCCTGCCGCACGCCGATGGTCGCCAACCTTACCGATCAGTGGACTGCAGGCCGGGAAGCCGTTCGGGTCGCCTCCTTCACCCACACCTATGCGGCACTGCCGGAGCAGTTCTTCGCGCGCGTGGACCCGACACCGGTCAGCGCGCCGCGCCTGATCGCGGTGAATCGCCCGCTCGCGGCCGAGCTCGACTTCGACCTTGGGACCCACGCGGCGGAGGTCCTGGCGGCGATCTTTGCCGGCAATGCCGTCCCGGCCGGCGCGACACCGATCGCAATGGCCTATGCCGGACATCAGTTCGGCCACTTCGTGCCGCAGCTGGGCGATGGTCGGGCGATCCTGCTCGGCGAGCTGCGAGACCGCACCGGCCAGCTTCGTGACGTTCAACTGAAAGGTGCCGGGCGAACCCCGTTCTCGCGCGACGGCGACGGGCGCGCCGCGCTCGGACCGGTGTTGCGCGAGTACATCGTCGGCGAGGCGATGCACGCGCTCGGGATACCCGCGACCCGTGCACTTGCCGCCGCTCTGACCGGCGATCGCATCCCCCGCCAGGGCATGGTTCCCGGCGCGGTGCTGACGCGGGTCGCCGCGAGCCACGTGCGGGTCGGCACATTCCAGTACTTCGCGGCGCGCGGTGAGCGGGACTCCGTCCAACGTCTCGCCGACTACGTGATCGACCGCCACTATCCGCAGGCCCGCGCCGCCGAGCGCCCCTATCTTGCGCTCCTCGAGGCCGTCGCGGCACGCCAGGCGCTGCTGATCGCGCGATGGATGCACGTCGGCTTCATTCACGGCGTGATGAACACCGACAACATGGCCGTGTCCGGAGAAACGATCGACTTTGGACCGTGCGCGTTCATGGACAGCTACGACCCAGCCGCAGTATTCAGCTCAATCGACCGACGGGGCCGCTACGCCTATGGCAACCAGCCGGCAGCCGCCGAGTGGAACCTCGCCCGCCTCGCGGAAACGCTGCTGCCGTTCATCGACCTGACGCCGGAGCGCGCGGTTGAACTCGCGACCGAGGTGATCGCCGGCTTCTCGACCCGCGTCGACCGGCACTGGCTAGCGGGCATGCGGGCCAAGCTTGGACTGCTCACGGCGAGCGCAGATGACGTCGAACTCATCGGTGCGCTTCTCGATCTGATGCATGGAAGCCAGGCCGACTTCACCAACACCTTCCGGCTCCTCTGCGACGCGTCCTCGGCGCCGGCCGCCGCTGCGACGCTGCGCACTCACTTCGCCAATCCGGCCGCGTACGACGACTGGGCGGGCCGGTGGCGCGCGCGGCTGGCGCAGGAAGGAGACGAGCCGGGCTCGCGCGCCGCGGCAATGCGTCGCGTCAACCCGGCGTACATCCCGCGAAATCACCGCATCGAGCAGGCGATCGTGGCCGCGGTCGAGCGCGACGACTTCTCGGTGTTCGACGCGCTTCTCGAGGTCCTGTCACGGCCGTACGTGGAGTCGGAGTCGGCGGCTCCGTACGCCGCGCCTCCGCTGCCCGCCGAGCGGGTCACGAAGACCTTCTGCGGAACCTGACGGGCCTCGAAGTTCCTGCCAGCCTACGATTCGGCGCGATCGCGGTGCGCGCGGACGCACCCCGCCGCGGCAGCTGCAGGCCGAACGACCGCGCGCTCGTCAGCGGCGGAACGAGCTGACGAGCGCTGGCGACGGATCAAGCTCGGCGATCGCGCTGACCAGATGGTAGAACGTGCTCGCCGGTGCCGGAGAATCCCGGATCGCGCCGCCGGGGAGGCGAACGTCGAACCACAGTCCCGGCACCACCGTGTCGAGATACGGAAACAGGCTCGCGGCCGCATTCGCCGCGAGCTCCCAATATCGTTGCTCCCCGGTCAACCGGGCCGCCAGCCGCGCAGCCTTGAGGCGCTCGGTCTGAGGCCACAGACGCGCGCGCAAGTCATGTCCCGTGAAGTCGTCGAGCAACGCATTGACCGCGACGCCGTCCCGAACGCCATGACGCTCGGCAACGTCGAGCAGTCGCAGCGCGGCGGCGCGGCGCGCGGTGCCGTCGCGTCCGCCGCAGCGCAGCATCAGCCACGCCCATTCGTACTGGTGTCCTGGCTCGACCAGCCGGCCCGGATCTCCCGGCGCCGGCCGCCACGCCGCGGTGAATGCCTCCGTCAGCACGCCGCTCAGCGGGTTGATGAACCGTGTGAGCGCAAGCTCGGTGAGGTCATCGGCCCAGTGGCCCCAGTCAGGGTCCGCGCCGACGCCACACCACGCAAGGCACGCCTCGAGCAGATGCATGTGCGGATTGGATTCCCGAAGGTCCGCTGCCGTTTCTCCGGAGCGGAATTCCCCGCCGTCAAGTCGCCACGCCCTGGCAATGCGCTCACGGAGCTGCAGCGCGAGTGCTTCGCACTCGACGCGCGAGTCCAGCGCAACGGCAGCCGCCGCGAGGCCCAGCAGCACGAACGCCTGGTCATAGAGCAACGCGTGGTCATCGAGCACCTTGCCCCGCTCATCCGCAAGCGCGCGGTAGAGCCCGTCTACGCGGCGGTAGGTCGCGGTGAGCGCGTTCAGGCCCTGCCGCACGATCGCCTGTGCCGGGCCCCGCCAGCAGAACACGGGGGCGCTGGCGAAGGCGTAGATCTGGCGCGGCTGCACGCGGACGCGCCGCGGCAGCGGTAGCGCGCGAGCACCCTGGTCAAGCGCCTCGACGAAAGCGCCGGTCCGCGGATCGATGCCGTGCCGCGCCCACAGCGGATAGGCGGCGCCGACAAGCCACTCGAGAAGGCGACCACGCAGTGCCGCGAGCCGCGCCTCGACCAGCGTTTCGACCGGCGGCGGCATCTCAGCGGAACCGCCGAGTCGGTAGCGCCGCAGCGACCGATGGACCGGCGACCGGTGCCGGCCGGCCTGGTGCCGACGGCCCGTCGGCACCGGCGGGCGTCGCGGGCTTGAGAAGGGTCAGCATCGCTCGGTGCTCAGGTGGGCTTCAGGATCGCGAAGCGCGTCGGCAGGAAGCGGTCGCTCAACGGCAGAATCGCCGCCCCGACCGCCGGCGCATCGTCTGAGGTCGCGGCCCGTGCGACCGGCGCGATCGCCGGCACCTGCGACGCGAAGCCCGCCATTCGCTGGTTCAGCGACCGCGCCAGCTGGTCCACCAGCGTTGCGGGCAGACGGCCGCCGATCAGTATCGCCTCGGGATTGATCAGACAGTTGATCGCGACGAAAGATCCGACGAGCGCCTCGGTGGATTCGTGGATCCAGCGGTCGACGATCTCCTGACCGTCCGGGGCGAGCCGGAGAAGTCCTCGCGGCGAGGCAACGCGGATGCCGATCGCCGCGAGGCGCGCGTACAGGGCGGAGAGCGAAACGATGCGCTGCAGCTGCGTCTCCTCCCCCGAGGCCGTCCGCGAATGCAGCCAGCCGATTTCGCCGCTTCGGCCGTTCGCGCCGCGAAAGTAGCTGCCATCGGCGACCAGGCCGCCGCCGATTGCGGCGGTGACGAGCAGGTAGAAGAAGCTCCGGTAGCGCTGGCCGGAACCGAACTGCATCTCGCCGATCGCCGCCGCCGCCGCGTCGTTCTCGACGAACACCGGAATGCCGAGCACATCGCGGATCAGGTCATCGATGCGCACCGAGGCCCAGACCGCGTAGTCCTCCGGCTGGTCCGGCAGGTGCGTGCGCGTCAGGTCATCCGGGAAGGCGACGCCGATGCCAACCAGCCGTTCGCGCGCAATCCCCGCGGTCTCGAGCATCCGGCCGATCGAGCGCTGCAGGAAGGTGCGCACCGTGGCAGGCTTGGCGAAGGCGATCTCGCGCGAAGCGCGCGCGCGGACCCTGCCGACGAAATCGAGCACGACCAGGGTCACGTGGTCGCGGTCGACGTTCAATCCGATCGAGAAACAGCTGTCGGGGTTGATCACCAGCTTGGTCGCCGGCTGGCCACGCGCACCCCGCAGGCGCCCGGCCTGGAGGACGAGCCGTTCTTTAAGCAGCCGGTTCGTGATATTGGCGATCGCCGCCCCGGTCAGTCCGGTCATCGCCGCCAGCTCCTTGCGCGTCACGGGCCCGTTGACGCGGATTGCGTGCAGCGTCACGCGCTGGTTGTGGTCGCCGGCGCGCTCGAGGTTGGTGCCGGACAGCTCGGGGCCCTGCGACGGCGTGCTGTTGTCGGGGCTGGGCTGCGGGACCTTCCTGCGCATCGGCTGAGGCGTCGAGCGCGGTGGCGTCAGGAGCAGCGCGACGGCCGGGCGTCCGCCGCGCCGGCGTGCCCTTCGGCGTGCGCATCGGCGGCGAGCGCAAGCGCGCCGAGCGGACCGGCCAGCGGCCCTAGCCCTGGCGCGACGACGTAGCGCGCCATGCCGCCGGTCAGGCGCTCGACGTCGATGAAGCCGTTGATGCTTGCGAGCAGGCGACGGCGGACCTTGGGAAGCAGCTCGGGATGTCCCTCCATGACTCCGCCACCGATCAGGATGCGCTGCGGCGCCGTGGCGAAGACCATCGTGTGCAGCAGCTGCCCGAGCGCGTGTGCGGCGAAATCCCATACCGGGCTGTCCGCGGCAACCTCGCCCGCCGCCACGCCGGCCCGCGCGGCGATCGCCGGTCCTGACGCCAGACCTTCGGCGCAGTCGCCATGATAGGGACAGACGCCACCCCAGGTGTCGCCAGCCAGCCGCACGACGCGGATGTGTCCGAGCTCCGAGTGGTTGCAGCCGAGGACGAGTTGCCCGTGCGCCACGACGCCAACGCCGATGCCGGTGCCGACGGTCACGTAGGCATAGTCGCGCAGGCCGCGCGCCGCACCCCAGCGCCCTTCCGCGAGCGCCGCGCCGTTGACGTCGGTGCTGAAGCCCAGCGGCACTCGGCGGCGGGCGGCGAGGCGCCCGACGACGTCCACGTCCTGCCAGCCGGGTTTGACGCTTGAGGTCACATGGCCGTAGCGCGCCGACTGCAGCTGGAGGTCCAGCGGTCCGAACGACGC
This sequence comes from Pseudomonadota bacterium, assembly GCA_025355105.1. Taxonomy (GTDB): domain Bacteria; phylum Pseudomonadota; class Gammaproteobacteria; order Steroidobacterales; family Steroidobacteraceae; genus CAIKZZ01. The sequence continues at coordinate 23,700 of JANYAE010000103.1, read as the reverse complement.
GATGCCGAGGGCCGCGATCTCGCCGTGCCGCGCCTGCCATGAATCGAGCACAGCCACGATATCGGACAAGGTGACATCCGGTGCAGCAGTCGGAATCCGCCGCTGCTCGCGGATGTCATCCGGTCCGGTGCCGAGGACGCAGATGCACTTGGTACCGCCGAGCTCGACACCGGCGAGCAATGGGCGTTCGGCGCTCATCGCCGGGCGGCGGCGGTCATCGCCGGCAGGCCGGACGCGCCCTGCGCGAAGTAGCTGTCATGGGTCCCCGCTCCGGCCGCAGCAGCGGCCGTCGCCTCGGCGAGCGTGGCCATCAGCCGGCTTACCTGCTCGGTGGTTACGACGTCGAGCAGCCGGTCGTAGGCCTGCGGCCGGACACCCATGCCCTCGAGGATGTAGAACCAGCTGAAATCCGTGAACAGCTCGCCATTCTTCGGCCGGATGCGTCCGGTCGCCTGGTACTGCTCGATCCGCCGCCTGAGGCTGTCCGGGAGGCGCATCGCCCGGCAATACACCCAGAGCGGCGAGTCGGTCCGCTGCGTGAGGCAGTAGTGCAGCACGATGAAGTCGCGGATCCGCTCGTTCTCCTCGATGAGTTCCGCGTTGTACGAATCGATGTTCGTCAAGTCGAAATTCCGGTCGGGGAAATGCTCAAGCAGGTGGTAGATGCCGCTCGTCACCAGGTGGATGCTGGTGGACTCCAGCGGCTCCAGGAACCCGGACGCGAGTCCGAGCGCGACGCAGTTGCGGTTCCAGAAGCGCTGGCGGCGACCGGTCACGAAGCGCAGCACGCGCGGCTCGGCCAGCGGCTTCCCGGCGACGCTCGCCAGCAGGTCCTCGCGGGCCTGATCGTCGCTGCAGTGGGCGCTCGAGTAGACATAGCCGTTTCCGACCCGATGCTGCAGCGGAATGCGCCACTGCCAGCCGGCGCTGCGGGCTCGCGAGTGAGTGTACGGTGGTCGCGGGCCGATGAGCTCGGTCGGGAACGCCACGGCGCGGTCACACGGCAGCATCGGGCTCCAGTCGACGTAGCCGGTGCCAAGGACGCCCTCGATCAGCACGCCACGGAAGCCGCTGCAGTCGATGTACAGGTCGGCGCGCAGCGCCGACTGGTCCGAAAACTGCAGCGCGTCGATGAAGCCGTCGGCACGCTGGGTTGCGCCGACCACGGTGCGCTCGAGGCGCGTGACCCCGAGCCGTTCCGCGTAGGCGCGCAGATACTTGGCGACCAGCGTGGCGTCGAAGTGCAGCGCATAACGAAGTCCCGCTGCCGGACCGTCCGACCGGCTGTCCGCGAAACGGAACTTGCCCGCATCGCCGAGCGTCGCACACAGGCTGTAGTCGTTGAAGCGCGGCGCGAGTCCGCCGGCCCGTGCGCGGTGCCAGCAGTGGTGAAATGGCCGCCGGTTGACCGGCACGCCGAAGGTGCCGAACGGGTGCCAGTACGAATGGCCCGGCTGCCTCCAGTCGCTGAACTTGATGCCGAGCTTGTAGGTCGCCTGGGTGTGCCGGATGAAGTCCTGCTCATCGATGCTCAGAAAGCGCAGCACGTCGATGATCGGCGGGATGGTGGCCTCGCCGACGCCGACCGTGCCGACGTCCGGCGACTCGATGACGCTGATGACGGTGCCGGTGCCCGGCAGGGCGCGGGCGAGCATGCTGGCGGCCAGCCAGCCGGCCGTGCCACCGCCGACCACGGCGATGGTCCTGATACGGTCGTCGGTGGCTGCGCCCGGCGTCGCGGTGCGGGACGCCGTTGGATTCTGCTCGGGATCCGACATGGGTCGCATCAACCTCGTCGCGAGTACGCCGGCGGTCGTCGACGGTCAGCCGCCGAGGACTCGGTCCCTCAGGGCCGGCAGCAGGCGGCGGCGTGGTCAGCACCGCGCCGCCGTCCAGCGCCGATCGGCCACCGTGCGCGCCGTCCGGACGGGCGGCGCGCTTTCGCCACCGCTACAGCTTGCCCTTCACGCCGAAGAACAGCCGGCGCCCGGTGTCGTCGTAGGTGAACGGCTCGTTCGGCCACTGCAGGTAAGTGTGCTGCTTGGAGTTGGTCAGGTTGACGACCGAGAGCAGGATGCCGAAGTGGCGACCGAAATCATAGGACAACTGGCCATCCAGCTGGCCGTAGGCCGCCGAGTAGATCGTGTAGACCTTCGAATTCCCCTCGATATCCGCGAATGCGAACGACGATCCGACGCCGGAGGAGTTCACGGCGCTGCTGCGCCAGGAGTAGGCCGCGCGGGCCGCGAAACCGTCTCGTTCAAAGTACACGCCCAAGTTGACGGAGTCGTTCGATACGCCCGGAATCGGCAGATTGTTGGCGAACGAGCTCGACTGGGTCGAGTCGGAGTTCGACCGCGTGTAGTTGGCGGTGAACCCGAGCCCGTTGCCGAATGCGTACTGAGCCGCCAGCTCGACGCCGTAGATCTTGCCCGTCCCGCCGTTCACCAGCGAGGACACGTTCGCGGTGTGGCCACCGGCTCCGTCCATGACGAAGGTCGGAATGTTCGCCGTGGTAACGAAGTTGTCGACCGCCTTGTAGAAGTAGCCGACACTGATCAGGCCGCCCGGCGCGAAGTAGTCTTCCCACGACAGATTGAACTGGGAAGCGCGGAAGGGATCGAGCGTCGCGTTGCCAGCACTGCCGCCGTTGAACTTGAAGCAGACGCTGCCCTGCAGGCACTCGCCCGCGGCGGCACGGGTGAACCCGTACTGCAGTCCGCGGCCGATGTCGTTCAGGTTCTGCGGCGCAACGACGCGCGCCGCCCCGAACCGCAGCTTCTGCGTGTCGGCGACGTTGAGCACGAAGTTGAACGACGGCAGGACGTCGGTGTACGAGCGCTTCTTCTCAAACGCCACGTCGTTGGCGTTCACGCCGTTCCACGACGCGGTACCGACGTAGGTGGAGCCCTCCGGGTTCGTCTGCCCGCCATCAACCGTCAGGTCGGTGCGGACGACGCGGACGCCGAAGTTGGCGTGGTAGACACCGCCGGTGTCGCCCGCGTCACCCATCACGAACGCTGACGTCGTCTTCTCCTTGACGTCGTACGAATTGAGCGCGTCCTTGAAGAACTGCTCGGTGCCGTTCGGCACGCCTGCCTGCGACCACAGCGTGTTCAGGTAGGTGGACGGATTGGTCATGCCGCCGGTCACCGGATTCTTCACGGCGATCGTGCCCGACGCGAAGTTGTTGTAGTTCAGCAGCAGATTCGGGTTGCTCTGCGGAGTCGAATACGGAATCGTCGCGTAGCCCGGGTCCTGGTAGTACAGCCAGGTGCCGGACGCGGCGCCGACGCAGCAGTTGCCCGCCGCGGTCCCGGCGCCGACGCCGCCGACGCCGTAGGGATCGACGCCGTTCTCGAGGTAGCGGCCGTGGACGTAGTCGATCTCGCGGCTCTGGTAGCGTCCGCCCACCGTCATGTCGATCAAGCTGCCGGCCTTGAAGTGGACGTTGAACTTCGCTGAGTAATTCTTCTCGTCAACCTTGTTCGCCCACGCCCAGTTCGACTTGAACAGCGTGTACGCCGGGTTCGACAGCAGGCTCGTGTAGCCGTAGTTGTCCGGATAGGCGACCGACGGCAGGCCGCTGGTGCCGCCGTTGCCGTAATTGAACGAATAGCCGTGATTGCCGTTGGTGCAGTTGTTGCTGCCGTTGTTGCAGCCCGGCGCCGTCGGCTGGATCGACGGATTCGCGCTGCCGAAAGCACCGTAGAAGCCGTGCTCGACGTCAGCCTGCGCGGCTTCGTAGTCGCCGGTGGCCTTCGCGTAGGCGAGGCCGAAATCACCGGTGACCTTGCCGTTGCCCTCGAAGCGGGTGTTGAACTGGAAGTTGTTCGCCGTGGTCGTGTTGCTTTCGTAGAGCGTCGCCGTTTCGGCGCCGTTCGCCATCATCGTCGCCGACTGGATGACGCCATTGGCGTCGATCGTGTACGGCTGGGTCGGATCGATGCCCGGGAACGACGCCGGTCCGCCACCGGCCGCCGGTTTGTTGCTCTCGCCGCTGCCACCGGAGAACCACGCCTTGTTGGAATAGGTCGTGCTGACTTCTTCCTCGCGGATCAGGAACCAGTTGAAAGTGCTGGTGACACTGTCGTTCCAGCGCCACTCGGCACCGAGGGTCGCGCCCTTGGTCTTGATCTGATCGAGGATGTCGCTGAAGTAGGCGAGCTGCGGATCGATGTAGGTCTGGCCGCCAGGTAGCGTCGAGTTCGTGCTCGCGATCGGGCTGCCGACGTAGGAGCCGCTGGTCGCCGAGTTGGTGACCAGCCACTGGTTGCGGTTCTGGTCCTGGAACTGCTTGTCGTGGGTCTTCTGGTCATCGTAGGAGACGCTGCCGGTAATGGCGAAGCGGTCGTTGAACTTGAAGCCGCCCACCAGCGTGCCGGTCGGCGTCGCGCTGCCGTCGGCTCCCGACGCCTTGGTGCCGCGCAGGTTGCCGGCGAGATTGAGGCCGATCGCCTGAGCCAGCGGCGAGCGCGTCTTGAGATCGATGATGCCGCCGAGGCCGCCTTCGCGGTTCTGGGCGGTGGGGTTCTTGATGACGTCGATGCCGCCGATTTCCTCGCTCGGTATGCCCTCAAGCGACGCGTACTGAATGCCGCCGGCGCCACCGGAACCTTCGCCCGAGGAGTAGATCTCACGGCCGGTCAGCAGCACCTCGCCGTTGAGCGTGATCAGGTTGTTCTGCAGGCCATCGATCAGCACCTGCGTGCCCTTGCCGCCCGAGCGGTTGATCGAGATGCCGGGCAGCCGCTGCAGCGACTCGGAGACGTTCTGGTCCGGCATCTTGCCGATGTCCTCGGCCGCGACCGATTCGATCGGCTGGATCGACACGCGTTTGGCGTCAAGCGCCGATTGCAGCGAGGCGCGATATCCGGTGACGACGATCTCGTCGAGCGTCTGCGACCCTGCGGTGCTCGTTGCCGGGGCGGTCTGCGCCTGCGCGGCCTGCGGCGCGAAGATGCACAGCGCCTCGAGCGATACGGCCGTGATGATCGCTGCCTGCGCGGACCGGGCCACGCGACGGGCGCGCTTTTCCTGACGGTGTGACATCTCGTTTGCCCCCAAAAGAAGTTCGTAGCCGTTTTTTTGCTGTCTCGCCACCGGGCCTTCCCGGCTGGCCACCGTCCGGATCCGCCGCGCTCGCCCGCGCCATCTTCGCGGCTGCGGCGCAATCGTCCGGAACGGTCGTCGGGGCACAAACTAGTGCGCATAGACAGCGCTGTCAATCAGAATTATTAAATCGTTTTGCAGTATTCAACCGGACGTGCGTGGCGCGACCGGGTGCATGGGCGCGGTGGCAGACTCTGGCTTGAAGCATCCCGAACGTCTTGCTGCGGCGCGCAAGAGTAATGAATTAATTGGAGATACCGACTCGTCCTCGGGCCACGCCGCGATCGGTCTTGCAACTCCGACAGCCGGCCCGACGAGCGCGCAAACGCAGCCCTTCCGTCCGGCGATGCCGTGATCGCATCGGCCCGCGGACGCCTCGTGCCGGTCTGCTGCGCGCGCCGCTGCCCGCGCTGCCGCGCTCGTACGCCGTGGGCCGTGCGGCGCCGTCAGTCGAGGTCGAACAGCGAGCGCAGCGGCCCGAGGTGCCGCTCGTAGCGCCGCCAGCGCCCGACCGACGACCGTGTGATCTGTTGCCGCACCTGCCACTTGCTCGCCGTGACCACCGCACGTTCCGACCGATGGAAATCCAGGCACGCCGGGCGCCACGGCAGCGCCAGGAAATCCAGCATTCTGCGCGTCCAGGCCGCCGGATCCTCCACCAGCGCCTCGTAGGGCACTTCGAGCATCGTCCCCGGCGGGAGTACCGCCTGCCAGTGGCTCATGAGGCGTCGGTACTCGCGGTAGTACTGCGCTAGGTCCGCGAGGTCGCTGGTGTAGCTGTTCACGGCCTCAAGCTGCTGGAAGTAGATCGACAGGCAGGTATCGATCGGGTGCCGCCGCATGTGGATGATCCGGGCGCGCGGCAGGGCAGCGTGAATGAGGCCGAGGCACAGGAAATTGGTGGGCAGCTTGTCCACGACCCGGGAGGCGTCGGCCGATAGCCGGTAAAGCAGCTCAAGGTAGCGGGCGGCCATTCCGGCACGCGCCGCGTCGTCGACCTCGAGCCGGGGCGATCCGGTCGCGAACGAGCGGGACAAGGCGCCGGCCATTTCGACGGCCCAGAACTCCTGCTCGGCAGCGCCGAACACCTCAGGATGGGACGACAAGATCTGCTCGGCGAGCGTCGTTCCCGAGCGCAGCATGCCGACGATCAGCACCGGGCGCTCGGACGGGCTGGCCCCGGGCCGGACCTGATCGAACCAAGCCCGGTCGTGAGAGCGGATGATCCGATCGATCGTGCGCGTCAGCTGCCGCTGGTCGTGGGCTGGGCCGTGCAGCCTCGACAGCTCGTTGCCGCGCCGATAGTTGGCGAAGGCGTCGTCGAATTCGCCGAGGTCGTCGCAATACTTCCCCATCGCGAAGCGCAGCGGCAGCTCGCGCTGCGCGGGCAGCTCGCCGTCCGCGAGGCACTTTGCCTGCGCGAGCCACGCCGCGTCGGCGGTCGTCATCCGGCGCGAGCGCGCGATGCCGGCCCACGCTTCGGTCGACTGCGGCTCGATCGCCGCGGCCTGCCGGAACAGCGCCTCCGCCTCGGCGAAGCAGCCCGCGTCGGCGCGAAGCTCGGCCAGCACGGCGAGAGCCGCCGCCGACTCCGGGCGCGCGTCGAGTACCTGCCGGCAGGTGGCCTCGGCGTCGACGGCGCGACGCTGCAATCGCAGCGCGGTCGCGAGTTGCAGCTGCGCATCGACGAGGCCCGGATCGAGCGTCACGCTCTGACGGTAGCAAGCCACGGCCTCCTCCAGGCGCCCGACGCCGCGCAGCGCGTTGCCGAGATTGGCGTGCGCCTCGGCGAACTCCGGGTGGAGCGCGATCGCGCGGCGGAAGCCGGCAATGGCCTCGTCGAAGCGCGTCAGTCGGAGCAGCGCGTTGCCGAGGCTGTTGCACGCCTCGGCGAACGCTGGCCGCAGCTCCAGCGCCCGGCGGCAGCTGGCCGCCGCCTCGTCGGGCTGTGCGAGCGCCAGCAGGGCCTTGCCGAGATTCTGGTGCGCGTCGGCGAGTTCGGGGCGGATGCGCAGCGCGCATCGGCAGCTGTCGACCGCATCGCCGAGCGCGCCCTGCTCCAGCTGCAGCGCGCCGAGGTTGCTGAATGCCTCGGCGAAGTCCGGGCGGATCGCCAATGCGCGCCGATAGCTCGCCTCCGCTTCGCCGAGCTGACCGCGCCGCGCCGCGCGAGCGTGCTGCCGAGATTGAGGTGGGCCGCCGGGTCGTCCGGCGAGTAGCGCGCGGCGGCTTCCAGGACGGCCAGCGCATCCTTTCCCTGCCGGCCGAGCGCGATGCCGAGCAGTTGCCACAGGGCCCCAGACGCAGGCCGCGAGCGCAGCAACTCGCGCACCTCGCGCTCGAGCCGCGCGAACTGCCCGGCGTGCGCCAGCGCCGCGGCCTGCTGCACTTCGGCGTCCGCCGCCCCGTCACTCGGCTGGCGCTCGCCTGCCACGGCCGGGACCGCGAGCGCCAGGCTGCCGCAACAGATCTTGAACTTTCGGCCGCTGCCGCACGGGCAGAGCGCGTTGCGACTGGGCCTCACGCATCACCGCGCACGGCGCGCACGCACGCCAACAGGGTGCGCGGGGCCGCCTTCGATCGGACGATGGCAGCCGAGTCGATTGCGAACGGCAGGCGCGGGGTGACCGCACGCCGAATCGGTTCCACACCGCCCAACGGCTGCCTCCTCCGGCCGCATCGGCACTGCGCGCGTTCCTCGGCCTGAGTGGCCCTCACGCCCGCAGCCTTTCACAAACACGCTGAGTATGATTTATTAGCGATGTCAGCGCTGACAATACTTTGAGGGGGTCGAGCGTGGAGCTGCGGGCGCATCGTCGCTGGCGGATCAGAATTGGTGCCTGGGCCGCTGCAGTCCTGCTGGCGCTCGGCGGCTCTGCGCCTGCCGCGACCGCGCAGCTCACGGCGACATCGAATTTCGGGCCCTACAACGCCGTGTTCCTCGCCGGCGGTGTCGGAACGATGCAGCCGCTCGCCGCCGACTCGCCGGTGCTGGCGGCGGGGGCGCCGTGGTCGCTGTCCGGGTGGCTGCGAAGCGATCGTCTCACCGGTGGACCGCTCGTCGTGGCCGCCCTCGGCGACGAGCCAGCGGACTCCTGCCGCTGCCTGCTCGTCGACGCCGGCCACGTCGGGCTTCGCGTCGGCGCGGACGCGGCACTGACGTCAAGCGTCGCGCTGGCGCGCGGCTCGTGGCATGCGGTGGCGGCAAGCTACGACGGTCACGCGGCCCGGTTGTATGTCGATGGCATCGAGCAGGATACGCGGAACGTATCGACCGCCAAGATCGCGCCGGCTCTGCATCTCGCGCCAGAAAGCGCGGCCGATCCGGCCGGCGAGCACCATTTTGGCGGCGCGCTGGCGCTCTTTGCGGTGTCCGCGCAAGCGCTCACTGCCGAGCAGGTCCGTCGACAGCATGACGGCGCCCCGGACTTCGCGCTGATCCCGTTTCACCAGGTCGGGGTCGGCTGGCCGTGGCAGGAACACGCCTGGCGCGGTCTGCTGGAACCGCAGCCGGCCTGGACCCTGCCGCACGCCAACGCGTCGTTCTCACGCCCGGCCAACACCATCGCAACGGCGCGGCCGCCGGCGCTGCAGGCCGTCCGCGCGGCGGCCTGGACGCTCGGCGACTGGCACCTCGCGGCGGCATCGACCGTGGCGGATGGACCGCAGACGCTGTCGTCACCGGACTTCGGCGACGATCGCTGGTGGCCCGCCGTCGTTCCCGGAACCGTGCTGACGACGCTGATCGCCAACGGCGTCTACCCGGACCCGGACATCGGCCTCAACAACCTCGCGATCCCCGAGTCGCTCAGCCGCGATAGCTACTGGTACCGCGCCCGCTTCACGGCGCCGGCCGAGATCGCCGGCCGGCGCCTGACGCTGACCTTCCACGGCATCAACTACGGCGCCGAGGTCTGGCTCAACGGGATCCGGCTGGGGGACGTGCGCGGCGCCTTCATTCGCGGCGTGTTCGACGTCACGGCCGCGATCCGCCCGGGCGCCGCCAACGCGCTGGCCGTGCACGTTTCGCCGCCGCCTCACCCCGGAATCCCGCACGAGCAGTCGGTGGCGGCGGGCCCCGGCGAGAATGGCGGCAACCTCGCGATCGACGGACCCACGTTCATCGCCACCGAAGGCTGGGACTGGATCCCCGCGATCCGCGACCGCAACACCGGCATCTGGCAGGACGTGGAGCTGAGTGCGAGCGGCGGCGTCCGCCTGCTCGACCCGCAGGTGACGGCGCTGCTGCCGTTGCCGAGAACCGATCGCGCCGATCTCGCCATCCGGGTCACGGTCGACAATGCGGCCGCACAGTCGGTTCGCGCCACGATCGAGGCAACGCTCGAGGCCATCGTGGTCCGCAAAAACGTCGTGCTGCCACCGGGTGCGAGCGAGGTCCTGCTCGATGCGGCCGAGTTCCCGGCGCTGCGGCTCGCGAACCCTCGGCTCTGGTGGCCGAACGGCTACGGTTCAGCCGAGCTCTATGCGCTTCGGCTCGCCGTCTCGGTCGATGGGGTCCGCAACGACGAGAAGACCGTGCGCTTCGGCGTGCGGCAGATCACCTACGAGCTGTCGCTGTTCGACCGCGCCGGCATCTTGCGGCGCGTCGAGGTGGACCCCGCCGCCGGCAGCGCCCGCCATGAGCAACTCGTTGACGTGCGCCACGAGGCGATCAAACGCACCGCAACCGGCTGGGCCGAGTCGCTGACGGTCGCCGGCGAAGGCTCGCCGGCGGTGCGCGACGTCGGAACTACTGCCCTGACGCCGTATCTGACGATCCGCGTCAACGGCGTGCCGATCGCCGCGCGTGGCGGCAGCTGGGGCATGGACGACTCCCGCAAGCGAATTGCGCGGGCACGCCTCGAGCCGTACTTCCGCCTGCACCGGGAGGCACATCTCAACATCATCCGCAACTGGCTCGGCCAGAACACCGAGGAAGTCTTCTACGACCTTGCCGACGAATACGGCTTGCTAGTGCTCAACGACTTCTGGTCGTCGACGCAGGACTTCCAGGTCGAGCCACAGGATCCTCAGCTGTTGCTCGCGAACGCGCGCGACGTGATCCGCCGCTACCGCAATCATCCGTCGATAGCCGTCTGGTTCGGCCGCAACGAGGGCGTGCCGCAGCCCGTGATCAACGAAGGTCTCGCTGAGCTGGTAGCCGCCGAGGACGGCACCCGCTACTACACCGGCAGCTCGAACAGCATCAATCTGCAGGGCAGCGGGCCGTACAACTGGCGCCCGCCCGAGCAGTACTTCACCGAGCTCGCCGGTGGGTTCTCGGTGGAGGTCGGGACGCCATCGCTCGCCTCGCTGGAGTCGCTCAAGGCGATGATCCCGGACGCGGACCGCTGGCCGCTCGGCGACAGCTACGCGTATCACGACTGGCATTTCGGCGGTAACGGCGATACCGCATCCTTCATGGGCGCCCTCGAGCGCGGTTTCGGCGCCGCAACCGGGCTTGAGGACTTCGAGCGCAAGGCGCAGCTGATGAACTACGTCGCCTACCGCGCGATCTTCGAAGGCTTCCAGGCGCATCTCTGGACCCGAAACAGCGGCCGACTGCTGTGGATGACGCACCCCTCATGGCCGAGCAACGCCTGGCAGATCTACACCTCCGACTACGACACGGCGGCCGCCTACTACGCCGTGGCAAAAGCCTGCGAACCGCTGCACGCGCAGCTGAACCTCCCGGATTTCCGGCCGGCGGTCATCAACACCGGGCGCGAGCCCCGTCAGGCGCTGCGCCTGACCAGCCGGCTGCTGACGCTTGACGGCCGGCTTCTCGATCAGCGCAGCGAGCGCGTTGACGTGGCGGCAAACGCCGTGTCGACTCTCGCGCCGCTCGCGCTCGATGCTCGCCTGGCGACCGAGGGCGTGGTCTTTGTTGCACTGACACTCAGCGATACGAGCGGCACGGCGTTGTCGCGCAATCTCTACTGGCAGACCAGGACCGAGGCCGAGCAGCGACGGTTGGCGACGCTGCCGCCGGCACGCCTGACGCTGGCGGCACGCGCTCGAGCGGAGCGTGGCGAATCGGTCGTCGTCGTCGACATCCGCAACGTCGGCACGACGCCGGCGCTGCTGTCGCGGCTGAGCGCTCTGGATCCGTCCGGCGAGCGGGTGCTGCCGGCCTATTACAGCGACAACTATCTCAGCCTGCTGCCGGGCGACGCGCGCCGGGTCCGCATCCACTGCCCGCAGCGGGGCCGGCGCTGCACGCGCATCGCCGTGCGCGGCTGGAACCTGCCGCTTCAGACGGTGCCCGTGTCGTTCGATAGCCGAACATCCGAAAACAACAGCGTGCGGAGCAGTCCATGACATCTGGGAAATCGCCACTCGACAGCGCTCGGGCCGCGCCGCGGCGCGCGGCTCGCGGCCGGCTGCCGGCGCGCGCGGCGTGGCTGCTGCTCGCCGCGACGCTCGCGGGCACCTCGTCCGGGTGGGCCGCGGCCGACGGCGGTGGCGTCGTGCACGCCGCAACATGGCCGGCTGTGACGCCGGCGATCCGGCCGGCGCCGCAGGCCGAGGCTTTCGTCGAGCAGCTGCTCGCGACCCTGACTATCGAGGAGAAGATCGGCCAACTCATCCAGGCGGACATCGCGTCGATCACTCCAGCCGATCTCAAGGCCTACCCGCTCGGATCGATCCTCGCCGGCGGCAACGCCGCGCCCGGCAGCGACGTGCGCAGCTCCGCGCAGAGCTGGTTGGACCTGACCGACGCCTTCTTCCGCGCGTCGGTGGCGGCTCCTGCCCACGGCCATCCGCCGATCCCCGTGCTGTTCGGCGTCGATGCCGTGCATGGCCACGCGCGGATCCCCGGCGCGACGATATTCCCCCACAACGTCGGTCTCGGTGCGGCGCATGACGCCGCGCTCATCGAACAGGTCGGACGGGCGACGGCCGAGGAGGTTGCCGCCACCGGGGTCGACTGGACCTTCGCGCCGACGGTCGCGGTCGTCCGCGACGTCCGCTGGGGACGCTCGTACGAGAGCTATTCGGAAGACCCCGCGCTGGTCGCGGCCTACGCCCGGGCGATGGTGCTCGGCCTGCAGGGTCATCCCGGCACGCCGGAATTTCTGGCGCCCGGGCACACGTTGGCTTCGGTCAAGCATTTCCTCGGCGACGGCGGCACGCTCGGCGGCCGCGACCAGTTCGACAACCGCAGCGATGAGCGCACCTTGCGCGAGGTGCACGGTGCGGGCTACCCGAGCGCGATCGAGGCCGGGGCGCTGATCGTCATGGCCTCGTACAACGGCTGGCACGGCGTGAAGCTCCATGCCCACCAACCACTGCTGACGGATGTTCTGAAGGGCCGCTGGTCGTTCCCGGGCTTCGTGGTCGGCGACTGGAACGCGCAGGAAGAAATCCCCGGCTGCACCAAATACTCGTGCGCGGCCGTGCTGAACGCCGGCCTCGACATGTACATGGCGCCGGACAGCTGGAAACGGCTCTATGCCAACCTGCTCGAGCAGGCCCGCGCCGGACAGATCACGAGCGCGCGCATCGACGACGCGGTCCGGCGCGTGCTGCGCGTCAAGGTGCTGGCCGGTCTCTTCGCTCGCGGCGCACCGAAGGACCGCGCCGACGCACGCCCGGCCGCTGAGATCGGCAGTGCCGCCCACCGCGCGGTGGCACGACAGGCCGTGCGCGAGTCGCTGGTGCTGCTCAAGAACAACCGCCAACTGCTGCCGCTGGATCCGCGGTCCAATATCCTGGTCGTCGGGACCGGCGCCGACGATCTTGGCATGCAGAGCGGTGGCTGGACGATCGACTGGCAGGGTGACCACAACACCAACGCCGACTTCCCCGGCTCGACGTCGATCCTCGGCGGCATCCGTGACGCGGTGGCCGCCGGCGGCGGCCGAGTCGTGACGCACCTCGACACCGCGACAGGCGACCGGCCCGCCGCTGCGATCGTCGTCTACGGCGAGTCGCCGTACGCGGAGTTCGAGGGGGACCGGGAGACGCTCGAGTTCTCGCCTGCCGGCGGCGCCGACCTGACGCTGCTGAAACAGTTGCAGGCGGCCGGCATCCCGGTCGTCAGCGTCTTCCTGTCAGGGCGGCCGCTGTGGGTCAACCGCGAGCTCAATGCCTCGGATGCCTTCGTGGCCGCGTGGCTACCCGGCAGCGAGGGTGCCGGCGTCGCCGACCTGCTGTTCCGGGCATCCCCAGGCGGGGCGGCCCGCGACTTCACCGGCCGCCTCAGCTTCTCCTGGCCGGCGACTTCAATGCCGGTGCGCTTCGACGCCCGCGGCCGCGTCCGCGGCGCGCTGTTCGCGCGTGGCTTCGGGCTGAACCTCGCCTCGCAGCGGACCCTGGCACGGCTGCCGGAGGACCCACAGGTGCCAGCGCCACTGCGCGCCGCGGACACGCTGTTCCACACCGGACACGTCACGGCCCCATGGTCGGTGTACGTCGCCGATGCGACGGCGGAGGTGCGCCTCACGATGCAGTCGCAACCGAGCCCCGAGGGCGCGGTCAGCGCGCAGCTCGCGCAGTCGGCGGTTGACGCGGTATGGACGGGGGCCGGCAGCGGCGACTTCTGGATCGGCGGCCGCGCCGCCGATTTCCGCGGGCGGGCGGACGACGGCACGGCCGTCGTCCTGCGCTACCGGATCGAGCAAGCGCCGAGCGCGCCGGTCGCCATCGGCATCCGTTGCGAAGCGCCGTACGGAACGCGCCCGCCGGCGGCCGGCGAGGTCGCGGTGCCGTGGAAGAACTGCGGCACGCGCGCCGGCGCGATGCTCGACGTGACCGCTGCGCTGCGCTCAGCGCCCAAAGGTGTCTGGCAGACGCTGTCAATCCCGCTCGCCTGCATCGCGGCGAGCGGCGCGACGCTCGATCTCGTCAACGCGCCGTTCGCCGTCGAGACGCGCGGGCGCTTCGCCGTGAGCTTCGCCGACATCCGCCTGGTGCGGGAATCCGGGGCGCCGGCGTGCCCGGGACCGGCCTTGTGACCCCGGACTGACTGGCCGGCGCGCCCTCACAGGCGCTGCAGGCACCGCACGACCGCCGATCCTTTCGCCCTATTCGGACTGGAGCAGAGCATGGCCTCAGACATCGCGGCAATCACCTCATCCGATCCCGTTCCGGCCGACAACGGCACCGACCAGCAGTTCGACGCGCCGGACCTGCGCGTCTTCATGTTCGCGCTGTTCTTCACGTTTGGCGGCATCACGAGCCTGAACGATGTCGTCATCCCGAAGCTCAAGGCGCTGTTCACGCTGTCCTACGCTGAGGCGATGCTGGTGCAGTCCGCTTTCTTCGCGGCGTACCTGCTGGTCTCGATCCCCGGAGCGGCGATCGTGCGGCGCGTTGGCTACCTGCGCGCGGCGACCGTCGGACTCGTCACGATGACGGCCGGGTGCCTGCTGTTCATACCAGCGTCGGCGTTCGGCCTGTTCGGTGCGTTCCTGCTCGCGCTGTTCGTGCTCGCCTCCGGCATCACGATCGTCCAGGTCGTCGCCAATCCCCTGATCTCGATGCTCGGCCGGCCGGCGACCGCGCACAGCCGACTGACCTTCGCGCAGGCATTCAACTCCCTCGGCACGACGATCTTCCCGTACATCGGCTCGCTGCTCATCCTCGGCTCCCTCGCGGCCTATGATCCCGCGACGCTCAGCGGTGCGGCACTGGACGCGTTCCGGGCGCGGGAAAGCCACGTCGTCGCCTTGACCTATGCGGGCCTTGCCGCCGCGCTCGCGGTCATCGCGGCGATCGTCTGGGGGCGTCGTCACCGCCTCGTCGAGGCCGCCGCTCCGGCGACGTCGATCGTCCACGCTTTCGACCTGCTGCGCCGGCCGCGCTTCGGCTTTGGCTCGCTCAGCATCTTCCTCTACGTCGGCGCCGAGGTCGCGATCGGCTCCGTCATCGTCAATTTCCTGATGCAACCGGACGTTCTCGGACTCGACTCACGGGCGGCCGGCGAGCGCGTTCCGCTTTACTGGGGCGGCGCGATGGTCGGGCGTTTTGTTGGCGCCTACCTGCTGCGCGTGATCGCGCCCGGCAAGGTGCTGGCCGGCGCGGCGGCCAGCGTGATCGCGCTCCTGACCGTGGCCGGCACGGCGACCGGCGCCACCTCGGCCTGGGCGCTGCTCGCGATCGGCCTGTTCAATTCGATCATGTTCCCGACGATCTTCTCGCTGGCATCCGAAGGGCTCGGCCGCCGCGCGCACGAGGGCTCCGGAATTCTCTGCGTCGCGATCGTCGGCGGTGCGATCGTGCCGTTGCTGACCGGACGCGCGGCGGACCTCGCCGGGCTGCAAGCGGCGTTCGTCGTGCCGGCCGCCTGCTACGCCGGCATCCTGGCCTTCGGGCTATATGCGCGGCGGCCGTTCGCCGGACGCAGCGGCTAGTCAGACAACGCACCGCCGTCAGCGAAACGTGATCACGACCCAGGCGGTGAGCGCGAGCAGCACTACCGCCTGATAGCGATAGTTTCGCCAAGGCGGCAGGCGGTCGAGCCGAGTCGACTCAAGTGCGAACGCCTGCCGCGACCAGTGCAGCAACTCCACCGCCGCTGTCCGCGGCGACGGCCAGGCGCGACTGACGGTGACCAGGATGGCGACGTCGATCACGAACAGAATCGGCGCCGCGTACAGGAAGTGCAGGTGCGTCACGTCGAAGACGGCGTTCGCGAGGAACAGACCGAAGCCGCACAGCGAGCCGAACAACAGCGTTGCACGCGCGCCGGTCGCGTTGGCGCCGCGCCAGAAGAGCCCGACCAGGAACAGCGCGACGATCGGCGGCACCGCATAGGCGAGCACGGCCTGCAGGTACTGCCAGAGGGACGGCAGGCGCTCAAGCTGCGGTGCCCAGAGCAGCGCGATCGCGAGGCACGCCGCGGTGCTCGCCCGACCGATCGCCACGACCCGCCGGTCGCCCAGTTCCGGCCGCAGGCGATGCACGAGATCCATCGTGATCATGGTGCCGGCGGAGTTCAGGGTTGACGCCACGGAACTCATCGTCGCGGCGATGAACCCGGCGACCAGGAAACCGGCGACTCCGACCGGCAAGATGCCGACGATCAGGGCCGGATATACAAGGTCCGGTCGTGGCAGGCGCGGGAACAAGAACACCGCGCAGGCGCCGGGCAGGACCATGAGGAACAGCACCGGCAATTTCAGCAGTCCCGCGAGCAGCGCGCCGCTGCGCCCGTGATCGAGGTCCCGTGCGGACAGGATGCGCTGCACGATGAACTGGTTCGTGCACCAGTAGTAGAATCCGAGCAGCGGTACGCCGAACAGCAGTCCGAGCCAGGGCACGCCGGGGTCGCCGATCGGTCGTATCAGCGAGACCGCCGCCGGATCCGCCCGGCGCATGAACGCGTGCCAACCGCCGACCGCGTCGAACGCGCACCACGAGATGATGGCGGCGCCCGCGATCAGCACGGCGGCCTGCACGACCTCGGTACGCAGCACGGCGCGCAGGCCGCCGGCGATCGTATAGATGCCCGCCGCACAAGCGAGCAGCAGCGACAGCAGCCAGAGCGGCGCCGCCGGGATCAGCAACCGACACACCAACGCGCCGCTGTACAGCGCTCCCGCGGCGTCGACGAATATGTTCAGGAACAGCGTCAGCACCGCGAACCAGATGCGCACCCGGGCATCGTAGCGCTGCTCGAGAAACTGCGGCATGGTGAAGACGCGGCTCGCGAGCACCTGTGGCAGCAGGAAGACGCAGAAGAACACGAGAATGACGGCGGCGACCCACTCGTAGTTGTAGACGGCGATGCCGAACCCGTAGGCGGCGCCGGCCAGACCGACCAGCGCCGTCGACGATATGTTGGACGCGATCAGGGCCAGCCCGATCGTCGGCCAGCGAGAGTCGCGGGAGGCAAGGAAGTAGTCTTCGGGCGAACCGTGCCGCCGCGAAACGACCAGCCCGATCGTGACGAGCGCCACCAGGTATCCCGCGACGACGAGCCAGTCGGCCGCCGCCAGCCCGGCGCGGCTGGGAAGGTCGATCAAGTCCAAAGATGCATCGGTGCCACGCGACCCGCAGCGCTGGAGACGGGCGGAGGATACTAGCAGGGTCCACGCGGGGCTTCCGCCGCCACCGTGGTACGGCTGGCGCACATCCGGCGATCGCTGCGCCGCGTGTCAGCGCTGGCGCGGTGGGGTACTCTTCGGCGGTGAATCCGATGGCAGCGGGCAGAGACTGACTCAATGACCTCCGGCGCAAAGCGCTCCCAGAGTCACGGCAAGAGTGCACACGACCCGACGTTGAAGCGCGCGCAGGCCGCCACCCTCGACGACGTCGCGGCGCTGGCCGAGGTCTCGGCCAAGACCGTCTCGCGGGTCGTCAACGAGGAGAGCGGTGTCCGCACGAGCACGCGCGAGCGCGTGATGCGGGCCGTCGAACTGCTGGACTACAAGCCGAACCTGAGCGCGCGGGTGCTGGCCGGCGACCGCTCGTTCCTCATCGGCCTGTTCTGCGACAAGCCGGGTGGCTACCTCACCGATTTCCAGGCCGGCGCCGCCGAGCGCTGCCGGGAGTCCGGCTACCACCTGATGGTCGAGCCGTGGGACCGAGACAGCCCGCAGATGCTCCGCCAGGTCAACGCGCTGCTCCGCCAGCTGCGCCTGGACGGCGTGATCCTGCTGCCACCGCTGAGCGACGACCGGCTGATCTGCAATACGCTGAGGGACGCGTCGATCCCGATGGTGCGGATCGCGCCGCGCGATCACAACAACGAATCGGCCTCGATCGGCATCGACGACTACAAGGCCGCGCGACAGCTCACCGCGCATCTGCTCGACCTCGGGCACCGGCGCCTCGGCTTCATCCTCGGTCGCCCCGGCCACGGCGCCACCGAGGAGCGCTACCGCGGCTTCACCGACGAAATGCGCGCGCACGACGTGCCGGTTGACGCGACGCTGGTCGAGGCCGGCAATTTCCAGTTTTCCGACGGTGTCAGCTGCGCCGAGCGGATGCTGCGCAATCCGGAGCCGCCGTCCGCGATCTTCGCCAGTAACGACGAGACTGCTGCCGCGGTCATCTCGGTCGCGCATCGCCTCGGCGTGCAGCTTCCGGGGCACCTGTCGGTGGTCGGCTTCGACGATGCGCCGATCGCGACGATGCTCTGGCCGCTGCTGACCACCGTCCGCCAGCCGGTCTCGGCCATGGCGCGCCTGGCGGCCGAGCTGATCATCGAGCATTCCCCGCGCCGGCAGGGTTGGCCGACCCCGGCGCCGCGGCGGGTCCTGGATTTCGAACTGGTGATCCGCGACTCGACGAGCCGGCCGCGCCGCCGTCGCTGAGCGCCCGGCGCCGCGAGTCAACGCCGATCAGCAGACGCAGGCACGCAACCTCACTAGCCCATATGCACCCCATCATTCAGATTCAGAATCTTTCGAAGACGTACGCCTCGGGCTTCGCGGCCCTCAAGCACGTCAACCTCGAGATCCGGCGTGGCGAGATCTTTGCGCTGCTCGGCCCGAACGGCGCTGGCAAGACGACCCTGATCAATATCGTCTGCGGTATCGTCAACCCGACATCGGGCGCGGTGCTCGCCGACGGCCACGATGTGGTCCGCGAGGCACGGGCCGCGCGGGCCAAGATCGGTCTCGTGCCGCAGGAGCTCGTGACCTCGGCGTTCGAATCGGTGTGGGCGACTACCTCCTTCAGCCGCGGCCTGTTCGGCAAGCGCCCGAACCCCGCGCACGTCACGCAGGTGCTCAAGGACCTGTCGCTGTGGGACAAGAAGGACAGCAAGATCATGACCCTGTCCGGCGGCATGAAGCGCCGCGTGATGATCGCGAAGGCCCTGTCGCACGAACCGGAGATCCTGTTCCTCGACGAACCGACCGCCGGAGTTGACGTCGAGCTGCGCATTGCCATGTGGGATGCCGTCCGGGCGCTGCGCGAGAACGGCGTCACGATCATCCTCACGACCCACTACATCGAGGAAGCCGAGGAAATGGCCGACCGGATCGGCGTGATCAACCACGGCGAGTTGATCCTGGTCGAAGACAAACAGGCCCTGATCCGCAAGCTCGGCACGAAGCAGCTGACGTTGCACTTGCAGCAACCGCTCGAGTCGATTCCGGCCGCGCTCGGGATGCTGCCGCTCGCGCTCGCCGCGAGCGGCAGGGAGCTGGTATTCACCTACGATACGCAGCACGAGCGCACCGGCATCGCAAGCCTGCTCGAGCAGCTGCACACGGCGGGGATTCGCTTCAAGGACCTTCAGACCTCGCAGAGCTCGCTCGAGGACATCTTCGTCAATCTGGTCAGGAGGCCGCAGTGAACCTTCCGGCGATTCGCGCCATCTACTCGTTCGAGATGGCGCGTACGCGGCGCACGCTGCTGCAGAGCATCGTGACGCCGGTCATCTCGACGTCCCTGTACTTCGTCGTCTTCGGTGCCGCCATCGGTTCACGCATGACGGACATCGGCGGGGTCCGCTACGGCGCGTTCATCGTGCCGGGCCTGATCATGCTGTCGGTCCTCACCGAAAGCATCTCGAACGCGTCCTTCGGCATCTACTTCCCGAAGTTCACCGGCACGATCTACGAAGTGCTGTCGGCGCCGGTGTCGTACGTCGAGATCGTCGTGAGCTACGTCGGCGCGGCGGCCAGCAAGTCGATGATTCTCGGCATGCTGATTCTCGCGACCGCCCGCGTCTTCGTGCCCTTCGAGATCGCGCATCCGGCCGCAATGCTGCTGTTTCTGGCGCTGACCGCGATCACGTTCAGCCTGTTCGGCTTCATTCTCGGAATCTGGGCGGACAGCTTCGAGCAGCTGCAGTTCGTGCCGATGCTGGTCGTCATGCCGCTGACCTTCCTCGGTGGCAGTTTCTACTCCATCACGATGCTGCCGCCGTTCTGGCAGAAGGTGGCGCTGGTGAACCCAGTCGTGTACCTGATCAGCGGCTTTCGCTGGAGCTTCTTCGACATGACGGACGTGGACATCCGCCTCAGCCTTGCGATGATCGGCGTCTTTCTCTGCGCCTGCGTCGCGACCACCGCGTGGATCTTCCGGACGGGCTACCGCCTGCGGCCATAGCTGAGCCGCGTTGCGGTTGCGACAGCGGCAGGCGGCCCTCGGCGATCGCTGCGATTGCCGAGCGGGCGCCGACCCGCGCGTTACGGCCGGGAGCCGGAGGCCCCTTTCCACGCGCCCGGTGGAGCCCTATCCTTCGGGTACTCAGTTGGGAGTACGCTCGTGGCGACAGGTTGGGCCGGCGACGGTGCCGTTCAGGATCAGATCGATGCCACCGTCAAGGACGGCATCAAGCGCGCTCAGCAGCGGTTGCCGTCCGGTCCAGGCGCGACGCACTGCGACGGCTGCGGCGACGTGATTCCGGAAGCCCGGCGCGTCGCGATCCCTGGCGTACGGCTTTGCGTCCCCTGCCAGGCTTCCGCCGACGCCGAGGCCAAGCATTTCAGCGGCTACAACCGACGCGGCAGCAAGGACAGTCAACTCCGCTAGCCCCGCAGGTCGGCGGGTGTCCGGCAGTCGCGGCACCCGGCTGGAACTTTCAACGGCGCCATGGCTACCTCGGTGTGCCGCTTAGCGTCCCTCCGCTTTGGGCTGCGGCCCGTCAACGACAGAGGCGAGGTTTACCATGAAGAAGCTGATCGACGGGCTGATCGGCTGGCCGGAGCGGACCGCCGGCCATCTGACGTGGCTCGGGCCGCTGTTCGCGCGCATCACCGTCGGCTGGGTGTTCCTGTGGAGCGGCTGGGGCAAACTCCAGAACCTGCCGCAGATTACCGAGAACTTCGTCAGCTGGGGTATTCCCTTCCCGCAGCTCCTGACGCCGTTCGTTTCGGGAGTCGAGTTAGTCGGCGGACTCTTCCTGCTCGTGGGCTTGCTGACGCGGATCTCGGCCGGCGCCCTCGGCGTGACGATGATCGTCGCCATCCGCTCCGCGAAGTGGGATCAGGTGGACTCGCTTGAGTCGCTGCTCAGCTTCGATGAGACCGCCTACCTCGCTATCTTCCTTTGGCTGGCTATCGCCGGGGCAGGCAGCCTGTCGCTCGATCGGCTGCTGGCGCCGCTCGCGAGGCGGGCATCGGCCTGAGCCGGTCTGACGCGCAGTGACGGCCAGTGCGGGCGCAGGCCGCGCAGGTTGAGCTTGGCCGTCAGCGCCGTCATGTTCGCGCTGTGCGCGAGAGCTCTGATCGTGGCGCGCGCAGAGCCCCCAGCGCACTGCGATCCGCGCGGCACGGCGCTGTAGGTGCTCGGCCCCGGCGAGCCGGAGCTCCGGGACCAGCGCGCCTCCAGCAGCTACCTGCTCTGGTCCGGCGGCAGGCCCACGGTGCTCATCGACGCGGGCGGCGGCTCAGCACTGCGCTTCGGGCAAAGCGGCGCGACATGCGCACCGCTCGCGACCATGCTGCTCACTCACCCGCACGTCGATCACACGGCCGGCCTCCCCGCGCTCGTGAAGTCGTCCTTTTTCGAGAACCGCGCGGCGCCGCTGCCGTTGTACGATCCCGCCGGCAAAGGCGCGTTTCCCTCGACCAGCCGCCTGGCGAATGCACTGTTCGACGCGCCGCGTGGCCTCCATCGCTAACTCGCTGGCTGCGCGAGCGCGCCGCGGTCTGACGTCTACCGGCTCGAGCCGCACGACCTCAAGCTCCGCCACGGCGAGATCCGGCAGCTCCACGATGCCAGCGGCGAGCGCATACCGCGTCGCAAGCGCCGGCACCTGGGTCACGTTCAGCGGCGACACCAACGGCGACGGCGGCGAGCGCGCGCTGCGCATGCGGCCATCGGTGATCGGACGCATCGCTCGCGACCCCGACGTGCGCGTACTGGTGCGTTCGCATCGGATGTCGCTCACCCTCGGCGGCGAGGCGGACACCGCGGCGCAGAGCAGACGCGCGTACGGCGCTCCGATCCTTTTCGCGAACGATCGGGACTGCGTCCCGGTGCCGCAGCCTCCGCGATGCAACACAACAGCGTGCTGCTGCATCGCAGCAGCGCTGTGGTCGTTGATCCTGCTGAAACGTAATAATTCCGACTCCGCTCCGGTCGTATCCTCGTGGCCCGCGACTTTCCAGAGTCGCGACCGCGAAGAAGCCTGATTCTCATCAACCCAAGAAGGGGGTTTCCATGTCCACTGCCAAGAGCCTGTCCGGGGCGGCGATCGCTACCGCGGCTGCACTGCTGTTCAGCACCGCGCCGCTGACGACGGCCGCCGCTGAGGAAGCGAAGATGCATTGCGACGGCGTCAACTCGTGCAAGGGAACGTCGGCGTGCAAGTCGGCCGCCAACTCGTGCAAGGGTCAGAACTCGTGCAAGGGCAAGGGCTTTCTCGAGATGACGGCCAAGGACTGCGACGCAGCCAAGGCCAAAGCGAAGAAGGGCTGATCGGTCATCGATCGGCGTCCGGGGATGGGGGCGCCGCCCCCATCCCACCGCTCAAGCGGCCGAACTGACGGCAGCAGATTCACGGCCGCGTTCCACCAACGCGCTGGCGCATCGATCAGCGGGCGCCGACCGCCCGAAGCGCTCCGCCGGTGCCTTGTGCTGCTGATCGCCTTCGCGTGGGCGTTCCCCTCCTCCGGCGCGCGCTCAAGTGATGCCGCAGGCGCCCGTATACCCATTGAGAACGACGTCATCGTGGCCGGTGCTCGGCTGCACGTGCGTCTAGACCCCGCCTCGTTGGAACTTCCGCCGGACGAAATCATCGAGTGGGTTCGCCGCTCTGCGAAGATCGTCGTCGGCTACTACGGTCGCTTCCCGGTGCCGTCGGCGGAGCTGCGGATCACGACTGTTGACGGCCATGGCGTCCGTCATGGCCAGGCGTTCGTCGCGCCGGAGCCGGGTATCCGCCTGACCGTCGGTCGAGAGGTCACGCGTTCCGAGCTGTTCGCGGACTGGGTCCTGGTCCACGAGATGACCCATCTCGCGCTGCCCGAGGTCGGCGAAGCGCATGCCTGGCTGGCGGAGGGGTTAGCCACCTACGTTGAGGGCATCGCGCGCGTCCAGGCCGGCAATCTGGACGCGCGCGAACTGTGGCAGGAGGATGTCGAGGCCATGCCGAAGGGCATGCCGGCGGCAGGCGATCAGGGCCTCGACCATACGCATACCTGGGGCAGGACGTACTGGGGCGGCGCGGTCTTCTGCCTCGCAGCCGACGTCGCGATTCACGAGCGCTCCGGGAACCGGCGCGGCCTACAGGACGCGC
The DNA here is from genome assembly GCA_025355105.1 of Pseudomonadota bacterium. Lineage (GTDB taxonomy): Bacteria > Pseudomonadota > Gammaproteobacteria > Steroidobacterales > Steroidobacteraceae > CAIKZZ01. The sequence continues at coordinate 440 of JANYAE010000103.1, read as the reverse complement.
TGCGCGCCGTCCTCGGCGACAGCGGCGGAATGGGTTCCCGCTGGGCGATCGAGCGTGTCTTCGAAACCGGCGATGCGGCGACCGGCACGTCGGTGCTCGTAGAGAGCTACCGCGCCATGCGCGACACGCCGTCAGCGCCGAGCCTCGCTAGCCTGTGGGATCGGCTCGGCATCCGGATCCACGATGGCGCCGTCCAGCTCGAGACCGGCACGCCGCAGGCGGCGATTCGCGACGCGATTGTCGCACCGCGGAGGCCGTAGGCACGCCTTCGTCCGGGGCCGCAGGCCGATTGCAGCAGTTGGCCGGCCGACCACACACCGCCGGCGGTCGGCTGGTCGAGCCGGCATCCTGATCCTGGCGTCCGGAGGACCGGCACCGTGATCGGACGATCGAACTCCGGCGGCCGCCGCCGAATGACCGATCGTCGCTTCCGCTCCGGT
>JANYAE010000078.1 GCA_025355105.1 Pseudomonadota bacterium | reverse complement strand
CGCGCCGAGCAGCCACAGCGGCCGCGGCTCGGCCGGCAGCGCCGCGGCCCTCCCGAGCGGCGCGCGCCCGGTGGCCGGCTCCGGGCGCACGCGCCGGAAGGCGGCCTCGGGGCGGTGCTCGGGCACGAGGCAGACGCCGCTGACGGCCGCCTCGCCGAGGCGCGCCCGCAGCCGGTCGAGCAGCAGGAAGGCGCCGGCTGCCGGGCCGCTGCCGCCGCAGCCGGGCAGCGTCGCGCTCAGACCCTGCACCGGGACCGCGACGCCGGAGCGCAGCACGATCGCGCGCACCGGCGCCGGCAGCTGGACCCGGTTGAGGCGCTCGGCGAGCAGGCCGCGCCACTCGCCGGCATCGGCGGCCGGCAGCGCGCGGCCGAGCCGCACACAGCTCGGCTTCTGCTCGCGGTGCACGAGCGTGAAGGCGAGCGCCGCGACGCCGGCATCGCGAACCCGCAGGAACTGGCCGAGCCGCTCGAGCAGCTGCCCGCACCAGGGCTCGAGCGCGGCGACGCTCTCGAGCTCGGCGGCAGGCTCCGCCCGCTCCTCGAAGCGCTCCGGCGCGAGGTGGCGCCGGCGCGGCGCGGGCGTGAGGCCAAAGGCCTGGTCGAGCGCACCGAGCAGCGGCGGCTCGAAGCGCCGCGCGAGACCGTCGCGCGGCAGGCGTCGCAGCTCGCCGAGCGTCGCGAGCCCGAGTCGCGCGCAGTCCTCGAGCGTGCGCGCCGGCCAGCCGGTGACCGCGAGCGGCAGCCGGCCGAGCGCGCCGGCGAGCGTCGCGACCGACTGGATCACGGTGCCGTGCGCCGCGCGCGCGAGCCAGGTCGCCGCGCGCGGCGTCGGCGCCGCGGCGAGCGTGAAGGACTCGCGGCGCGCATCCAGCTCGGCCGCGACGTGGCGCATCAGCACCTCGATGCCGCCGAACAGCCGCAGGCTGCCCTGCACCTCGAGCAGCAGCCCGTCCGGCGGCTCGAGGCTGACCAGCGGCGTGAGGCTCGTGGCCCAGCGGGCCAGCCGCTCGAGGTGGCGCGCCTCCAACGACCGGTTGCGCTCGGCCACTTCGAGCCGCGGCGCGAGCGCGCGGGCGGCGTTCAGCTTCTGGCCGGCGGCGAGCCCGAACCGGGCAGCAGCGGCGTTGGCGGCGACCAGCAGGCGGGCAGGCCCCTCAGTCTCGACCACCGCCCAGGCGCCCTCGGCAGCGCGCGGCAGGGCAACGAGCGGCAGCGCGCAGAGGCGGATCGCGAGCCACAGCTGTCGCGGCACAGGCCGCGAGCGCGGCACCGGCACGACCGGCGCCGGGCGCGCCAGCGCGACGCGCGGCGCCTCGAAAAGATCGCCGGTCCGGCCACCGTCCGGCCGGGTGCCCGTTCTGCTGCGCGCCGCGGGACGCATCGCCCGGACGCCTTAGGCCCCGAACACGTCGTGCACGCGCACCGGCCCCCGGCCGCGACTCTTCAGCACCCAGAGGTCAAGGCCGGTCGGCGTCGGCTCGAGCGCAAGCCGCAGGCTCGCCGGCGAGGCGCTCGCGCGGCGGCGTGCGGGCCGCAGCAGCACCGCGAGCGTGCGGCCGGTCTCGGCCGCGAGTTTCAGGCGCCTCAGCCAGCGGTCGTCCGCGGCATCAAGCCAGGCGAGCACCGCGGCGCAGCTGCCCGAGCGCAGCGCCTGCTCGATGGCCCAGAGGCGGTCCGGGGTCTTCTCGGCACTGACCAGCAGCAGGCGGTCCGGGCGGATGCCGCTCTGGGCCAGCGCCGGCGGGTATGGCGCGTGCGGCGGCGCGATCCACGCCAGCCAGCGCCGCTCGGCGGCGATGGGCTCGGCGGCGAGCGTGCCGAGTGCGGGCAGCAGCAGCGAGAGCTCGCCGGCACCGGTCTCCGGTAGCAAGAGCTCGATCAGCGTGCCGAGCGGCCAGCCGCGCCCCGGCAGTTCGGCATCAAGCTTCGGCCAGCCGGTCGCGAGGTGCGGCCGGTCAGCGGCGTCGCCGGGCTGCGCGGCGCCGCGCGCCCGCCAGAGCGTCGCGTTCGCGAGCAGCGCATCAAGTGACGCATTCATTGGTGTGGCTGCCCGTCGACACTGCGAAAGCAGTCGCTACTGCAGGAACTCGGTCTTGTTGCCGCGGCGCAGGACGCCGACGACGACGCCCTCGATCAGCACCGACTGCTCCTTGAGGTCAACGCGGATCGGCTCGAAGTCGGCGTTCTCGGGCAGCAGCCACACGACCGAGCCTTCCTGGCGGTAGCGCTTCACGGTCACCTCGTTCTCGAGGCGCGCGACGACGATCTGGCGGTTGCGAACCTCCGGCGTGCGGTGCACGGCGACGAGGTCACCATCCATGATGCCGATGTTCTTCATCGACATGCCCTGCACCTTGAGCAGGTAGTGCGGGCGCGGGTTGAAGAGCTTCGGGTCCACCTGGAAGCGGCCCTCGATGTGCTCCTCGGCGAGGATCGGGCGGCCGGCGGCCACCCGGCCGATCAGCGGCAGCCCCAGCTGGTCGCGTAGCGCGTCCTTGATCTGGATGCCCCGCGAGGCCCCTGGCACGAGGTCGATGACGCCCTTGCGCTTCAGGGTCTTCAGATGCTCCTCGGCGGCGTTCGCCGACTTGAAGCCGAGGGCGGTGGCGATTTCCGCCCGGGTAGGCGGCATGCCGGACTCCTCCACCTGCTCACGGATGAAGTCGAGGATCTGGCGCTGGCGGGGAGTCAGGTCGGTCATGGCGGTACCTGTATGGGTATACAGCGAACTGTGATTATATCCAGTCTCTGGGTTCTGGCAACTCCCATCGCCAAAATCGTTCGGTCGGCCGCCTCGGCTGGCGCGTCCTGACCCTGCGGCGACGCGCCCGCGATGCCGCGCGGTGCCGACGTGTTGGATTCCCGCGCCCGCGCCCCGCGCGCGCTGTCACCTGCAGTGTCTGCCGCTCGCGATGCGCTGCACGCGATCGTCGCGCGCGCTGCGCACGCGCGTCAGGCGCGCACCGCCATCACGCGCGTCACCACATCGATCGTTCAGCGCGCGTTCAGATTGCGTACGCGCGTATGTGCGCGCGCGAACAGATGTCCTGTCTGCAAAGGGAGACGCTGCGATGCGGATGGTGCGACGTGACGTAATCAGGTAAATTTCCCAGCCGAAGTGGCGCGTGCGCCGCGTACCCCGCCCGATCGAAGATCGGTCGCGGCGAGTCCTTAGTTGTTAGCAAGAAGAAGGGAGCTATTCATGACCAAGATGCTCACGGTTGGCGCGGCTGCGCTCTGCGTGATGTTTGCCGCAGGTTGCACGGACCTGAAGCCGATCCAGTCGCAGATCGACGACCTCAAGTCGCAGGTCAGCAAGCTGGCGTCGAGCCAGGACAGCGCGAAGGCGGCTGCCGACAGCGCCGCGCGCGCCGCTCAGGCCGCCCAGACGGCTGCGCAGCAGGCGCAGAGCAAGGCGGACGCTGCGGCCTCGGCTGCCCAGGCGAGTCAGCAGTGCTGCGACGCGACGAACGAGAAGATCGACCGCATGTTCAAGAAGTCGGTCTCGAAGTAAGTCCTGCCGAGGGCAGACGCGGCCGATCGACGGTCGCGTGACGTCCAAGAAAAGCCGCGGGCCGTCCCGCGGCTTTTTCTTTGGTCCGGGTTAGTGCGCACTTGACCCCAACGGTGCGGCCTCCGGCGCCGGTAGACATCATGATGCTCACAGAATAGCATCATGACATGAGGACGACGCTGACGCTTGACGAGGATGTGGCGGCGCGGCTGCAAGCCGAGGCGCGGCGCAGCGGTCGACCGTTCAAGGCCGTGGTGAACGAACATCTGCGCGCGGCACTCGCACAACGCAGAGCCGTCAAGGCGCTCCCTCCGTTTCGGGTCGAACCGCGGAATCTGGGTGGTCCGTTGCCGGGGTTGTCCTATGACAACGTCGGCGCGCTCCTCGATGAGGTCGAAGGTCCTCGGCAGCGGTGAAACTGCTCGACGCAAATATTCTCCTCTACGCCTACGACAGCAACTCGCCGCGCCACGCGGCTTGCCGTCCGTGGCTCGACGCGACGCTCAACTCCGAAGAAACGGTCGCTCTGCCGTGGCAGACACTGCTCGCATTTGTGCGCATCGCGACGAACTCCCGGGCCGTGCGCCAGCCGTTGTCGGGTCCCGACGCCTGCGGAATCGTCAGCTCCTGGCTCGAGCGCCCGAACGTGGCGGTCGTTGGAGCGGGCGACCGGTTCTGGGAGATCTTGCAGGCGCAGGTCGTCGACGCGCAGGTGAGCGGACCGCTTGTGGCGGACGCGGCGCTTGCGGCCCTCGCCGTCGAGCACGGCGCAACGCTGTGCTCGACCGACAGTGACTTCCGACGTTTCCGCGGCCTTAAGCTGCTTGATCCCACGCAGGCAGGCACTGCCCGGTAGCGGCACGCACCGGCCCAGGCTCCGGCGGGGACGTCGATCGCGCCAACTGCCTGACCCCGCGGGCGATGGGTCGGATGCGGAGTCACACCATCGGACTGACGGCACTGCGACGGCCGGCGCCGGCACGCGCCGCGGCGCGCCATCCGCTACGCTGCCTGCCTCAACCCGCGAAGACCTGCCATGCCGCCGACGATCACCGCCGCATCAACGGCCGCGCGCGCGCTGCTTTGCGCGACGCTCGCCGCGCCGCTCGGCGCCGGCGCGGACGAACTCCGCTCGGCCGAGATCGCCCGCCGCGCGAGCGGCGTCTACGCGCTCGCCGAATGGCGCATCGACGGCAAGCTGCTGCGGCCGCCGGTGGTCGACGGTCGCTTCACGCTGCTGGACGGCACCATCACCACGGTCCTGCGTGACCGCAGCCACGCGGACGGTGCGCGCACCAGCGTCTTTCTCGGCCACTTCGTGATCGAGGGCCTCAGCTTCCGCTACGGCTACGACGACGTGTCGCAGTTCAGCGAGTCGCCGGCGGGGCCGTCGGCATCCCATCGGCCGCTGTGGGAGGGACTGCGGGAGTTTGCCGCGAGCCGCGACGCCGGCGCGCTCAAGCTCAGCGCCGCAAGTGGCCAGCAGTTCGTGTTCACGGACGACGGGCTCGTCTATCTCGAGAACGGCGCGGTGCTGCGGCGCTGGCGGCGTGTCGTCGCACCCTAGCGACTCGTCGGCGCAGCGCGGGCTCAGGCGGCATCGCGCAGCATGCCGAGCAGCGCGGTGACGGTGCGCCAGTTGCGCGCCGTAGCGGCCACGCCGAGCAGCCGCTCGGCGCGCGCCGCGAGCTTCGAGACGCCGAGGCCGCGCGGCGTGTGCAGGTAGCACAGCTTGCCGGTGAGCGCGAAGCGATCGCCGTGGGTCGCGAGCGCGCGCAGTGCCGCGAGGTCCGGCGCGCGGGGCGCGGCGGCGAGGAACAAGAGGTGCACCGCCTGCGGCGCGCGCGCCGCGGCCGCGAAGGGATTGGCGGCGACGGCACGTGCCAGCGCGCGGCCGCTCAGCACCAGCACCTCGGGCGCGAAGCCGTAGCGCTCGCTGACGCAGCGCTGGACCCGGTCGGCGTGCGCGCGGGCGCCGCCGCGCGCGGCGCGGAACACGAGGTTGCCGCTCTGGACGTAGCTGCGCACCTGCTCGAAGCCATCGTGCTCGAGCAGCGTCACCAGCTCCTTCATCCGCAGCAGCCGGTGGCCGCCGACGTTCACCCCGCGCAGCAGTGCGATCCAGCGGGTCACGGCGTCACGCGAGCAGCGCGGCCGAGCGCGTCTCAGCGACTCGCGAGCGCGGTACCGGACACCTCGGTGACCGCGACCGGGATGCCCTGCGCCTGCTCGAAGGCGGTCTCGGCGCGCGCCCAGAGCACCGGCGCCGGGCGCAGCCGCACAGCGTTGGCGACCAGCCGCGCGAGCGAGCTGCGGTCCGGTTCGATCACCGCGCTCGAGGTGGCCTCGAGCGGCGGATGGACCTCCACGTACAGCTGCCCCTCGCTCCAGCCGACCTTGTGCGGCTGGTTGACCAGGCGCACCGGGGTGTCGACCGCGACCATCTTGAACAGCTCCTCGATGTGCTCCGGGTAGAGGCGCATGCAGCCGTGCGTCACCTGCATGCCGACGCCGGCCGGCTTGTTGGTGCCGTGGATCAGATACGAGCCACCGGGGATCGCGAGTCGCATCGCGAACAGGCCGAGCGGGTTGTCGGGGCCGGCGGGGATCATCTTCGGCAGCATGTCGCCGTGCGCCGCGTGCTCGGCGCGCACCGACTCCGGTGGGTACCAGGGCGGATCCTTGATCTTCGAGGCCACCTTGGTGAGGCCGAGCGGCGTGGACCAGTCCATTTTGCCGACGCTGACCGGGTAGGTGACGACGACGCGCGGCTCGCCGGGCTTGGCCGGTGGGTAGTAGTAGAGCCGGTGCTCCGGCAGGTTGACGACGATGCCCTCGCGGGGAGCGTCCGGCAGCACCCGCCGCAGTGGCAGCCGTACCACGGTACCCTCTCCGGGCAACCAGGGATCAACGCCCGGGTTGGCGTTGACGACCTCCTCGTAGCCGAGGCTGCTGCGGCGCGCAATGTCGATCAGCGTGTCCTCGCGGGTGGCCGCGATTTCCGCATAATCGCCGACGAGATCGCCCTCCGCAGGCAGCGGCAGTGAGGCGCCGAGCGCCAGGGAAGCCGCGAGCAGCGTCGCCACCCCCGCCAGCACCTGAACCCATCTGTTGCGCATTAACGACATTGAATCGCCATGAAACTGTGACTTCGGGCACATTCCGGCGTAACGTTCATACCCTATTCTGCGCATACGATAAAGATCTGATCGACGGGGAGAATTGCGCATGGATCGCCCAGTCTCGACACCGGTGGCCTCGCCACCGGGTCTCGATGACCTGTCCCCGTCAGGATGGGATCCCCACGCCGTCTGGCAGCAGCGCGTCCGTGACCCGCACCTGCGCGCCCAGAGCCGGAGCCTGCCGCCGAAGATCTTGCTGGCCGAGCGGTCGGTCGGCTGGGATCCGACCGAGACGTGGCGCCTGCGGGTACAGCGGCCGCGCAAGGCCCTGGCCTGAGGCTGCGGCCGTCCGTCAGTAGCGGACCAGCGCCGAGCCCCAGGTAAAGCCGCCGCCGAAGGTCTCGAGCAGCAGCGTCTGGCCGCGCTTGATGCGGCCGTCGCGTACCGCCGTATCGAGCGCCAGCGGAATCGACGCCGCCGACGTGTTGCCGTGGTCCTGCACCGTCACCACCACCTGCTTCATCGGCAGACCGAGTTTCTTGGCCGCCGCCTGGATGATGCGCAGGTTCGCCTGGTGCGGGATCAGCCAGTCGATCGCCGCCTGGTCGACGCCGGCCTTGGCGAGCGTCTGGTCGACGAGACGCGACAGCGTGTTGACCGCGACCTTGAAGACCTCGTTGCCTTTCATCTGGATCGCCGCCGGCGCGCCCGAGCGCAGCTTGTCGAAGCCGCGCGAGACGCCGTAGGGGTAGCTCAGCAGGTCCTTGTACTGGCCATCGGCCGACATGATCGTGGTCAGGATGCCGGGTTCCTCCGACGCCTTCAGCACCACGGCACCGGCGCCGTCGCCGAACAGCACGCAGGTCTGGCGGTCGCTCCAGTCCACCAGCCGCGTGATGCACTCGGCGCCGACCACGAGCGCGCACTTGGCGTCACCGAGGCGGATGAACTTGTCGGCGATCGAGAGCGCATAGACGAAGCCGCTGCAGGCCGTCTCCAGGCTGAACGCCGGCGTGTCGTGGATCCCGAGGTTCGCCTGCACCAGCGTCGCGACGTTCGGAAACAGCACGTCCGGGGTGGTGGTGCCGACCACCACGAAGTCGACGTCGGTGGGACCGACGCCGGCCATCTCCATGGCGCGGCGCGCCGCCTCGGTGGACATCGACGAAGTGGTGTCGTCCGGTCCGGCGATGTGCCGGCGCGAAATGCCGGTCCGCGAGCGGATCCACTCGTCGGTCGTGTCGACCATCTTCTCGAGGTCGGCGTTGGTCAGCACCTTCTCGGGCAGGTAGCGTCCGGTTCCGGCGATGCGTGAGTACATGTCAGGCCGCCTGTGCTTTGAGTTCCGCGCTGATCTGCGACGGCACGCCGGTGCGCGCCTCGACGCTCGCGACGCGCAGCGCGTGGCCGAACGCGGTGGCGTCGGCGCCACCGTGGCTCTTGATGACGACGCCGGCCAGCCCGACCATGCTGGCGCCATTGTAACGCCTCGGGTCGAGCGTCATCTTGACGCCGGCGAGCGCGGGCGACGCGGCGAGCGCGCCGAGCTTGCGCCATGGGCTCGACGTGAACTCGCTGCGCAGCGTACCGCCGATCATCCGCGCGAGGCCTTCCATGGTCTTCAACGCGACGTTGCCGGTGAAGCCGTCGGTCACCACGACGTCGACCGCGCCGGTGAAGATGTCGTCGCCCTCGACGAAGCCGACGTAGTTGAGCCGCGAGACGATCAGCAGCTCGTCGGCGGCCTGCACCAGCGCGTCGCCCTTCATGTCCTCGCTGCCGATGTTGAGCAGCCCGACGCGCGGCTTCGGCCGCGCCGAGAGATCGGCGGCGACCACCGCCCCCATCACCGCGAACTGGCGCAGCTGTTCGGCGGTTGCCTCGGAGTTAGCGCCGACATCGAGCATATAGGTGTGGCCGCCCTCGGCCGGGATCCGCGCGATGATCGCCGGACGCTCGACGCCGGCGATCATGCCGAGCACGAAGTGCGCGCTGGCCATCAGCGCGCCGGTGTTGCCGGCGCTGACGCAGGCCGCGACCTCGCCACGTGCGACCAGATCGAGCGCGACGCGCATCGAGGAGTCCTTCTTGCCGCGGATCGCCTGGCGCGGCGTCTCGCTCATCTCGACGACCTGGCTCGCGGCGCGGACCGAGATGCGCTCGCGATCGTAGGTCGGCAGCCGCGCCAGCTCGGCCGCGATCAACTCGGGCCGCCCGACCAGCACCAGCTCGACGTCCGGCAGCGTAGCGAGCGTCTCGACGGCGCCCGGCACGCAGACCCGCGGTCCGAGATCGCCGCCCATCGCGTCGACGGCAATGCGGACCCGGGACGGCACGTGCGGCTGCGCCGGCGCGCCGCTTACTCCTCGGTCGAAGTGACCGGCGTGTCGATGACCTTCTTGCCGCGATAGTAGCCGTCGCGGCTGACGCGGTGACGCAGGTGCGTCTCGCCGGAGGTCGGGTCCACCGACAGCGCCGGCGTCGACAGGTGGTCATGCGACCGGTGCATGCCGCGCTTGGACGGCGTCTTTCTGCTCTTCTGAACGGCCATGGTCTGTGCTCCTTAAATCTAAATCCGACTATCCGCGCTTCATCAGCTCGCGCAGGTCCGCGAACGGCCGCCTGACCGGCTGCGCCGGCGCCGCCGGCGGCGCATCGTTGTCCGTCTCCACCTGCGCCTCTTCAGCGAGCTTCAGCGCGCATTCAGCCGGCGTCGCGTGCATCGGCACGAGCGGCAACGCCAGCAGCAACTCTTCCTCGACGAACTCGGTGAGCTGGATCCGCCCGCCCGGCGCCGTCACCGCGTCGTACTCGTCCGGCACCCGTCCGGCCTCAGCGTCGCGGCCGACGAAGGCCACCCGCACCGGCGACTCGAGTGCCGCCTCGAACTGCTGCAGGCAGCGCTGGCACACGAGCCAGGCCGTGGCCCGCACGGCGCCCTCAAGCGCGGGGTAGGCGCCGGCCGCATGGAAGCGGAATTGCACCGCGGCGCGACCGTCCGGCCGTGCCAGACTGTCGCGCAGCCGCGCGAACCCGTCGATCGGGAATTCGCGGTCGAGCCGGGTACGCTGGGCAGCGAGCTGCCCCACGTCCAGCGGGTCTTCAAGGGGCCTCGGCATAGGGCCGCGTATCATAGTGACGACCCTCGGCGCTGTCAAAGCAAATCCCGCCGCAACGCGTTGATTTGCAAGACTTGATGCGCCGCCCTATCGGGAATCGCGATGCCAGCCGACAAAGCCCCCCTGATCCTCGCCTCCACCTCCCCCTATCGGCGCCTGCTGCTCGAGCGGCTGCGGCTGCCGTTTACCGCGGAGGCGCCGGGCGTCGAGGAGGCGCCGCTGCCGGGCGAGCTCCCCGGGGCGCAGGCGCAGCGGCTCGCACGCGCCAAGGCCGCGGCGGTTGCCGGGCGCCATCCGGCCAGCGTGATCATCGGCTCGGACCAGGTGGCCGACTGCCAGGGTCGCGCGCTCGGCAAGCCGGGGAGCGCTGCGCGGGCGCGCGAGCAGCTGGCCGCCGCGAGCGGCACAACGGTGGTGTTTCACACCGCGGTCGCGGTCGTGCACGCCGACGGCCTGACGCTCGAGAGCCACACCGATCTCACCCGTGTGCACTTCCGCCACCTCGGCGCCGACGAGATCGCGCGCTACGTCGCGCTCGACCAGCCGCTCGACTGCGCCGGCGGTTTTCGCTCCGAGGGGCTCGGCGTGGCGCTGTTCGAGGCGATCGAGAGCGAGGATCCGACCGGCCTCGTCGGCCTGCCGCTCGTCTGGCTCGCCGGCGCGCTGGCCCGCGCCGGCCTCAGCCCGCTCGCGGCGCGCTGAGCGCGGCGGTCGCCCGCACCGCGGCGGCGTCCAGCGCCCGGCGGTAGCAGGCGTCGAGCGAGTCACCGGGTCCGACGCCGATCGACAGGTCGTGCAGCAGGCCGTCGGCGATGTCGTAGATCCAGCCGTGCACAACCAGCGGCTGGCCGCGCTCCCACGCGCCCTGCACCATCGTCGTCTGGCAGACGTTGATCACCTGGTCGACGACGTTGAGTTCGCACAGCAGGCGTGCGCGCGCAGCCTCGTCGGCCATGACCGCGAGCAGGCCCTCGTGCCGGCGCATCACGTCCTGGATGTGCCGCAGCCAGTTGTCGATCAGCCCGAGGCGGCGGCTCTGCATCGCGGCGAGCACGCCGCCGCAACCGTAGTGGCCGCAGACGATCACGTCGCCGACCTTCAGCACGTCCACCGCGTACTGGATCACCGACAGGCAGTTGAGGTCGGTGTGCACGACGACGTTGGCGACGTTGCGGTGCACGAATAGCTCGCCGGGCAGCAGCCCGACGATCTCGTTGGCCGGCACGCGACTGTCGGCGCAGCCGATCCACAGATACGGCGGCGACTGCTGGCGCGTCAGCTTCTGGAAGAACTCCGGGTCGCGCTCTTGGATCGCGCGCGCCCACGCCCGGTTGTTGGCGAACAGCTGGTCGGTGGCGTTCATCGGCGGCGATCCTTGCGGCGCCGCGTCGCCCCGAGCGCCTCGAGCACCTGCGCGAGCTCCGGCGGCAGCGGCTGATTCACCGCGAAGGTCTTGCCGGAACCCGGCCACTCGAACGTCAGAGACTGCGCGTGCAGGAACAGGCGCTTGAGGCCGAGCGCCTGCATTTCGGCGTTGTAGTCGCGGTTGCCGTACTTGTCGTCGCCGGCCACCGGATGGCCGGCGTGCGCCGCGTGGACGCGAATCTGGTGGGTGCGGCCGGTGCCGAGGCTGACCTCCATCAGCGTTGCGCGCGGACCGAAGAAATCCACCGGCACGAAGGTCGTGTCCGATTCCTTGCCGGACTCCGCCACTTTGACGACCCGCTGCCCGCCCTGCCGGGCGCGGGTCGCGAGCGGCGCGTGGATGGTCTTCGTGCCGAGGTTCCATGGGCCCTGCACCAGCGCGAGGTAGCGCTTTTCGACCAGCCCTTCGCGCAGCAGGCCGTGCAGCGCGCGCAGCGCCGTGCGGTTGCGCGCCACCAGCAGCAGTCCGCTGGTGTCGCGGTCGAGGCGGTGGACGAGTTCGAGAGTCTCGGTCGGGCGCGAGGCCCGCAGCGCCTCGATGATCCCGAAGGACAGGCCGCTACCGCCGTGGACGGCTAGGCCGGCCGGCTTGGCGACCACCAGCAGATCGCGGTCCGAGTGCACGATCGCCGCCTCGACGGTGGCGATGAGGCTCTGCGGCACCCGCTGCGGCGCGGCCGGGTCCGCCGCCCGCACCGGCGGCAGGCGGATGTCGTCGCCGGTCGCGAGGCGCGTCTCAGGCTTGGCGCGCTTGCCGTTGACGCGGACCTCGCCCTTGCGCAGCAGCCGGTAGACGCGCGACTTCGGCACCCCCTTCAGGGCCCGCAGCAGCCAGTTGTCGAGCCGCTGACCGTCGTCGTCGGCGATGACGGCCACGTGGCTGACCTTGCTGGTCTCCGGCGGGGTGGCGGCTTTCGAATCGTAAGACATTGATTTACCGGCAGAGATCTGGTAGCTTTTCGGTCCGTAGGCGTGCGACGCATGACAACGCGAAGCGTTTCGTGGTCGCCGCCTCAGCGCGGTTCTCGCATCTCGAGTCGCCCAACCTTGGGATCCTTCCGGGTCCGGTCGGCGGTGTGCGTTGCGGCGACCGCATATTAGTTGGTCCGCCATCCCCCGTCTCGGGTGATCGGATCATCGTTCGGCCGATGACTTGGATGTGCGGCGCCGAGCCGCCCGCGGAAGGGCCACAGGAACGTGGTGCCCCGCGTAGACCGGTCAACGGGCTCATGAAGGACTGCAGGCAGGGTGCGTCGTCAGGTAGGTCCGAAGACCCTGGACGCGCCCGCGATTCTGAAGATGGCTGAAGGTTTCCCATCCACGACCCGCTCCCGCCTCGCATCATTCGCGACGCTCCGATCCGGAGACAGCGCATCCCGAGCATTGGCCCCGCTGATACCCAAGTAGGGGCAAATGAAGAGAATGCTGATCAATGCGACGCAGGCCGAAGAGCTGCGCGTCGCCCTCGTTGATGGACAGAAGCTCTACGACCTGTCGATTGAGATCCCGTCCAAGGAACAGAAGAAGGCCAACGTCTACAAGGGCCGGATCACCCGGGTCGAGCCCAGTCTAGAGGCCGCTTTCGTCGACTACGGCGCGCAGCGCCACGGCTTCCTGCCGCTCAAGGAAGTGTCGAAGGAGTGGTTCAAGGCCCAGCCGCAGGGCGGGCGCATGAACATCCGCGAACTGCTGAACGAGGGTCAGGAGATCGTCGTCCAGGTCGAGAAGGAAGAGCGCGGCAACAAGGGTGCGGCGCTGACCACCTTCATCAGCCTCGCCGGCCGCTTCCTCGTGCTGATGCCGAACAACCCCCGCGCCGGCGGCGTCTCGCGCCGCATCGAGGGCGAGGATCGCGATCTGACGCGCGAGGCGATGGAGGGCCTCGTCATCCCCGACGGCATGGGCGCGATCGTGCGCACCGCCGGCGTCGGCCGCAGCACCGCCGAGCTGCAGTGGGACCTCGACAACCTGCGCACCAACTGGGATGCGATCGACGCGGCCTCGAAGGACCGCCAGGCGCCGTTCCTCGTCTACCAGGAGAGCGACGCGGTGGCGCGCAGCCTGCGCGACTACCTGTCCGACGACATCGGCGAGGTGCTCTGCGACGACGAGGGCGCCTACCAACGCGGCCAGGAGTACATGCAGCGCTTCATGCCGCCTGAGGCGCAGCGCAAGCTCAAGTTCTACAACGACGACGTGCCGCTGTTCACCCGCTTCCAGATCGAAAGCCAGATCGAGTCTGCGCATTCGCACAAGGTCACCCTGCCCTCCGGCGGCAGCCTGGTGATCGACCACACCGAGGCGCTGGTGTCGATCGACATCAACTCGGCGCGTGCCACGCGCGGCTCGGACATCGAGACCACCGCGACCAACACCAACCTCGAGGCGGCCGACGAGATCGCCCGCCAGCTGCGGATCCGCGACCTCGGCGGCCTGATCGTCATCGACTTCATCGACATGGAGTCGACCAAGAATCAGCGCGCGGTCGAGGACCGGATTCGCGACGCGGTCAAGATGGACCGCGCCCGCATCCAGATCGGCCGCATTTCGCGCTTCGGGCTGCTCGAGATGTCACGGCAGCGGCTGCGGCCCTCGCTCGGCGAGTCGACCCACATCGTCTGCCCGCGCTGCGTCGGCATCGGCACGATCCGCAGCGTCGAGTCGCTGTCGCTCGCGATACTGCGGATCATCGGCGAGGAGGCCCGCAAGGACCGCAGCGCCAAGGTGATCGCGCAGCTGCCGGTGGAAGTCGCAACGTTCCTGATCAACGAGAAGCGCGACTGGCTGCGCACGCTCGAGGAGCGCAATCGGGTCGAGGTCGTGCTGGTGCCGAACCCGCACATGCAGACACCGAACTACTCGCTGCGCCGCGTGCGCGACGACGAGACGGCGCTGCCAGAGAACGCCGTGACCAGCTACCAGATGGCCGAGCAGCCGGCGCTCGAGATCGCGACCCCTGCCGCCGAGCCCAAGAAGGTCGCGGAACCGGCCGCGGTTCAGCCGATCATGCCGACCGAGCCTGCACCGGCGATCCCGGTGAATGTCTGGACGCCGACTCCCGAAGTGGCGCCGGTCGTCGCCGCGCCGGTAGCGGCCGTGGCCGCGGCGACGGCCATCCCGGCCTACCGCGAAGGAATCTTCAAACGGATCTGGGTCTGGTTGTTCGGCTCGAGCACGCCGCCGGCGCCGGCGCACCGCAGCGACGCCGGGCGAGCTGCTCGCGATGAGCGTCCTGCCGGTCGCACCCACGGCCATGGGCAGCGTGATGAGCGCGGCGGGCGGCCGGAGCATCGCAGCCGCGACGGTCGGGATGGCCGCGGCGGTCGCGGTGGTGAGCGCGGCGAGCGCGGTCGCCGCGATGAACCCCGTGGTGATCGTCAGGGCCGCGGACGTGACGACGGGCGCTCGGCACCGCGTGATGGTGGCCGCGACGGCGGGCGCGGTGACGGCGGGCGCGGTGACGGCGGACGGGGTCGCGACGAGCGCCGGCCGGACGCCGCGCGTAGCGAGCCTCGCAACGAGCCTCGCAACGAGCCGCGCAACGAATCGCGCAACGAATCGCGCAACGAGCCTCGCAACGAATCGCGTAGCGAGCCGCGCAACGAGCCGCGCAACGAATCGCGCAACGAATCGCGCAACGAATCGCGCAACGAATCGCGCAACGAACCGCGCAACGAACCTCGCAATGACCAGCGCAACGAACCGCGGCCGGCACCGGTTGCGGCGTCGGCTGAACGCTTCGAGCGCGCCGAGTCGTCACAGGAGCGCGGCCCCGAGCGCACCGGAGAGGCGCGACCTGAACCCGCCGAGGGCGGCGAGCGCGCTCCCGGCGAACGCCGCGGACGTCGCCGTGGCCGTCGTCGCGGTCGCGGTGGAAGTGGCGGTGGCGCCGGCGCAGCGGGCGAGACCCGTTCGGAAGCTCGCTCGGACGAGCAGCAGCAGATTCCGGAGATCGGAGACTCAGGGCGCTTCCCGGTCCTCGACGTCGCGGCCTACGAGCGCGAGAACGGCAACGCCGCGACCGCACACGCCGCGACCGCACACGCCGAGCCGAACCACGCCGAGCCGAACCACGCCGAGCCGGCGTACGAGGAGCCGCGCCACACGGAGCGGCCGGTCACATCGGCCGGCGAGGAGCCTTCCGCGCAGCCGGAACGCTTTGAGCGCGAGCCGGAGCCGGCCGCGCCGCGCCCGGCTCCGCCGGCCGTGATCGTCGCGACGCCGACACCGGTCGTCGCAGCGCCAGCGCCGGTCGTCGTTCCGACACCAATGCCCGTCGCCGTCGCGCCGCTGGCGGTGGCGGTGGCACCGGCTCCTGCACCGGCTCCTGCGCCGGCTCCTGCGCCGGCACCGGCCGAGCACTCGGCAGGTCCGGGGACGGCACCCTAACGCGGCGCCTTGCTCCGCAACTCGGCGAGGAGGCCGCGGGAGGCTTCCTCGACGAGGTCGAGCACTTCCTCGAAGCCCGTCTCGCCGCCGTAGTACGGGTCTGGGACCTCCAGACGCCCGAGCGCCGGGGCGTACTCCAGAAGAAGCCGCAGCGTCGCCCGATGCTCCGCCGGCGCGATTTCGAGCGCGTCCTCGCGGTTGCGCTCGTCCATCACCAGCACGTAATCAAAGCGTTCGAAGTCGGCGCGCACGAGACGACGGGCGCGTAGCGTGCTCACGTCAATGCCGCGGCGGCGCGCGGCAGCCTGGCTGCGCGGATCTGGCGCCGCACCAACGTGGTAGCCGTGCGTCCCGGCGGAGTCGATCCGCAGCGGTAGTTCAGGTGCGACTTCGGCCACCAGCCGCCGAAACACGCCTTCGGCGGTCGGTGACCGACAGATATTGCCCATGCAGACAAATAAGATGCCGACGCTCTGATTCTCACCGGACACGTGCGATCCGCCTCGCCGCCTTGATCCGCGCGCAGTTTGCGCCCGTGAGCGACCGATGGAAACCATCGCCAGCGGTGCGATGGGTGAGCCTGCCGCGAGTAGCGCCACGGCCGTCTGGACGGCACCAACAGCCGCGGTGCTCATGGCGCGACCCGCCAGTCGCTGTCCGTGCCTCGCATCGGCGGGATGCTGCGCTCGGCGGCGACTGACGGCGTCACCAGGCGTTTCCGCAGACGGAGGTTGGCGGACCCTTTGACTCACCCCGACAGTGAGCGCAGGTTCCTCGCGGCGTTGACGTCGCGGTCATGGGTCACAGCGCACCCAAGGCACTGCCACTGTCTTACATGGTACCGGCACCCTCGCGCGCGCTTGAGGCGCCGCCGCCGGTCAGCGGTGCGGCTGGGAACGGTGCCCGCTGCCCGACGTCGGCAGCTCATTCGCGCCGAACTCGCACGACACGTCGCTGCCGAAGTCCGCGTCGCCCGCGCCCGGCACCGTGGCGGTCGTCCGGGCGGTGGGACCCGGCATCAGCGCGGCGATGGCGCCACGCGCCCGCACCGGGCTGTCCGCACCGCGCGTCACGAGATCCCGCACGCGCGCGTACTCACGGTCGCTGACGGGAACGAGATTGGCGCGCGGAAATCGGTCGCGCAGCCGGTTGAGGGCACGCTGGGCCGCATCCGACGAGGGGAAGAAGCCGAGTCGCGCGGCCTGATGCACCCTGCCGTCGAGGAGCACGTGGACCCGATAGAGCAAGAAGCCGCGCAGCTCACCGAGTTCGGGCGTGCTCGCCCGCGAGTCGGCGCCCGCCAGCGCGTCAAGCTGCACCGCATAGCGCTGCAGGGCCGTTTCGCAGAGCGCGGCGCCGGTGGCCGGGGCCGCCTCGGCGCGCACGGCGGCGCGCGCGGCTTCGCCGGCCGGCGACGCCAGCGCTCCGGCCTGGCGTGACATCGAGAATTCGGTGATGCCGGTGTCGTCGAGTGAGCCTAAGCCGCGCCGCGGCGCGCTCGAGATGTAGGCGTCGGTGTAGTGGCGGCGCACGACCTGCAGGCCCGCGCGCGCGGCGTCCTGCGTCTCGAAGTAGCCGACGTGCAGGCGAAAGACGGCTCGGCCGCGCTCGATCGTGTGCGAGCGAAAGGCTGAGAAGTGATCCAGTTCGTGCAGGAACGGCACGGCCAGCGGCATCCGCTCGAAGGACTCGGCGAAGCTGATGACGTAGGGTCCGGCGTCGGTCGAGCTGCCTGTGCTGCGGTCCGAAGTCATGCCGGCCACCCTCGCAACGGGACGGCGACAAATCTTGGCACTCGGCTGCGGCGGACTGGTCGCACGTGGCGCCTCGCGGTGGCAGGCCTCAACGGGCTGGGTCCTCGGCGGGCATTCAACCTAACATGCGGCCAATTCGCGCCGATGAGACGGCCGTCACACTCCCCCTACCCGGCCGCGCGCCGGCCATCACGGCGGACCGCCGCCGGCCGGCCGGCCGGCCGGC
>JANYAE010000036.1 GCA_025355105.1 Pseudomonadota bacterium | reverse complement strand
ATCTACGAAGCGCTCGGCGCCGACATAGATGCGGGTGCGCACGCTCACCTGCTGCAGGAAGGACACCAGTCGGTCGTCATCGCCGGAATGGCTGTCGGCCAGCACCTCGCCGACGTCGCGCGGATCCGACAGCCGCTGGCGCTTGGCCATGCGCAGGAACAGCCGCGCCAGCCAGTTGGTGAAGTTGCTGCCGATGAACAACAGGTGGCTGTGCTCGAGCTCGTGGAACAGCTTCTCGGGCGCGAGGTGCTCGCTCTGCAGCGCGCAGATGAACTCGAGCAGGTCCTCGTCCGAGATCACATAGGTCGGCGAGGCCGACAGGCGCCCGAACAGGTGGTAGACCACCGGCCGCTGCAGCCGGTCGCGCTCGCTCGGCAGGTCGGCGACCCGGTTCGGTGCGTAGGAGAGGACCTCGGTGGAGGCGGCGCCGGCGAAGCGCTCGAGGTTGACCGCGTTCTCGAGCAGCGGGTCGAAGGTCGTCGAGACGAACAGGTCGAAGTCGGTGATCGCCGCGAGTCGCCGCAGCGCCTGCGGCGGCTCGAACATCGCGTCCTTGATAATCGCGCGCAGCCGGACGTAGGCCTCCTCGCGCCGGCCGCGTGCCGCGAGGAACCAGCAGACGACGTCGTTCAGCGTGTAGGGCTGGGGCAGGGCGCTGACGTCGACGTTGAGCCGCGCGGTGAGCTTCTCGGCGAGCCAGTCGTACAGCAGCCGCGGCCCGTGCTCGGTCGTGACCTGCAGCAGTTCCGGGCCGACGATCGGGATGACGCGCCGCTCTTCGATGAAGCTCAGCAGGTCATCCCACGCGTCGTCATCGAGCGTGCTCATCGGCAGGCGGACCTGCGCGCTGCTAGCCATGCGCGGTCATCCGCCGGCGGCAGCGCGCTGAGGTCCGAGACAGGAGGAGGAGGGTGCCGGTGCGGCGCGCGCGGCGCGGAGTGCTTCTTCTTCGCATCGATCGAGTGTACCCAAAACGGACGCGTGGATTCACGGCTTGGGCTGCCGCGCGTGGCCGCGACCGGCGGCGCATCGCACGTCGCAACACGGGCGGGGAAATACCTGAAGTTATCTATGTAATATAATGTAACGTAAGGGAAAAATAGCCACCCGTTCTGGACCGTAAGCGGGCCATTGCCGGCCTCAAGTCGCGGCCCGCGGTGGACGCGCTTGCATCCGCATACCTTCGGCGAAAGTTGCGGCCTGTATTCGGAGAAGCTCGGCATCGAGATGGGGATGGACCGCACGCCGTACGAGAATTTCGGGCGCCTGACGTAGGAGATGTGGCGCGCCTGCCGGCTGGTCGGTACCGGCCTGCGCGCCAAGGGCTGGAGCCGGCAGCAGGCGCTCGAATACCTCGCCCCTAACACCGCGCTCTCGCTGCACGAGGTGCGCACCGAGGTGGACCGCTACATCGCCTGGCCCGAGCAGGCGCGGGCCTACAAGATGGGCGAGCTTGAGATCCTCGAGCTCACGGCCGGGCCCGTCGCGAACTCGGCGCGCGCGTTGACCTGCGTGCATTCCATGATGCCGTGCTCGGGCAACGGCGGCGCGCCGCTGCCGGTGCTCGAGCAGCAGATCGACGAGTACATCGCCGCGGCGCGCGTCGCGCACTAGGGCGAAGGCGCCGGTCGCGAGCGCCCCGGGCGCGACGGCCGCGGGCCCGCGGCGGCGCGGCAGGTGGGCTATGCTCGCCGTCTCCTGTCCGCCGGAGTCGAGCTGCGTGTACAAGCTATCGGTCATCGCCGCGGCGCTTGCCGCCGCCCTGGGTGCGCTCGTCGCCAACCCGGCACTTGCCCAGCATTTGCCGCCGGGCGCCTACCAGGATCTTCACTGGCGCAACCTCGGGCCGCCGCGCGGCGGCCGCACGCGCGCGGTTGCCGGCGTGCCGGGCCAGCCGAACGTGTTCTACATCGGCGCCGTCAACGGCGGCGTCTGGAAGACCGATGACGCCGGCCGCAGCTGGCAGCCGATCTTCGATGAGCAGCCGACCCAGTCGATCGGCGCCATCGCGGTCGCGCCGTCGGACCCGAACGTCGTCTACGTCGGCAGCGGCGAGGGCCTGCACCGTCCGGACCTGTCGGTCGGCGACGGCATCTACCGTTCGGCAGATGCCGGCAAGAGCTGGGTGCACCTCGGCCTGCGCGGCGGGCAGCAGATCCCGGAACTCGCGGTGGACCCGCGCGACCTCAACCGGGTGTACGCGGCGGTGCTTGGCCACCCGTACGGGCCGAGCGAGGAGCGCGGCATCTACCGCTCGCTCGACGGCGGCCAGAGCTGGCAGCGCGTGCTCTACAAGGACGAGAACACCGGCGGCTGCGCGATCGCGATCGACCCGAAGCATCCGGACACCCTCTATGCCGGCCTCTGGGAAGGCCGGCTCGGGCCTTCCGAGGACAAGAACTCCTTCAATGGCGACGGCGGCGGTCTCTACAAGTCCACCGACGGCGGCACGACCTGGCGCAAGCTCGGTGCGGGGCTGCCGGCGACGCTCTCGCAGCTCAACATCGCGATCGCGCCGAGCGAGCCGCAGCGCATCTACCTCGCGATCTCGACCACCGCGCCCTCCGAATACGCCTCGGCGGCCGGCCTCGGGCTCTATCGCTCGGATGACGGCGGCGAGCACTTCGCGCGCGCGACCGAGGACCCGCGGCCGGCGCTGCGCATCGGCGGCGGTGACCTGCCGATGGTGCGCGTCGATCCGCAGAACGCCGACGTCGTCTACAGCGCCAGCATCGTCGCCGTGAAGTCGGTGGACGGCGGCAAGACCTGGAGCTCGTGGCGCGGCGCACCGGGCGGCGACGACTACCAGAACCTGTGGGTGAGCCCGACGGATCCCAGGGTCATCGCGCTGGTGGCCGACCAGGGCGCGATCATCACGGTCAACGGCGGCGTGACGTGGAGCTCTTGGCTCAACCAGTCCACCGCGCAGCTCTACCACGTCGGCATCACGCCGACCTTCCCGTACCGCGTCTGCTCGGGCCAGCAGGAGAGCGGCTCGGTCTGTATCGCGAGCCGCGGCAACGACGGCGAGATCACCGTGCGCGACTGGCGGCCGGTCGGCGTCATCGAGTACGGCTACGTCGCGCCGGATCCGCTCGACGCGGACGTCATCTACGGCGCGGGCCGCACCGAGGTGTCGAAGTTCCGCTGGTCCACCGGCCAGGTGCAGAACGTGACGCCGCTGCCGGTGCGCGGCGAGGGCGTGCGCGCCGACCGCACCGAGCCGCTGCTGTTCGCGCCGCTCGATCCGCACACGCTCTATTACGCGGCCAACCGGCTCTACCGGACCCGCGACGGCGGCGCCAGCTGGACCGCGGTCAGCCCGGATCTGACGCGCGCCGAGCCGGGTGTGCCGCCGAGCGTCGGCCGGCTGCACCTGCCAGGCGCCGAAAAGCAGCGCGGCGCGATCTATTCGCTCGGCCTGTCGCCGCTCGTCGGCGACACGCTCTGGGCCGGCACCGACGATGGCCTCGTGTGGCTGACGCTGGACGGCGGCGGACACTGGTCGGACGTGACGCCTCCCGGCCTCACGGCCTGGAGCAAGGTGACCCAGATCGAGGCCTCGCACTTTGACGCCGCGACTGCCTACCTGTCGGTGAGCCGTTTCCGGGTGGATGACCTGCATCCCTTTATCTACCGCAGCCGCGACGCCGGCAAGAGCTGGCAGCCGATCGGCGCCGGGCTCCCGGAGGACGCACCGGTGAACGCCGTGCGCGAGGATCCGCTGCGGCGTGGGCTGCTGTACGCGGCCACCGAGCACGCCGTCTGGGTGTCGTTCGACGACGGCGACCACTGGGACTCGCTGCAGGGCAACTTGCCGCACACCTCGATGCGCGACCTCGCGGTGCAGGGCGCGGACCTCGTGGTCGCGACCCATGGCCGCGGCTTCTGGGTGCTCGACGACATCACGCGCCTGCGCGCGCTCAGCGAGGCGAAGCTTCGTGAGCCGTTCCTGCTCGCGCCGGCGCCGGCCTACCGTCTGCAACGCAGCACCTGGAGCGACACGCCGATCGCGCCGGATGAGCCGACTGCGGCGAACCCGCCGGCCGGCGCGGTGCTCGAGTACTACCTGCCGCATGAGGCCAAGGGTGTCGTCGTGCTCGAGGTCCTCGATGCCGCCGGCGCGGTGGTGCGCCGCTACGCAAGCGACGACCGCGTCGGCCTCGGCGCCGCCGAGCTCGCCCGCCAGCTCATTCCGCCGTACTGGGTCGAGGAGCCGCACGCGCTCGCGCGCAGCGCCGGCATGCACCGCTTCGTGTGGGACCTGCGCTACCCGGCGCCGCTGGCGGCGAGCCACGGTTACCCGATTTCCGCCGTGCCGCACGCGACGCCGCGCGAGCCCTTCGGGCCGGTCGCTGCACCGGGCAACTACCGCGTGCGCCTGACGGTCGACGGCCGGCACTTTGAGGTGCCGCTCAGCCTGCGGCCGGATCCGCGCGTGGCGCTGGCGGCGGACGGCTATGCCGCCGAGCTCAGTCTCTCTAGACGACTCGCGACACTGTTGACCGACGCGACGCAGGCGCTCGGCGCCTCACGCTCGCTGCGCGCGCAGCTGCAGGCGCTGCCGAAGAGCGCCGCGGTGGCCGACGCGATCCAGGCCACCGAGGCGCGCCTGGCGGCGCTCCTCGACACGCCGGAGGCGGCGACGGCCGCGCCAGCCCGGCTGCCGGGCGTGCAGGGCCATGTTGAGGAGCTCTACTCGGCCGTGAACCGCGCCGATGCGGCGCCGACCACGGCGCAGCTGCAGGCCACCGACGCGGCGACCGCCGAACTTGCGCCGCTGCTCGCGGGCTGGCACGGACTCGAGGCTGAGCTGGCGGCGCTGAATGCGCGCCTGCACGGCGCCGGTCTTTCGGTGCTGCGCCCCGAGCTGCCGGAGCCTGTTGATCGCGACGTGGCGGACGAGGAGTGAGCTGAGCTCACGAGGCCGGAATGCCGCACCGCGGCGCGGGGGAGGGTGCGATGACGACAGCTGACGGAATCAACCGGGCGGCGCGAGCGCTCGCGCTCGGCGCGCTGGCGACGCTCGCGCTCGCCACGAGCGGGGGCAGCGCGGCCCGTGCCGCCGCCGCGGACGGAGCGCCTTCGAAATGGCTGCGCTGCGGCGCGCTCTGGGACGGCAAGGGCAGCCGCCTCGCCGGGCCGGTGCTGATCGAGGTGCGTGGCGAGCGTATCGGCGCGGTGCGCCCGGCCAGCGGCGCGCCGCCGGCAGGGGAGGTCACCGACCTCTCGGCGCTCACCTGCCTGCCGGGGCTCATCGACACCCACACCCATGTACTGCTGCAGGGCGACATCACGGCCGCCGACTATGACGAGCAGCTGCTCAAGCAGTCGCCGGAGTACCGCACCATCTTCGCCACCGTCAACGCCCGCCGGGTGTTGTCGTGGGGATTTACGACGATCCGCGACGTCGAGACCGAAGGTGCCGGCTACGCCGACGTCGACGTCAAGCGGGCAATCGAGAACGGCATCATTCCGGGCCCGCGCATGCAGGTCGCGACGCGGGCGATGGACGTCACCGGTGCCTATCCGCTGCTCGGCTACGCGCCCGGGCTGTCGCTGCCGAAGGGCGTTCAGGAGGTGGACGGCGCCGACGGCGGGCGACGTGCGGTGCGCGAGCAACTCGCGCACGGTGCCGACTGGATCAAGGTGTACTCGGACCGCAACTACCGCGTGCTGCCGAACGGAGTGCTCGACGACATCCCGACCTTCACGCTGGAGGAGCTGCGGGCGATCGTCGACGAGGCGCACCGGCAGCGGCACAAGGTGGCCTCGCACGCGATGGCGCTCTACGGCGTGCACAACTCGGTGGAGGCCGGCGTCGACTCGATCGAGCACGGCAACTACATCGCCGACGAGGACCTGCGCACGATGGTGCAGAAGGGCATCTACTACGTGCCGACGATCTTCGTCGGCGAATACGTGGCCGAGGGCCGCGCCAAGGCCGGCGCGCCGCAGTGGCTCGCGATGCGCGACATCCACGAGCAGACCTTCCGGCGCGCGCTCAAGGCGGGCGTCAAGATCGCCTTCGGCACCGACATCGGCGGCTTCGACTGGCACATCAACCCGGCCGGCGAGTTCGCGTGGATGGTCAAGTACGGCATGAGCCCGGAACAGGCGCTGCGCGCCGCGACCGTGGTCGCCGCCGAGCTCATGGGCTGGAGCGACCGGCTTGGCAGCGTCGAGACCGGCAAGTACGCGGACATCGTCGCGGTCGCCGGCGATCCGCTCGCCGACGTCACCCGGCTCGAGCACGTGCGCTTCGTGATGAAGGCCGGCGTCGTCTATCCGCCGGCCGAGCTTGCGCCTTAGCGGTGCGACCGCCACTTCGCCGCACCGGCCGTCGGGCGCGTATCCTCGGCGCCGCCGGCCGCAATCGCCGGCGCGCCTGAGGCCACCGCGATGGGCTTTCGCTTTCAGCGTCGCATCCGACTGCTCCCCGGCGTGCGCATCAACCTGTCGAAGTCCGGCGTCAGCACCAGCATCGGCGGCCGCGGCGCCTGGCTCACGGTCGGCCGGCGCGGCACGCGCGCGACGGTCGGCCTGCCCGGCACCGGCCTCAGCTATACGACGAATTCCCGCTCTCGTGCCGCTCCCACGTCTGGCACGCCGACGGCGCCGCTTGCCGATGACCGCAGTGCGCCGGGGAATGCGCGGCGCGGAAGGTGGTGGCTGCTCGCGCTGCTGCTCGGACTGGCCTACGTCCTTTGGCGTCTGCTCGGTTAGCGGCCGCGTGCTGAGGGTCCGATGCCGCTTCGGTTGACGCCGGCGGCGGCTGGTTCGTCAAGCGCTTAGAATGTGCTCGATGGACGCCGTGCGGCCGCCGGCCGCGGCGATGCGAGGAGCGATGATGGTGCGCAAGCTGATGCTGATGCTCGGTGCGACACTCGCAGCGGTCGCCTGCGCGCCGGATGCTCCGCCGAAGGCGGCCGCGCCCTCGGCCGTCGCGGCAAGCTCGGCCATTGCGGCGGCGACCGCATCGGGACCGGCCGCGCCGGCCGAGAAGACGGCGGAGGCCGAGCCCGGTGCCGCAGCGCTCGCGGTCGGTGCCACGCTCGAGCAGACCGTGATGCAGCTTCGCGAGCTCAAGACGAGCGCCTTCGAGCTCGCGCTGTTCCGGCTCGAGATGCTCGATGCGCCGCGGCTGAAGGCGACGCTGCTCGAGCGCCACGTGCTCAAGCCGCACCCGCAGGCGATGGGCGCATACACCTTCACCGAAACCGGCGAAGTCCGCGTCCGGCTCGACGATGACTGGCAGCAGCGGCTCGCCGCCGGCCAGCCATTCATTGCGGTGCGGGTCGATTTCGGCAGCCTCGAGCAGCCGCAGGCGCGGAAGGTCCTCGACGAGGTCCGCGCGCGCGCCGCCGAAGCGGTCGGCTACGTGCGCACTGGACTGACCGGCAGCAACGGCTGCCCGCCGTGGGAGATCACCGCCAACGGCATGTCGCAGGGCAAGTGCAGCTACCACCTGCTCGAGCAGCGCTTCTTCCCGCACACCAAGAGCGGCTACGCCGATCCGCTTGATCCTGCGCGCATGCACGCGGTGGCCAACATCGCCCGGGCGTTTCGCGTCGAAGCGACCGCGGGCTTCCGGCACGGCGGCAAGGAGGCGAAGCGCGTCAGCTGCGTCGGCCCGATCACCGCAGACGAAACGCACTGCGAGCTGCTCGACACGCCGGCCGGGTGAGCGCGCCGCGGCGCTCGCCTAGCCGCGGCGGCGGTTGAGGTAGCGCGCCATCTGCAGCAGAAAGGCCCGTTCCTCGACCGGCAGCCGGCGATCGCGACGCTGGAGCTCCTCGCCATCGCCGTCGGAATGGCGCTCGGCCTCAGGGCCGAGCAGCAGGTCGGCGACGCGCACGTTCAGCGTGTCGGCCAGCCGCTCGAGCAGGTCGAGCCCGATCGAGGTCGTGCCGCTGATGACGCGCTGCACCTCGCCGAGGCTCACGCCGGCCTCGGTGGCGAAGCGACGGTAAGCGGTCGCGGGTGCCAGGCCGGGACCATAGCGACGCTGGATTTGCGCCACGAGGTTGGCGGCCAGTGTCGCGAGCGACAACGGCAGAGCGCTCGCGGGGCCGGTGCGTCTGCTCATGGCGCGAGACGACTCGCGCCTTGGCACAAGGACATACGTAGCCGCAACCGCCGTCTCGGCGCCGTCGCGGGTCGCGGCTGACGCTACTGTGGGCCAGCCGCGATCGCCTCGATGCTGAGCAGCGGATGGATCTCCCAGACAGTGTAGGGCTTGGCGTAGGGCGGGCCGACGCTGCCGATGCCGTGTGCGCCATCGAAGAACAAGGATCCCGTGACCTGCACGCGGATCGGCGGCGACACCGGCATGAAGCGGCCGTCACAGCGGCACGTGCCCAGGATCGACAGCAGCGCGCGGCGAGCTTGCGCGAGCTGCGGCCGTTGCTCGCCGGCGGCGGGCAGCGCGCTCGCTTCGGCGGTCATGAAGATCCCGCCGCCCGCGGTCGCGCTGCTGCCGAGCATGATGTGAAAGTCCCGGTCGCCGTGCGCGCCGGACTCGTGCTTGACGGCGTGGATGTAGGCGACGACGGTGACGTTGTGGCGTTCTTCGCTGACTCGGCCAGAGGCGTCGGCGCCTGCGCCGCCGAGGTGCGCGTAGCGCCGGCGCATCAGCACGTCGATCTGGGCCTTGAGGAACGCCCGCAGCGCCTCGAGGTCGGCGAAGGATTCGGTCGGTGCCGGCGCGCCGTTCAGCAGCGCGAAGCGGGTCTTGGCGGTTGCGCGGTATTGCCCGGCATAACGCTCGTTGACTTCGGGAGCGTCAACGCCGGCCGGCGCTCGCGCCGCGGACTCCGCCGGATGGGCCGGCTCGGAGGCCGGCGGCGGCACCTGTTCCGGCGCAGGTCTGAGCGGTGCGCAGGCGCCGAGCAGTGCGGTCGCCGTGATGAGGACCAGCGTCCACGGACGTGAGCTCGAGGCGGGCGTCAGGCGCAGCATCGGCTTGGCACCTCAGTCTGTTCGCGACGACCGGAGCAGGCGCCAGGGTGCCGGAGCGCGCACCGTTCGGTCACCCCGCACTGCCGCCGATCATCGCCCGGCGCGGTCCCAGAAGGCGAGCACGACCGCGGTCACTATCGGGCTCGAGCGCCGCCTGCCTCGCCTCCAAGGCCTCGCTGGTTTTCTCCTGCCAGCCGAGCATGCCGCCCGCCCTCAGCAGGCCGACGCCGGGCGCGCTGATCAGCGCGGGACGCAGATCGATATAGTGGCTCACCGCATGAGACTCGTTCCACCGGCCCGAGCTCAGGCCCCCTGAGGCACAGGTGATGCCGGCGAGCGCCACGAGGCCCATTGCGGCCGCGGTCTTCGTCGAGTCCATGAATGACGCTCTGCATTCAATTCGGCCTGGCACCGATCGCCGTCGGCCCGCGAGCCGCGCCGTCGCGCGCAAGCTGGCGCCTGGCGCATCCCCGCGCGCCGATCGGTCGCACGGGGAGGGTTCAGTGGATCGGCATCGCCGCGCGGTGCGCGAACGAGGAGTCCGAATAGAACGAGATCGGCAGATGCGTCGAGATGATGGCATTCACCGCGATCTTGACCGCGGCTGGCGCCTCACCCTTCGGTTTCTCGCGGAAGTAGCAGACTTCAGTGGGACGCGGCGCGAGCGCGCTCAGGGCGGACGTGAGGCTGTCCACCGGCACAACCTTGCCGTTCAAGGTGACGATTCCCATCGCGGTGACGAGCACTTTCGCGCCGCTCTTCGGACAAGGCTTGGTTGACGCGGCATCCGCTGTCGTCGCCGGCGGCGCCGCAGCCGCGGCCGCAGTCCACGCGCTGCAGACGACAAGCGCGACCGTTACCGACCAGATGCTGTTCAGCCTCTTGGACTTCATTGTGGCAGGCTCCTGTCGCAGATTGCCGTTGCGCAGCTGCCACGATAGCAAAGCGGGGGGGGCTCAAGTCCGTTCCGAGGGCCGCGACCCGATGTTTCGGTCGATTGAGCGGACACCGTCCACTCAGCGATCTCGGGTCAGCCGCAGCCGGCGGCGTTGCCTCGGCCATCGAGGATTGTCGCGTTGGCGCCCCTTGGCCATGCGGCCGGATCGTCCACGCGATCGGACTATTCAGACTGCGCCGACCCCGTTGTTCGCCCAAATGGCCGGTGCGGCAGCGTCAGAGTGCGTGCTTGATGGCATCGTTCGACGAGGCGTGCCGGCTGGCAGACGCATGGCCAAGGTCCAAGCGGCGTGGCGATTTGCGGCCGTCACGCGGGTCGCTGGATTCGCCGCGGGGAATATTCGGTGCGCCAGTCAGCACCGGCCGGCGCAACTCGGGCTCTGGGTAGAAGCCGCGCGCGTCAGCGACCGACGTGATCGACGTGGCGCTGGCCGAAGCAGATCTACAGCGTGTGGACAGCCGGATCGACCGCTCCGAGCCGACGCGCCGCAGTGTCTACGCGGGCCCGACCTCGGCCAAGGTGTTCCGCGGTGAACCCGCCAGCTGGCCCGTCTTCACGATCAAGAACTCCACGATCGTCGAGGATGCCGTCGGTGAGGGCTCGGCCCACCCGGTCACGTCTGTGGCCGAAGAAACGCTCGGCTCCGGCGGCCGCGAAGTCCTGAGCCATCCGAAGGGTCGGGCCGTGACCTCTTAACAGCCGTCGCGCGCCGTCCCGGAGATGGTCGGCAAGTGCATTCTGGATGCGGCGCGACCGGCCGCAAAGCGGGTCGCTGCCGGCGCCGAGTCGGCGGTGCCAGCGAGCGAGCTGAACCCGTCGGTCGACTTCCCGTCAGAGCCGACCGTCGGCGTCCGATGAAGTCGTCGCGGATCCCGCCGGTGGGGCCCGAGTCAGGAACCGCGTTCAATTGAGGCCGCGCGCGCCCACGCCCTTAGACGGACCAGAGCTTGATCGTTCGCGAGCGCCGAATGGCACGGTCGCGCGTCGCCAGCGGCAGGGCGTGCACGCGGTCCGTCGCGACGATCAAGCGATCGGCCGGATCACCTTGAAATCGCGCGAGTCGCGCATCCGGCGCGATGACGACCTCCCGGTCGAGCGGTAGAACCGTCAGCACGCGGGACTCCGTCGCACGCGTCAACCAGTCGGCGAATGGCAACGGCAGCGTCAACCGTCGCTTGGAGTGGAGCAGTTTTGTTTCCCACATACTGATCGCCGCAAGGCACGCGCTGCCGACCTCGGCGGCGGCGTCGAGAGCGTTCCGCTCTTTCGGTGTGAGCGGCGAGTCAGGGGTCAGCCACCAGAGCCAGACATGCGTGTCGAGCAGCAAGCTCAACGCAGGGCATCGAAGTCCCGCTCGTGGACCACGGACTCAACCGGCTCGGCAAGCAACCGGCCTCCGAGCGCGCGAAGCTGCGCCCACGGCTGAGCATCCACGTCTTGGGATGCCTGGAACGATGGCGCAATTCGCGCGACGACCTTGCCGCGCCGGGTGATGGCCATCGCTTGTCCTGTCGCTTCGACGCGGCGAATGACGTCCAAACAGGAGTTCTTAAACTTGGTTACTGAAATGGCCATACATCAATCATAAATGGCCAGATGAGTCCTCGCCGGTCGAGTTGGTCACGCATTGGTGCAGACCTGAAGGGCACAGGCTGCGCAGCGACAGGCCGCCGGACGAAATGTTGCTCGGCAATCGGCGGTGACGGCCCCACGCGGTCGAATTGGGAATGACGACGACGACGGGTCGCGCGCGGTGGTTTCGTTGACTCAACGATTCCATTCGGAATCCTCCGCCGCGGCTTGCAGCTTGCTGATGATCGGCGCCGCGGGCTGCGGCGGCCGCGCGATCACGGGCTGGTGGCAGCCAGCGTGAAACCGCCGCTGTGCTGCACTGCGAGATAGAGGGCACCGGTCACGATCGCGGCGCCGATAGCAACGCATAGCGCGATCGTCTTGCCCTTGCTGAACTCCTCCTTGCGAACCTCGACGACATCGCTGATGGCGACCGCCTCGTTCGCGCCGGTGATCGTCCCGTCCGCCACGCGCAACACGACCAGCGCGTGGGTATGGCCGTCGCTGGTCGTTATCACGGCGTGCGTCCCGGAGGCGAGTACGCTGCCGCTCGCGATCCGCGCCTGCAAATCGGACGGCGCGCCGTCGACGGTCCGCAACGTCGTGCAAGCGACCAGATTGAGCAGTGTCACGAAGACGACGATGCTTCTCATGGACAGACTCCATTGGCTTGAGCGAGGATCATCAGGAGCCGCCGTCCGGCGGCTGCCCGACGGAGCCAAACGTATTCAAGCCCCAGCAGTACGCGACGCCGCCGGCGTCGAGCGCGCAGGCCTGCACGCCGCCGACTCGGATCAGCACGAACGGGACGGTCGTCCGCACTCGGACCGGCTGCGGTCGGTCGACCTGCGTGCCGTCGCCGAGTACGCCGCCGCCGTTCTGGCCCCAGCACCAGGCACTGCCGTCGGCCTCCAGCGCACAGGTCGCGTTGCCGCCGGCGCTCAGAAGCGTAAAGGCATGGTCGCCGGCGACCGCAGTCGGAGTGAGGACAACCTGGCCGCTGACGATGGATCCGACCGATGGCGGGAATCCCCAGCAGTAAGCACGGCCGTCAACGCCGAGCCCGCAGGTGTGCGCGAGGCCCGCACTCAGCGCGGTGAACGACAGGCCTCCGGCCACCGGCAGCGGAACGCTGCTCGCGCCAGGAACGCCGGTACCGAGCGCGCCGTAGTGATCATGACCCCAGCAGTACGCCGCGCCGCTCGCAACGAGGCCGCACGCGTGCTCGTCGCCGACGGCGAGCGTGTGGAATTCGAGCCCGCCCGACACGGGCACGGGTGCGTCCGACCCAGCGGTCGTCCCGTCGCCAAGGCCACCGCCGCCACCGCCGGCGCCCCAGCACACGGCGACCCTGGCCGTGGTGAGGCCGCAGCTGATCAGGCCCGTCCCGCCGAGGACGATCTCGGAAAATGGCGTGGCGGACGCCACCGGCACTGCCGTGTCGCTGCTCGTGGCGAGCCCATTACCGAGCGCCCCACCGACACCGTATCCCCAGCACCAGCCCTGACCGGCGACGTCGACGGCGCACGAGTGCCGCAGCGACGCGGCCACGTGCGTGAATGGCGTGGTCGCCTCGACGGTGAGCGGCATGGGGCTGCAGGCGGTCGCGCCGTGATCGCACAGCGTGAGGCCGGTGACGGCGCCGAGCTGCTGATATTCGTCGCTGCCCCAGCACTCGATCGTCCCGATCGGCAAGATGCCGCAGACATGCAGGTAGCCGGCCGCCAGGTCGTGGAAGCGCGATTGCGTCACGACCGCGACCGGCACCGAGTGGACGTTTACGGCGGCGTCGGAATGCAAGCCGAGGTCACTGGCAGGTATCTGGCAGGCGCCGGCGAGCACGGCGTTCGCAACAGCGATCGTGGTGGCTGCCGCCTGCCTGCCACGGTTGGCGAGCCGCCGACCGGCAATCACTATCACGGGCAGTCCATCCGTCGGCTGAGCGACCGAATCGGATCGGGGGCTGCGGTCGGGATGACCGCGTGACCGGCCTCGGTTGGGTGGATCGCGTTCCAGTGGTCGTAGTCGCCTGGGTCCGGAAAGCTGTCACCGAATGCGATGATCCGCCCCGGCGCGGCGGCCGCGTGCGCGGTCCCGATCCCGACCAGCGCGATCACACAGGCGATCGTGCAACTGCGAACGGTTCGCAACATGTAGAGTCTCCGTGGGGCGTGGGCTTTCACAGCGTTCACCTGCGGTCCGCTACGCTGTCCTTCCGCGCCCGGCATTGCATGATGTCTCGGCGATCCGTCGTGATCTTTTCCTGATGGAATGCTTAGGTCGGCGAAGAATGGAAGCGCGCCGATCAAATGCCGCCACGCATGACCGTGGCGACCGCGAGGAGCCAGCGCATGGGGGTGGAGCGGCGCGGCGGGTTTGACTCGGGATTCCTCCTGGCGGACTGGGAGGTACGCCCGCGGCAGTGCACATTGCTGCATCGCGGTGATGCGACGGCCGCGCCTATTCATGTCGAGCCGCGCGTGATGGGCGTACTGACCTGCCTCGCCCGGCATGCCGGGGAGGTCGTCACTCGCGACGAGTTTCTTGCCGAGGTGTGGGACGGTCGCGTCGTGTCGGACGAAGCGCTGTCGCGTTGCATCTCGCTGCTGCGTTCGTCGTTTGCAGACGACTCGCGCGAGCCGCGATTCATCCGCACCGTGGCGAAGATCGGATACCAGCTGGTCCCCATGCCCCAGCCGCTGGTTCAGCCCGGCGGCGACACGGTGTCGCCGGCCGTTGCCGCCGCGCCGGCCGTCATCCCGGTGGTCGCGACGACTTGGTTGCGGAGTCCGCGATGGTCCTGGCCAGCGGTCGCGGCCCTGCTAGCGGCCGCGTTGCTGGTCGCGGGCCTCGGTGGGGCCGCTGTGTACCGCCGCGCGGCGGCTACCGACACGCCGCCGGCGCCCGTCACCCGACTCGTCGTTCTGCCATTCGACACGCGTGCGGCAACCGCATTCGGCCACGACGTTGGCGTCGAGCTTGCGGACGAAATTGTCGACGCGCTGGCCAGGGTTCGCCGCCTTCGCATACTCGGGCGTGCATCGGCGATGGGGGCGGCGACATCGCTTGATGCAGCGGTCACCGCCGGCCGCAGGCTTGGTGCCGACGCGGTTGTCTACGGCGCGGTTGCCGGACCTGCACCGGGAGGTGCGCTGCGGGTCACGGTGCAGCTCGTGTCGACGCGCGACTCGCGGCTGCTGTGGTCGCGCATCTACGAACGCCGTGCCGAAGAAATCTTCGCGATACAGAGCAGCATCGCCTCCGCTCTGGTCCGCGAGCTTGGCGGCCTGTTTAGCCAGGAAGCCCTCATCGGCGTTCCGAGCGTCGAGCCCGCGGCCCGCGATCTCGAAGCGTATCGCCTCTATCTGCGGGCCACGCACCAGGTGCGGCAGCGCGGCGAGGACGCGCTGCGCCTCGCCATCGACCTGTATTCCGCGGCGATCCGGCGTGATCCGACCTACGCACGGGCCTATGTCGGGCTCGCTACCGCGTACTCGCTGCTGCCGTCGTACTCGATCGAGGACCCGGTCGATATGGACGCCCGCGCGGACCGGGCGCTGGACAGCGCCGAACGGCTGGCCGGCAATCGGACGATCACCGCCGGCGTGCGCGCCTACCTCGGATTCCAGCGCTGGCAGTGGATCGACGCCGAGACGGCGTTCCGCACGGCGATCGCTGCCGATCCGAACGACTCTGACTTGCGCCAGCAGTACTCTCAGCTGCTCGGCGCGCTCGGGCGCCTCAACGCTTCTGCTGCGCAGGCGCGACTCGCGCAGGAGCTCGACCCGCTCGCGCCAGTCATCGCCGATCGCCTCGGCGTGATCGATCTGTGGCAGGGAAGCGACGCCGAGGCTGCGCGTGAGTTCGCGCTGGCGCGCGAACTCGGACTCGAGCAAGCGGCGTACCCGGAGACCAAAATCATCCTGAAACTGCACGAACACAAGGACGCTGAAGCCGCCACGATGTTGCACGTCCTGCAGCGGACTGTTCAGCGCAGCGAGGTCTGGGTGGACCCCGTTCTCGAGGCCTACCGGCACCCGGAGCAGCGTTCAGCAGCGATTGCGCTGCTCGATCGACTGCTGGAATCCGGTGGTGTGTCGTTGCGGATCTATTTTGGGGTCATGGTGGTACTCGAGTCCCCCGTGCGGGCGCTGCGCAGTTTCGGCAAGCTCGCCGAGCACAGCGCCAACGACCTCGAACTGCTGTTCTCGACCGATGCCGCGGCGGTGCGGCGCGACCCCAATTTCAGCGACTTCGTGCGCGGGCTGGGCGCGGAGGGGTACTGGGACCGCTTCGGCTGGCCGGACATGTGCCGGAGTGAGGCGGGCCACACCGTCTGCCGGTAGTGGTCGGGGCGCGAGGCATCGTTAGTGACGGACCGGGTTCGCGGCGGTGCGCGGCGTTGTGAGCCTTCCTTGCAAACATCATCGGGTCCGCGAATCGCATCGCAGGTCACAGCCACGCATGGAGCCCCAACGCCAGCGTCTCGCTGCCGTCGCCGCTCCAGGCGATAAGGACCTTCATTAGTAGCCAACCTCTCTCGGCTGGCTCCGCAACTCTGCGGTGGCCGGTTTTCACACCAAATTCACACTCGCGGAGCTTTCGCTCTTAAGCTATTGATTTTGGTGGGCGCGACAGGGATCGAACCTGTGACCCCTTCCATGTCAAGGAAGTGCTCTACCGCTGAGCTACGCGCCCGCCGGTGCGGAGGCGCGGGAGAATACTGGACCTCGGCTATCCCAGCAACCCGGCGGTGCCGCGCACCAGCACCGCGATCCCGAGCGCCGCGAAGATAGCCGCCGCGACCGCGTGCACAAGACGGGTCGGCAGCCGGCCGGTGAGGTGCTTGCTGACCAGCACCGCCGGCACGTCCGCGAGCAGCATGCCGAGCGTCGTGCCGGCGACCACGGCGACCACCGAACCGTACTTGGCCGCCAGCGCGACCGTCGCCAGCTGGGTCTTGTCGCCCATCTCCGCCAGGAAGAACGTGATCACCGTGGTGCCGAAGGCGCCGAAGCGTTGCGGTGTCTTGGCGTCGGCCTCGTCGAGCCGGTCCGGGATCAGGATCCAGACCGCCATCGCGAAGAACGACAGCGCGAGCACCCAGCGCAGCGTCTCGGGGCCAAGCGCCACCAGCAGCCAGCCACCGACGGCGCCGGCCAGCGTGTGGTTGACGATCGTGGCGCAGAAGATGCCGGCGATGATCGGCAGCGGCTGGCGAAAGCGCGCCGCCAGCACGAACGCGAGCAGCTGCGTCTTGTCGCCGATCTCGGCGAGCGCGACCACACCCGCCGAGACGAGAAAGGCTTCCATCGGCGCGCAGGATAGACATTCTTAAGGCGGTTTTCACGCCTGCCTCGCTATCATGGGCGCTGGCCACCCGGTCGACCTTCATGTCCGAGCTGCTCCGCGCCCGCCTGACGCTGCCGATCGCCCTGGCGCTCGTCGTGCTGCTCGCGCTCGGCCTCGCCGCCTCCACCTGGCACGTCTTCGACCAGACCTGGGATGAGCCGGAGCACCTGGCCGCGGGACTGTCGCTGCTCGATCGCGGTCACTACGTCTACGACATCCAGCACCCGCCGCTCGGACGGCTCGCGCTCGCGGTCGGTCCCTACCTCGCCGGCGCGCGCTCGCAGGGCAAGGCGCCGCCGGACGGCAAGCCGGAGGGGCTCGCGATCCTCTACGGCAGCGGTCACTACGATCTTTACCTGACGCTGGCGCGCGCCGGCGCGCTGCCGTTCCTCGCGCTACTGGTCGTCATGAGTTACTTCTGGGGGCGGACGGTGCTCGGTCGCTGGGGCGCGCTCGGCGCCGCCGCGTTCACCGCGACCACCCCCGTCATCCTCGGCCACGGCGCGCTCGCGACGCTCGACGTGCCGGCGGCCGCCACCTGCCTGCTGGCGCTCTACGCGACGCTGCGCTGGTTCGAGACCGGCCGGCTGGGTGCCGCGCTCTGGCTCGGGCTTACGCTCGGCCTCGCGCTCGGCACCAAGCTCTCGGCGATCCCGTTCTGCGGCCTGGGTGCCGGCGCCCTGGCGCTGCTGCGCTACTGGGAGCGCGAGGGCAGGGCAGATGCGTCGCCGCCGGTGGCGCGCGCGAGCTGGCTCGCCGGCGCGGCGCTCGTCGTGCTCGCCGTCGGCGCCGTGCTGACGCTGGCCTACGGCGGCCGCTTCATCTACCTCACCGACGAGACGCACAAGTTCAACCAGGCGCTGTGGTGGGTGTTCGGCGCCAAGGGCACGCTGCACGACTGGGCCTACGCGCTGTTCGCGCAGTTCCCGGTGCCCGAGGCGCTGCAGTGGTATCTCGGCGGCATCGAGGCGGTCACGGTCCACAACGACACCGGCCACCTGTCGTACCTGCTCGGCGAGGAGCGACTGAACGGCTGGTGGTACTTCTACCTGGTCACGCTCGCGGCCAAGACGCCGCTGCCGCTGCAGCTGCTGGGCGCGCCGGGCCTGCTGCTGCTGGCGCGCGACGGGATCCGCGCGCGCGATGCTCGGCGGCTCGCGTTGCCGGTCATCTTCGTCGCGCTGACGGTGTTCGCGAGCACCTTCAGCCACATCAACATCGGCGTGCGCCACATCATCGTGCTCTATCCGCTGCTCGCCGTCGGCGCCGCCTACACGCTGGCGTGCGCGCAGGCCTTCGTCGGCCGATCCGCCGCCGGCATCCGCCGCCAGCTGCTGGCCGGCGGGCTCGCGGCGCTGATACTCATGCAGGCGACGACGCTGGTGCGCGCCTGGCCTGACTATCTCGCCTACTTCAACGTGCTGGTCGCCGACCCGGAGCACGTGGTGGTCGACTCCGACCTCGACTGGGGTCAAGACCTGAAGCGCCTGATCGCGCGGCTACACGAGCTGAAGGTGCCGTTCGTCGCGCTCGCGTACTCAGGCTCTGCCGACCTGACCCGCGAGGGCTTGCCGCCGTACGCGCTGCTCGGCCCGGACCAGCGCGCGACCGGCTGGGTCGCGGTCAGCGCGCTGGCGCGCGCCGAGGCGCCGCGCCACTTCGACTGGCTCACGCCCTACCCGCGCCGCGAGCGCGTCGGCAAGACCATCGACCTCTATTTCATCCCGGCTGCGGCGCCGTAGATGACCGCGCCGCTACTCGCGCTCGAGCGCGTCGCGCGGCGCTTCCGGCCTGACCGGCCGCCGGTGCTCGAGGATCTCAGCTTCGCGCTGGCCGCCGGCGAGTACGTGGCGATCATGGGGGAGTCCGGCGTCGGTAAATCGACGCTGCTCAACGTCATCGCCGGACTCGACCGGCCGGACGGCGGCTCGATCCGCCTGGACGGCGAGGAGCTCACCGCGCTTGACGATGACGCCCTGACGCTGCTCAGGCGCCGCGCGATGGGTTTCGTGTTCCAGGCCTTCCACGTGCTGCCCTACCTGACGGTGGCGCGCAACGTCGGCCTGCCGCTGGCGCTCAACGGCTGCCCGTCCGGCGAGGCAGAGGCACGCGTCGCGGCGATGCTCGCCGAGGTCGGCCTCGAGGGCAGCGGTCCGCGACTGCCGCGCGAGCTCTCGGGCGGCGAGCTGCAGCGGGTCGCGATCGCGCGCGCCCTCGTGCACCGGCCGCGGCTGCTGCTGGCCGACGAGCCGACCGGCAATCTCGATCCGCGCACCGCTGCGCAGGTGCTCGCGCTGCTGCGCGCGCAGGTCAAGGGCCACGGTGGCGGCGGGCTCCTGATCACCCACTCGCGCGCTGCGGCGGCCACCGCGGATCGCGTCTACGAGTTCGACGGCCGCGGGCTCAGAGCGCTCGCGGACCGCTGATGACCAGTACTGGCGCCGTCAGGGTCGCGCTCACGGTGTTCGCAGCGCAGCTGCGCGACCGGCCGCTGCGGCTCGCGGTCGCGGTCGGCGCGATCGCGCTCGGCGTCGCGCTGGCCGCAGGCGTCTATCTCGTCAACGAAAGCGCGCTCATCGAGTTCGGCCGGGCGACGCGGCAGCTGACGGGTGCCGCCGATCTCGTCATCCGCGGCGGGCGCGCCGGCTTCGACGAGGCGCTGTTTGCGCGTCTCGCCGCGCGTCCTGAGGTCGAGGTCGCGAGCCCGGTGGTCGAGCTGGACGTCTCGCTCGCCGCCGGCGGCACGCTGACCGTGCTCGGCGTCGATCCGCTCGTTGCCGGCGCGCTGCAGCCGGCGCTGTACGGCGAGCTCGTCGGCCGCTTCGTGCCGCTGCTCGCCCCGCAGGCGATCGCGCTGTCGGCGCGCGCCGCTGAGAGCCTCGGGGTCAGCGCCGGCGACAGGCTCGCGGTGCAGCTCGGCGCGCGCCAGCGCACGCTCGCGGTGATCGCGGTGCTGCCGGAGTCGGCCTACGGCCGTCGCCTCGGCGTCATGGACGTGGGCTCTGCGCAGTGGACCCTCGGCGCGCTCGGCCGGCTGCAGCGCATCGACCTGCGGCTGCGCGCCGGCGTCGACGTGGCGCGCTTCCGGGCGAGCCTCCAGTTGCCGGCCGGCGTCGACGCGCTGACCCCGCAGGTGAGCGAGGCGCGCGGCGCGAACCTGACCCGCGCCTACCGCGTCAACCTCGACATGCTGGCGCTGGTCGCGCTGCTCACCGGCGCCTTCCTGGTGTTCGCGACCCAGGCGCTCGCCGTGATGCGCCGCCGCCAGCAGCTCGCGCTGCTGCGCGCGCTCGGCGCGACGCGCGCCGAGCTCAGGCTCGCGGTGCTCATCGAGGGTGCCGCGGTCGGCGCGCTCGGCGGACTCCTCGGCGCGGCGCTCGGCGTCGCGATCGCGCAGTTCACGCTCGCCGCGCTCGGCGGCGACCTCGGCGCCGGCTTCTTCGACGGCGAGCGCATCGCGGTGGCCGCCGATCTGTCGACGCTCGCCGCGTTCGTCGCCCTCGGCATCGCGGTCTCGGTGGCCGGCGCCTGGAACCCGGCCCGCGACGCGGCGCGCATCGCGCCGGCCCAGGCGCTCAAGGCCGGCGACGCGGAAGCTGCGCCCAGTGTGCGCCGGCGCCTGCCGCTTGCCGTCGGCGCGGCGCTCGGGGGCATCGCCCTCGCGCTCGGGCCGCCGCTGCGGGGCTTGCCGCTCTTTGGCTATGCGTCGATCGCGCTGCTGCTGTTCGCCGCGGTGCGCCTCGTGCCGTTGTTCGCGGCGGCGGTGCTGGCGCGCCTGGTGGCGCGCCGGCCGGTGCCGGCACTCGCGCTCGCGCAGTTGAACGGCACCGTGGCGCAGTCGGCCGTCAGCCTCGCTGCGATCGTCGTCAGCTTCAGCCTGATGGTTGCGATGGCGATCATGGTGCATTCGTTTCGCGATTCCTTCGACCGCTGGCTCGGCGAGGTGCTGCCGGCGGATCTCCACTTCCGGGTGACACCGCCGAGCGACACGGCGTTCGTCTCGCCTGCGCAGGCGCTGGCGCTTGAGCAGCTCGACGGTGTCGCGCGCGTCGAGTTGTGGCGCGTGACGCAGCTGTCGCTCGCGCCCGAGCAGCCGCCGGTGGCACTGATCGCGCGCCCGCTGGCCGCCTCGTCGGTGCCGCTGCCGCTCATCGCCCGGGCCACGGCGCCAAATCCCGGCCTGCCGCTGGTGTTCGCCTCCGAGGCGATGCGCGACCTCTACGCCTACCGGCCGGGGCAGGTCGTGGAGCTGCCGATCGCCGGCCGGCCGCAGCGCTTCTTCGTCGCCGGGATTTGGCGCGACTATGCGCGCAGCGGCGGGGCGCTCGCGATCGAGCGCAGCGTGTTCGAGGCGCTGGTGCACGAGGCGCGCTACACCGAGGGCTCGGTCTGGCTCGCGCCGCGCGCTGACGGCGCGACGCTGCGCGAGCGCATCCGCGCGCTGCTCGCGGGCGGCGAGACGCTGCAGGTCATCGCCGCCGGCGAGCTCAAGGGCCGGGCGCTGGCCGCCTTCGACCGCGCCTTCGCGATCACCTACGCGCTCGAGGCGATCGCGGTCGCGATCGGACTGCTCGGCGTGGGACTTGCCTTCGCGATGCAGGCACTCGCACGGCGCGCCGAGTTCGGCATGCTGCGTCACCTCGGGCTCAGGCGCCGTGAGGTGCTGGCGATGCTGGCCGGCGAGGGCGCGATCCTCGGCGCGCTTGGCGCGCTCTATGGGCTGCTGGTCGGCGTCGTCCTCAGCCTGGTGCTCGTGTTCGTCGTCAACCGTCAGTCCTTTCACTGGAGCCTCGACTACGTGCTGCCGGCAGGCCCGCTCGCGCTGGTCGCGGTGGCGCTGATCGCGGCGGCGGCGCTGACCGCGGGACTGACCGGGCGCGTCGTGACCTCGGGCTCGGCGGTGCGCGCCGTGCGGGAGGACTGGTGAGCAGCAGGCGCCAGGCCGCGGCGCGCCTCGGCGTGCTTGCGCTCGTCACGGCGCTGACGCTCGCCGCCGCCGACTACCCGGACGTGCTGCCGGGCGCCGAGGTCCACCTGCCGGCGGACGCCGGCGCGCACCCGCTGTTTCGCACCGAGTGGTGGTATGTGACCGGCTGGCTCGCGACCGGCAGCGGCGAGCCGCTCGGCTTCCAGGTCACCTTCTTTCGCACCCGCCCGGATGGCGATGCCGCCAATCCGAGCGCCTTCGCCGCGCGCCAGGTGCTGATCGCGCACGCCGCGGTCAGCGATCCCAAGCGGCAGCGGCTGTGGCATGACCAGCGCATCCTGCGCGCGGGCTTCGGCCTGGCCGCGGCCGCGACGGCGCGCACCGACGTGCACCTCAAGGACTGGTCGCTGGCCGAGCAGGGCGAGGTGTTCACGACCGAGGTGCGCGCCGAGGGCTTCGGTTTCGCGCTGACGCTGCGCCCGTCGGTGCCGCCGCTGCGCAACGGCGCCGGCGGCTACAGCCAGAAGGGTCCGGCAGCGGCGTCGGCGAGCCTCTATTACAGCCTGCCGCAGCTCGCGGTCACGGGCACGCTCGAGCGCGGCGGCCACGCTGAGAAGGTCACCGGTAGCGCCTGGCTGGACCACGAATGGTCGAGCGCCTACCTCGACGCGGCGGCGGTCGGCTGGGACTGGGTTGGGCTCAACCTCGAGGGCGGCGCGGCCTTGATGGCCTTTCGGATCCGCGATGCCGAGGGCACGCCTCGCTGGGCCGGCGGCACGTTGCGTGCTGCCGACGGCGCGGTCCGGATCCTGTGGCCGGCGGAGCTGCGCTTTACGCCGGGGCGACGCTGGCGCTCACCGCGCACCCAGGTCGAGTACCCCGTCGAGTGGCAGCTGCAGGCCGGCGACCTCATGCTCGAGCTCAAGCCGCTGATGGACGACCAGGAGAGCGACTCCCGCCTCACCACCGGCGCGGTCTACTGGGAGGGCGCGGTCGAGGCCCGCAGCGCCGGCCAGCGGCTCGGCCGGGGCTACCTGGAGCTGACCGGATACGGCGAACGGCTGCGGCTGCGCTGAGTTCGAGATCGACCAAGCAGATCCGCCGCGCCAGTCTGCCGGCCTATTTGCTAAAGTAGCGGGCTTTTCGCGACAGGCCCGCTTCCATGCCCGTGATGACCCTTCCCGACGGCAGCCAACGCCGCTTCGACCAGCCGGTGACGGTGGCGGAGCTCGCGGCCAGCATCGGGCCGGGGCTCGCGAAGGCGGCGCTGGCCGGTCGCGTCGACGGCCTGCTGGTCGACACCAGCTACCGGCTGGAGCGCGACGCGACGGTCGCGATCGTCACCGACAAGGATCCGGCCGCGCTCGAGATCATCCGCCACTCGACCGCGCATCTGCTCGCGCACGCCGTGCAGTCGATCTACCCGAAGGCGCAGGTCACGATCGGCCCGGTCGTGGAGGACGGGTTCTTCTACGACTTCGCCTTCGAGCGGCCGTTCACGCCGGAGGACCTCGAGAAATTCGAGGCCAAGATGAAGGAGCTCGCCAAGGCGGACCTCAAGGTCGAGCGTCGCGTCATGCCGCGCGACGCGGCGGTGCAGCTCTTCAAGGGCATGGGCGAGCACTACAAGGCGGAGATCATCGCCAGCGTTCCGGTCGGCGAGGACATCAGCCTCTACGGGCAGGGCGACTGGTTCGACCTGTGCCGCGGTCCGCACGTGCCGTCCACCGGCAAACTCAAGGCCTTCAAGCTGATGAAGCTCGCCGGCGCCTACTGGCGCGGCGATTCCAAGAACGAGATGCTGCAGCGGGTCTACGGCACGGCCTGGCGCAACGAGCAGGAGCTCAAGGACTACCTGACCCGCCTCGAGGAGGCCGAGAAGCGCGATCACCGCCGCATCGGCCGTGAGCTCGATCTCTTTCACCAGCAGGAAGAGGCGGTCGGCAGCGTCTTCTGGCATCCGCCCGGCTGGACGCTGTGGCGCGAGGTGGAGCGCTACATGCGCGGCCGGCTCGAGGCGGCAGGCTATCTCGAGGTCAAGAGCCCGCAGCTCCTCGACCGGACGCTGTGGGAGAAGTCCGGCCACTGGGAGAACTACCGCGAGCTCATGTTCATCGCCGAGTCCGAGAACCGCGTGCTGGCGGTCAAGCCGATGAACTGCCCGGGCCACGTGCAGATCTTCAAGCAGGGCATGAAGAGCTACCGTGACCTGCCGCTGCGGCTCGCGGAGTTCGGCGCCTGCCACCGCAACGAGCCTTCCGGCGCGCTGCACGGGCTGATGCGGGTGCGCGCCTTCACGCAGGATGACGCCCACATCTTCTGCCTGCCGGAGCAGATCAACAGCGAGACAGTGGCGTTCTGCCACCTGCTGCAGAGCATCTACGCCGACTTCGGCTTCGCCGAGGTGCGGGTCAAGTTCTCCGACCGGCCCGCGAAGCGCGCCGGCTCCGACGACACCTGGGATCGCGCCGAGGCGGCGCTCAAGCAGGCGGTCGAGAGCGCCGGGCTCGAGTACACGCTGAACCCGGGCGAGGGTGCCTTCTACGGCCCCAAGCTCGAGTTCGTGCTCAAGGACGCGATCGGCCGCGACTGGCAGTGCGGCACGCTGCAGGTCGATTTCGTGCTTCCGGAGCGCCTCGGCGCCGAGTACGTGGCCGAGGACGGCAGCCGCCGGGCGCCGGTCATGCTGCACCGGGCGATCCTCGGCTCCTTCGAGCGTTTCATCGCCATCCTGATCGAGAACCACGCCGGGCGTTTCCCGCCCTGGCTCGCGCCGACACAGGCGGTGGTGCTGTCGATTACCGATCGGCAGGCCGATTTCGTGCGTAAGGCCGCTGAATTCCTGAAAAATCAGGGGGTTCGGGTCGAAGCCGACTTGCGCAACGAGAAGGTGGGCTTTAAGATCCGCGAGCATACGCTCCGGCGGGTTCCGTACCTGCTGGTGGCGGGGGACCGAGAAGTCGAGTCCCTATCGTTGGCCGTGCGCACGCGTTCGGGCAAAGATCTCGGCGTCCTGCCTCTGCAAGAGGTGGCGACGCGGATTCAGTCCGACATCGCGGGCCGCGGCCGTCATTCTTTGGAGGATTGACTTATCGCAACTACGAAGCGCGTACGGCGCAATGAAGAGATCCTTGCACCGACGCTGCGCGTGATCGCAGACGACGGCAGTCAGGCGGGCGTGATGACGAGGGCTGAGGCTCTCGAACTCGCGAAATCGCAGACCCTGGATCTCGTCGAAGTGTCGCCGACCGCGGAGCCGCCGGTCTGCCGGGTCATGGACTTCGGCAAGTTCCTGTTCGAACAGAACAAGAAGGCCCACGCGGCGAAGCGCAAGCAGAAGCAGATCCAGGTCAAGGAAGTGAAGTTCCGGCCCGGCACCGACGAGAACGATTACCAGATCAAGCTGCGTAATATTCTTCGGTTCCTGTCCGAGGGCGACAAGGCCAAGGTGACGCTGCGCTACCGCGGCCGCGAGCTGGCGCACCAGGAGGTGGGGCGTCGCATGCTCGACCGGCTGGTGAAGGACCTGTCGACCGAGGCGGTGATCGAACAGACCCCGCTGATGGAAGGCAAGCAGCTGGTGATGATGTTCGCGCCGAAGAAGAAGGGTCAGTCCTGAGCGTGATATGAATTGTTGATGCAGGTGCGCAAGCACCTGCGACACAAGTGACCGGCCGGGAAGCGACTCAACTCGCCACCGGCCGTGCCCGCCCCGAGCCCGACGCGGAATGGTCCGCGCGGTGCGACAGGGTTAAAAAGCGCCGGCGGGGAACCGTCCGGCAGGAGAATGTCGATGCCTAAGTTGAAAACCAACAAGGCTGCGGCGAAGCGTTTTCGCAAGACTGCGAATGGCTTCAAGCGCGGCCAGTCCCACAAGCGTCACATCCTGACGAAGAAGCCGTCGAAGCGTAAGCGTCAGCTGCGTTCCGGGAAGATGGTCCATGAGACGGACGTCAACCGGGTTACCCAGCTGCTGCCGAACCATTAGATCGACGCAACGTTTAGGAGAGTGACATGGCAAGAGTAAAACGCGGCGTCGTCGCTGGACGCCGGCACAAGAAGATCCTCGGCAAGGCCAAGGGTTACTACAACGCACGCCGCAAGGTGTTCCGCACGGCGAAGCAGGCGGTCATCAAGGCCGGCCAGTACGCCTACAAGGGCCGCAAGATCAAGAAGCGCGACTACCGCGCGCTCTGGATCCAGCGCCTGAATGCCGCGGCGCGCGTCTACGGGCTGAGCTACAGCCGCCTGATCCAGGGCATGAAGCTGCTCGGCCTCGAGATCGATCGCAAGGCGCTTGCCGACCTCGCGGTCAACGAGGCGGCGGCCTTCGGCGCCATCGTCGAGCAGATCAAGGCGGCCCTGCCGGCTCCGGCGCCTGCCGCGAAGTAGCGGTGTGCAGCTCGCGAGCCTCGTTGCCTCGGGCCTGGCCGAGATCGCCGCAGCGGCCGAC
Organism: Pseudomonadota bacterium; assembly: GCA_025355105.1. GTDB lineage: Bacteria > Pseudomonadota > Gammaproteobacteria > Steroidobacterales > Steroidobacteraceae > CAIKZZ01. Next base: position 27,373 of record JANYAE010000036.1, on the reverse strand, counting down.
GCTGCGGCGCTTGACCAGATCCGGGTGCGGCTGCTTGGCAAGAAAGGCGCGGTCACCGAGCAGCTGAAGGAGCTCGGCAAGCTGCCGCCGGCGCAGCGGCCGGCGGCCGGCGCGCGCATCAACGAGGCCAAGAGCGAGCTCGGCGCCGCCATCGAGGCGCGCGCGCTCGTGCTCGAGCGGGCGGCGATCGCACGCGAGCTCGATGCCGGGCGCATCGACGTCACGCTTCCGGGCCGCGGCCAGCGGCCGGGCGCGCTGCATCCGGTGACCCGCACGCGGCTCAGGATCGAGGAGATCTTCCGCGGCGCCGGCTTCGCCGTCGCGCTCGGCCCTGAGGTCGAGGACGACTTCCACAACTTCGAGGCGCTCAACATCCCCGCCAACCATCCGGCGCGGGCGATGCACGACACCTTCTACTTCGGCGACGGCCGGCTGCTGCGCACCCACACTTCGCCGGTGCAGGTGCGGGCGATGCAGACCTCGCCGCCGCCGCTGCGCCTCATCAGTCCGGGTCGCGTCTACCGCAACGATTCCGACCAGACCCACACGCCGATGTTCCACCAGGTGGAAGGCCTGGTGATCGACGCGAACATCAGCTTCGCGAACCTGAAGGCGATGCTGCGGCGCTTCGTCTCCGAGTTCTTCGAAAAACCGCTCGAGATCCGCCTGCGGCCCTCGTACTTCCCGTTCACCGAGCCGTCCGCCGAGGTCGATTGCCAGTGCGCCTTCTGCGAGGGCAAGGGCTGCCGCGTCTGCAAGCAGACCGGCTGGCTGGAGGTGCTCGGCTGCGGCGTCGTGCACCCGAACGTGCTGCGCAACTGCGGCCTCGATCCGGAGCGCTGGAGCGGCTACGCCTTCGGCATGGGCATCGAGCGCCTCGCGATGCTGCGCTACGACGTCAACGACATCCGTCAGTATTTCGAGAACGACCTGCGCTTCCTGGCGCAGTTCGAGCGCGGCTGATCCTGTGAGGCTGAGATGAAGCTCGGGCTGAAGTGGCTGTCGGAGTGGGCCAGCGTCGGCGACGACGTGGCCGCGCTCGCGGCGCGGCTGACGATGGCCGGCTTCGAGGTCGAGGGCGTGAGCCGCGCGGCCGAGCCGTTCAGCGGCGTGATCGTCGCCGAGGTGCTCGCAACCGCCCGGCACCCGCAGGCCGACAAGCTCAGCGTCTGCCGCGTGGCGGTGGGCGGCGGCGCCGAAGTGCAGATTGTCTGCGGCGCGAAGAACGTGCGGCCTGGCCTCAAGGCGCCGCTGGCCCGCGTCGGCGCGACGCTACCGGGCGGCGTCGTGATCGGCCGCGCCCAGCTGCGCGGTGTCGACTCCGAAGGCATGCTCTGCTCGGCGCGCGAGCTCGGGCTCGGCGACGGCCCCGACGGCCTGCTCGAGTTGCCGGCGGAACTTGCGACCGGTGCGGACCTGCGCGCGGCGCTTGATCTCGATGACACCGTTCTCGAGATCAACTTCACGCCCAATCGCGGCGATGCGCTCTCGGTGCTCGGCCTCGCGCGCGAGCTCGCGGTGCTGTCAGGCGCCGCGCTCGAGGGCCCGGCGCTCGCGCCGCTGCCCGCCGCGAGCGGCGCGCGCCTGCCGGTCACGCTGCAGGCGCCGAGCGGCTGCGCGCGTTTCGGCGGCCGGGTGATCCGCGGCCTGAACCCGGCCGCGCCGACGCCGCTGTGGATGCGCGAGCGCCTGCGGCGCGCCGGCCTTCGCAGCCTCGGGCCGCTGGTCGACGTCACCAACTACGTCATGCTCGAGCTCGGCCAGCCGATGCACGCCTATGACCTGCGCCAGCTCGACACGCGCATCGACGTGCGCTTCGCGCGAGCGGGCGAGCAGCTCGAGCTGCTCGACGGCAGCCTGATTGCGCTCGAGCCGGACATGCTGGTGATCGCCGATGCCAGCGCGCCGGTCGGTCTTGCCGGCATCATGGGCGGCAAGAAGAGCGGCATCGCGCCGGATACCACCGACGTGTTCCTCGAGGCTGCCTGGTTCGCGCCGGCGGTGATTGCCGGCCGCGGCCGACGCTTCGGCGTTCTTACCGACGCCTCGCAGCGCTTCGAGCGCGGCGTGGACCCCGCCGGCCAGGGCCGGGCGCTTGAGCGCGCGAGCACGTTGCTGTGCGCGATCGCCGGTGGCACGCCAGGTCCGGCCGAACTGGTCACCGAGGCGGCCTACCTGCCGGTGCACGCGCCGATCCGCCTCAGGCGCTCCTATCTCGCGCGCCTGATCGGCATCGAGGTGCCGCCGGCGCGGGTCGCGGCGATCCTCGGCGCGCTGGGCCTCAGCGTCGAGGCCTTGCCGGACGGCTGGTCGGTCATCGCGCCGTCGTGGCGCTTTGACCTGACGCAGGAGGCCGACCTCGTCGAGGAGGTCGCCCGCGTCTACGGCTACAACGAGATCCCCGGCATCGATGCACCGATGCCGCAGCGGCCGAGCGCGGTGCCGGAGGGCGAAGTCAGCACCGCGCGCCTCGCGCTCAGCCTCGTCGAGCGGGGCTACTCCGAGGCCATCAACTACACCTTCGTCGACCCGGCGCTGCAGTCGCGCCTGTTCCCGGGCGCGGTGGCGCTCAAGCTCGCGAATCCGATCTCGGCGGAGCTCGCCGAGATGCGCGTGTCGCTGTGGCCGGGCCTCGTGAAGGCGCTCGGCGAGAACGCGCGCCGCCAGCAGACGCGCGTGCGCTTATTCGAGCATGGCGCGAAGTTTACATCTCAAGATGATGAATTAGAAGAGATTAACTGCATCGCAGGCGTGGCCTGGGGCCCGGCCTTGCCGGAGCAGTGGGGCGCGGCGCGCACGCCCGGCGACTTCTACGACCTGAAAGCGGACGTCGAGGCGCTGCTCGCCGCGAGCGGTACGCCGGCGGAGTTTCGCTTCGTCGCCGATTCGCTCAGCTGCCTGCACCCCGGGCGCTCGGCGCGCATCTATCGCGGCGCGCGTGCCTGTGGCTGGATCGGAGAGTTACATCCGGAACTTGCGCGCTCACTTGAGCTTTCACCCGCACCGTTCCTGTTCGAGCTCGAATTGAACATAACGTCGAGCGCCAGGCTACCCCGTGCGCAGGAGCTGTCGCGCTTCCCGGCGGTGCGCCGCGATCTCGCGGCGGTGGTAGATGAAGTCTCCACTTTCAGCCAGTTACGCGAATCTGTTACTGTCGCCGCGTTCAGCCTATTGCGCGAACTCAAAGTTTTCGACGTGTACCGGGGGCAGGGGATAGAAACCGGTAGAAAAAGCGTTGCTTTAGGCTTGATTTTGCAAGATAAATCGAAGACCCTGACGGACGCCGACGTGGACACCGTCATGACGGCGGTGCGCGAGCGATTGAAGCAGGACCTGAACGCGACCTTTCGCGACTGAAAAGAGCCCGACGACCGATGGCACTTACCAAGGCGGAAATGGCCGAAGCGCTCTTCGACCAGCTTGGACTCAACAAGCGAGAGGCGCGCGAGCTCGTCGATCTCTTCTTCGAAGAGGTGCGAACCGCGCTGTCGCAGGGCGAGCAGGTGAAGCTCTCGGGCTTCGGCAACTTCGATCTGCGGGACAAGAACCAGCGTCCCGGCCGCAATCCCAAGACCGGCGAGGAGATCCCGATCAGCGCGCGGCGCGTCGTGACCTTCCGTCCGGGGCAGAAGCTCAAGGCGCGAGTCGAGGCGTATGCTGGAACCAAGCAATAACGCCGAGCTGCCGGCGATCCCCGGCAAGCGCTATTTCACGATCGGCGAGGTCAGCGAGCTGTGCGGCGTGAAGCCGCACGTGCTGCGCTACTGGGAGCAGGAGTTCCCGCAGCTCAAGCCGGTCAAGCGCCGCGGCAACCGTCGCTACTACCAGCGCCAGGACGTGCTCGTGATCCGCCAGATCAGGAGCCTGCTGTACGAACAGGGCTTCACGATCGGCGGCGCGCGCCAGCGCCTGGCCGGCGACGACGCGCGCGAGGACGTGACGCAGAGCCAGCAGATCGTGCGCCAGGTGCGCGGCGAGCTCGAAGATCTGCTGAAGACGCTGCGCCGCTGAGGCGCCGCGATGGCCGCGGTCGCGGCCTTCGTCTAGAATCCCCTGTCTCCTCGCCGCGGCTGGCCCGCGGCGATCCCACCGGTCGGGGCGTGGCGCAGTCTGGTAGCGCACTTGCATGGGGTGCAAGGGGTCGTAGGTTCAAATCCTATCGCCCCGACCAATTTCTTCTGGAGCCTGAGATCCACAGCACCGCGCGCGTTCAGCGCGCGGTGGACGGGACGGCGTTGCCGTCGGTCGTCGGTCGGGAACCCGGCGCCGGTCGCGGCCGGTGGGCCTCTAGCCAGGCGTGCTGCGCGCCGAAGCCAGACATCACCGCAATCTAGCGAGTCTCGCCACTGCGGATTTCGAGCGGCTGCGCGCGCCACCGTCCGCTGTTGCGAAGCGCAGCGTCGCGGCCGCGAGGGTCGCGCGAGTCATGCCGGCACCTGCCCATTGGCGCTGCTGACTGAAGCGACCGCTCGCGACGCCTTGCTATGCTGGCGTCGCATCGTCGGCTCCGTTCCGCACGCCCCAAGGGGAAGTTGAATGCGCTCTTGCCGCTCAATCTACGCGCTCGCGCTGCTGCTCGTGATGTGCTCAAGCGCAATCGCGGAGACGTTGAAAGATCCTGCCGCAGCACGGCAGATCACGGACCGCATCATGGCCAAAGTCAGTGCAGGTGACATGGAGGCCGGCCTAAAGCTAGCCAAGCCGTTTCTCATCATTCCGCCCGCCGAGTTCGACGTCATGCTCGACCGGTTGAAGATGCAACAGCCCGCCATGACGCAACGCTTCGGGCAAAGCATTGGCTCCGAGTTTATTCGGCAAGACGCGGTCGGGGAGAGTGTCCTGCGCATCGTCCAGATTCATCGCTTTGAAAAGCACGCCATGCGTTGGGTGTTCTATTTCTATCGCGGCAAGGATGGCTGGGTGCTCAACACGTTCAAGACCGACGACGATATCCGGCTGCTCTTTACCGAGGGCTAGGCGGATCGTTGGCGGGCTGCGCACGCCACCGGCAGCCCGGTCCGCCAGTGACCACGCGGCGCCGGACTCCATTGCTCGGCGTTCTGTTCAAGCGCGCGCCGCACCCGGCCGAGACGTAAGACGCGCGCGTGGCTGGGCGCGGTGCGAATGATGGCTCGGTCGGATCGTCCCGCCTGCGCCGTGCGCACGAACTTGCGCGGCACGTTCGGCAGCCCCATCGGCGAGAGTTCTGCGCGGCGCCTGCCGTCGTCGGCGGCAGCGAGGTCCGCGGCCAACGGACGCTGCGGCCGGTGGAGGTCCGTGCGCGTGCGTCCTCCATCGACGGTAGGCCGCATAGCGCGAGTACTTGCTTCAGGAAGGCTACTTCGCCGCTGCAATCTCCGCGTCCAGCGCCGCCGGAAAGTCCTTCGGGAAAGGCAGATCGGAGGCGGGGTAATTGCCTCCCGCCATGAAAAGTTCCATCACCGAGTTCCAACGATCCCGCCAGGCGACGGAATAGTCACGAAACCTATCGGCCTCCGCCGTGAACGCCGGCGTCCTGGCCTGCGATGTATACGCTTTGATCAGCGTGACGGCCGCGATGTTGTTCTCCGCGAGCTGATCGAGGCGCTGCTTCATGTCCGCGTGCTTCGCAACCCCATCACGGCGAATCTTGGCGAGGTACGAGCCCAGGATCCCGGTGGCGTCCTTCTCCGCGGACGGCGCAGCCTGCAACTCCTTTAGGAGCGCCTGGTTGTCTCTCAGGAGCGCCGCGAGCGGCTCGAGCGTTCCTACGACGAGCTGCGAGCGCGATTCATGCAGAGCCTCGCGGGCGCGATGCCAAGCCGTAACCGAGACGAAGGTCACCAGCACTAACAGGGCCGCAATGATGGAACCGGCCTTGTTGTTCACATTCACGGTCTATGGCGTCCGCTCGCGACTATGCAGCCGTCGGCAATGTGCCCGACCGTCGCAGACGGCATCGCGGCGCCCGGACTCGAGAAGCGCTCTGCGCCCGGTTCAGAAGTTGAAAAAGCGAATCGTGTACGGCGTGCAATCGTGACGCGCCCCTATCTTTCGCACCCGAACGTATACCGACTGACCGGAGCTCACGTTGCATTTTGCTGCCGGTTGGCCGGGCGGAATAGCAGCGCCCTGTCCCCACCAGAAGTTACGGCCCACAGCGGGCTCAGAGTTGAACAGCGACGTCGGGTCGGCCTCACAACGCAGTGCGGGGGTCCCGTTGATGGAATTCGTATACACGTCGAAAACGTAATCCAGTGCGCCGGCGACTATCATCACGCCTGGCGAAAAGTAGTGGGAACCATCCTGGGCCAGAGCCGCGTTGTAGGCGACGAGATACCAGTGCTCGCCGGAGTCATCCACCGGGAGCGCCCAGCTGCGGTCCACGAAACTGGTGGAATAGGGAACGGTCCCGACGACTTCGGTGTTTAGCGGGTCAGGTCCCATGTCCGGCCCAAGGGTCCCTTGGCAGCTGAACGCCGCCGGGCCTGCCGGCCCCTGAGTTCCTTGCGGACCATTGGCTCCAATTGTGCCCGCGGGGCCGGTCGCGCCCACCTGGCCCATAGGACCCGCAGGTCCCGGAGGACCGGCAACCCCGGTTGAGCCCATCGCTCCGGCGGGACCGGTGGGGCCGGCGGGACCAGAAGGTCCCGAAGGACCGGAAGCTCCAACCGTGCCACTCGCTCCAACGGGCCCGGCGGGCCCGGCGGGGCCGGCAGGACCGGTGGGACCCGGAGGACCAGGCGGCCCTGCCAGTTCACCGACTTTGACCGTGATCGCATTGGAGCGGTCGCCGCCGATGAAAACCACCAGTTGGTGCTGCCCCTCGTCGACGCCGGTCAGCCCAGCGACGATCTGCCCGCTTGACGCAGAAATTACGGTTAGCCAGTCAGTGCCGAGACGAACGCTTGGCACGCCGCCCACCAGCGGTACCAGATTCGTGCCGAGAATCGTCAGGGTCCGGGAAACCGAATCGACCGTCGCCTTTGTCAGACAAGCGTCCGTTGGATCCTGAAGTGCATTCGAACAAGATGAGCCGGTCGCCGCTGACGCGGTCCCTCCGGCGGCAAGCAGCAGTGCGGCAAGAAGCGCACACGCGCGCGAGGCTGAAAAACGCATGTCATTCCCCCTGGATCGAATCATGCCAACAGCCGATTTGCAGCCAACGATTCGACATATGGTTGGCGAGCGAACTTGTGTACGCCGACAGTGTCCGTCCGACGATCAAGCCCTTTGTGTCATGGCGACCCTAGACGCTGCGCAAATTAAAAGCCACTCGTATAGTGTCTGAATCGGGTCATAAGTCTGCCGAAATCGCAATCAGTTACGAGCTGACCGCGCCGGAGAGAAGGCCCCTCTCGTGTGGTGAACATAATTCACCGCTGCCGAAGATCTGCATTCATCGAGCTGTCACCGGTCCCGAGAGATTCCGCAGCACTGACGGCCGCCAGTCCCGCCCGCGCCACGTTGTCGAGCATGACCCACGATCGAGAGGACGAGCTCACGGAGTTCAGATGGGAAGCCGTCCGCGGAAACAACGCATATCGAGAAGCTTGAGACCTCTAGAGGTTCAATTAACCTGAGACATTGTCATTGTCGGAGCCTCGGACGACCACCGAATGCGCACCGACCGACTGACCCCGCCGTTCCCGTTGGTCGAATCCGGTCAGCGCTCATCGACACAACGGTAACCGTCTGAGATCTTGATCTCGCGCGGCAGCTCCTTGAGGATCCGGACCGCCTTCTTGCGCGTCGCCGGCGCGGTGCCAGCCGAAGCGGCCGCCCGGTCGACATTCATCTCGGCGGCATCCTCGGACCCGGCGATCGCGAGCTGGATCACTGTGCTCTCATCGAGCTCGCCTGCGAACAACCCGATCTGGTCGACGTCGACCGACTCGTTGCGGCGCTCGAACTGGCGGTGCAGCGCCATCTGCAGCTGGACCTTCAGCGTCTCGATCATGTGCTGCTGCTCGAGTACGAGGCTTTGCAGCGTGGGTACATGAGTCGGGAGCGACGCGACGTTCTGCACGCCTGCATTTTATCAAACTCACAGCGCGGCGTGCGCATGAAACACCGGCAATCGCCGTATCCGCGTGAAGTCGATGCCGTCGAGAGGCAGGCTCAGTTCCTGTGCAGTGATCTCGAGCGACGCGGCATCGCCGGCAGGACACTTGTATCGTCCCTTCTCGAGTCGCTTGTACGAGATCGCAGGACCGTTCCGGTCCCAGATCAGCGCCTTCACCCGGTCGCCGCGCTTTCCCCGGAACAAGAACAGATGTCCGGCGAGAGGGTTCTGCTCGAGCATGCCGACAACGGCTGCGCGCAGGCGGTCGAACGATCGGCGCATGTCGATCGGCGCCGTCGCCATGAAGATGCGTGTGCCGGGCGGCAGCGTTAGCATGACAGTCGCGACAGCTCGGCGAGCAGCGGTGGCTGTGCTCGGACAGACGGCAGCCGGAAGGTCAACGCGATGCCGTTCGGAAGCGTGACGCCGAGGCCGAACTCCACATCGCGGGCCGCTTCCGGCCGGCCGACCGACTGATCCGGGGGCATTGGCGTCATGACGACCGGTACCAACGTCGGCCGCGGCTGCTTGGGCGGCTCATTACCTTCAGCGGTGACGAGTCGAAGCGGCCGGCCCTTCCAAATGCTGAAGTACCTCGGATCAAGTCCGCGCTCCCGGCAGTCGTCGTACTGCCGGCCGCCGCGCTCCCGCCATGCAGCCACATGCGCGGCCCACTGCGCTCGGACCTCCGCAGACCGCTGCGCACGCACCGTCCCCCTGATCCTTGAAATTGCTCATCTCCAGCTGCTTTCGCTGGAGCACATTCCATCGGCTCCGCGCCAAACTGCTAGGGCGCGGATTTTCGGACGCATACGGAGGTCCGCCGCAACGCGCGACGGGTCGCGGCGAACCCGAACCGCCATCGGCTCGGTGGCCTGACGAGCCGGAGGCGGAATTCCCGCGGGACAATCTGCGCTCCCGATCGGACCGTCAGGCAAGCTCACTCAGGCTCCTGCGACCTTCGCCGGTCAGTTCGCCACCGGTGCGGCCGGCTGCAGCTGCAGGCGCTTCAGGAACTCGAGGAATCTTGGATCATTGGCGATCGGGCGAAAGAAGCGGTCGACGTTCGTGTCCGCGACGATCGCTTCGTGCCGCGCAGACGCGCGCTCGAGCCAGGCCATCGCCTGCGTCGCCTCCCCGCGGTATGCATAGATCGACGCGATGTCGTAGGCCCACGCGCCCTGGTCTACCTCGAAACGGCGCTGCATTTGGGCGAGCGCGGCATCCGACTCCCGCCGACGGCCTTGCGCCGCGTACACGAGCGCGCGTCCCCAGGGCCGGTCGGGCCCGTCGAGCCGCTCGAACTCGTCGAGCGCGGCCGCCGCCTGACCGGCGGAGAGATGGATCTCGCCGATGACGCGGTGCACCAGCGACAGGCCGGGGTTGAGTTGCAGCGCGCGGCGGAACTCGACGATGGCCTCGGCGTCCCGCCCGGCCAGCATGTACCAGCCTCCGAGATTGAACGCCGCGTACGGGTCGAGCGGGTCACGAGCCACGCTCCGCTCGCCGTAGCGGATCGCCGCATCACGGTGACCGAGCATCGATTCAAGATGCGCGGCGACACGCAGCGTCCACGGATCGTCAGGTTGCAGCGCCAACGCCTTCGCGATGGCGACTTTGGCAGCGTCCAAGTCACGATCGTCGAGCAGATGCAGCTGCGCGAGCGCGCGGTAGCCGTCGCCGACTCCCGGGTCCAGTGTGATCGCCCGCTCGGCGGCGCGGCGCGCCTCGGCGTAGCCTTGGGCCGGGTCGATCGAGTGATAGCCGGCGTGGGTGGCGAGCCAGGTCGATAGCAGCGCCCACGCTGGCGCGAAGCTGGGATCGAGCTCGGTGGCCTTTCGCAGGCTTCGGATCATCCGATCGCGCACGTCGGCGGATGGAGCGCCGGTCGCAAATGACGTTTGCGCGATGATGTAGAGCCGGTAGGCCTCGAGGTCGCGTGTCGGGACCTTGGGGGCCACGTCAGCTGGGGTAGCCACGATGCCCAGCGCGCCGCGAACGTCGCGAGCGATCAGATTGCGCACGTTGAAGAGCTCGCCGAGCGGCCGCTCGTAGGCGGCGGACCAGACACGCGCGCCGTCCGCTCCACGCAGCAATTCCGCAGTCACCCGCAGCCGTTCGCCGCGGCGCTCGGTGTGGCCGCCGAGGACATACTCGACGCCGAGTAAGCGGGCTGCTGTCGCCAGCGAATCGGCGGTCGTCCCAAGACGGAACGCCGCTTCGCGGGCCGATAGGCGCAGCGAAGCGGAGCGTCCGAGCACGTCGATAAGTTCGGTCGAAAGGCCATCGGAGAGATAGGCCTGGTCCCCGGCGGCGCTGTCGTCGACGAATCGCAGCACCGCCAGCGACTTAGGCGCGGTGCTGAGCGGGAGCGTCTCCCGGCCGCGCTCGCCGTACAGGATGACGCCGAGCGCGGCGCCGGCCGCGAGCACGGCGCCCGCGGCGGCGAGCCAGCGGACGCGATCGCGCTGCGGTGCCGCGGCGCGGACCGCGCGCGCAGCCAGCCAGCGCCCGAGATCGTCGGCAAGCGCAGCCGCCGACGCATAGCGCCGCTCGGGGCGCTTCTCGAGGCACTTGCGCGCGATCGCGTCGAGTCCGCGCGGGATCCCGGGATCGATCCGCTTCGCGGGCAACGGCGCCTCGCTCGTGACGAGCCGGATCGTGGCGGCCGGGTCCTCGGCGCCGATCGGCGGACGACCGGTCAGGAGTTCGTACAGGATCGCGCCGAGACTGTAGACGTCAGTGGCCGGCCCGATGGGACCGAAGCTCGCCGACAGCTGCTCCGGCGCGATGTAGTGGGGACTCCCGAGTACGGCCGTCGGTAGCGTCAGGCTCTGGTCCACCGCGCGGTACTTGGCGAGGCCGAAGTCCGCGATCATCGGCTCGTCGCGCGCATCGAACAGGATGTTGCCGGGCTTGAGATCGCGGTGCAGCACGCCGCGCTCGTGCGCGTGCTGCACGGCAGCCGCGATCGTCGCGACAATCGTCGCGATCCTGCGCCAGTCGCCGTGAAGGTCCTGAAGACGCGTGGCGAGGCTGCCGCCCTCGGCAAACTTCATGCTGAACCACGGGATGCCGCCCGTTTCGCCGACCTCGTAGACCGGCAGGATCCCCGCATGGTCGAGCCCCGCAATCGCGTCCGACTCGATCTGGAACCGGCGCCGCAGCCCGTCGGACGACGAGAGGTAAGGGAGCATCATCTTGAGCGCGACGACCCGCACGGGCTGCAGCTGCCGCGCGCGGTAGACGATGCCCATCCCGCCGCGCGCGATCTCCTCCAGCAGTTCGTATCGGCCGACACGGCTGCCGCGGAGCCGCTGCCAGCCGTCGAATTGGGGCGCCTCCGCTGTCATAGGATCGGCGCAGTCGGTGTCGCTCAGGCCGAGCGCGAGCACGCAGCGCGGACACGGACCGGAGGCGAGCCGGGCGCCCACCCGCCCGCAGTTCGGGCAAGCTTCGGCGCCGGCTCGGCGGTCGTTGGCGTGATCGGACATGGCCGTCGTGCATTCAGTCGGCGGACAGCACGCCGATCAGGTGGCGGATCTCGTCGTCGATCTCGTGCGGGGCCGATACGGTCAGCGCGATCTCGGCGCGCACCGCGTCGCCGTAGTGGCGACGCAAGCGGTGGATCGCGCTCCTCACCAGCGAGACCGGCAGGCCAAGATCCCGCGCCGCAGACTCGTAGGAGCCCGGGTCCTCGCCGGCAAACAGGAACCCCTTCAGACGCTCGTAGCGTGATACGTCGTCGCCGAAGCGGTCGCGGACGCGGTCGAGCGCCTTCTGGCTGACGATGAGTGCCCACTGGCGATCGAAGCGCACGTCGGCAGGCACGGCCGCGCATCCGTCGGCGAGGCCGCGATGCTCGGCCGATTCGCCGTCGAACGACAGAAACCGCAGGTCGCCGCCGCGCTTCAGCGCCTGCCGCCGCTCGCGTTCGTTGGCCTCGAAGTGCTTGAGACAGCCGATCAGGAAGCCACGGAACGTGCCCTTCAACTGCTCGGCACGCCCGAAGCGGTCGCGCTCGAGCATGTGCAGGAAAAACCCCTGGGTCAGGTCTTGTGCGACCTCGGTCGGATGTCCGCGGCTGCGCAGGTACGCCAAAACCGGAGACCGGTAGAGCTGGCAAAGTTCGGCCACGGCGTCGCGTCCCCGCGGCCGGCCGTCCTGCAAGGCTTCGCGGACGACGCTCCAGCGGGTGTTTGGAAAAGTCGCTCGAAGCCGCGTCGGGATCAGTCCTTGAACCACGCGGCGAGTATCTCGTGGCCTCCGAGCCTTCGCAACCGAGCCGGTTCGCGCTCCCGGCGCGCGTCGCGTCGTTGCGCCGCAGCAAGCAATCGTGCGGATCGCCACCGCAGCGCGCGCCTGCGTCCGTTGCCCGGTTGCCGCAAATAAATCGCTCGCGCGACGCAACTCGGCCGGCGCAAGCCCGGAGTAATCCGATAGGAAGACGGCTTTCCAAAGGCCGCTCCCTCCGGCTATGAGGCGCCGGAGACCGCATCGGGGCAATAAGGGGCACAGCGATGACGCATTCAGTGTTTAGGGCCGCTCTGGCCCTGGGCGGTACGCTCGTTGCGGGACTCGCCGCCATCGGCGCTGCGGACGCAACCATGCTGACGGCGCCCAACGCCTCGGCGTTCTTCGACTTTCGCGAGGTGCAGCGCGTCGACGCCGCGCACGTGCGGGTGACGTTGGTCCTCAGGCTGCAAAACCACGGCAGCGTCGGGATCACGGGCGGCAAGGTCACGTTGCGCGAGCGCAGCACCGCGGCGCCGCGACTTGGCAGCTATCCAGGGCTCGTGACGCTTCCGGCCCACGGCACCACCACGCTGTCCGCGAGCTTCGTGATCCCGGCGACGCTCCTCAAGCAGTGGCAGACCGGCGCGCATCCTGATGTGCGCCTGGTCTACCCCGATGCAGCCGGGCGATCCATCCCCGCGACGCTGCAACTCGTCCGCCTGCCCGGCGTGGGAGGCTGACATGAACCGACTCCCGTGGCTCGCGGCGCGCCTCGCACTGGTCCTCATCGCGATCACGCCGACGCTCGCAGGCGCCCAGAACATTCGCACGATCGCCGGCGGCGGCGGCACCGGGCCAGCGGCGGCGCTGTCCGTGCCGTTCGACAATCCGACGACCGTGCTCTACGCCCCGAGCGGCAAGATCTATTTTGGCGTCTATGACGCGGTGTACGTATTCGATCCGCTGAGCAACACAGTCTCCCGCGTCGCGGGCTACGGATCGGCCGGCTTCGGCGGCGACGGCAGCGCCGCAACGGCGGCGGCGATGGGGAACCCGACCGGGCTCGCGCTCGACGCGCTCGGTAGCCTGTACATCGCGGATCCCGGCAACGCACGAATCCGCCGGGTCGACGCGACCAGCGGGGTGATCACGACGGTGGTGGGCAACGGCACGGTCGGCCTCAGCCCGGACGGCACGGTCGCGGCCAGCGCCAGCGTTTCGGAGCCGAACGGGATCGCGATCGATGCGGCCGGCAACCTCTACTTCTCCGAGACCGGCAACAACGTCGTGCGCCGGGTCGCCCCGGGACCGGACGGCAGCTATGCGACCGGCACGCTGACGACCGTCGTCGGCGACGGCGTTGGTGCGACGGCGGGCTACAGTGGCGACGGTGGCGTGGCCAGTGCCGCGACCCTGTCGAGTCCCGCCGGAATCGCCTTCGACCAGTTCGGCTGGCTTTACGTTGCCGATACGGGCAACCACGTGATCCGGACGGTCACGCCGCCCGCCAACGGCTCGATCATCACGACGCTCGCCGGCAATGGGACCGCCGGCTACGGTGGCGACGGCGGCCCGGCAACCAGCGCCATGCTGAACGCCCCGGTTGCGGTCGCGATCGACGCGGGCGGGAACGTCTACCTCGCTGACCGCGCCAACCAGGTCGTGCGCGTCGTCACGCCGACCGGCGACATCTTCGCGATCGCCGGCAATGGCACCGCCGCCTTCGCGGGCGACAATGGACCCGCAGGGCTCGCGAGCGTGTCGAACCCGGGCGGCGTCGCGGTCGACGCCGCCGGCAATGTGTACGTCGCCGATGCGGGCAACAACCGCCTGCGCGTGGTCCGCCCGACATCGGCGGGCATCTTCGGCGTCCTCGGCGGCGTCGGCACGATCGGCACCGCTGCGGGCAATGGCACCGCGGGTTTTGGCGGCGACGGCGGCGCTGCGCTCCAGGCCTTCCTGTTCAACCCGAACCGGGTCGCGCTCGATGCCGCCGGCAACCTGTACATCGCCGACCTCTACAACCATGCCATTCGCAAGGTGACGCCCGCGGGTACGGTCTCGACCGTTGCCGGCATCGGCGGCAGCAGTGGCTACAACGGCGATGGCATCGCGGCGACGTCTGCGCAACTCAACTTCCCGATGGACGTCGCCGTCGACGCGGCCGGGAACCTCTACATCGCTGATACCATCAATAGCCGCATCCGGCGCGTCGACGCCCAGACGGGCCTCATCGCGACCGTCGCGGGCACCGGCACGTTCGGCTTCGCCGGCGATGGCGGATCGGCCAGCGTCGCGCAGCTCTCCTATCCGGACAGCGTCGCCGTGGACTCAGCCGGCAATGTGTACCTCGCCGACACGTCGAACAATCGCGTCCGTCGGATCGACGCCGCGACGCAGGCGATCGCGACGATCGCCGGCGGCGGCAACGGCGGCGACGGCGGCCCGGCCACGAACGCGAGCCTCAATTTCCCGACCGCAGTGGCGGTTGATTCGGCCGGCAACGTCTACATCGCGGACAGCTTGGACGCGACGGTTCGGCGCGTCACACCGCCCGGTCCCGGCGGAGGCCTCATCTCGACGGTCGCCGGTAACGGCACAGCCGGCTTCGGCGGCGACGGCGGCCCGGCCGCGGCGGCGAGCCTCGCGAACCCGACGGGCCTCGCGCTCGATGGCAACGGCAATCTCTACGTCGCGGACAGCGGCAACGACGTCGTCCGCATCGTCAGCGCCGTCGCCTCGGGCAGCGCCCGGATCTTCACGGTCGCGGGCACGGCAGGTGTTCGCGGGCTTGGCGGCGACGGCGGGCCTGCGACGAGCGCGGTCCTGAATGGACCGGGCGGCGTCGCCGTCGACGGCGCCGGAACCCTCTACATCGCGGACGAGGGCAACGACCGCGTCCGTGCGGTGCCGGGCGCGGGCGTTCCGGCCGATGCGACGCCGCCAGTGATCCAGTCGACGATCACGGGCACCCTGTCGCCATCCGGCTGGTACACGAGCGCGGTCACGGTGTCGTGGTCGGTGACCGATGCCCAGTCGGCCGTGACCTCGAGCAGCGGCTGCGGCACGGTGACGGTGTCGACCGATACCGCAGGTCTCACCTTGACCTGCACCGCGACGAGCGCCGGCGGCACCGCGAGCCAGTCCGTGACGCTGAAGGTTGACGTCACGGCGCCGGTCGCCTCGACGGTCGTCACACCGGTGGCGAACGGCGCCGGCTGGCAACACTCGGCGGTCAGCGTCACGTTCGTCGGCAGCGACGCGACGTCGGGGATTGCGAGCTGCTCGCCGCCGGTGGTGGTCGCGACCGAGGGCGCGAATCAGACGTCCGCGCCCGGCACCTGCGCCGACGGCGCCGGCAACGTCAGCCTCCCGGTCGCGGCGAGCCACCTCAACATCGACCGGACGCCGCCCGCGGTCAGCGGACTCGCGCTGCCGCCGCCAAATGCCGTGGGCTGGAACAGCGCGCCGGTGATCGTCACGTTCGTCGCGAGCGACGCGCTGTCAGGCGTGCTGCTCGGCTCGTGCACACCGCCCGTACCGCTCAGCGTCAACGGCGCGGGTCTCGCCGTCGCCGGGCAGTGCTCCGACCTCGCCGGCAACGTCGGCGCGGCCGTGGTCGGCCCGATCAACATCGACTCGGTACCACCGGTCGCGGCCGCGACCGCATCGCCGCCGCCGAACGCCGCCGGCTGGAACAACTCGCCGGTGACGGTGGGATTCACTGGCACCGACAGCTTGCCAGGCTCCGGCATCGCCGGCTGTACGCCAGCGCTCGTGCTCGCCGCCGACGGTGCGAACCAGAGTGCGGTCGGCACTTGCACCGACGTTGCCGGCAACGTCAGCACGCCCGTGACCGCGACGGGGCTCAACATCGACCGCACGCCGCCGCTGATCGGCATTTCGAGCCCGGCGCCGGCCGGGGTGTACGCGACCGGTTCGACTTTGATCGCGAGCTACGCGTGCAGCGACGCGCTCTCCGGTGTTGCGCCGGGGTCCTGCAGCGGCACGCTGCCGAACGGGGCGACGATCGATACGAGCGTCGCGGGCTCGCGGACCTTCACGGCCACGGCGACCGACCTCGCCGGCAATACCGGCACGGCGACCAACACCTACTCCGTGAGCCCGTACACGCTGACGACGCCCGGGACGATCTGGACCTACGCGGGCAATGGCACGTACGGACTCAGCGGCGACGCTGGCGCGGCGACCAGCGCCGAGGTCGCGTTTCCGAGCGGCCTTGCGGTGGATGCGGCGGGCAACCTCTTCATCGCCGACGAACTGAACGGCCGGATCAGGCGGGTCGACGTGCTGACGCAGACCATCACGACCTACGCCGGCATCGGCAGCGATCCGGCCACGATCCCGCCGAACAACGGCGACGGCGGGCCGGCGACGAGTGCCTGGCTGCCGGCACCGTACTACATCGCCGTCGACGCTACCGGCACGGTGTACTTTGCAAACCAGACGATCGACAGCGGCCTCGCCGGCCGTGCCCCCGGAGTCCGCGCCATCAAGCCGGACGGCACCGTCGGCCTGTTTGCAGGCGGCGGCACCGGCGGCGATGGCGGGCCGGCCGCGACCGCGAGCCTCGGCTTCGTGAGGGGACTTGCCGTCGACGGCCTCGGCAACCTCTACATCGCGGAGGGCACGGGCGCCGGGTCCGTTTGCTGCGACGACATCCGTCGCGTCGATTCGTCCGGCACGATCACGACCGTCGCCGCCGCACTGTTCGGAGCGACGACGGACGGCGCGCCGTCGCTGCCGACGTCCGCCTGGAACATCCTGGCGCTCGCCGCCGATGCCTCCGGGAACCTGTACGTGTCGCTGGCCTACAGCGGCGGCGGCACCGGCTACGTGCGTCGCGTCGACCCGCTCGGCAAGGTCACGACGGTTGCCGGAAACGGGGTCTTCGCGCCGCCGGCCTCGATCGCGGGGGACGGCAGTCCCGCCACCACCGTATCTCTGACGCCGCCGCTGACGCTGGCGGTCGATGCGGCGGGCGCGGTGTACTTCGACGGCTACAACGGGAGCCTGCGCAAGGTTGACTCGAACGGCATTCTGGCGACGGTGGCCGGCGCCGGGAGCGGCTCCGTGTTCAGCGGCGACGGCCTGATGGCCGAGGCTGCGGTGCTGGTTGGGCAGGAGCACCTCGCCGTCGATTCGAGCGGCAACCTGTTCGTCGCGGAGGCCGCGGCGCCGTGTTCGGCCGGGCCGTGCGCCGGAGCCAACAACCGCGTGCAGCGCGTCGTTGCCGTCGCGGCCCCGATCAATGGCCCGGCCGCGGTGGCCGCCAGGGTCGTGGGTACGGTTGGCCTCAACAATTGGTATACCAGTGATGTCGGCGTCTCATGGTCGATCAGCAACGCGCTGCCATCGTCAACATCCGCCGCCGGCTGCGCGCCGACCACGATCACGACCGACACCTCGGGACAGGTCGTCGGCTGCGTGGTCACGACGCCCGGCGGTGCCACCGCGGCATCGCAGTCGGTCAAGCGCGACGCGACACCACCGGTCACTGCAGTCGTCGCGGCGCCGCTCCCCGACGCGTTCGGCTGGAACAACACGCCGGTCGCCGTGACCTACAGCGGAACGGACGCCACGTCCGGCGTCGCCGCATGCTCGCCGGCGACGATCCTGTCGATCGAAGGGGCCAACCTCGCCGCCGGCGCAGGGTCCTGCACCGACAACGCCGGTAACTCGAGCACGACGGTTAGCGGGCCGGCCGTCAGCATCGACCGGACCGCGCCGCTGGTGACGGCGTCGCTGAATGCGACCGCGAACGCCGCCGGCTGGTTCCGCGCCCCGGTCACCGTCACGTTTACCGGTACCGACGCGCTCTCGGGGCTCGCCGCGAATGCCTGCGCAGCCGCGATCACGCTCTCGGGCGACGGCGCCGGGCAGACCGCCACGGGCTCCTGCACCGACAAGGCGGCGAACGTCGGTTCGGCCACCGCCTCGGGGATCAACATCGACCGCACGCCGCCGGTCGTGACCACGTCGCGCTCACCGGCCGCGAACGTGGCCGGTTGGACGAATACCAACGTTACGGTGTCGTTCGCCTGCACCGATGCGCTGTCCGGCTCCGGCGTCGCGTCCTGCCCCGCGGCCGTGTTGATCGCGACCGAAGGCGCGAACCAGAGCGCGTCGGGCTCCGCGTCCGATGTCGCCGGCAACACGGCGACGGCGACCCAGACCGCGATCAACGTCGACAAGACCGCGCCCGTTGCGACGATCGCCGTGCCGGCGAACGGCGCGAGCTACGCTCTCAACGCCGCCGTCACAGCGTCCTACAGCTGCGCGGATGCGCTCTCGGGGGTCGCAAGCTGCTTGGGCCCGGTGAGCAGCGGTACCGCAATTTCGACAGCCACCGCCGGATCGTTCTCGTTCGCCGTCAGCGCGACGGACCTGGCCGGCAACGCCGCGACGACGACCTCAACCTACCGCGTGTCGAGTGCGACGGGTCCGGCCTACACGCTGTCCACGGCGTCGCTCGGCTTCGGCAGCGAGGCGTTGTATGTTGCGAGCGGCGCCCAAGTGGTGACCGTCACGAACGTTGGGACGGTCGCGGTGCCGATCAACGCCGTGAGCCTCAGCGGAGCGAACGCGAACCAGTTCGCGCGCTCCTCGACCTGTGGTCCGTCGCTCGCCGTGTCGGCAGTCTGCACCGTGACGGTCACGTTCCGGCCGACTTCGGTCGGGGCCAAGTCTGCGACGCTGAGCGTCGTCGCCGGTGGTGCCGCCGGCACGCAGACGGTCGCACTGTCCGGAACCGGCGTTGCCGCGTCGTACGCGCTCTCGGCTCAATCGTTGTCGTTCGGTGGCTCGGCGCTCAACGTCGCGACCGCCGCGCAGCTCGTGACGCTGACCAACACCGGGCTTGTGCCGGTGCCGATCAGCAGCCTTGCGCTTGGCGGCAACAACCCCGGCCAGTTCCGCGAGAGCAACACTTGCGGCACGGCGGTGGCCGTCAGCTGCACGATCACGGTCGTCTTCGATCCGACTTCGGCGGGGACCAAGAGCGCGACCGTGACGGTCAGCGCCGGCAGCGGCGGCGGCACCCAGGCGATCACGCTGACGGGAATTGGTCTCGTGCCGACGTTCACACTGTCGCCGAAGCAGCTCGCGTTCGGAACGCAAGCGCGCGGCACGTCGAGCGCGGCACAAGTTGTGACGCTGAACGTGACGGGCACGCTGCCGCTCGCGATCACCAGCATCGGCTTCAGCGGCACGAACCCTGGGCAATTCCGCCAGACGAATTCCTGCGGGTCGTCCGTCGCGGCTGGCGGATCATGCACGATCAGCGTGCTGTTCCGCCCGACCTCCACGGGTGCCAAGTCCGCAAGTCTTCGCGTCACCGGCGCGGGAGGATCACAAGCCCAGACCGTGACGCTGACGGGAACCGGCCTCTGAGGGCGCCGGCGGTCGCGGGAGCGTGCGCTGTGATGCTGCCGTATAGTGCCGATCGGCGCACGTTGAGCCGCGCCCGTTGACCGCTACGGAGGCCGCATGCTCGGAACCGCTCTTGTCCGTAGCGTTCTCGAGGCAGGTATGGCGATCGTCGTGCTTGCGGCTTGCAGTGGCCGCGGCGGTGGGGTGGGAGAGCCGGCGCCCGTGGCGACCGTCGCGGGGCACTCCGTGAGCGCGGCGCTCCTCAGCTACTACGTGAAGACGAGCACGGGCGCCATCCCCGGGCCGGTCAGCACCCAGCTGCGCAAGACCCGGCTCGACGAGCTGATTGCTCTCGAGGCGGCCGCGTCGGCGGGCGAGCGGCTAGCGGATGCGGACGTGTCAAGTGCGGTCGAGCTGGCGCGCCTCGGCGCGCTCGCGCATGCGGCGGCCGAGGCGGCCGGGGTCTATCGCGAGCCAACCGAGCAGGAGCTCGCTGATGCCTACCAGGCCTACGTGAAGCAAGCGCCGGCCAAGGAGTATCACGTCGCGCACATTCTGGTCGGATCGCAGGCGCAGGCGATTGGAATCATCGGTGAGCTCTCCCGAGGAGCGAATTTTGCAACGGTCGCCGCGCTGCGTTCGGCTGACGATTCAAAGGCGCGGGGAGGCGATCTCGGCTGGATCTACGCCGGTCATCTGCCGCAGACGCTGCTTGATGCGGCCGCGAAGCTTGAACCGGGGGCATACGGCGCACAGCCGATCCATACGCCGTACGGCTGGCATGTCGTGCGGCTCATCGAGCGTCGCGATGCGAAGCCGTCGGCGTTCGATCAGGTCAAGGCCCAGATCGCCGTCAATATCCGCCAGGATCGCTACCGGGAATTCCTGCGGGCACAGGTTGCGAAGACCGAGATCTTGACGAATTGATCCGGCCCGACGGATTGACGGCGGTGTCGTGCGGCCCGCGGGCCGAGTCGCGCGCCAGGACGACCGCTGCAGGTCGCACCGCAGCCCGGACAGCGAGACGCGTCGTCAAGTTTCGCCGCCCTGACCAATTTCTCGGTGTGACTGGGATCCACCTCACCGCGTGGTCAGCGCGCGGTGCGTGGGAAGGCGTTGGCGTCGGTTGCCGGCCGGGCGCCGGCAGGCTGAGGCCAGGGTTCCTGCAGCCAGGCATGCAGGGCGCCGAGCAGCTCGGGACCGTCGGCGAGGTAACGGATCTCACCGCCGCCGCGGATCTCGAGGTACTCCGCATGCAGCTGACCGGAGGCTGCGGCGCGCAGCGTCGTGACCGCCGCAGTCGGTCGTTCGCGTCCGCCGGACTGAGCGGCGAACGCGAGCGGACCGAAGCTCTCGGCACTGGCCCTGAGCTTGGCGCGCAACAAGCCGATCTGCCTCGCATCGCTCGAGTCATTGGCGACGACGCGCCGGAGGCCGCCGCTGGCCGTCTGAGTTATCACCTGGTTCACGGCGCTGGGGTCGAAGGACTCGGCCGCGACGCTCGGCGGCCGAACCGCGTCCCGGGTCGGCTCGTGCGCCGCGGCTCCCCGCGGACCACGCTCGCCGGCGGCGGCAAGCGCACCGAGCGTAAGCGCAGCGACCGCCAGCAGCGCGCGCGCGGCGCTGTACGCTATCCGTCGCCGTGCGTCGGCCTCAGCCATCCGGACGCGTGCGGTCGCGGCGCTTGCGGCGCGGCGGCGCGCGGCCGCCGTCAGACACGCCGTCCGGCGCAGCAGGCCGCGGCCGGTCCGTGTTGGCAGGCGCGCGCTCCTGCAGCAGCGCACGCGTGGCGCGCAGGCCGAGGACCACGATCAGCATCAGCCAGATCAGGCCGACGCGCACGGCCAGCAGGCCGCTTTGCAGGCCCGGCACGGCCATCACGCGGGCGCGCACGCGTCGTGACTCGCGGCCAGGAGCAGCCTCAGCGCGGCGGCGAAGGAGGGCGTCATTCGGTCTTCCTCGGGGCAGGTCCGGTCGGCGGCACCGTAGCCTCTGTAGCGGCGGCGCCGAATCGGGGTTGACGCGACGATCGGTCGGTCGAGTGCAAAGATCTGTCGGTGCGCCACCGGACGCTGCTGAGGCGCGTTGCGCGGAGGGCGAATCGGCGCGAAACTTGCGGGGCGGATCGCCGCCCGTGCACGCCGGCGCGACAGCCGGCGGCGACGGCGGTCAGGGACGATCATGGAGAGCAGACGCGCACGTCGCGTCGGGGGAGCAGCACCATGGACGGAGCTTCAGCGTGGAGAGGTGCCGCGTTCGCGGCGCTGGCGATGATCAGCACGGCGCAGGCCGCGGCGCCTGCGACGACGCTGCACGCGCGCCCGCCGCACGAGCTGACGGCCGACGAGTTCGTCGCGCGGCTCAACCGCGAGCTCGGGGAGCTCGTGATCGAGCGGGAGAGCGCCGGCTGGGTCGAGGACACCTACATCACGGCTGATACCGAGCTGCTCGCTGCGAAGGCGAGCGAGCGGCTGCTCGGCTACGTGTCGCAGGCGGCCGAGGACGCAAGGCGCTACCAGCGCCAGGCGCTTTCGCCGGCGACGGCGCGGGCGCTGCTGCTGCTGCGCCAGGGGCTGTCGGCGCCGGCGCCGCGTGATGCCGCCAAGCGCGCCGAGCTCGCGCGTCTCGGCGCCAGGCTCGAGGCCACCTACGGCGCCGGCAAGTACTGCGAGCCGGCCAAGGACGGTGCCGCCGCGGCGCCCTGCCAGAGCATCGACGAGCTGTCGGCCGTGCTCGCCACCAGCCGCGACTACGCGGCGCTCACCGAAGCCTGGCGCCGCTGGCACACGATCTCGGTGCCGATGCGCGCGGACTACGCGCGCTTCGTCACGCTCGCCAACGAGGGCGCACGCGAGTTCGGCTACACCGACCTCGGCGCCATGTGGCGCTCAGGCTACGACATGCCGCCGGAGGCGTTCGCCGCCGAGGCCTCGCGGCTCTACGGCCAGGTGGCGCCGCTCTACCAGGCGCTGCACTGCTACGTCCGCGAGCGGCTCGCCAGGCGCTACGGCGCCGAGCGGGTGGCGCCGGGCCAGCCGATCCCGGCGCAGCTGCTCGGCAACCTCTGGGCGCAGGAGTGGGGCAAGATCTACGACCTGGTCGAGCCTTACCCCGGCGCCTCGGACCTCGACACCGACGGCGCGCTGCGCGCGCAGCACTACGACGCGGTGCGCATGGTGAAGAACGCCGAGCAGTTCTACGGCTCGCTCGGCTTCCCGCCGCTGCCCGCCAGCTTCTGGCAGCGCTCGATGCTGACGCGGCCGCGTGATCGCGACGTCGTCTGTCACGCGAGCGCCTGGACGCTTGACCTCAAGGACGACGTGCGGCTCAAGATGTGCGCCGAGGTCGACACCGAGAGCCTGAAGACGATCTACCACGAGCTCGGCCACCTCTACTACGACCTGGCGTACCAGGACCAGCCGCTGCTGTTCGCCAACGGCGCGCACGACGGCTTCCATGAGGCGATCGGCGACACCATCACGCTGTCGATGACGCCGGCCTACCTCGAGCGGATCGGCCTCGTGACGGGTGCGTCGCGCAGCCGCGAGGCGACCATCAATCAACAAATGAAGCAGGCGCTCGACAAGATCGCGTTCCTGCCTTTCGGCAAGCTGATCGACGAGTGGCGCTGGCAGGTGTTCGCGGGCGAGATCACGCCCGCGAACTACAACGCCGCGTGGTGGGCGCTGAAGCGCAAGTACCAGGGCGTCAGCGCGCCGCTGCCGCGCTCCGAGGCCGATTTCGACGCCGGTGCCAAGTACCACGTGCCCGGCAACACCCCGTACACGCGCTACCTGCTGGCGCTGATCCTGCAGTTCCAGTTCCACAAGGCGCTGTGCAACGCCGCCGGCTACCACGGGCCGCTGCACGAGTGCTCGGTGTACGGCAGCGCCGAGGCCGGCCGCCGCTTCCGGGCGATGCTCGCGGCCGGCGCGAGCCGGCCGTGGCCCGAGACGCTCGAGAAGCTGACCGGCACGCGCCGCATGGATGCGGCCGCGATCAACGAGTATTTCGCGCCGCTCGCGGCCTGGCTGCGCGAGCAGAACGCCGGCCAGCGCTGCGGCTGGGACGGCTGAGCCGCAGCGCGCTACGCGCCACGGCGCGGCGGTGCCGCGCGGTTCGGGCAGTCGCAGGTGATCACGGTGCCGCCGCGCCGGCCCGCGGTGATCGAGAGGCGCGCGCCGATCGCGGTCGCACGGTGGCGCATCGTGCTCAGGCCCATGCCGGCGAGCGCCGTGCCGGGTGCCGGCAGGCCCTGGCCGTCGTCGCTGATTCTCAGCCGGAGCCGCTGCGCGTCGGTGCGCAGCTCCACCCGCACGCTGTGCGCGGCGGCGTGGCGAATCGCGTTGGTGAGCGCCTCCTGCGCGATCCGGTAGAGGTGGTTGCAGGCCTCGAGCGGAATCTGCGGCGTCGCGGTCGAGTCCTCGTCGAAGCTGACTGCGATGCCGCCGCCGGCGTGCGGGAAGCCCGCGGTCAGGCGCCTGAGCGCATCGCCGAGTCCGCGCGTCGGCTCGTCCACCGGTGCGAGTCCGCGCGCCACGCTCTTGCACGTGCCGATCGCCTTCGCGGCGATGTCGGCGAGCGCACCGAGCTCGGCCGCGAGCTCGGCGTTGCCGGGGCCGTAGCGTCTGGCGAGGCTCGAGGCCAGCAGCGACAGCCCGGTCAGCTCCTGGCCGAGGCCGTCGTGCAGGTCGTGGCCGAGACGACGCTGCTCGAGCACCGCGGCCTCGTGCAGCGCGGTCTCCAGCCGGCGCCGCTCGGTGATGTCGATGCCGACGCTCCACTCCAGCCACCCCGGGATCTTGAGCTCCGCGCCGACGTTGAACCACTCGATGCACTTCTGCGTGCCGTCCTTGGCGGTGAGCTCGAAGATCCGGCTGTAGCTCTCATTGCGCCGTTCCTTGGCGTCCGCCAGCATCAACTTCAGGTAGGCCGCGTCGGGGTACAGCAGCTCGAGCGCGCGCGGGTTGCCGATGATCTCGTCGGCCCGGTAGCCGGTCACGCGCTCGCACTCGCTGTTCCAGGCGACCAGCAGGCCCTCCTCGTCGAAAGCGTCGAGCATCACCGGCATGCCCTGCACGATGGCGCGCAGCCGCGCCTCGGCCTCGCGCACCAGGATGTCGGCGCGCTTGAGCTCGGTGACCTCGACCGCCGTGCCGGCGATGCTGACGATCTTCCCTGCGGCATCGCGGATCGGGAACTTGTGGGTCAGGAAATGGCGCAGCCCATCCGCGGACGGCAACGACTCCTCGGCGACGTAGACGTCACCGCGCTCGAGCGTCGCGAGGTCGGTGGCGATGAACACCTCCGCGCCGTCCGGATTGAGATCGTGGTCGGTTTTGCCGACGCAGTCGGCAGGGTCCATGCCGTACAGCTTGGCGCAGGTCGCGTTCATCAGCTGGTAGCGGCCGTCGAGATCCTTCTGGAAGCAGGCCGCCGGACTGTTGTCGAGGAAGATCGCGAGCTGCTGCTCGCGCAGCCGCAGCCGGTCGCTGACCGCGTCGTCCTCGGTGACGTCCTTGGCGATGGCGGCGACGCCGACGATGCGACGGTCCGCGGCACGGACCGGAAACTTGTCGAGCAGCACGCGCCGCGCGCCGCCGGGCGAGGGCACCGTGATGCGCGCCGACACCACCTCGCCGGACTCGAGCACCTGCTGGTCACGCTGGCGGTAGGCCTCGGCGGTCTGCGCCGCGAACAGCTCGGCGTCGGTCTTGCCGATGCAGGTGACCGGGTCCAGGCCGAGGATCGTCGCGCAGCTCGCGTTGGCAAACTGATAGCGGCCGTCGCGATCCTTCTGGAAGCAGGCGGCGGGGTTGGCGTCGAGAAAGGCCGCCAGCTGCTGGTCGCGGCGCTGCAGCGCAGGCGGCGCCGGCGCCGCGAGGTGCCAGAGTGTCACGCTCGGTCCGGGCAGCGCCGGCCGCGCGAGGTGGACGTGGACGCTGACGGCGCTCGCGCCGTCGCGCCGGAACGCGGTCTCGAAGCTGCAGGCGGCGCCCGGCGCGAGCGTCGCGCTCGTGCGCAGCGCCTCGGCAGGGCCGGCGCCGAGTTCGGCGAGCGACAGTCCCGCCAGCGCCGCGCGCGCTCGACCGAGCAGCGTCGCCGCGATTTCGTTTGCGGCGAGGATGCTGCCGCCGGCATCGCAGGCCAGCATCGCGTCCGGTGCCGCGGCAACCAGCGCGGCGAGGACGACCGAAATGGAGTCGCTGGGGGCGATCGGGATCAGCTCCGGTGGCGGCGGTGAGCTCAGGTCAGGTTCCATGCAAGGCGCTGCGAGGTCAGCAGTCAGCTTCTACCGCACCCCGGAGCCGACGCCAAGCGCAACTGCCGCAGCCAGGCCGGCGGCGGCCGTTGCTGCTGCGCCGGCGCGGCCGCTCGCGCCGGCTGCCTGCTTCAGTTCAGCAGGTGCGGTAGCGTCAGCGACAGCACCGGCAGGTACGTAATTAAGAGTACGCCGGCCGCGAGCGCCAGAAAGAGCGGGAACACCGCGCGGAAGATCTCGCCGATCGGCTTGTCGAAGCGGTACGAGGCGAAGAACAGATTGAGGCCAACGAGCGGCGTCAGGTAGCCGAGTTCCATGTTGGCCAGGAATACGACGCCGAGGTGCAGCGGGTCGACGCCGTAGGCGCTGCCGAGCTGCGTGACGAGCGGCGCCAGCACGAGGATCGCGGGGTAGATCTCGATCAGGCAGCCGGCGGCGAGCAGCGCGACGTTGAGCGCGAGCAGAAAGCCCGTGCGGCTGGTCACCGCCGCCTGCACCCAGCCGACGATCTGGTCCGGAATCTGCGCGTCGACCAGGTAGTCGGTGAGCCCGAGCGCGACGCCCATCACCAGCAGGATGCCGCCGACCACCAGGCCGCACTCCGGCAGGATCCGCGGCAGGTCGCGCCGCCAGCTGAGGTCGCGCCGGATCAGGGTCGTCACCACCAGCACGTAGGCGGCGGTCAGCGCCGCCGACTCCACCGGCGTCGCGAGGCCGCTCGCCAGCGAGCCCATCGCGACGAACGGCACCGACAGCTCCCAGACGGCGCCGGTCAGCGCGCGACGCGCCCGCGCGACGTCGAAAGCGCCGGGCGGGCGGCGGTCCGCCGGCTCGTGCCTAAGCCCGAACGCGATCACGATCCCGGCCATGAAGAACGCCGGCACGAGGCCGGCGAGAAACATCGCCTTGATGCCGACGCCGGCGACGATGGCGTAGAGCAGCAGCGGCAGCGCCGGCATCAGGATCGTGCCGGGCAGCCCGGCGCCGGTCACGAGCCCGAGCGCCGGGCGCTCGGCGTAGCCGCGCGACAGCAGCAGCGGCATCACGAGGCCGCCGAGCGCGAGTACGGTGGCGCCGGAGGCGCCGGTGAAGCTCGTGAAGAAGGTGCAGACCAGCACGGTCGCGATCGTCGCGCCGCCGCGCAGGCGGCCGAACAGCGCGTCGAACACCTCGATCAGGCGCTTCGGCGCCTGGCTCTCGGCGAGCACGTAGCCGGCGAGGGTGAACAGCGGTATCGCCGGCAGCGAGGCGTTGACGACGGTGCGGTAGTGGTCCACCGCGATCGCGGCGAGCGGCAGTCCCGCGTGCCAGAAGAGCAGCGCCGAGCTCCCGGCGAGCACCGCGAACAGCGGCGTGCCGATCAGCGCGCCGGCCGCCAGCAGCGCGCCGAGCGCCGCGGCCAGCCAGCCCGGCAGCGCCGGCGCCGCGGCAGAGATCGG
>JANYAE010000114.1 GCA_025355105.1 Pseudomonadota bacterium | reverse complement strand
CCGAGCGCCGCGCGGCGCGTTGACCGCGCGCGCCTCGCGCTCGCTGCGCTCGCGCTCGCCGGGCTCGCGGTGCTCGGCGTGCTGATGGCCGCGAGCGCGGTCAGCGTGCGCGTGGCACCGGACCTCGCGCCGGACCGCGCGCACTTCGGCGGCGCGCTGTTCGATCTGTCGGTGGCCGGGCACCACCTGCTGCTGCCCGGCGAGTACCGACTGCGCGTCGAGAAGGACGGCTACGAGGCCGGCGAGATGCCGGTGCGGGTCACGAGCGCCGCCGGGCAGCGCTTCGAGGCGGCGCTCAAGCGCCTGCCGGGCCGGCTGCGCATCGACACCGGCGGCATCGCCGCGAGCGTCAGCGTCGACGGCCGACCGGCCGGCAGCCTCCCCGGCGAGCTGACGCTCGCGGCCGGACTGCGCACGCTGCGCATCGAGGCGCCGCGCCACGCGCCGGGGAGCGCGCGCGTCGAGATCGAAGGCCTCGGCCATGTCCAGGACCTCAAGCTGCCGCTCGCGCCGCTCTACGCGCCGGTGCGGATCGAGTCCGAGCCGGTCGGTGCCAGCGTCGCGGTGGACGGCGTCGCGCTCGGTACCACGCCCGTGACCGTGGAACTCGACGCCGGCCGCCGCATCATCACGCTCAGCCATCCGTCGCTGCGGTCCTGGGAGTCGCCGATCCTCGTCAAGGCCGGCGAACCGCAGACCGTCGGCCCGGTCACGCTCGGGCTGCCGGACGGCAGGCTGATCGTCCGCAGCGAGCCGGCCGGTGCCGACGTCAGCGTCGCCGGCAGTTACCGCGGCCGCACGCCGCTGACGCTGCCGCTCGCGCCCGGCACCGCGCACGAGGTACTGGTGACGCGCGCCGGCTACGCCGCCGCGACGCGCAGCGTGCGGCTCGCGCCGAGCGCCACCGAGACGCTTGCCGTCACGCTCGTGGCGGAGCTTGGCGAGGTCGACATCAAGGGCGAGCCGGCAGATGCCGAGCTGTTCGTGGACGGCCGCCCGGCCGGCGCCGCCAACCAGCGCCTGAAGCTCACCTCGATCGCGCACGCGCTCGAGATCCGCAAGACCGGCCTCGAGCCGTTTCGCGCCACGCTCACGCCGCGGCCAGGGCTGCTGCAGGCCGTGAACTACGTGCTGCGCACCGCGGCCGAACAGAAGCTCGCGCGCTTCCCGCTGCACCAGCGAAGCGCCGTCGGCCAGGTGCTCACGCTGCTGCCGCCCGGCAGCTTCACGATGGGCAGCGCGCGGCGCGAGCCGGGCCGGCGCTCGAACGAGCCGCAGCGGCCGGTCGAGATCCGCCGCCCCGTGTACCTCGCCGAGAAAGCGGTCACCAACGTCGACTTCCGCGCCTTCAAGGCCGATCACCTGACCGGCGCCTACCAGCAGGAGACGCTCGACCTCGACCTGTATCCGGTCGGCAACGTCACCTGGCAGGAGGCCGCCGAGTACTGCAACTGGCTGTCGGCGAAGGAGGGCCTGCCCGCGGCCTACGCCGCGAGCGGCGGCCGGCTCGCGCTTGCCAAGCCCGCGAACACCGGCTACCGGCTGCCGACCGAGGCCGAGTGGGAGTACGCGGCGCGCTGGACCGGCGCCGCCAACGACCGCAAGTACCCGTGGGGCAGCGCGTTGCCGATTCCGGCGAAGGCCGGCAACTTCGCCGACGCGCGGGCGGTCTACCTGCAGGGCCACGTGCTCGCCGACTACGACGACGGCTTTCGCGTCGCGGCGCCGGTCGGCAGCTTCGCCGCCAACGCGCTCGGCTTCTACGACCTCGGCGGCAATGTGCTGGAATGGGCGTCGGACTTCTATACCGTGTACCCCGAGGCCAGCGCGGCCACGGTGGACCCGGTCGGCCCGGCCGACGGCGAGTCACACGTGGTCCGTGGCTCGAGCTGGCTGACGGCGAACGTCGCGGAGCTGCGCCTGGCCTGGCGCGACTACGGCTCGAGCGGTCGGCCGAACCTCGGCTTCCGGATCGCCCGTTATGCGGAGTGAGGCAGCATGAACCCGAAGGATGCGGTGCTGGGCAAGCTCGCCGCGCTCGCGGCGCTGGCGCTGGTCGTCGCGGCCTGCGGCGAGGTGCGCGCGGCGGACCCGGCGCCTGCCGCGCCGTCGGCGGCCACCGCGCCGGCCACGGCCCCGGCCGCGCCTGCCCGGGACGTGCCGCCGCCGGCTGCCGGCGCCAAGGCAGCGGACGGCAAGCCCTCGCCGCTGCATTTCGAGCCGACCGAGAAGACGCGCGCCGA
The DNA here is from genome assembly GCA_025355105.1 of Pseudomonadota bacterium. Classification (GTDB taxonomy): domain Bacteria; phylum Pseudomonadota; class Gammaproteobacteria; order Steroidobacterales; family Steroidobacteraceae; genus CAIKZZ01. The sequence goes on along the minus strand of JANYAE010000114.1, from coordinate 28,009 downwards.
CTTCGAGGTCTCGTTCCCGACCGACATCTGAACGCTGGGGGAGCGCGGCACGCGCCGCGCGCACTGACGCATGAAGAACAACCGCTCCGAGTTCATGTACGAGCTGTACGCGCTGCTGGCCGTGATCCTGGTGATCCAGGGCTTCTACACGGCGGTGGTGCGGCCGCGCGCCGTGGCGATCCTGGCCGCGCAGCAGGCGGCGATGGCCAAGGATCCTGAGTACGTCCCGGAAAGGACGCTGTGGGTCATCGCCAAGGACTACGAGCAGGAGGTGTGCGTGATCCTGTCGTTCTGGGCGGTGATCGTGATGGCCTTCCGCGCCCGCAGCGCGAGCCGCGCCCGGGCGCTGCTCGAGCAGGACCTGCTGCACCTGCCGGAGGGCATGCGCGTGCTGCCGGAGGACTCGCGCGAGTACCTGCGGCAGATCGAGGGTCTCGATGCGGGCCGGCGCGGCATGCTGCTGCCGCGCGCGCTGTTCACCGCGCTCGAGCGCTTCGGTGCGACGCGCAGCGTGCAGGACGCGAGCGCCGCGGCGCGCAACACCTGCCAGATGGAGAACGAGCGCCTCGATTCGGAGCTGGCGATGGTGCGCTTCGTCGCCTGGGCGATCCCGGCGCTCGGCTTCGTCGGCACCGTGCGCGGCATCGGCGAGTCGCTGCAGCAGGCGCACCGTGCGATCGAGGGCGACGTCTCCGGCGTCACCGCCGGCCTCGGCATCTCGTTCAACTCGACGCTGATCGCGCTGACGCTGTCGATCGTCGTGATGTTCTTCCTTCACCAGCTGCAGCTGCTGCAGGAGCGGCTCGTGCTCGACACCGAGAACTACGTCGACGAGCGGCTGCTGCGGCACCTGCACGTGCGCTGAGCGCGATGCCTGCCCCCGGCTGCTCGCTGGAGGTCACGGGCGCGGGCCTCGTGCTGCTCAGACGCGGCGGCGTGCCGCGCAGCGAGCCGCCGTGGGCCGCCTTCGAGGCCGAGGCGGTGCTGACCGGTGCCGCGGCGCGCGGCCGCGCGCGGCTCGCGCCGCTGTTCGCCTCCAATCGCCACCTCGAGGAACCGGGCATCGAGCCGCTGCCGCGCCAGAAGCGCGCGGTGCGCTCGAACGCTGACCTGATCTACGCGCAGCTGGCGGCGCTCGCGCCGGCGATCGGCGCCGAGCCCGTCGTGCTCGCCGTGTCGAGCGCCTACACGCTGGCGCAGCTGTCGCTGCTGGCCGCGGTCGCGGCCGCGGCCGGTATCACGCTCGCCGGCCTCGCCGACGCCGCGGTCGCGGCCTGCGCCGACCGGCCGTCCACCGCGCGCGCTCTGTACCTCGACCTCGAGGTGCAGCGCGCCGTGCTGACCGAGCTGATCCGCGGCGAGACGCTGCGCCGCGGGCAGGTGACCGTCGGCCGCGGCCTCGGCCTGCGGGCCGTCGAGGACCAGACCGCGGCCTTCGTCGCGCGCGCCTTCGTTCGCGCGACGCGCTTTGACCCGCTGCACCAGGCGGCGAGCGAGCAACAGCTCTACGACCGCCTGCCGGAGTGGCTCGCGGCGGCGGCCGGCGGCGCGACCGACGTGACGCTCGAGCACGCCGGGCTGCGGCACGTGACCTGCCTGCGGCCGGTCGAGCTCGCCGCGGCGCTTGCGCCGCTCACGGCGGACCTCGTGCGGCTCGTCAACTCGGCGCGGCGCGCGGGCGAGCGCGTGACGCTGTACCTCACCGCGCGCGTCGCGGCCGTGCCGGGGCTCGCCGCGGCGCTCGCGGCGATCGGCGACTGCGCGCTGGTCGAGCTCGGCGACGGCGCCGCGGCCGCCGGCGCGCTGGCGCACTCTGCGGCGATCGGCGGCGCTGCGCTCGAGTTCGTGACCGCGCTCGCGGGCGCCGCGCCGCTGGCGCCGGAGACGGCCGCGGCGCGACCGGCGGCAGGTGCGCCGACGCACGTCGTCTGCCAGGGGCGCGTCTACGCGCTCGGCAGCGAACCGCTGCTCGTCGGCCGCAGCCCGCCGGGCGCGCGGGTGCTCGTCCTCGGCGCGGCGCCTGCCGGCATCTCGCGGAGCCACTGCCGCCTGACGCTGAGCGGTGCCGACGCCGTGCTCGAGGATCTGTCGAGCTACGGCACCTTCGTCAACGGCGGCCGGGTCATGCGCCGCGCGCGGCTCGCGGCCGGCGACCGCATCCGCGTCGGCACGCCGGGCGTCGAGCTCGAGCTCGTGCGCCTCGAGGAGTGACGGCAGGTGGCGCGGCGCAAGTTCGACGTCTTCAGCATGTCGTTCCTCGACGCCATCTGCTGCGGCTTCGGCTCGGTCGTGCTGATCTTCATGCTGATCACCGCGCAGGGCAATGCGCACGTCAAGAAGCTCACCGACGATCGCCGCTCGGAGGCACTGCTGGTCGAGCAGCAGCTGCTGGAGGGGCGCAAGAATCTCGCCGAGCTGCGCAACTCGCTCGAGGTGCTCGACAAGGCCAAGGTCACGACCGAGGGCCTGTCGGCGCGCGTGATCGCCGAGCTCGACGCCACCCGCCAGGAACTCGCGGAGTCGGAGAACGAGACGCTGGCGCGGCGCGCGCGCCTCGAGCAGCTGAAGGCCGACGTCGCCTCGCTCGAGGAGAGCGCCAAGCGGCTCGAGAGCCAGGCTGCCAAGCCCGGCGGCGGCGCCTCGGTGCGCGGCTTCAAGGGCAGCGGCGACCGCCTCTACCTGACCGGCATGCGGGTCGGCGGGCAGCACGTGCTGATCCTGGTGGATGCGTCGGCGAGCATGCTCGACGAGACGCTGGTCAACATCCTGCGCATGCGCAACATGGCCGACGACAAGAAGCTGCGCTCGGAGAAGTGGCGCCAGGCGGTGTCGATCGCGGACTGGATCTCGACGCAGATCCCGACCAGCGCGCAGTTCCAGATCTACACGTTCAACACGCACGCCGAGCCGCTGGTCGAGGGCTCCGCCGGCCAGTGGCTCAAGCTCGACGGCCCGACGCTCGAGAAGGCGCTGAACCGGCTGCGCAAGATCGTGCCCAAGGACGGCACCAGCCTCGAGAACGCGTTCGCGGTGGCCAAGCAGCTGAACCCGCAGCCTGACAACCTGATCGTGATCACCGACGGCCTGCCCACCCAGGGCGCGCAGCCGTCGACCAAGAAGCTGGTCGACGGCGACGACCGGTTGCGGCTCTTCGAGCGCGCGATCGCGGTGCTGCCGAAGAAGCTGGCGGTCAGCACGATCCTGCTGCCGATGGAGGGCGACCCGGCCGCGCCGAGCGCCTTCTGGAATCTCGCCAAGGCCACCCAGGGCTCGTTCATGGCGCCGTCGCGGGACTGGCCGTGAGCCGCGCCTCCACCGGCTCCGGCGGCGTTCGCGGCAGCCGGCGCCGCGACCGCGACTTCCAGGTCTTCAGCATGTCCTTCCTCGACGCGATCTGCTGCGCGTTCGGGGCCTTGATCCTGATCATGGTGCTGGCACAGGTCGGCCGCCCGAAGGTCGTCCAGGCGATCGAAACCGACCTCTCCGGCCTGATCGCGCGCGATTCGGCCGAGCTCGTGACGCTGCGCGGCGAGAGTGAGCTGCTGTCGCGCGACCTGCTCGGCCGCAAGGAGCAGGTGTCCGAGCTGAAGGAGCGGGTCGCCCGGCTGCAGGGCGAGCTGTCGAAGATCAAGGGCCAGTTCCACGCCTCCAAGCAGGACGCGGCGGTCGCGGCCGAGCTCGAGGGCAAGCTGTCCGCGGCGCAGCAGACGCTGACCTCGGAGATGGAGCGGCTGCTCGGCCAGAACTTCAAGCGCGCCAAGGACGCGCCGATCGGCGGCGTGCCGGTCGACAGCGAGTACGTCATCTTCCTGATCGACACCTCAGGCTCGATGCAGAGCTACAGCTGGGGGCTCGCCAAGCAGAAGCTGCGCGAGGTGCTGGAGATGTACCCGCACCTGAAGGGCATCCAGGTGATGTCCGACCAAGGCTACTACATGTTCTCGGAATACCGCGGCAAGTGGATCCCGGACACGCCGGCACGGCGCAAGGCGATCCTCGATTCCTTCAACGGCTGGAACGCGTTCTCGGCGTCGAGCCCGGCCGAGGGCATCATCGCGGCGATCCGCACCTTCTGGACGCCGGAGCACAAGATCAGCATTTACGTGTTCGGCGACGAGTTCACGGGACCCTCGATCCAGCAGGTCGTCGACACGGTCGATCGGATCAACCGCAACGACCAGACCGGCGAGCGCGCGGTGCGCATCCACTACATCGGCTTCCCGCTTGACCCGCAATACCCGCAGTTCACGAACATCCGCCTCGCGCAGCTGATGCGGATCATCTGCCAGCGCAATGGTGGTTCGTTCGTCGGGCTCGTGCGCTAGCGGCAGAGGAGGCGGCGTGCGGCAACTGCGATCGGACGGCCACGGACACCTGCTCGGCGCCCTCGCGCTGCTCGGGCTGCTGGCAGGCTGCGGTGGCGTGCGCGTCACCGCCGAGAATGCGCTGCCGAGGCCGCTGATCGAGGAGCTGCCGCTCAAGGCCGGCGTCTACTACAGCGCCGAGTTCCGCGCCTACACGGCGCACGAGAAGCGCTGGTCGACGCAGTGGGAAATCGTGCTCGGCGCGGCGCACGTCGCGGCGATCGATCGGCTGACGAAGTCGATGTTCGCGAGCGTGGCGCCGGTCGCCGACCTCGCCCGGCCGCCGGCGGGACTCGACCTGATCCTCGAGCCGCGCTTCGAGGAGTATTCGTTCCTGACGCCGCGCGACTCCGGTGGCGAGATCTTCGCGGTGACGATCAAGTACCGCATCAACATCTACGACGGCGAGGGCCGCCTGGTCGACTCGCTGGTGCTGACGGGCTTCGGCAACGAGGTCGCCGGCAGCCTGTCGAGCGGCAAGCCGCTTGCGGCGGCGACGCGCAAGGCGATGCGCGACGCGGGCGCCAAGTTCGCGTCGGAGTTCCCCGACCAGCCGGTGGTGCGCAAGCTCGCGCGTCACGAGCACGTGGAACCGATTGCGCAGGGGGTTTCCGCCGCAGGCGACGGTTCGGTCGCCGAGGTGCAGCCGACCGCGGCCAGGCCCGCGCTCGCCGCGCCGCCAGCGGCGGCACCTGCTGCAGCGCCGGCCGCGTCCACCGGACCGGCGTCGACGCCGCAGCCGGCAAGCGGCGCGCCAGCGCCCGTCGCGCCGGCTTCGCCACCGAGCGTGGCGCCTGCCGCGCCGTCAACCGAGGCCGGGCCGCCGCCGCCACCGGCCGCGACGACGGAACCGAAGACGCGTTAGTGCGGCTGGTCCGGTGCCCGGCCGGATCCACGCGCGCGCGCCGGATCGGCCGCGCGCCCGGTACGCCTAATCAGGCCGCGGAGCGGGCTTCGCGCGGCTGGCGATCCACGCGTGCATCCGCGCGCTCAGCATCGGCAGGCTGATCGAGCCGTTCTCGAGCGCGGCATCGTGGAACGCCCGCAGGTCGAAGCGCTCCTGCAGTGCCGCTTCGGCCTCGCGGCGCAAGTCGAAGAATTCGCGTCCGCCGGAGTCGTATGCGGTCAGCTGACCGGGGATGGCGGCGATCCGGTCGACGATGTCGTCCGCCGATGCGCCGGTGAAGCGGCCGGATTCGTTGACGAACGCCGCCGCCTGCTCGCGCGTCCAGTGGAAGGCGTGGATGCCGGGATCGACGACCATGCCGCGCGCCGGCCAGGCGCGGCGCAGGATTCTGGCGTAGTCGGAGTCGTACAGGCCGGCTTCCTCGGCAAGCGCTTCCGCATAGCGCGCCCAGCCCTCGATGTAGCCGGAATTGCCGGCCAGCTTCATAACCGGGTGCAGGCCCGTGACGCGCTGCGCGTAGGCGATCTGCAGGTGGTGGCCGGGCCAGCCCTCGTGGAACGCGGTGATCTGGGCGTTGGCGCGGTTGGCCGCCTTCTCGAGCATCGAAATCCGAAACACGCCGGGATGACCGTCGTCGGTCGGCGGCTCGTAGTGCGAGCTCGCGCCGGCACCGTCCTCGTAGGCCGGGATCGGCTCAACCACCAGCGGCTGATCCGGCACCGAGCCAAACAGCTCGCGCATCCGCGCGTAGGCACGGTCCTCGTAGGCGCGCGAGGCGCTCAACAGCTCGGCCGGCTCGGCGAACTGGTTGTCCGGCGCCGTGCGGGCCTTGTCGATGATGCTCGCGTAGTCGTCGGTGCCGAACACGCGACGGCCCATCTCCAGCACCTCGGTGCGGTAGCGTGCCACCGCTTCCTGGCCGCGCTGGTACACCTCGGCGGCGCCTCGCGGCAGCGTGGTGGAGGAGCGCAGCAGCGCTGCGTAGCAGGCGTCGCCGTCCGGCAGCTCGGTGACGGCGAGCGTCGTGCGCGCCCTCGGCAGGTACTCGTCGTTGAGGAAGCGCCGGTACTCGCGCAGCGCCCGCAGCACCTGCCGCTCGAGCAGCCGACGGTAGCCGGCGCCGAAGGCCGCATCCGGGCTGCGGCTGGCGGGCCCTGCGTACGGGTGCGAGGCGAGCGGCGCCGCCACGATGCCGTCGATCTGGCTCAGCATGCGCGTCGCGACCGGCCTCGGCACCGTGTAGCCGTGCGCGAGCCCGTCGCGCAGGTTCGCGATCTCGGCGCGCACGTAGCCGGGCACGCGCCGCCAGCGGGAGAGCGCCTCGCGCCGTTCGATCGCGGTCGCGACCGGTTGCAGGTCGGCGACGCGCGCGAGCGCCAGGTGCCAGCCGCCCATGTGGTTGACGCCGTACCACCACTCCAGATGGCAGACGCGCAGCTGCACCGACGCCTCCAGATCCTCGCGGAGGACGCCGTACGTCACCCAGTCCGGGCCGAAGCCGAGCGGCCGCGGGTCGATCGCGGCGAGCGCCTTGAGCCAGGCGTCTTCGCGCCGTTGCATCGCGAGCCGCGCCGCCGGCCGGATGTCGGTGACACGGTCGTGATGCGGCGGCATTACGCCGGCATCCATCGCCTCGGTGGGGCGCAGCTCGAGAAAGGCCGCGTAGTAGTCGTCGGCGATGCGCCGCACCGCGGCCGGCGCGTCCTCGGCCGCCGCGGCGGGCGCGATCGACGCCCAGCAGCAGAGCACCGCGAGCCAGAGACCGAGTCCGCCGCTGCGTGGTCTCACGGCACTCTCCTCGGAGCGCGTGGCGCGGCCTCGATCGGCGGTCCGCCGCCAGACATCGCGCCACGCCGCTCGTTCAGGTCGGGTTCTCGAGGCTGAAGGAGCCGGTCTCGTCGTCGTAGGCGAAAGCTTCCGCGTAGCGCGCCCAGCTGACGATCGCGCGCAGCGTCTGCTCGGCGGACTCCGGCGACATGTGGTCCTCGAGCTCGTCGAGGAAGCGGCTCTTCGGTGCGGCGTGGCTCGCGCGCTCGTCGAGCACGCGACGGATGTGCGCGGCAAGCGGGACGTGGCTCAGCAGGTGCCGCGCGAACATGCGCTTGCGCTCGTCGAGCGCCGAGTCGGCGAAGGCGAGCCCCTCCGGGGTCAGCTTGAGGTCGCCGCCCTCGACATCCGCGAAGCGCAGCATCTGCAGCGTCTCCGCGACCGGGAACAGGTCGTCGATCTCGAGCTGCAGCTCCGAGGCGATCAGCGGCAGGTCGGCCTTGCCCGAGAACGGCGGCGCGGCGACCGTCTCGATGAGGCCGGACAGCAGGTTCGAGGAGACGCGGGCCAGCGTCTGGTCGATGCCCGTGCCGGCGGTGCGCTCGACGCGCAGCGGCGCGCCGCGGTGCGGCTTAGCGGTCATCTCGACGTAGATGCGCTCGACCAGCGCCGCGAAGGCGGGGTCCAGCCGGTCGCGCGGCCGCGCGATCGGCACCTCGATCGTCGAGACGATGCGGCCGGGGTTGGTGGCGAACACCAGGATCCGGTCGCACATCTGCACCGCCTCCTCGATATTGTGGGTCACGAGGATCACGCCCTTGATCGGCATGCGACCGTCCGACCACAGGTCGAGGAAGTCGGTGCGCAGCGTCTCGGCGGTCAGCACGTCGAGCGCCGAGAACGGCTCGTCCATCAGCAGGATGTTCGGATGCACGACCAGCGCGCGGGCGAAGCCGACGCGCTGGCGCATGCCGCCTGACAGCTCGCGCGGATACGCGGACTCGAAGCCGTCGAGGCCGATCAGGTCGATGGCGGCGAGCGAGCGCCGCCGGATCTCGTCGCGCGCGACGTGCAGCGCCTCGAGACCGAGCGCGACGTTCTCGTAGACGGTGAGCCAGGGGAACAGCGCGAAGCTCTGGAACACCATCGCGATGCCATCGGCCGGGCCGTCAACCGGCCGGCCGAGGTAGCGCACCTCGCCGCCGGTCGGCTGGGCCAGGCCGGCGACTAGGCGCAGCAGCGTCGACTTGCCCGAGCCCGAGCGGCCGAGCAAACCGACGATCTCGCCGGGTCGCACCGTGAGGCTGACGTCGTCGAGCACCAGCAGCTCGCCGCCGTCGCCGCGCGGGAAGGTCTTGCGGGCGTGGGCGACCTCGAGCAGCGGCTGGGGATCGGTCATCGGCCGGGGGATGGCGTTCATGGCTTCACGACAGGCGGAACTTGCGCTCCGCATAATAATAGAGGGGCCGCCACAGCAGGCGGTTGATCAGCAGCACGTACAGGCTCATGGTCACGACACCGAGCACGATCCGGTGGAACTCGCCGGCCGTCGTCGCGTTGGCGATGTAGGCGCCGAGGCCTGCGGCCTCGACCTTCTCGTCACCCCAGCTCGCGACCTCGGCGACGATGCTCGCGTTCCACGAGCCACCGGAGGCGGTGAGCGCGCCGGTGACGTAGTAGGGGAAGACGGCGGGCAGCGCGATCCGCCGCCACCACAGCCAGCCGGTAATGCGCAGATTCGTGGCCACGTGGCGCATCTCGCCGGGGATCGCACTCGCTCCGGCGATGACGTTGAAGAGGATGTACCACTGCGTGCCGAGGATCATCAACGGGCTCAGCCAGACGTCGGCGTTCAGCTTCCAGCTGACGATGCCGAACACCGCGACCGGAAACAGCAGGTTGGCGGGGAAGGCGGCCATGAACTGCGCCACCGGCTGCACGACCCGTGCGACCGCGGGGCGCAGCCCGACGTAGACGCCGATTGGCACCCAGACGACGGTCGCGAGGCCGATCAGCAGGAACACCCGCAGCATCGTGATCGCGCCGAGGCCCACGGTGGTGCCGAGGTCGTGCCAGCCGAGCTCGGGGGCGAGAAACTTGCCGGCTTGCCAGACGGCGAGCGCGAGCAGGCTGCCGACCACCACGATCGCGACCAGGTCCAGCCGGCGCGCGTGCTCGCGGCTCTCGAAGCGCACCGCGCCGGGCGCGTTGCGGATCAGGTCGCCGATGCGGCGGGTGGTGCGGCGCATCTGCCGCAGGAAGCGGGCCACCAGGATCGAGCTGCCGAGCGCCTCGAGCACCCACGAGCGTGGCGGCGTGGTGCCCGGCTCCTGCTCGAAGCGGAAGCGGTCGGCATAGGCGACCAGCGGCCGGAACAGCAGCTGGTCGTAGAGCAGGATCACCGCGAGCATCGTGAGGATGGCCCAGCCGACCGCGACCAGGTCCTTCTTCTCGATCGCCAGCGCGATGTAGGAGCCGACCCCCGGCAGCGTCAGGTTGGTCGAACCGACGCTGATCGCCTCGGAGGCGACCACGAAGAACCAGCCGCCTGACATCGACATCATCATGTTCCAGATGAGCGGCGGCATCGCGAACGGCACCTCCAGGCGCCAGAAACGTGCCCACGCCGACAGCCGGAAGCTGCGCGCCGCCTCGCTGAGCTCGGTCGGCACGGTGCGCAGGCTCTGGTAGAAGCTGAAGGCCATGTTCCAGGCCTGGCTGGTGAAGATCGCGAACACCGCCGCGAACTCGGCGCCGAGCACCCGGCCGGGCGCCAGCGACAGGAAGAACACCACAGTGACGGAGATGAAGCCGAGGATCGGCACCGACTGCAGGATGTCGAGCAGCGGCACCAGCAGCCGGCCGGCGCGCGGGCTCTTGGCGGCCCAGGTCGCATAGGTGAAGGTGAAGATCAGCGACAGCACCAGCGCCGCCATCATCCGCATCGTGGTGCGTGCCGCGTACTCCGGCAGGTGCGCGGGCGCGAGCGAGACCGGGCTCACCTCGAGCGTCGCGATCGGCGCGAGCACGCCGCGGCTGCCCTCGGCCAAGAACGCCAGCAGCCCGATCACCAGCAGCAGCGCGATCAGGTCATAGCGTGACGGTGCGCCGCGGCTCGCGGTATTCCAGGCAGTGGGGCTCTGCGGCATGGTGGCGAGCGCTAATGCGGGCAGTCCGGGGCGACAAACAGGCGCCGCAGTCTGACACAACCATTCGTGCGCTCAACCCCCACGGGCCCGGCTGCGGCGCGTCAGAACTCGGCGTGCAGCCGCGCGCCGAACACCGACAGCGGCCCCCGGTCGCGGTTGTACGCAGGGTTCGTCACAAACTGGTAATCCAGCGTCACGAACGCGCCGCCGGGGATCCGGGCCGCATAGTAGCTCTCGATGATCCGCTCGCTGCCGGCGTGCGGCAGGCGGCCGTCGCCGACCAGGATCCCGAGACCGCCGGCGTCGAGATAGCGCCGCCGCGCCGCCGACAGGTCGCTCACGATCGCGGCGAGGCCGACGCGGTCGTCGGCGCGCTGCCAGCGTGATCCCCGCAGCGACAAGCCGGCGGCCAGCGAGCGGTCGATATCCGTGAACTCATAGGCCTCGACGTTGCCGCCGGCGCCGCCGGCGCGGGCGAAGAAGCCGAGCTCGCCGGCGAGTTCCTGTTCGAGACTGAGGTGGCCGCCCATGCGGCTGCGGTAGCGACGCACGGCGGCGGCATCCGGCGCGCCGCCGCTCGCCGCTGCGACGCTCACGGCCTCGTCGAGCAGCCCCATGCGGCCGCGGCTGTCGAAGCCCGTCAGCAGCAGCCGGCCGGGCCGGCCCGCCAGCTCGTGGCGGTGCTCGAGCTCGAGGATCATCTGGAACTCGTGCCCGGCAGGCTCGAGGTGCTCGCTGTTCGGCACGTTCGACAGATCGAAGACGCCGCCGCGCAGCGTCCAGCGGCCCTGGTACCACTCGACACTGGCGCCGACCGTGTAGCCCCAGGCATCGGCGGCATAGTCGAACACGCCGGCGTCGACCGCCGCCCAGTTCATGAAGTCGGCGCGCGGATCGTGCGCATACTGGTTGCTGTCGAAGATGTCGCCGACGCTGAACTTGCCGACGGTCACGACCACGCGGTCGGCGCGCTGCGAGCCGCCGAGCTGGAAGAGGCCCGGCTCGAGCGGCCGCTCGTCACCACCGAGGCCGAGCGTCTGGCGCAGCAGCAGCCGCGGCAGCCGCAGGTACGGGCGCTTGCGGCCGACCTTGTAGGCCTCGCCGCTCGGGAAGCCGGCGAGGCCGAGCGTGTTGTCGAGCCCGAAGCCCTGGTCCACCTCCGGGCTCAGCCAGCCCTCGGCGCCGGCCCACAGCCGGGCGCCGAGATACAGCGTCGCGTCGAAGGTCTCGCGCCCCTGCTGCGGCGACAGGCTGTTCGGTCCGCGGTACGGGGCGTGAAAGTCGCTGGTCTCCTGCTCGACCAGCGTGCTCTGGCCGTGGATCGCCCAGCGCTCGTCGGCCGCCGGCTCCACGGCCGCGCCGACGCCGGGCGCGCCGGCAAGCGCCAGCGCAAGCAGCACGGCGCGCGGCGCTACGTTGCGGGGCAGGGCAGGTGTCTCGCGCATCGCTCGCATCCTCAATCGGCGTCCGGTCCGGTGGCCGCGGCGCGACCGACCCTAGCAAAGGCCGCGCGACGGTCGTCACCGCAGGCCGGCGGCTGCACCGGTCCCGCCCGCGGGCTTGCAAAGGTATACCCCCCTACCCTATATTGTCCAGAGGGGAAGGGTCCGAAGAGGAGCGCCGCCATGGGTCACGTCGCGCGCGACAAGGGCAAGCTGCTGAACCGCCTGCGGCGGCTGCGCGGCCAGCTCGCGGCCATCGAGCGTGCGGTCGAGGCGGACGAGGAGTGCGCCGACGTGCTCGGCCAGGCGACCTCGGCGCGCGGCGCCCTCGACGGCTTCATCGCCGAGGTGATCGAGGACCACATCCGCGAGCACATGGTCGACGCGCGCGCCGGGGCGAACGACCCGCGCGCGGTGGCCGCCGAGGAACTGGTCGAGATCGTGCACCAGTACCTGAAGCGCTGAGCGGCTGCCGGCCGGCGCGCTCAGCTCTTCGGCTGCCGGAAGCTCTCGCGCAGGCGCACGTTGGCGGTGGCCGCCGGCTGGCCGTCGACGAAGCGCGGCCGGTAGATCGCGTGGCCGACGGCATGCAGCAGCCCCGCGCGCTGCGCATCGGTCGCGTCACCCTCGACGACGCGGACATCCTTGACGCGGCCTTCCTCGGTCACCGTGAACTCGGCCACCGCGTACTTCTCGACGTAGAGCGCCGCCGGCTGCTCGCGGTAGCGCTCGGCGGCCGCCGGCTGGCGGTACAGCAACAGCCCCGGCCGCGACAGCGGACGCTGGCCGGATTCGGCCGCGCCGCTGTCGGCCGGCACGAGCGGCAGCGCACGCTGGTAGTACGGCAGCGCGCGGTCGGCGTGGCCGGCGACCAGTTGCCAGTCGCCGAGGTCGACCAGCACCACCGCGCGCGCCATCGACGCCGGCGGCTCGAGGCGCTCGGCGAGCGCCAACGCGCGCTGCAGCGCGTGCTCGCCGGCAGAGTCGAGCAGGTAGTCGGGGCCGAACGGCGACTGCGCGCGCCGCGTCGCGTCGAGCTCGAGCGGATCACGCACCAGCGGCGGCTCGCCGAGGCGCGCCTGCGGCAGCGGCTCGACGCCGAACTGGAAGTCGAGGCGGTAGCTCTCGGCGATGCCTCGCAGCGCGATGATCTGGCAGACGGCGTCCGGGTGCGCGGGGTCCGCGCACAGCGCGCGCAGCCGTTCCCAGACTTCGCGCGCCTGGCCGCGCTGCGCGGTCCTGAGGTACCAGTTGCCGAGCTGCTGCAGCGCCGGCGATAGGCGCAGGTCCGTTGCGCCGTAGGCGTGCTCGCCGATCTGCAGCGCGTACTGCTGCACGCGGTCCGCGTCGCGGTAGCGGCCGACCGCGACGTAGCCGTCGAGCAGCGGCGTCAGCAGCTCGGTCTGCGTGGCGTTGAACAGGCCGTGCGAGCGGCGGCTGATGGCGACGGCGCGCTCGAGCAGCGGCACGGCGAGCTCGGCGTGGCCGGTGCCCTCGTAGGTCAGCGCCAGGCCGCGCAGCGGCGCCACCAGCCGTGCCGAGAGGTTGCCGTGCGTCTCCTCGATCAGCGCCAGCGCGCGGCCGTAGGCCTTCTCGGCCGCGAGGTAGTCGTGCAGCTCGTAGTGCGTCGCGCCCAGGTTGTTGAAGGCGCGCGCCAGGTCCGGGTGGCGGGCGTCGAGCACCTCGGTGAGGCTGACGACGCGTTCGGCGGACGGCAGCGCCTCGGCGTAGCGGCGCGCGTCGAAATCGCGGCGGAAGGCTTGGTAGGCGGCGTCACGCTCGGCGCTGGTCGGCGCGGCAACGGCCGCCGGCGCGGCGGGCAGCGGCTCGTCGGCCGGCAGGGCGGCGTGCGCCGCCGTCCGGCCCGCAGCGAGCGCGAGCAGCGACGCGAGCAGCAAGGGGTGCGGTCGATGGCAGGTCATGCGCAGGCCATGATGCCGCGGCGCGCGCGGGCCGTCACCATCGCCGCGGCTTCTCGAACAGGTAGTGCGACACCAGCCATTCGCGGCCCCGCTCGAAGCCCCACAGTTCGGCGCAGGCCATGAAGAAGACCCGCCAGCGCACCCACCAGCGGGTCTGTTGCTCGGCGCCGTAGGTGGCCGCGAGGATCGGCTCGACGCGCGTGCGCTCGCGGTCCAGGTTGGCGAGCCAGTCCTCGGCGGTGCGCTGGTAGTGGCGACCGTCGATGCGCCAGTGCTCGGCGACGGCGAGGTCACGCTGGAAGTGCAGCAGCAGGTCGTCGCTCGGCATGATGCCGCCGGTGAAGAACCAGCGCGCCATCCAGTCGTCGGCGTCACGGATCTCGAAGGGGTACGCGTAGCGCGAATGCGCGAAGAGGTGCACGAACAGCGTCCCGTCCGGGCGCAGCCAGCCGGCGATGCGCCCGAGCAGCGTCTGGTAGTTGCGCATGTGCTCGAACATCTCCACCGACACGACCCGGTCAAAGGCCGTGCCGGCCGGGAACTCCAGCCGGTTGACGTCGCAGGTGATCACCGCGACGTTGTTGAGGCCGCGTTCGCGCGCGCGGGCCTCGATGAACTCGCGCTGCGGGCGCGAGTTCGAGACCGCTGTGATCCGCGCGTTCGGGAAGCGCGCCGCCAGGTACAGCGTCAGCGATCCCCAGCCGCAGCCGAGTTCGAGGATGCGTTCGCCATCGGCGAGCCGCGCCCGGCGGCAGGTGAGCTCGAGCATCGCCGCCTCGGCGCTGTCGAGGTCATGGCCACCGGCCGTGGCGCGATCGCCGCGGTCGCCGAGCCGGTAGTAGCAGCAGGAGTACTTGAGGTGGCGGCCGAGCACCAGCCGGAAGAATTCCGGCGGCAGCTCATAGTGCTGCGCGTTGGCGGCGGCGGTCTCGATCGCGATCGGGCTCGCGCGCAGCGCCGCGAGCAGTTGCTGCAGGTGCGCCTGCTGCGCCTCCGGGTCGCCGCACTGCTCCGCGGCAAGCCGCTGGCGCAGCAGCCGCCGGATGCCGAAGCGTATCAGGCGGTCCGGGATGAGGTCGCGCTCGAGCAGTCGTTGCGACAGCGTGCTGGCGGGCGCGGCGGACGCTGGCTTCATGGTGAGTGGCGCTCGGCGGCTACGACGGCTGGATCGGCAACGGCGCGGCGCGCGCCGTCAGCGGCGACGCGGCAGCGGCACGAAGGCGCTCGTGCGCCGCTGGTATTCGCGGTAGGCGTCGCCCTTGGAGCGCAGCGCCTGGGCCTCGGTCGCGCGGATGCCGGTGACGTTCAGCAGGAAATGCAGCATCAGCGCCGGCATCAGCAGACCGGCCCAGCCCCACGGCGGCGAGCCGAGCGCGAAGCTCGCGTACCCGACCCAGATCGTCCATTCGAAAAAGTAGTTGGGATGGCGGGAGTAGCGCCACAGCCCGACCTCACAGACCCGGCCGCGATGCCCGGGATCGGCCTTGAAGCGCGCCAGCTGGGCATCGGCGAGACTCTCGCCGGCAAGCCCCGCCGCCCAGATCGCGACCCCCAGCCACTCGCTGGCGCTGACGCCGGCTGCGGGATTGCGGCAGGCGATCAGCAGCGGCAGCGACAGGAACACGTTGAGCGCCGCCTGCAGCATGAAGAAGCGATACATGCGGCGATTGAGCGCCGCCTCGCCTGCAGCGCCCCACTCGCGCCGCAGCTCGAGGTAGCGGCCTTCCTCCGGCGCGCCGAGCACGCGGCGCGCGAGGTGCCAGGCGAGGCGCAGGCTCCACAGGCTGAACATCGCGCCGATCAGAGCGCGTCGCGTCGGATCGCCGCCACCGAGCGCGCCGTAGACGAGTGCCAGCAGCGCGAAGTTCGCCGACCAGCCGATGTCGACGTAGCTGAAGTTGCGGGCGCGGATCCCGAGCAGCCACAGCACGCTCATCACCAGCACCACGCTCGCACTGCCGGCGAGTAGCAGCGCCAGCGCGCTCACGATGCGC
The DNA here is from genome assembly GCA_025355105.1 of Pseudomonadota bacterium. GTDB lineage: Bacteria > Pseudomonadota > Gammaproteobacteria > Steroidobacterales > Steroidobacteraceae > CAIKZZ01. Next base: position 12,464 of record JANYAE010000114.1, on the reverse strand, counting down.
TCCGCGTCAGCAGCCGGGACAGCGGCTCGCCGGGCGCCAGGCGCCACAGCTCGCGCAGCATGTACAGCGACATCGCGATGTTGCCGAACAGCATGATGAGGGCGAACCAGCCGACGCGCCCGGGCCAGCGCTCCTTGTAGAAGACCCACGCCGAGAAGGTCAGGAAGCCGGCGTAGGCATCGGCCAGCGTCGCGATCGTCCACGCCCGGTCCGGCTCGCGCGTCAGCCCGCCCCATTGCCACAGCGGCTGCGCGAGGCTCGCCCAGCCGGTCACGAACAGCATGCCGACCAGGATCGCGCCGAACAGCAGGCGCAGGGCAGAGCGGGAGGTCATTGCGGTCTCCGCGGGCTCGAGCGGACGGCGAGCGTAGCAAGAGCCCGGCCGCGAACCCAGCCTCGCGCGGCGCGATCCTCAGCGCCTGCCGCCGACCGGGGCGAGCAGAGCGATCAGCCGCCCGGTGACGAGCGCGAACGCCGCAGCGGTGGTCGTCGCGTACTGGACAGCGGGCGGGCTACCGCGCGGCAGGAACTCGCTCAGCCGCGCGGCCGCAGCGACGCTGTGAACGGCCAGGCTGGCGCCGAAGCCCGCGGCCGGCCGCGGCCGGCCGAGCCACGCGGCGAGCAGCAGCACCGTGGCGCTGGGTCACGCAAGCGGTCTCACGCCCTGAGCCGCGCCTCCAAGGTGCCACTACGGGCGGGCGCGCTCGGCGAACGGCCGGACGCGCCGGTCGACGACTGTCTTGAGCGGGCCCGGCGTCGCGCGGATGTAGGCCTCGAGCGCGGCGACGTCGCTGCCGATCGGCGTCGCGTCCGCGCCCTCGGCGAGCACCGAGTAGTGGTCGCCGCCGCCGACGATGAAGTCGTTGGCGACGACGCTGTAGCGGCGCGCCGGATCGATCGCGTCGCCGCGCGCGTCGTCGGCCGCGATCACGCGTCGCCCGACCGGCTGGCTGAGGTCGTAGACGTAGCGCAGGCCCGCGACGCGCAGGAAGCGCGGCGTCTCGGCATTCGGCCCGGACCATTGCTGCTCGAGCAGCCGCAGCACCTGCTCGCCGCTCAGCGTCAGGCGCACGAGCGTGTTGCCGAAGGGATGGACGTCGAACAGCATCGCGAAGGTGATCGGCCCGGCCTCGAGGTCGTTGCGCAGCCCGGCGGCATTCATGAACGCGAGGTCGGTGCCGGCCACCGAGCGCTGCGCGTCGGCGACCAGATCGCCGAGCGCCGACTCCGGATCGGTGGGCTCGCCGCGGCGGATCGCCGTCTCGGCGGTACCGATCAGGCGGCCGCCGATCACCGCGGTCGCCTTGACCGACTTCTCGACGATGCGCGCCACCCTGCGCGCCGGCTCGTGGCCGGGGCCCTCGTCTCCCCAGGTGGTCTCGATGCGCGCGCTCTTGGCGACCACGGCGCCGGTTTTGGCGTCGAGCAGCAGGTCGATTGCGCTGTAGGCGGTGCCGTAGGAGCGCGCCTGTGTGACCAGTGCCAGCGAGCCGTCCTTGAGCGGCACCAGCAGATTGTTGGCCTTGTGCGTGTGGCCGGCGACGATGACGTCGATGCCGCCGTCGAGGTTCTTGATCACGCCGGCGAGCCCGCCATGGATCTCGTCGAGCGACAGCGCTGCGGGCGCGGGCGCGGTCGGCGACTGCAGGCCCTCGTGGATCAGCAGCACGACCGTGTGCACGCCGAGCGCGCGCAGCGCCGCGACCGCGGCGTTGATCGGACCGGCCTCGGCGAGGAACTGAAGATCCTTGATCCGTTCCGGCACGACCAGCGAGGCGGTCTCCGCGGTCACCGCGCCGACCACGCCGACGCGCACGCCGCCGAGGTCGACGATCACCGCAGACGGCAGCAGCGGCCGCTGGCCGTCGCGCCGCACGACGTTGGCCGCGACGTACGGGATGCGGCTGCCGGTCCAGTCGTGGCCGAGGACCTGCCCGCCCGGATGCCGGCCGCCATACAGCAGCCGCTCGAGCTCGGCCGTGCCGCGGTCGAACTCGTGGTTGCCGAGGGTGGCGACGACGTGGCAGCGGGTGACCGCCGGCGCCGTGACGTTCGCCGCGGCGCGCGTCAGCAGCGGGCAGTCGCCGTCGGCGAGCTCGTTGAGGATCGCCATGGTCGGCTCGTCGCGCAGCAGCCCCGAGACGATCGCGCTCGCACCGATCGAGTCGCCGGCGAACAGCGTCAGCGTGCGGCCGGGGTGGTCGGCGCGCTCGGCCTCGAGGTACGCGGCGAGCACCGCGGCGCCGCCGATCGGGCGGCTCAGGTCCTCGCCGTGCGCCTTGAGGTGGCGTTCGAGCTGGCCGTGCAGGTCGTTGACACCGAGAATGCGCACCGACACGGTCGTCTCCGGGCTCTTGACCGCGCGCCAGCCGACGTCGGCGGCGCCGTCGCGGCGCTCGCGGAGCTCGTCGCGCTGCTGGGCCGCGAGCGGTGCCGCCGCGAGCAGCAACGCAACGCCCAGCGACAGGAGCGAGGCGCGCGGTCGGCTGAGTTGCATCACAGGGATCTCCGGGGGGCAGCGGCGCTGGGCAGGCGCCCGGCGCCTGACCCCGGCGACATTATCCGGTATGGTGCCGGCCGACACACGGGGACCTGGCAGTGCTCAAGCCGATCATCGACTGGTACCTCGGCGCGCTCGACTCCGGCGGCTACGGGCTGGTGGCCCTGCTGATGGCCGTCGAAAGCTCGATCGTGCCGCTGCCGTCGGAGCTCGTGATCCCGCCGGCGGCGCACCTCGCGGTCACGACCGGTCGGATGAGCCTGCCGGGCATCGTCGTCGCCGCGACGCTCGGTTCGTGGGCCGGTGCAAGCCTCATGTACGGCGCCGCGCGGCTGCTCGGCCGGCCGCTGGTGGCGCGCTGGGGCCGCTACCTGCTGGTGACGCCGGCGAAGCTCGAGGCCGCCGAGCGCTGGTCGGCAAGCTACGGCCCCTACGGTGTGTTCGCCGCGCGGCTGCTGCCGGTGATCCGCCACCTGATCGGCATCCCGGCCGGCATCGTGCGGCTGCCGTACGGCTGGTACAGCGCGGCGACGCTCGGCGGCTCGGCGATCTGGTCGGCGGTGCTCTGCTGGGTCGGCGTGATCGCCGGCGCCGACCAGGCACTGCTGGCCGGCGACATGCATCGCATCACGCTGTGGCTCGCGGCTGCGGTGGCGGTGCTCGGCGTGATGTACTGGTGGTTCGTCCACCGCCACATGCGACGCCGCGACTGAATCAGTGCGGGCGCGCGAAGCGCTCGCCGAAGAAATCCCCCGGATTCCAGGTCGGTCGCGCCGGCGCATCGGCCACCTCGCGCACGATCCGCGCATTGACGCGCGCCAGCCCGGCCAGCGACGGGTAGTGGATCGGCAGCTTCAGGTCGTCGCTCGGCTGGTGGTAGTGGACCTTCAGGAATTCCTCCCAGCGTCCCTTGACGTCGACGGCCGGGTCCTTCGAGCGGCTGCCGGAGCTCATGTAGATCGACGGCACGCCCTGGCGCACGAACATGTACTGGTCGCTGCGCACGAAGATGATCTCGTCCGGCATCGGATCCGGCGACAGCGCATAGCCCTCGGCCTTGGCCGCGCGCGCCGCCACCGGCCCGAGCGTCGAATGCTCCGCGCCGAACGCGACCCAGTCGGCGAGCGGGCCGAGCGCCACCGGCATGTCCATGTTGACGTCGGCGACCACCGCGCCGTTCGGTACCGTCGGCTGGCGCGCGAACACGTCGCTGCCCAGCAGGCCGCGTTCCTCGCCGGTGAGCGCGAGCAGCAGCACCGAGCGCCTCGGCCGCCGGCCGGCGGCCTCGAGGATGTGCCCGACCTCGAGCATCACCGCGACGCCGGCGGCATTGTCCAGCGCGCCGTGGTAGATGGTCTCGCCGCCGACCGCGGCGCCGCGGCCGAGGTGGTCGAGATGCGCCGACAGCACCACATACTCGTGCTTCAGCACCGGATCTGAGCCCTCGATCAGGCCGACGACGTTCTCGCTGCTGCGCCGCGTCAGGGTGGTCTGGCCGGCGAGCGTCACCTGCCCCGGCAGCGCGAAGTGCTGCGCGCGGCCGGCCGCGGCGGTCGCGAACACGGCCTCGAGCGGGTGGTCGGCGGCGGCGAACAGCTTTGCGGCGCCGGCGCGGCCCATCAGCGCCCGGCGTTGCAGCTGCGGGAACGCGTCCACCGGCCGGCCGTCGGCGCCGATCCAGCGCATGCCAGCGAACCAGCTGCGCTGCACCTGGCGCTCCCACGGCGTCAGCTTTTCGTCGGTCGGCGTCAGCACGAAGATCGCGCCAACCGCGCCGCGGCGCACGAGCTCCGGCAGCTTCGTCAGCGTCGCCGAATAATGCGCGCGCGCCTCGGACTCGAAGCTCGGCGGCGCACCGGTGAGCAGGACCGCGATCTTGCCCTTGAGGTCGGCGCCGGCGTAGTCGTCGTAGCCGCGCTCGGGGGCGCTGACGCCGAAGCCGACGAACTCAAGCGCCGCGGTGACGCTCGACTTCGCCGCCGAGTAGTCAACCGACGGCAGGAAGTCGACCGCGCTGTCGAGCCGCGTCGTCTGGCCGTCGCGCTCGATGACGAACTCGCCGGCCGGGATCAGCGGGCTGCCCTCGAGCAGCTCGATCGGCTGGTACCAGCCGCCGGCGCTGCCGGCAGGCTTGAGGCCGAGCGCAGCGAACTCGGCGGCGACGTAGCGCGCCGCGAGCTCGAAGCCCCGGCTGCCCGCGGCGCGTCCCTCGAGCAGGTCGTCGGCGAGGAAGCTGACGTGCGCCTCAATCCGCGCGGCGGCGGCTTCGGCTTCGGCGTCGACACGCGGCGCGGTGGCCGCGGTCGCGAGCAGCGGCCACAGGCAGGCGAGCAACAGGCACGGACGACGGCTCATGGCAGCGTCCTGTTACGGGGACGGTGGCAGTCTGCGCCAACGGCCCGCGCCGGTCACCTGGGCGCGCGGCCGCCGCCGCGCTCAGCGGCGCGGCCGCAGCCGCGCGGTCGGCTCGGCGACGCGCGGGTCATCCGGCCAATAGTGCCTGGGATAGCGGCCCTTGAGCTCCTTCTTGACCTCGGCGTAGCCGCGCGCCCAGAAGCTCTCGAGATCGCGCGTCAGCTGCACCGGCCGGCGTGCCGGCGACAGCAGCTCGATCGCCAGGCGGACCTGACCGCCGGCCACGGTCGGCGTCGCGGCGAGCCCGAAGATCTCCTGCAGCCGCACCGCGATCCGCGGCGGGTCGGCGCCGTAGTCGATCGGCACGCGCGAGCCGCTCGGCACGCTGAGGTGCGACGGCGCGAGCCGCTCGAGCGCCTGGGTGTCCGCGTAACTCAGCCGCGCGTGCAGGATCGCGCCGAGGTCGAGCCGCGTCAGATGCTCGCGGCGCGTGATGCCGGCGAGATAGGGCGCCAGCCACTCGCCGAGCGTCGCCGCGAGGGCGGCGTCGGACCAGTCCGGCCACTGCAGTGCCTGTTCTGCCGGCAGCACCTGGCGCAGGAAGGCGACGCGCGTCCGCAGGCTGAGCGCGGCCGCCGTCCACGGCAGCGCCGCGAGACCGAGCTCGCCGATGCCGGCCAGCATCGCCGCGACCTCCGCCGCGGGATTCGCGCCCTTGAGCGGCAGCTCCTCGAGCAGCAGTGCCCCGAGCCGCCGCTGGCGGCGTGCGATGACCGCCTGCTCGCGGCGGTCCCACTCGACGCACTCGCGCACGGCGATGTCGCCAGCGAAGTGCTCGGCGAGCGCGGCGAGCGACACCGGCGCCGCGAGCTGGATGCGCGCCTCGCGCTCGCCGGCGTCCAGCTCGGCGACGACCAGGAATTCCTGGCGGGCCAGTGCGTCCGGTCCGGCGAACGCGGCGCCGCGGCCGTTGGCGAGCAGGTAGCGGTTGCCGTCGCCGCGGCGCCGGCCAATGCGGTCCGGATAGGCGCAGGCGAGCAGCAGCCCGGGATCCGCGCTGGCGATCGCCGCGCCGCCGCCGCCGCCGGGCTCGGTGCTGCGCGCCGCGGCAAGCTCGCGCTCGAACTGCGTCGCGAGGCGCCGCGCGCGCGCGATCCCGCCGCGGTCGGCCTCGAGGCCGGCGACGCTGCCGCCGTCGAGCAGTTCGAGGCGCTTGGTCAGGTCGGCGTCGCGCTCGCCCGGCCGCGTGCGCGCCAGGTCCCGCTCGCCGAGCAGCGCCGCGAGCCGGCAGGCCAGCGCGGTCGCGGCCGCGCCGCGCGCGGCGAGCAGCATGTGGGCGAGGCGCGGGTGCAGGCCGATGCGCGCCATGCGTCGCCCGGCCGGCAGGATCCGCCCGGCCGCGTCGACGGCGCCGAGCGCGGCGAGCAGCTGCTGCGCCTGCGCGAGGTGCGGCGGCGGCGGCGCATCCAGCCAGCCGAGCGCGCCGGCGCTCGTGCCCCAGCTGGCGAGGTCCAAGGCGAGCGGCGCGAGATCCGCCTCGAGCAGCTCCGGCGTCGAGGCCGCCGGCAGCCGGCGTTCGGCGGCCTCGGTGTAGACGCGGTAGCAGACGCCCGCTTCGAGCCGGCCGGCGCGGCCGCGGCGTTGCTCGGCCGCGGCCAGCGATACCGGCACGGTCTGCAGCCGGCTCATGCCGCTGCCGGGGTCAAAGCGCGAGCGGCGCGCGAGCCCCGAGTCGACGACGATGCGCACGCCTTCGATGGTCAGCGAGGTCTCGGCGATGCTGGTCGCGAGGACGATCTTGCGCCGCCCCGGCGGACTCGGCGCGAGCGCGCGGTCCTGCGCCTCCGTGGCGAGTTCGCCGAACAACGGCAGCACGCTCGCGCCGTGCGGCAGCTCGCCGGCGTTGAGGTTCTGCTCGACGCGGCGGATCTCGGCGGCGCCCGGCAGGAACACCAGCGCGTCGCCCCGCTCCTCGGCCAGCGCCCGGCGCACGGTGTTCGCGACTTCGCGCTCGATGTGTTCCGGCTCGCGGCGCGCGTGGCGCAGCTCGACGCTGTACTGGCGGCCGGCGCTGGTGACGCGCGGCGCGTCGCCGAGCAGGCGCGCGACCGCGGCGCCGTCGAGCGTCGCCGACATGACCAGCAGGCGCAGTTCAGGCCTGAGGTTCTGCTGCACGTCGCGGCACAGCGCGAGGCCGAGATCGGCCGCGAGGCTGCGCTCGTGGAACTCGTCGAAGATCACCAGCCCGGTGTCCTCCAGCGCCGGGTCGGCCTCAAGCAGGCGCGCGAGGATGCCCTCGGTCACGACCTCGATGCGCGTCTCGCGGCTGACGCGCGTGTCGAGCCGCATCCGGTGGCCGACGCGGCGCCCGACTGGCTCGCCGAGCGTTGCCGCGAGGCGCGCCGCGACCGCGCGGGCGGCAAGCCGCCGCGGCTCGAGCATGACGATCTTGCGGCCGCCGAGCCACGCCGCATCCAGCAGCGCGAGCGGCACGACCGTGCTCTTGCCGGCACCGGGCGGCGCCTCGAGCACCGCCGCGGGGTGCGCGGCGAGCGCCGCGCCGAGCGCCGGCAGCGCCTCGAGGATCGGCAGCCGCGGCAGCGCGGTCACGCGCCCGGCCGCATCAGCTGGCGAACTGCAGGCGTCGGTTCATCTCGCGCCGCACCAGCCAGAGGCTGAGCGTCGCCTGCAGCCACACGGTCGCGACCGACAGGTACCACACGTGCTCGATCCGAAAGCCCGGCTGGTGCGACAGCCACAGCACCGGCAGCGCGAAGGTCAGGATCCGGGTCGCGCTCGACAGGATCGCCGGCCAGGTGTTGCCGAGCGCCTGGAACATGCCGGAGCAGGAGAAGTTCAGTCCCGAGACCACGAAGTTCCAGCAGACGAAGCGCAGGAAGGTCGTGCCGACCTCGAGCACGCGCGGCTCGCCGGCGAAGAAGCCGACCAGATGCGGAGCGAGCAGCCAGCAGCCGACGGCGACCACCAGCATCAGCCCGCTGCCCATCAGCGCCGCGTCGCGGAAGGTGCGGCGCACCCGCGCGGCGTTACGCGCGCCGAAGTTCTGGCCGGCGACCGGGGCGACCGCGAAGGAGATCGCCATCACCGGCAGGAACACGGCCTGCATGACGCGCGTGCCGATGCCGAAGCCCGCTTGCGCCGCGGCGCCGAACGGCGCGATCACGAACAGGATCACGCTCATGTAGACGAACATCAGCGCGAACTCGCCGCCGGCCGGCAGGCCGATGTTGAGGATCTCGCGCCAGGTCGCGAGCCGCGGCCGCCACTGCTCGCGGTGAAAGGCGACGTACTTCTCGAGGCGTACGAAGTACACCGACAGAATCGCGACGCCGGCCACGACCGACAGCGTGCTGGCGAGCCCGGCGCCGGCGACGCCCATCGGGTGGCCGGTGCCGACGCCGCCGATCAGCACCGGCGCGAGGATGCAGTTGAGGAGCACCGTGATCAGCTGCACCACCATGGTCGGCTGCACGATGCCGGTGCCGCGCAGCGCCGAGCTCATCGCGATCAGCGCGAACTGCAGCGCGAGGCCCGGCATGAACCACATCAGGTAGCTGGTGCCGGCGGCGACCGTCGCCGCGTCGGCGGCCAGCGCGTGCAGGTACGGCGAGACGAGGCCGTAGCCGGCGACGAGCGACAGCGCGGCGCAGGCGGCGGCGAGCACCAGCGACTGGTTGAAGATCAGGTTGGCGCGCGGCTGGTCCTTGGCGCCGACCGCGTGCGCGATCAGCGCTACCGTGCCGACGCCGAGCATCTGCGTCAGCGCCATGATCGCGAACATGAAGTTGCCGCCGGTGCTGACGCCGGCGATCGCCGCGTCGCCGATCCTGGCGACGAAGTACAGGTCGACCATCAGGTACGCGGTCTGCACCAGCATGCCGATCGCCATCGGGATCGCCATGGCGACGAGGTGGGCGCTGATCGGCCCCTGGGTCAGGTCCTTCACCGCGCGCCTCCGATGCCGTAGCAGTAGGGATCGGTCGGATCGAGGACCAGCGTCGCGTCGGCGGTGATCCACGCCTGGCCGCTGATGGTCGGCACGACGGCGCCGGCCTCGAGCTCGACGCTGCCCTCGAACACGCTGCCGACGATGCTTTCCTGCCGCCAGCGGCCGCCCGGCGCCAGCTTGCCGTCGGCCGCCAGGCAGGCGAGCTTGGCGCTCGTGCCGGTGCCGCACGGCGAGCGGTCGTAGGCCTTGCCCGGGCAGAGCACGAAGTTGCGGCCGTCGAGCCCGGCGCGGCTGGCCGGCCCGGTGAGCTCGATGTGGTCGATCTCGGCGCCGTTCGCGCCGCGGATGCCGGCCGCCGTCAGCGCCTGGCGGACGCGCCAGCCGAAGTCGGTCAGCGCCTCGATGTGCGCCATCGCGAGCGGCAGGCCGTGGTCCGCGGTGAGGAAGAACCAGTTGCCGCCCCAGGCGACGTCGCCGCTGATGCGGCCGTGTCCCGGCACGTCCACCGCGACGCCGTGCGCCTGCCGGTAGGACGGCACGTTGCGTACCGAGACCAGGCCGGAGGCGTGCAGCTCAGTGGTGACGACGCCGACCGGGGTCTCGATCCGGTGCCGGCCCGGCGCGAGCCGGCCGAGCCAGGCCAGCGTGGTGACCAGGCCGATCGTGCCGTGGCCGCACATGCCGAGGAAGCCGACGTTGTTGAAAAAGATCACGCCGGCCGCGGCCGCCGGGTCGAGCGGCGGCGTCAGCAGCGCCCCGACCAGCACGTCCGAGCCGCGCGGCTCGTTGCAGATCGCGGCGCGGAAGTCGTCGTGGTGCTGCCGAAACTGCTCGAGTCGCTCGGCGAGGCTGCCGCTGAGTTCAGGCCCGCCGTCGATGACGACGCGGGTCGGCTCGCCGCCGGTGTGCGAATCGATGGCGCGGACGCGCTGCATGCGCTCAGCCTGCCCGGCGTGCCGGCACGCCGGCCGGCGTGGCCGGGAACAGGAAGCGGTGGCCGGTGTGCGCCGGACCGAAGGGGATCCGCATGGCAGGTACTCCGCGGCGGCCGGTCGCCGCCGCAGGATCCTGCGCCAACGGGGCGCGCGCTGCCAAGAGGGTGGCGGCGACCGGACCCTTTAAGCGGCTGCCGGCCGGCCCCACATCCACCCCCGGCGCTGCCGCGTGCCCTGGCGCCGGTGCGGTTGAAAGCTGCGCGCCCGGCCCCATGCAGTCCGGGTTCCCGTCTTGCCACCACCCAGGATCTCCCATGAACGAGCAGACACCCTCGCAGATGCAGGCCGCAGCAGTCGCGGCGCGCAGCGCGGTGCCGGAGGACGTGCTGATCATCCTGCCGGTGCGCAACCTGGTGCTGTTCCCGGGCGTCGTCACGCCGCTTGGCGTCAACCGGCCGAAGACCATTGCCGGCGTCCAGGAGGCCGTGCGCACCGAGCGCAAGCTCGGCCTCCTGCTGCAGCGCCAGCCGGACATCGACGACCCGACGCCGGCGGATCTGCATGCGATTGGCACCGTGGCGAGCATCCTGCGCTACGCGACCCACCAGGGCGGCAGCGGCCAGCTGCTGGTTCAGGGCGAGCGGCGCTTTCGCGTGCTCGACTTCCAGCCCGGCCTCGCCTTCCACGTGGCGCGCGTCGAATACCTGCCGGACGCGCCGGCGGGCGGTGCCGACATCGAGGCGCGCGTGCTCAGCCTCAAGCGCCTCGCGCTCGAGGCGCTCGAGCTGCTGCCGTCGGTGCCGGCCGAGCTCGCCGGCGCGCTGCAGTCGGTCGAATCCCCGGAGGCACTCGGCGACCTGATCGCGAGCTTCCTCGACGTCAAGGCCGCCGACAAGCAGGTGCTGCTCGAGACCGGCGACCTGCGGACGCGGCTCGAGCGCGTCGCGACCTTCCTCGCGCAGCGGGTCGAGGTGCTCAAGCTCTCCAAGCAGATCGAGAACCAGACGCGCGAGGCGATCGACGAGCGGCAGAAGGAGGCGGTGCTGCGCGAGCAGCTCAAGCAGATCCAGCGCGAGCTCGGCGAGGGCGAGGAGGGCGCCGCCGAGCTCGGCGAACTCAAGCAGGCGATCGAGAAGGCGGGGCTGCCGGCCGAGAACCTCGAGGCGGTCCGCAAGGAGTTGAAGCGCCTCGAGCGGATGCCGGAGCAGGGCGCCGAGTACTCGATGCTGCGCACCTACCTTGAGCTGGTCGCGGCGCTGCCGTGGTCGACGCTCGACGCCGAGCGCATCGACATCGACAAGGCGCGCGAGGTGCTCGAGACCGACCACTACGGTCTCGGCAAGATCAAGAAGCGCATCCTCGAGTACCTCGCGGTGCGCAAGCTGAACCCGCACGGTCGCAGCCCGATCCTGTGCTTCGTCGGGCCGCCGGGCGTCGGCAAGACCTCGCTCGGCCAGTCGATCGCGCGCGCCACCGGCCTCAAGTTCCAGCGCGTCTCGCTCGGCGGCACGCACGACGAGGCCGAGATCCGCGGCCACCGGCGCACCTACGTGGGCGCGCTGCCGGGCAACGTGATCCAGGCGATCCGCAAGGCCGGCACCCGCAACCCGGTGCTGATGCTCGACGAGATCGACAAGCTCGGCCGCAGCTTCCAGGGTGATCCATCGGCGGCGCTGCTCGAGGTGCTCGACCCGGAGCAGAACTCGGGCTTCCGCGACAACTACCTCGGCCTGCCCTTCGACCTGTCGAAGGTGCTGTTCATCGCCACCGCCAACCAGCTCGACACGATCCCGGGGCCGTTGCGCGACCGCATGGAGATCATCGAGCTCACCGGCTACACCGAGGAGGAGAAGGTCGAGATCGGCAAGCGCTACCTGATCCGGCGGCAGCTCCAGGCCAACGGCCTCAGCGCCGAGCAGTTCACGATCAGCGACGAGGCGCTCAAGCGCACGGCGCGCGACTACACGCGCGAGGCCGGCTGCCGCAGCCTCGAGCGCGAGATCGGCGCGCTGATGCGCAACGCGGCCGTCAAGATCGCCTCCGGCGCGATCGCGCGCGTGCACATCGACGGCGCGGACGTCGAGTCGATCCTCGGCAGCCCGCGCTACGAGAACGAGGTGGCGATGCGCGTCAGCGTGCCCGGCGTCGCCACCGGCCTCGCCTGGACGCCGTTCGGCGGCGACATCCTGTTCATCGAGGCCACGCAGACGCCCGGCGCCGGACGCCTGATCCTGACCGGCCAGCTCGGCGACGTCATGAAGGAGAGCGCGCAGGCGGCGCTGTCGCTCGTCAAGGCGAACGCGGCCTCGCTCGGCGTTGACCCGGGCTCCTTCGAGAAGAGCGACATCCACATCCACGTGCCGGCCGGCGCGATCCCGAAGGATGGTCCGAGCGCGGGCGTGGCGATGTATACGGCGCTGGTCTCGCTGCTGACGCACCGCACCGTGCGCAACGACGTGGCGATGACCGGCGAGATCTCGCTGCGCGGCCTCGTGCTGCCGATCGGCGGGGTCAAGGAGAAGACCGTGGCGGCAGCCCGTGCCGGCATCCGCACGGTGCTGTTGCCGGCGCGCAACCGCCGTGACCTCGAGGACGTGCCGGCGAGCGTGCGGCAGGCGATCGAGTTCCACTTCGTCGAGCGCGTCGACGAGCTGATTCGCATCGCGCTGGCGCCGGTCGCGGCCGCGGCCGCGCCGCCCGAGGC
>JANYAE010000110.1 GCA_025355105.1 Pseudomonadota bacterium | reverse complement strand
GGATCATGGGAAAGACTCTTTTGAAGAATGCAGTAAAACAAAAAAGCGCGGAACCTGCCGCGCTTTTTTTGAAGGATAAAAAATTTAGCTATTAAATTTGTAGCTAAAAACCACCAGCGCGTGCGGGCTGGATCCCTGGATGACTCCAGAAAGGGGCAAGGTCGTAGTTCGCGGTGTCATAACCCGGGCGATCCTTCCTGTTTCCTGGCTGGTTGATTTCATGTCATTATTTTACGGGAGGTCGGCACGTCTGTCCCTGACAAGCAATCGTTGCCTCAAATACCCCAGCAAAAAACCATAAAAAAAGCCCGGACAGGCGGGTAGGCGCTGTCCGGGCTGGAAGCTGCGCATTGCCCCGGTGCAGGCAGCGCGCTCGCTTGATCTTCAATGCACGATTCAGTGGAACTGCTCTTCTTCGGTCGAGCCTGTCAACGCGGTCACGCTGGATTTGCCGCCCTGAATAGTGGTGGTCACTTCGTCGAAGTAGCCGGTGCCAACTTCCTGCTGGTGCGACACAAAGGTGTAGCCGCGATCGCGCGCCGCAAATTCGGGCTCCTGCACCTTCTCCACATAGGCCGACATGCCGCGTTTGACATAGTCCTGCGCCAAGTCGAACATGTTGTACCACATGGAATGGATGCCCGCGAGGGTGATGAATTGGTACTTGTAGCCCATGGCGCCGAGCTCGCGCTGGAACTTGGCGATCGTCTGGTCGTCGAGGCGCTTCTTCCAGTTGAAGCTCGGCGAGCAGTTGTAGGCGAGCAGCTTGCCCGGGAACTGCTTGTGGATGCCCTCGGCGAACAGCTTCGCCTCGTCGAGGTCCGGGTGCGCGGTCTCGCACCACAGCAGGTCGACGTAGGGCGCGTAGGAGAGCCCGCGCGCGATGCCGGCGTCGAAGCCGGCCTTGACGTAGTGGAAGCCCTCGGAGGTGCGGCCCTTCGACTTGTCGATGAACGGCCGGTCACGCTCGTCGACGTCGGCGGTCAGCAGATTCGCGCTCTCGGCGTCGGTGCGGGCGAGCAGCACGGTCGGCACGCCCATGGTATCGGCGGCGAGGCGCGCCGCGACCAGCTTCGCGACCGCCTCCTGCGTCGGCACCAGCACCTTGCCGCCCATGTGACCGCACTTCTTGGCGGAGGACAGCTGGTCCTCGAAGTGCACACCGGCGGCGCCGGCCTCGATCATCGCCTTCATCAGCTCGAAGGCGTTCAGCACGCCGCCGAAGCCGGCCTCGGCATCGGCCACGATCGGCTGCAGCCAGTCGACCGAGCGGTTGCCCTCGGCGTGGTAGATCTGGTCGGCGCGCAGCAGCGTGTTGTTGATCTTGCGCACCACTTCGGGAACCGAGTTGGCCGGGTACAGCGACTGGTCCGGGTACATCTCGCCGGCGACGTTGGCGTCGCCCGCGACCTGCCAGCCGGACAGGTAGATCGCGGGCAGGCCCGCCTTGACCTGCTGCATCGCTTGGTTGCCGGTCAGCGCGCCGAGCGAGTTCACGAACGGCAGCGTCTGCATGTGGCGCCAGAGCTTCTCGGCGCCGAGCTTGGCGAGCGAGTGCTCGACCGCTACCGAACCCCGCAGGCGCACGACGTCGGCGGCGCTATAGCCGCGCTGCACGCCCTGCCACCGCGGATTGCTCTGCCAGTCACGCTGCAACTGCTCGGCCGTCAAGAAGGTCATGTCGTGCTCCCGGTGCGGTTAGTCGATTTCGCGATACGCGGTCAGGGTCAGAAAGCTCTCGAATTCGGGGTTCAGCGTCAGCGCGGTGAACAGCTCCGACGCGCGCGGGTAATAGCCGGCGACGTACGCCGCCTCGCCGACCCCGGCGCGGATCTTGGCCAGTTCCTCGTCGCGCAGCGCCGTGACCAGCGCCGCGCTCACCGCGCGGCCGTCGTCGAGCGCGCGGCGGTGGTGCAGCCACTGCCACACCTGGGCGCGCGAGATCTCGGCGGTCGCCGCGTCCTCCATCAGGTTGTAGATGGGCACGCAACCGTTGCCGCCGAGCCAGGCGGCGAGATACTGCACGCCGACCGCGATGTTGTTGCGCAGCCCGGCCTCGGTGATCGCGCCGGGCGGCACCTCGAGCAGGTCCTTGGCGCTGACCCGGACCTCAGGCCGCAACGTCGCGAGGTTGTTCGGCCCGGGCATCAGCCGGTCGAAGACCTCGCGCGCCAGCGGCACGAGCCCGGGGTGCGCGACCCAGGTACCGTCGTGGCCGTCGCCGGCCTCGCGCTCCTTGTCGGCGCGCACCTTGGCGAGCGCCTCGGCGTTGGCGCGCTCGTCGTTTTTGATCGGGATCTGCGCCGCCATGCCGCCCATCGCGAACGCGCCGCGGCGGTGGCAGGTCTGGATCAGCAGCAGCGAGTACGAGCGCAGGAAGTGCGTCGTCATCGCGAGCCGCTGGCGGTCCGGCAGCACGAAGGCCGGGTCGTGGCTGAACTTCTTGATGAAGCTGAAGATGTAGTCCCAGCGTCCGCAGTTGAGCCCGACGATGTAGTCCTTGAGCTCGTAGAGGATCTCGTGCATCTCGAAGGCGGCGAGGATCGTCTCGATCAGCACCGTGCACTTGATCGTGCCGTGGCGCATGCCGAGCCGCTCCTCGGCGAAGCTGAACACCTCGTTCCAGAGCCGTGCCTCGAGGTGACCCTCAAGCTTCGGCAGGTAGAAGTAGGGCCCGGTGCCGCGCGCGGCGAGCGCGGCGTGGTTGTGGAAGAGGTAGAGGCCGAAGTCGACGAAGGCGCCCGGCAGCTCGCGGCCGTCGACCTGCCAGTGCTTCTCGGTGAGGTGCCAGCCGCGGGGGCGGACGATCAGCACCGCGGTACGCTCGTTGAGCCGGTAGTGCTTGCCCTCAGGCGTGGTGAGCTCGATGCGGCGGGCGACGGCGTCCTGGAGGTTCTGTTGGCCGCCGACGACGTTCGCCCAGGACGGTGACAGCGAATCCTCGAAGTCCGCCATGAACACGTTGGCGCCGGAATTGAGCGCGTTGATGACCATCTTGCGGTCGGCCGGCCCGGTGATCTCGACGCGCCGGTCCTGAAGGTCCGCCGGCACCGCCGCAACCTGCCAGTCCGAGTCGCGGATCGAGCGGGTTTCGGGCAGAAAGTCCGGCAGCAGACCGCCGTCGATCGCGCTCTGGCGCGCCGTGCGCCGCGCGAGCAGCGCCTCGACCGGCGCGCCGAAGCGGCGCGCGAGCTCGGCGACGAAGCGCACGGCCTCGTCGCTCAGGATCCGCTCGTAGCCGGCGGCCATCGGCCCCAGGATCTCGACGCCGGCCGGCCGGCCGGTGAGGCCGGCGGCGTTGCGTTCAGTGCTCAAGGAACCCCCTCACTCGGACCTCGCCAGGCAGCTCTTTTGCGCTGCACAATAATAGCTTCGAGACCTGCCCACGGCAATGCGCGCGGTAGGTAGGATCTGCCGCAAGCGATGCCCCTCTACCTGCTCAACAAGCCGTTTCGGGTCCTGACGCGTTTTACGCGCCCTGACGCGCGCGCGACCCTGGCTGACCACGTCCCGGTGGCGGGGGTCTACCCGTGCGGCCGGCTGGACTATGACAGCGAGGGGCTGCTGCTCCTGACCGACGATGGCCGCCTCCAGGCCGGCATCACCGATCCACGCCATGCCCTCGAAAAGACCTACTGGGCACAGGTGGAAGGTGCGCCGGTGGAGGAGCAATTGGCGCGGCTGCGCGCCGGCGTCGCGCTCGCGGACGGGATGACGCGCCCGGCCGGCGCCGTCGCGATCGAGGCCCCGGCAGGCCTCTGGCCGAGACTGCCGCCGATCCGCTACCGCGCCAGGATTCCGACCGCGTGGCTGGAGCTGCGGCTGCGCGAGGGCCGCAACCGGCAGGTGCGGCGCATGACGGCGGCGGTGGGGCTGCCGACACTGCGGCTGGTGCGGGCGGCGGTCGGTCCGCTCAGCGTCGCGGGCCTCGCGCCGGGTGCCTGTCGCGAGGCCAGCGCCGCCGAGCTCGCGGCGCTGTGGGCGGCGCTTGCCCGGCTTAGCGGCGGGCGTAGCGCCCGATCCGCATCGCGACTTCCAGCGCCTGCTCGTAGTTGAGACGCGGGTCCACCGTCGAGCGGTAGGCGCGCGCGAGGTCGCCGTCCGACAGGCCGCGGGCGCCGCCGGTGCACTCGGTGACGTTGTCGCCGGTCAGTTCGAGGTGCGCGCCACCGAGCTGCGAGCCCATCGAGGCGTGGACGCGAAAGGCCGTCTCGAGCTCGGCCAGGATGTTGTCGAAGCGCCGGGTCTTGAGGCCGGAACTCGTGCTCTCGGTGTTGCCGTGCATCGGGTCGCAGACCCACAGCACCTCCGCGCCGGCGGCGCGCACCGCGTCGATCAGCGCCGGCAGCTTGGCCGCGATGTCCTTCGCGCCGAGCCGGTGAATCAGCGTCAGCCGCCCGGGCACGTTGCCCGGGTTGAGCGCGCGGGTCAGTTCCTTGAGGTACGCCGGGTCCGCCGCCGGCCCGACCTTGACCGCGATCGGATTGGCGATGCCGCGGAAGTACTCGACGTGGCCGTGCTCGATCCCGGCGGTGCGCACCCCGATCCACGGCAGGTGCGTCGACAGGTTGTACCAGCGGCCGGTGCGCTGGATGTAGCGGGTCTGCGCCTGCTCGTAGAGCAGATGCAGGCCCTCGTGGCTCGCGTAGAAATCGACGCGCTGCGCATCGTGCACCGGGCGACCGGTGATCGACTCGAAGAAGTTGAGCGAGTCCGACAGCGACTCGACGATGCGCTTGTAGTCCTCGTACTTCGGCGAGTGGCGCATGAACTCGAGGTCCCAGTATTCCGGGTGGTGCAGGTCGGCGAAGCCGCCGTCGATCAGCGCACGCACGAAATTGAGGGTCAGCGCCGCGCGCTCGTAGCCGCGCAGCAGCAGCTCCGGATCCGGCTCGCGCGACACGGCGTCGAAGGGCGCGCGGTTGACGATGTCGCCTCTGTAGCTCGGCAGCGTCACGCCGTCCTTGGTCTCGGTGTCGGCCGAGCGCGGCTTGGCGTACTGGCCGGCGAGGCGGCCGACGCGAATGATGGGCTTCTTGAGCTCGTGCACCAGCACGAGGCTCATCTGCAGCAGGATCTTGAGCTGCTGGACGATGCGCTCCGAGGAACAGTCATCGAGCGACTCGGCGCAGTCCCCGCCCTGCAGGATGAAGGTCTCGCCGCGCTGCGCGCTGGCGAGGTGGCGGTGCAGCTCGTCGATCTCCCACGAGACCACGATCGGCGGCAGGCGCGACAGCGCCAGCACCGCGCGCTCAAGCGCGCCGCGGTCGCGATACTGCGGCTGCTGCAGCGTCGTGCGGCGCTGCCAGGAGTCCGGGCTCCAGCCCTCAAGTTGGGTCGCGATGGCCATGCGGAAATCCTACCATCCCGCGAGCGCTTTCGTTGCACCGCAATACGCCGCTCGCCGAAGCGCCCAGGCGCTCGCTGACCTGGCCTCGATCCGGTCGCGCCGGCGGCCGCAGCGGCCGGCGGCGAGCGTGCGATCCCGGAGGTGATTCGACAATGCGCGGCGCGAAATCGCCGCAGCGCGCATCGACCTCGCGCACGCCAGCTTCCACCGGAGCCGCAGGCTGCGCCGGCGGATCATTCGTTTTAGCCAGCCGTTGGTGGCGCTCGCCGGTCTCGCGTGCTACTCCCGGCAGCCCGTCCGCGGCATCCTCGCGCTCGCCCTCGGGGCGTTCGTGACGCTCTGGCAGGTCCCGGCCTCCGGGCTCAGCGGCGGGCAGAGCACACCCCAGAGGGTCGCCGTGACCGGCATTTACCCGAGGTGGGCGCTGATCGTGCCGGCGATCTTCCGGACGAGCCTGAGCACCTTCGTCGGCGTTGGCGTGTCGCTCCAGTTCCCGGGCGGCCGAGCGGCGCGCGGCGCTCAGCGACGTGCGAGCGCGGTCTCGCCGTCGACGAAGGCCTGCTCGATGCGCTTGGCAGACACTGGCAGCTGTGTCCGCAGCTCCTGGGCGAAGAGCTGCACGCCGTACTCCTGGATCAGCCAGCGCAGTTCCGCGAGCGCCGCCGGCGGGGGCTCGTCGGGCTCGAGCCGGGCCCGCAGCGCCGCGTAGCGGCGGCGGGTCTCGCGGTACAGCCGCTGCGCATCTGCCACCGTGCGCTTCGGCTCACCGAGCTTCTGCGCGCGACGGCGCATCGCTTTCAGGTATCGCTCGAGTGAGTCCAGCCAGGGATCCGGGGTCGCGCTGATGAAGCCGTCGAATAGCAGCGCCGCGAAGTCGGTCCTGAGGTCGCCGCGCAGTTCCGCGTCGAGGCTCTCAGGCAACGTCGCGAGCTCGGCGCGCAGGCGCCGCGCCTCGCCGAGCGCAGCCTTGAGGCCTGCGGCGAGGCGCTCGGCGGCGGGCACCAGCAGCGGCCGGCCACGCTCGGCGGCGGCCGCGAAGCCGGCCGTGTCGCGCGGCACGGCG
>JANYAE010000092.1 GCA_025355105.1 Pseudomonadota bacterium | reverse complement strand
TCGAGATCATCTGGCCGTAGGCATCGGAGACCTTGAGCGGCTCCGGGCGCGGCGGCGGGAAGTCGTCCGGCGGTGGGTTCGGGTCGGCGATCAGCCGCTTGAGATCGATGTCGGCGCCGAGGTCGCCGTGGGTCGCGAGCGCGAAGTCGGCCTCGGCGGCGAGGTCCAGCGCCGCGACCGAATCGTCGTCCGGCGGGAAGTCGTTTTCCTGGGTGACGGTGACCAGCATGTCGTAGTCGCCCATCCGCAGCCGGTCGCCGTCGCGCAGCAGATGCAGGTTGTCGCGGCCGAGCGGCACCGTCGACTGGTTGAGGAAGGTGCCGTTGGAACTGGTGTCGAGCACGTACCAGTGGCCGCCGCGATGCTCGATCGCCGCATGGTGTCCGGAGAGGAAACGCTCCGGGTCCGGCAACACCCACTCGTTGTTTCCGGCACGGCCGACCTTTCCGCCGTGCACGCCGAACACGCGCGTTGCGCGTTCGCCAAGCACGACGGCCCGCTGGCCAGTGACACGGAGTCTCAGCGCCATACCCTCTCCCCGGGTAATATGGCAAAAGGCTAGCGCGGTGGCGGGCGAAGGCAATGGGTGCGAGTCACATTTTCAAGGTCCAGTTCGTCCGCGAGGGCAAGGTCTGGGAGATTTATGCCCGGAAAGTGACCCACGGCGGCCTGTTTGGCTTCATCGAGGTCGAGGACTTCGTATTTGGCGAGCGCTCCTCGGTGGTCGTCGACCCCGGCGAGGAGAAGGTCAAATCGGAGTTTGCGGGCGTCCAGCGCACCTGGCTGCCGATGCACGCGGTGCTGCGGGTCGACGAGGTCAAGAAGACCGGCGTCAGCAAGATCACCGCCTACGAGGGCGGCAACGTCAGCCTGTTCCCGATGCCGATGGCTCCCGGCGGCTCCGATCCGGGCAGCCGCAAGTAGCCGCGGCGCGCTAGCGCCGCGGGCTGCCGCGCGGCGTGCCGCGGTCGCCGGAGCGCGCCGGCCCGTCACGGCGCTCGCGCTCGGCGCGGCGGTCACGGCCATCGTGATGCTGGAAGGGCGAGGCCGCCGAACTCTTCGCGGGCCGCTTCGCAAGGCAGCGCAGGAACCTTCCCTCAAGCGCCTCATGGATCGCCGGCGGGGCACCGCCGGCCGCGACCCATTCGAGCAGCAACGCATCCCAGTCCCGATCGTCCGCGTGCGCGGCCTGGCCCATGCTCTGCATCAGCAGCCGCAGCTGGTATTCGCGGCGCAGCGCCTCGTCCTCGGCCGGCGTCGGCGTCGAGCTCAGGATCTCGCAGCGGATGCACAGCATCCGCAGCGTCCGCTCGCGCGCGCCGTCGTCGGCGTCCAGCGAGGCCGTGGCGCGGGCGAGCGCCTGCTTGGCCGCCGCGAGACCGCCTTTCGGCCAGCGCGGGACCGCGGCGATGAAGGCCTCGGCAGCGGCGCGCAGCGCGTCGCAGTCGCCTTGCTCGGCGCGGCGCGCGAGCGCGCGCTCATAGGCACCGATGTGGCGCGCGGCCGCCACCAGATTCGACACGGCGGACTCGGCGTCCTGCCGGTCCTGCTGCGCGAGGCCTGCCTCGTAACGTGACACGGCGCGCTCGAAGCGGTCGTTGAGGCCGCGGGCGTCGCCCCGCGGCAGTTCGCCGAGCGCCGCGACGGCGGCGCGCCACTCGGCGATCTTCGCCTTGGCCGCCGCGCGCTCGGTCGCCGGTGTCGCCGCCATGCGCTCGACCTCCTCGCACAGCGCGACGGCCGCGACTTTCGCCGCGCCGAGCGCGACCGACTGCGCCGCGTAGGCCTGCTCGCGCTTCTTGAAGGCGGCGTCGCACAGCGCGCGGAACTCGGTCCACAGGCGTTCCGAATGCTCGCGCGACGCGGGACCGGTGTCCTTCCATAGCGACT
The DNA here is from genome assembly GCA_025355105.1 of Pseudomonadota bacterium. GTDB lineage: Bacteria > Pseudomonadota > Gammaproteobacteria > Steroidobacterales > Steroidobacteraceae > CAIKZZ01. Next base: position 30,998 of record JANYAE010000092.1, on the reverse strand, counting down.
GCAGGCGCTTCACGCCGTCGGTCGCGGCCGTCGAATCGTCCAGCGTCGACAGCTGCCGCGCCTGCGCAATGAGCGCCTGCTTGTCCTTCTCGTTGGCCTCATACCAGGCGTTGAGCCGCTTGCGCAGGCGGTCCATCACGCGGTGGAACTCGATTTCGACCGGGCGCGCCGCGTCGCCGTCGACCGGCGAATGGCCGCGCCACTCGCGCGGCGCCTCGCGCAGCACCTGCAGCAGCAGGGTGTGGTCGGTGGGCTCAGCCTGCTGGCTGAGCTCGACGGCCTTCAGGCGCTCGAGGATCGTGACGCGCTGCGCGAGGTGCTTGCGGCGCTCGGCCGCCTGCGCCGCGAAGTACTCCTGGCAAGGCTTGAAGGCCAGCTGGTAGGCATGCTGGAAGCGCTCGGTGTCCGCCGACGCGTCGCTCGCGATGCCCTTGTTGATCGTCCGCCATTCCTGCTGCAAGGCCCGGATGCGCTCGGCGAGCGCGGCGGGCTCCTCCTGCGAACCGGCCAGCGCCTCCATCTCCTCGATCAGTTCGATGCGCTTGGGCGCGGCGACGTAGTCCTTCCACTGCCGCAGTTCGTTGAGCTTGCCGTCCAGCTGTTCGAGACTCTTGGCCAGCGGCACGGGCAGCGCGGCGACCGCCTTGGCGGCTTCCTCGATCGACTGGCGGAAGCGCGCGGCCTTGCGCGAATTGCCGGCCTTGAGTGCTTCGCGCGCGAGCCGGATAAGGCCGGCGATCTCGCGCTGCGCCTGCTCTTCGGCGGCGCGCCGTTCCCAGAGCGCCTTTTCCTCGGCCTCGCGGGCCGCGGCCGCGGCGGCCGATTCGAGCGCGTCCGTCTCGGCCTGCTCGGCGACCCGCTGCTGCTCGGCCAGCCCGGCACGCTCGCGCGCCTCGCGCGCCTCGCGGTCGGCGGCCTCGCGGGCCGCGTGCTCCGCGGCCTGCCGCGCGAGCTCGCGATCATGCACCGCGATGACCTCGCGGCAGCGCTCGAGCGCGGCCCGGCCGCGCTCCTCGATCTCCGGCAGCGGGCGCGACGCGAGCGCCGACCAGCGCTGCGTCAGCACTTCGAGCGTTGCGCCGTAAATCACGTCGTACGGCTTGGTGGCATGCCGCTCGAGCGTCGCGGCGACCGCCTCGCCCTCGCGCGTCGCTTCCTCGGCGTGGCGATAGACGGCGGTGAGCGCGTCGCACTTCTGCTGGATGATGCGGTAGGCCGTCTTGTCCTTGCCGCGGACCTCGCGGATCAGGTCGCCGAGCACCGCGGGGTCGTCGATGGCGGTCGCGGCGAGCTGACGCAGGTGGCTCGAGCGGCCGTCGACCACGACCCTGGCGAGCGTGCGCTGATCGGTGATGCGCCCGAGGACCTCACGCAGGCGCTCGGGGTCCTGGCACAGCGCGACCACCGCCAGCGCCTGCGGTTGCAGCTCGGCGCCGGCGGCGAACGCCGCAAACTCGATTGCGCCGTTGTCGATCAGCCGCGCGAGGCGCGCCTCGGCGGCGTGGCGTACCGCCGGCGGCGTGGCGGCGGCGTCGCCGTCGGCCGCCGAGCCGAGGCCGGCGAGCGTCCGCAGCGGCTCGCCGTCCGGCAGCAGCTGCACGGCCGCGACGCGCAGCTCCTCCGTGTCGATGCCAAGCGCGGTCGCCGCCAGGACATCGGCCGGCGCCGCCGGCAGCGCGCCGATGCGCTCGGCCAGGGTGGGCGGCGGCGGGGCCTTGGTGAAGAGCCGCGGGATCACGCCCGTGCCTCGCTGCGGGCGGTGGCTTGCGCCGGCGTCGTCGCGGCCGGGCACCTGGATGCTGAACTGACCGACATAGTCGATGGTCTTGGCGAGGGGGGCGAAAATCATACAGGATTGCCACGGGGCGGCCCGCGGATGTCTGCCCAGGCTGGCCCGCGGACGGCGCAATCGGCTCGGCGGTGGCCGGCGCCCGGCTATAATTTCGACTATGCACACGCTCGAAGCGGAGTACCGCGAACTGCACCAGGCGGGCGTGGTCGACGGGGTCACGGCGTCCCGGGCGATCGCGCTCGACGACGGCAGCCTGTTCCCGGTGTTCGGCGAGCTTCGCTTCGCCCTGTACGCGGCGGTGGCGGCGATCACCACGGGCGTCGGCATGCTGTTCAAGGCGAACATCGAGCGGATCGGCCCGTGGACGCTGATCGGCGGGCTCGGGCTGGCCGCGGCAGGGTGTTACGGCGCCGCGATCCGGAGCCGGCTGCGCGGCGAAGCCCGCTCGATCGGCGGCGACTACGTGCTGTTGCTCGGCGCCCTCATCCTGAGCGCCGATCTCGGCTACGCCGAGTCGCAGTTCCACTGGCTCGGACCGCAGTGGTCCTGGCATCTGCTGATCCTGGCGGGCTGGCACGCGGCCACCGCCTATGCGCTGAATTCGCGGCTGGTGCTGTCGGTGGCGTTGACCTCGCTCGCCGCGTGGTTCGGCGTCGACGCCCGTGCCGAGACGCTGTTCCGGGACGGCAGCTCCCTGCGCCACTCGGGCTGCGAGGCGCTGCTCTGCAGCGCCCTGATCGTCGCCTGGCGGACAGCGCACCGGCGCTTGCGCGGCGTCGCGGAATTTGACGAGGTGTTCGACCATTTCGCGGCCAACGTCGCCTTCTGGGGCGCGCTCGCGCTGAGCTTTGGTGCGGACACTCGCGCCGCCGGTACGCTGCTGCTGCTTGCGATCGCCGCGGTGGCGATCGGCAAGGGGCTGCGCAATCGCCAGGAGCCCTTCGTCGTCTACGGCGTCGGCTACACCGCGCTCGGGCTCTGTGTCCTCGAGGCGCAACTGCTGCGCGATGGCCTGGCGACGGCGGTGTTTGGGCTCGCGACGGTGGTGCTGGCGGTCGTCCTGCTGTGGCGCTTGCACGCCCAGCTGAAGCCGGATTCGCCCTGATGTTCGCGCGCCCGAGCGCCGAGCAGGAGCGCTGGATGGCAGCGGCCGCGCGCCTCGGCGTCAGCCGCGACACGCCGTGGCTGGCCGAGCGGATCGGCGGCTGGAAGGCGGCCGGGACCTTCACGCGCGGCGCGCTGTTTGCGCTCGGCGTGGTCGCGGCCGGGCTGAGCGTGGCGATTGCCGCGCTGCTGCACGTCCCCGGGCCGTTCCTGGTCGCGGGTCTCGCGCTGGTGGCGGTCGCGGAGCAACTGATCGAGCGACGGCGCCTGTTCGGCGCCGGCGTCGAGGAAGCGCTGGAGGTCGTCGGGCTGCTGTTGATCGGCTTCGCGCTCGTCGACGGCAGCGGCACGGCCTTCGAGATTCGCCTGGCGCTCGCGCTTGCCCTCGCGCTGCTCGCGGCCGGCCTGCGCTTCCTCAATCCGTTGTTCACGACGCTGGCGGTTGCGACGCTGTCGTTCGCGCTCGATCTCATCGTCTCGACGCTCGAGGTCGGGGCGCTCTCGCGCGCAGTGATCGTCGCGGTCTTCTGCTTCGCCGCCGCCGCGGTCGCGCTCGGCCTCGGGGCGGCCCGGCTGCGCCGCCCGGCGCACGACGCGATGCTCGACTGGCTCGTGGTCGCGATGCCGGTCGCGGGCTACCTGTGGCTGGAGGGCCGGTCCGCGAGCGCCCTGGCCGCGGACCCGCGGCAACACTTGAGCGTCGCCAGCGCCGTGGCGATCGCGATGCCCGCGCTGTTCGGCGCGCTGAGCCTGCGCGGCGGCATCCGCCGCCGCCGGCACGCGCCGATCCTCGCCGGCATGGCCTGCGCCGGCTGCGTGGGCTATGCGCTGCGCCATGTCACCGGCCTCGCGCTGGAGGTCCGCCTGATCGTCTGGGGGAGCGCGGCGCTGGTGCTCGCGCTGGCGCTCGATCGCTATCTGCGGACGCCGCGCGCCGGCATCACCTCGCGCGACGTCGGCCTCGGCAAGGACGCGCTCGGCCTCTTGCAGCTGGTCGGCGCCGGCGCACTGACGCCGTCAGCAACCCAGCCGCCGGGCGCGCCGTTCAAGGGCGCAGGCGGGGGCTTTGACGGCGGCGGGGCCAGCGGCGGGTACTGAGTCGCGCCGGCAGCTGGCGGCGCGGCCGGCGCAGGCCGTCAAACCGACGCTGCCACCGACGATTCGCCGGCCGGCGGCGCGCGCTGCTGCTTCCCGAGCAAGGCCCGCCAGAAACCCTTATAATTCCGCGCCCTAGGCGGCCGGCACCCCGGGCGCCACCGATGCGAGATTCAAGTCCCTGATGCTGCTGCTGCCCGGCGCTCCGGCCCTTTCCCGCTTCCGCCTCGACAAGCTGCTCGGCGCCCTGCGTTCGATCGACCCGCGGGTCGAGTCCCTGACGGCCCACTTCCACCACTTCGTCGACCTCGAGCGGCCGCTGTCGGCCGACGAGTCGCGAGTGCTGGCCCGCCTGGTTGAGTCCGACGTCGCGCCGGCGGTTCCGGCCAGCGGCGAGCGGCTCGTCGTCATGCCGCGCCCGGGCACCATCTCGCCGTGGTCGAGCAAGGCCACCGACATCGCCCACGTCTGCGGCCTCGCCGCGGTGCGGCGCATCGAGCGGGGCACGCTCTACACGCTGACGCTGACGCTGTCGGCGCCGGCCGGCCGCGAGCTCTTGGTCCGCCTCGCGGCGCCGCTGCACGACCGCATGACCGAAGCGGTGGGCTACGCGCTCGGCGATGCGGCGCGGCTGTTCGACGTGCTGGCGCCGCGGCCGCTGGCGACGGTCGCGCTCGGCGTCGACGGTCGTGCCGCGCTGGTCACGGCCGATGCACGCCTCGGGCTCGCGCTGTCGCCGGACGAGGTGGACTATCTGGTCGCGGCGTATGCGCGCCTCGGCCGCGACCCGACCGACGTCGAGCTGATGATGTTCGCGCAGGCGAACTCGGAGCACTGCCGCCACAAGATCTTCAACGCCGCCTGGATCGTCGACGGCGAGCCGCAGCCGAAGTCGCTGTTCGCGATGATCAAGAACACGTACGCGAAGAGCCCGGCAGGCGTGCTCTCGGCGTACCGCGACAACGCCTCGGTCATCGAGGGGACGGTCGCCGAGCGGCTGTATGCCGGCCCGCAGGGCGGGGCCTACCGCTACGTGCGCGAGCCGATCGACATCCTGATGAAGGTCGAGACCCACAACCACCCGACGGCCATCTCGCCCTTTGCCGGCGCCTCGACCGGCTCCGGCGGCGAGATCCGCGACGAGGGCGCGACCGGCCGCGGCGCAAAGCCCAAGGCCGGCCTGACGGGCTTTTCGACCTCGAATCTGCGCATCCCGGGCTTCGTCCAGCCGTGGGAGGCGCCGGAGGCCAAGTCGCCGCGGATCGCCTCGCCGCTCGAGATCATGCTCGACGGTCCGCTCGGCGCCTGCGCCTTCAACAATGAGTTCGGGCGGCCGGGCATCAATGGCTATTTCCGCACCTACGAGCAGCGCGTCGCCGGCGACCCGCCCGGGGTCACGCGTGGCTACCACAAGCCGATCATGATCGCCGGCGGCCTCGGCAACGTGCGCCGCGACCAGGTCGAGAAGGCTGAAGTGCCGGCCGGCGCGAAGCTGGTCGTGCTCGGTGGCCCGGCGATGCTGATCGGCCTCGGCGGCGGTGCCGCCTCGTCGGTCGGCAGCGGCGCGAGCGCCGCCGACCTCGACTTCGCCTCCGTGCAGCGCGGCAACCCCGAGATGCAGCGCCGCGCGCAGGAAGTGATCGAGCGCTGCGTCGCGCTCGGCGCCGACAACCCGATCCTGCTGGTGCACGACGTCGGCGCCGGCGGGCTGTCGAACGCCGTGCCCGAGGCGATCGCGCACAGCGCGCGCGGCGGGCGCATCGAGCTGCGCGCGATCCCGACCGACGAGCCGGGCCTGTCGCCGCTCGAGCTCTGGTGCAACGAGGCGCAGGAGCGCTACGTGCTCTGCATCCTGCCCGAGCGCATCGCGCTGTTCGGCGAACTGTGCGCGCGCGAGCGCTGCCCGTTCGCCGTGCTCGGCGAGCTGACCGACGACGGCGAGCTGGTGGTCGGCGACCGCCTGACCGGCACCACGCCGGTGCGGATGCCGATCGAGGTGCTGCTCGGCAAGCCGCCGAAGATGACCCGCGACGCGCAGCGCTCGCGCCGGCCGCGGCAGCCGCTCGAAACCGCCGCGATCGATCTGCGCGAGGCGGTCTACCGGCTGCTGCGGCTGCCGACGATCGCCGACAAGACCTTTCTCATCACCATCGGCGACCGCAGCGTCGGCGGCATGATCAGCCGCGATTCGCTGGTCGGGCCCTGGCAGGTCGCGGTCTCGGACTGCGCCGTGACCATCGCCGGCTACACCACCCACGCCGGCGAGGCGATGGCGATGGGCGAGCGCACGCCGGTCGCGCTGCTCGACGGCCCGGCCTCCGGCCGCCTCGCGGTGGCCGAGGCGATCACCAACATCGCAGCCGCCGACATCGCGCGGCTCGCGGACATCAAGCTGTCGGCGAACTGGATGGCGGCGGCCGGCGATCCCGGCGAGGACGCCGTGCTCTACGACACGGTGCGCGCGGTCGGCGAGGAACTGTGCCCGGCGCTCGGCATCGCGATCCCGGTCGGCAAGGACTCGCTGTCGATGCGCTCCGGCTGGCATGAAGGCGGCGCTGCGCGCTCGGTCTGGGCGCCGGTGTCGCTGATCGTGTCGGCCTTCGCGCCGGTCGGCGACGTGCGCCGGACGCTGACGCCGGAGCTGCGTTGCGACCTCGGCCCGACCCGGCTGGTGCTCGTCGACCTCGGCGGCGGCCGCTGCCGCACCGGCGGCTCGTGCCTCGCGCAGGTCTACGGCGCGCTCGGCGACCAGCCGGCCGACCTCGACGACCCGGCACGGCTGGCCGGCTTCTTCGCGGCGGTGCGCGAGGCGGCCGCGGCCGAGCTCGTGCTCGCCTACCACGATCGCTCCGACGGCGGACTGGTCGTGACGCTGCTCGAGATGGCCTTTGCCGGCCACACCGGGCTCGAAATCGATCTCGGCGCCGGCATCGACGACCCGGTCGCGGCGCTCGGCGCCGAAGAGCTCGGCGCGGTGCTGCAGGTGCGCGATGCCGATCTCGCCGCGCTGCTGGCGCTGCTCGCGCGCCACGGGCTCGGCGCGGCGAGCCGCGCGCTCGGCCGGCCGGTCGACGGCGGGCGCGTGCGGATCGCGAGCGGCGAGCGGCAGCTGCTCGACGAGTCGCTGCTCGAGCTGCGGCTCGCGTGGTCGGAGACCAGCTTTCGAATGCGCGAGCTGCGCGACGATCCGGCCTGCGCGCGCGAGGAGTTCGAGGCGCTCGCCGAGGCCGGCGACCCCGGCCTCTCGGCGCGGCCGAGCTTCGACCCGGACGAGGACGTCGCCGCGCCCTGCATCGCGCGCGGTGGCCGGCCGCGGGTCGCGATCCTGCGCGAGCAGGGCGTCAACAGCCAGCTCGAGATGGCGGCCGCGTTCACGCGTGCCGGCTTCGCGCCGGATGACGTGCACATGACCGACCTCCTCGCCGGCCGCGTGACGCTCGCCGACTACCCGGTGCTGGTGGCCTGCGGCGGCTTCTCCTACGGCGACGTGCTCGGCGCCGGCGAGGGCTGGGCGAAATCGATTCTCTTCAATGCCCGCGCGCGCGACCAGTTCGAGGCCTTCTTCGCGCGTGCCGACACGCTGACGCTCGGCGTCTGCAACGGCTGCCAGATGGTCGCGGCACTGGCCGAGCTGATTCCGGGCGCCGGTCACTGGCCCCGCTTCAAGCGCAACCGCTCCGAGCAGTTCGAGGGCCGGCTGTCGCTGGTCGAGGTACTCGATACGCGCTCGCCGTTCCTCGCCGGCATGGCGGGCTCGCTGCTGCCGATCGCGGTCGCGCACGGCGAGGGCCGGGCGAGCTTTGCGCGCGAGGCGGACCTGGCCGCGTTGGAACGCGCGCAGGCGATCGCGCTGCGCTTCGTCGACCACCACGGCGCGACCGCGAGCCGCTACCCGGCGAACCCGAACGGCTCGCCGGCCGGCATCGCCGGCGTGACCAGCAGCGACGGCCGCGTGACGCTGACGATGCCTCACCCGGAGCGCGTCTACCGGGCGGTGCAGAACTCGTGGCGGCCGCGCGACGGGTGCGAGGACAGCGGCTGGATGCGCATGTTCCGCAACGCCCGCGTCGCGCTCGGCTGAGCGCGCCGGCCGAGCCTGCCGTGGAGTTCCGCCTGCCGCCGGTGCCGCGTGACCTGCCGATCGGTGTCTTCGACTCCGGCGTCGGCGGGCTCACGGTGCTGCGCGCGCTGCAAGCGGCGCTGCCGGCCGAGTCCTTCCTCTACCTCGGCGACACCGCGCGGCTGCCGTACGGCACCAAGAGCCCGGCGAGCGTGGTGCGCTACGCGACGCAGTGCGCGGGCCTGCTGGTGTCGCGCGGCATCAAGGCGCTCGTGGTCGCCTGCAACACCGCCGCGAGCGCGGCGCTGCCGGATCTCGCGGCGCGCTATCCGGGGCTGCCGGTGGTCGGTGTCGTCGAGCCTGGCGCGAGCGCGGCGGTGGCCGCCTCGCCGAGCGGGCGCATCGCGGTGATCGCGACGGAGGGCACGATCCGCGCCGGCGCCTACGTGGCCGCGATCACGCGGCTGCGGCCGGAGGCCTGCGTCACCGGCATCGGCGGCTCGGTGTTCGTCGCGCTCGCCGAGGAAGGCTGGACCGACGGCCCGATCGTCGAGCAGGTCGCGCACCGCTACCTCGACGGCGTGTTCGCCGGCGGCGACGCGCCGGACACCCTGCTGCTCGGCTGCACGCACTTCCCGGTGCTCGCCGGCGCGCTGCGTCACGCGATCCCGGCGGCGGTGACGCTGGTCGATTCGGCGCTGACCACCGCGCAGGCGGTCGCCCGCCAGCTCGCGACGCAGGGTCTGGCACGGCCGGCCGCCGCGGGTGCGCTCGGCGAGACGCGCTTCCTCGCCACCGACGGGCCGGAGCGCTTCGCGCGGGTGGGCAGCATCTTTCTCGGCCGGCCGCTGACCGTCCGCGACGTCGAGCTGGTCGACGTCTGAGCGCGCCGCGCAGCGCCGGCGCGGCTACGGCGCGCCGGTCGCCTTGCTGAGCGGCGTGACCTTGGCGCGGCTCTCCTCGGCGAAATAGCGGCGCATCGTCATCGCCTGGTGCAGCCGGCCCTTGCGCACGTAGCTCTGGTAGAGCAGGTCCTTGAGGACCTCGACCAGCACGCCGGCGATCGTCGCGTCCAGCAGCGGCATGTTCGGCCGCGGCTCGGCGTCGGTCGCGAACAGCACCTTGCGCAGAATGTTGAAGGTGTCCTGGTCGAGCTCGGCCATGTCGCGCACTTCGACCAGCTGGTCGAACATCTTGAGCTTGCCGTTCTCGCCGAGGTCGGCGAACACCGCCTGCGCGGTGCGCCGGCACATCGAGCCGAAGGCGTTGTAGTTGCCCGCCGAGAAGCACGACAGCGTCTCGCGGAACAGCGTCTCGGCCTCTTCCGGCAGGTGGGTGAAGCTGAACTTCTCGCGCGGCCGCTCGAGTTCGTGGAAGTTGCTGCCGAGCTCGATGCGGCTGCCGGTGTACATCTTGACCGGGTACTTGAGGAACAGCGGCGCGTTGCACGAATCGCAGCGGTAGACGATGCCGACGTGGCTCGGCTTGAACGCCACCAGCGGCGCGTACTGCGGCACCGACATCGGCGTCAGGTGCGACAGCACCTCGCAGTGCGGGCACGTCAGCGCAAAGTTGTGCTGCTGGTCGTGGTGCAGGGTGCCGCTGGAATCGATGAAAATGGACATGCGACTCCGCACGCGCCGCGCCTGACGTTTTGCGCCGACCGCCTGTGTGGCGGATTCCCCTGGCGTGCGCGGGCCTGCCGGCCGATTCTAGCGCACGGCGGGCCGGACTGCGGCGCAGCGCGCGTCGCGGTCCGGTTCGACATAATGCTGCGCCGCGCGCGTGCTAGCGGCGGCCGCGCAGCGCCGCCGCGACGGCGCCGGACTCGACCAGCAGCGCGGCGGCGGCGATGTCGCCGTCGAGCCGATGGTCGCGCGGCTGGAAGGCGACGCTGCGCCGCAGCGTCGCGTGCAGCGCCTCGAGCGGCGGCGTCGTGGTCAGCGGGCGCTGGCAGTCGAGCGCGTGCCCGGCCACCAGCAACTCGATGCCGAGGATCGTCGCGACGTTGTCGCAGATCGCGAGCAGCTTGTGGCCGGCCCACGGTGCCATGCTGACATGGTCCTCCTGGCCGGCGGAGGTGGGGATGCTGTCCACCGACGCCGGGTGCGCCAGCGTCTTATTCTCGGAGGCCAGCGCCGCCGCCGTCACGTGCGCCATCATGAAGCCGGATTCGACGCCGGGCTCGGCGGTCAGGAACATGTTGAGCGCCGGATTGACGCGGCGGTCGAGCAGGTCGATGCGCCGTTCCGCCATCGACGCGACGTCGGTGAGCGCGATCGCGAGGAAGTCGGCCACCAGGCCGATCGGCGCGGCGTGGAAATTGCCGCCGGAGAGGATGTCGTCGCCGAAGATCAGCGGATTGTCCGACACGCCGTTGACCTCGGCGGCCAGCACGCGGCCGGCGTGCTCGAGCGTGTCCCAGGCGGCGCCGGCGACCTGTGGCAGGCAGCGCACCGCGTACGGATCCTGCACCCGGTCGCAGTCGGCGTGGCTGGAGTGCAGGGCGCTCTCGCCGAGCAGCGAGAGCATCGCGGCCGCGACGTGCCGCTGGCCGGCCTGGCCGCGCGCCGCGTGGATGCGCGGGTCGAAGGGCGTGTGGCTGCCGGCGAGCGCCTCGACCGTGAGCGCGCCGATCACCAGGGTGCTCTCGAGGAGCGTGCGCGCGCGCGCCCAGCCATCGAGCGCCAGCGCGGTGCTGACCTGCGTGCCGTTGAGCAGCGCCAGTCCCTCCTTGGCGGCCAGCGTGAACGGCTCGAAGCCCGCCGCCGCGCACACCGCCGGCCCCACCAGCAGCTCGCCGTCGCCGCCGCGTCGCGCCGAGCCTTCGCCGATCAGCGCGAGCGACAGGTGCGCGAGCGGCGCGAGGTCGCCGCAGGCGCCGACCGAGCCCTTGCCCGGGATCACCGGCAGTACGTCGTGTCCGAGCAGCTTGAGCAGCGCCTCGACCACCACCGGGCGGATGCCCGAGTGGCCGGCGGCGAGGTTGTTGGCCTTCAGCAGCAGGATGCGGCGCACGTGGTGCGCCGCGAGCGGCGCGCCGACGCCGACCGAGTGGCTGCGGACCAGGTTCGCCTGCAGCTCGAGCAGCTTGGCCTCGGGGATGCGCTTGTTGGCGAAGATCCCGAAGCCGGTGGTGATGCCGTAGCTTGCCTGGCCCTTGGCCACCGCCCGCTCGACCGCGTCGCGACTCGCGGCCATGCGCCTGAGGGCGTCGGCGTGCAGCGTGAAGTGCGCGCGCGGCGCGAGCGCGGCGACGGTGTCGAGCGCGAGATCCAGACCGGTCAGGGTGTGAGTCGACTGCGTCATGCGGTGAGCTTCCGGTAGCGGATGCGGTGCGGCTGGTCCGCGTCCTCACCCTTGCGGCGTTTCAGGTCGGCGATGTAGTCCTGGTAGTTGCCCTCGAACCAGACGACCTCGCTGTTGCCCTCGAAGGCGAGGATGTGGGTCGCGATGCGATCGAGGAACCAGCGGTCGTGCGAGATCACGACGGCGCAGCCGGGGAAGGCCAGCAGGGCCTCCTCGAGCGCGCGCAGCGTCTCGATGTCGAGGTCGTTGGTCGGCTCGTCGAGCAGCAGCACGTTGCCGCCGGCCTTCAGCACCTTGGCGAGGTGCACGCGGTTGCGCTCGCCGCCGGAGAGCTCGCCGATCAGCTGCTGCTGCTGCGTGCCCTTGAAGTTGAAGCGACCGACATAGGAGCGCGACGGCGTCTCGTAGTTGCCGACCTTGATGATGTCGAGGCCGCCGGAGATCTCGTTCCACACGGTCTTGGAGTCGTCGAGCGTCTGGCGCGACTGGTCCACGTAGGCGAGCTGCACCGACGGCCCGACGCGGATCTCGCCGGCGTCCGGTTGCTCGTGCCCGGTCAGCATCCGGAACAAGGTCGTCTTGCCGGCGCCGTTCGGGCCGATGATGCCGACAATGCCGCCGCGCGGCAGGTTGAAGTTCAGGCCGTCGATCAGCAGACGCTCGCCGAAGCCCTTCTTGAGGCTCTTGGCCTCGACCACCAGCTCGCCGAGCCGCTCGCCGGGCGGGATGTAGATCTCGTTGGTCTCGTTGCGCTGCTGGAAGTCCTGCGACTGCAGGTCCTCGAAGCGCGCGAGGCGCGCCTTGCTCTTGGCCTGGCGCGCCTTGGGGTTCTGGCGTACCCACTCGAGTTCCTGCTGCAGCATCTTGCGCAGCCCCTCCTGCTGGCGCTCCTCGATCTCGAGGCGCTTCTCCTTCTGCTCGAGCCACGAGGAATAGTTGCCCTGCCACGGGATGCCGTGGCCGCGGTCGAGCTCGAGGATCCAGCCGGCGACGTTGTCGAGGAAGTAGCGGTCGTGGGTCACCGCGATCACGGTGCTCGGGTACTCGTCGAGGAAGCGTTCGAGCCAGGCCACCGACTCGGCGTCCAGGTGGTTGGTCGGCTCGTCGAGCAGCAGCATGTCGGGCTTGGACAGCAGCAGCCGGCAGAGCGCGACGCGGCGCTTCTCGCCGCCGGACAGCTTGCCGAAGACCGCGTCCCAGTCCGGCAGGCGCAGCGCGTCGGCGGCCACCTCGAGCGTGCGATCGAGCGTGTGGCCGTCGACGGTCGTCAGGTAGGCCTCGAGCTCGGCCTGCTGCGCGGCGAGCTTGTCGAAATCGGCGCCCTCCTCGGAGTAGGCGCCGTACACGGCCTCGAGGCGGGCGAGGGCGTCCTTGATCGGCTGGACGCCTTCCTCGACGCACTGGCGGACGGTCTTGTCGGGATCGAGGTTCGGCTCCTGCTGCAGGAAGCCGATCTTGATGCCGGGTTGCGGCCGCGCCTCGCCCTCGATCTCGGCGTCGAGGCCCGCCATGATCTTGAGCAGCGTGCTCTTGCCCGAGCCGTTGAGGCCGAGCACGCCGATCTTGGCGCCGGGGAAGAACGACAACGAGATGTTCTTCAGGATCGTCCGTTTCGGCGGGACGACCTTCGACACCCGATTCATCGTGTATATGAACTGAGCCATGGTGCGGGAGCCTTGGGGCCGGTCGGCTGGAAGGGCCCGGATTATCGGTGACGCGGCCGCCCGCTGCCAGCGCCGCCGCGGCGGCGGCAGGGCGAAGCCACGCTGCGGGCGGCCGGCCCGGCACCGGCCTGACCGCCGCGCCCCGAACTGCTACCCTCCGGGCATGCGTCGGCGTCGCGAAACGGTCCTCGTGGCCGGGGAAAAGATTGCCCGATATGGTTTCGGCGAGGGCCACCCGTTCGGGCCGGACCGCCACGACGCCTTCATCCGCGAACTCAAGAGCGAGGAGCTCGACGGCGCGGTCGAGCTGCTCGAGCCCCGCGCCGCCACCCGCGCCGAGCTCGAGATCTTCCACGAGCCGGCCTACGTCTCGCTGGTGGCGGAGCGCTCGCACACCGGCCAGGGCTACCTCGACGCCGGCGACACGCCGGCGTTTCGCGGCGTGTTCGAGGCGGCGAGCAACGTCGTCGGTGCCGCGCTGGTCGCCAGCGAGGCGATCATGGAGGGCCGCGCCAAGCGCGGCTTCGTGCCGATCGCGGGACTGCACCACGCCTCGCGCGCCCACGCCGCGGGATTTTGCGTCTTCAACGACTGCGGCATCGTCGCCGAGGAGCTGCGGCGCCGCTGGGGGCTGAAGCGGATCGCCTACGTCGACATCGACGCCCACCACGGCGACGGCGTGTTCTACGCCTTCGAGGACGATCCGGACCTGATCTTCGCCGACATCCACGAGGACGGCCGCTACCTGTATCCCGGCACCGGCGGGGCCGAGGAGACCGGCCGCGGCAAGGCGCAGGGCACCAAGCTCAACATTCCGCTCGCGCCGGGCTCCGGCGACGAGGCCTTCTGGCCGGCCTGGGAACGGGTTGAAGCCTACCTCGAGGCGCGCCGGCCGGAGTTCATCGTGTTCCAATGCGGCGCCGACAGTCTCGAAGGCGACCCGATCACCCATCTGCGCTTCTCCGAGGAGGCGCACGCCCACGCCGCCGCGCGGCTGGCCGGCCTCGCCGACCGCTTCTGCGAGGGTCGCGTGCTCGGGCTCGGCGGCGGCGGCTACAACCGGCGCAACCTCGCCCGGGCGTGGTCGCGCGTGGTCCGCAGCTTCGTCGACCACGAGCGCTAGCGCGACGGCGCGAGATCGGCGCGCGCCGGCGCGGGTTTTCGCTAAAATCACACGTTCAGTGACCTGCCCCTGGGTCCGTCAGCCTGGAAGCCGCGCACCATGTTCTCAGCCGCCATGACGATCGCTGGATTTGACCCGGAACTCTCGGCCGCCATCGATGGCGAGCGCCAGCGCCAGGAAGACCACATCGAGCTGATCGCCTCGGAGAACTACACCAGCCCGCGCGTGCTCGAGGCGCAGGGTTCGGTGCTGACCAACAAGTACGCCGAAGGCTATCCGGGCAAGCGCTACTACGGCGGCTGCGAGTTCGTCGACATCGCCGAGCAACTCGCGATCGACCGCGTCAAGCAGCTGTTCGGCGCGAGCTACGCCAACGTCCAGCCGCACTCCGGCTCGCAGGCGAACGCCGCGGTGTACTTCGCGCTGATGAACGCCGGCGACACCATGCTCGGCATGAGTCTCGACCACGGCGGCCACCTCACCCACGGCGCCAAGGTCAACCTGTCGGGCAAGGTCTTCAAGGCGTTCCAGTACGGCCTCAAGACCGCGAGCGGCGTGATCGACTACGAGCAGGTCGAAAGCCTCGCCAAGGAGCACCGGCCGAAGCTGATCGTCGCCGGCTTCTCGGCCTACTCGCGGGTCATCGACTGGGCGCGCTTTCGGCAGATCGCCGACTCGGTCGGCGCACTGTTCATGGTCGACATGGCGCACGTCGCGGGGCTGTGCGCCGTGAACGTCTACCCGAATCCGGTGCCGCACGCGCACGTCGTGACCTCGACGACCCACAAGACCCTGCGCGGCCCGCGCGGCGGCATCATCCTGTCGAACGCCGGCGAGGAACTCACCAAGAAGATCTCCTCGATGGTGTTCCCAGGCACCCAGGGCGGGCCGCTGATGCACGTGATTGCGGCCAAGGCGGTCGCCTTCAAGGAGGCGCTGGCGCCCGAGTTCGCGGTCTACCAGCGCCAGGTGGTCGCGAATGCGCGCGCAATGGCGGCGGCCTTCATCGCGCGTGGCTATCGCATCGTCTCCGGCGGCACCGACAACCACCTGTTCCTGCTCGACCTGATCGCGCAGAACGTGACCGGCAAGGACGCGGATGCCGCGCTCGGTGCGGCGCACATCACCGTCAACAAGAATGCGGTGCCGAACGACCCGCGCCCGCCGATGATCACCTCGGGGCTGCGCATCGGCACGCCGGCGGTGACCACCCGCGGCTTCCGCGAGCCGGAGGTGGTGGCGCTCGCCAACCTGATCTCCGACCTGCTCGACAACCTCGCCTCGCGCGCACACCTCGGCAGCGCCGACGGCAAGGGTGGGGTCAGCGCGGAGCCTGCCGTGATCGCGCGCGTCCGGGGCGAGGTCGAGGCGATCTGTCGCCGCTTCCCCGTCTACCGGCCGGCGTGAGCTGACCGACCTGCGGGACACGACGTGTACTGCCCGTTCTGCGGTCACGTCGAGACCAAGGTCACCGATTCCCGGCTCGCGGCCGAGGGTCAGCAGATCCGCCGGCGCCGCGAGTGCCTGGCCTGCGGCGAGCGCTTCACGACCTTCGAGACGGCCGAGCTCGTCATGCCGCAGGTGGTCAAGAGCGATCGCACCCGCGAGCCCTTCGCCGAGGCGAAGCTGAGGAGCGGCATGCAGAAGGCCCTCGAGAAACGCCCGGTCGGCAACGAGGCCATCGACGCCGCGGTCGCGCACATCACGCACAAGCTCAGGAGCCTCGGCGAGCGCGAAGTGCCGGCGCGCCTGATCGGCGAGCTGGTGATGGAGGAGCTGAGGCACCTCGACGAGGTCGCCTACGTGCGCTTCGCGTCGGTCTACCGCAGCTTCCAGGACGTCGAGGCTTTCCACGACGAGATCGCGCGCCTGCGGCGCCGGCCGCGGCGCGACGAGCCGGCCGGGCAGCTGTCGTTTCTCGAGGCGGCCGCCGCGGCCGAGGCCAAGGCGGCCAAGAAGCGCGACTCGTGACCGACTTCAGCGCCGATGACCACCGTCACATGGGCCGCGCACTGCAGCTCGCCGCCGAGGGCCTGTATTCGACCGATCCCAACCCGCGCGTCGGCTGCGTGATCGTCCAGGCCGGCCAGGTGGTGGGCGAGGGCTTCCACGCGCGCGCCGGCGAGCCGCACGCCGAAGCGCACGCGCTCAAGGCCGCCGGCGGCGCGGCGCGCGGTGCCACCGTCTACGTGACGCTCGAGCCGTGCGCGCACCAGGGCCGCACGCCGCCCTGCGCCGACGCGCTGGTCGCGGCTGGCGTGGCGCGCGTCGTCTACGCGCTCGGCGACCCGAACCCGCAGGTCGCGGGCCAGGGCGCGGCGCGGCTCAGCGCCGCCGGCATCGGCGCCGCGGGCGGGCTGCTGGCCGCCGCCGCCGCGACGCAGAACCCGGGCTTCCTGTCACGCTACCGGCGCGGCCGGCCATGGGTCCGCGTCAAGCTCGGCGCGAGCCTCGACGGGCGGACGAGCCTGGCCAACGGCAAGAGCCAGTGGCTCACCTGCGAGGCCGCGCGGGCCGACGTGCAGCGACTCCGGGCGCGCTCCAGCGCGATCCTGACCGGCGCCTCGACCGTGCAGCGCGATGATCCGCGCCTGAGCGTGCGCGATGCGTCGCTCGCGCTGCGCGGCCGCCAGCCGCTGCGGGTCATTCTCGACCCGCAGCTGACGACGCCGCCGGGCGCGCGCCTGTTCGCGGAGCCTGGCCCGGTGCTCGTGCTGACGGGATCGGCGGACGACAAGGCAGCCGCGGCGCTGGTCGCCGCCGGCGCCGAAGTCGCGCAGCACCACGGGGTCGCGCAGCGGGAACTTCCCGCGGTGCTGGTCGAGCTCGCGCGCCGCGAGATGAACGAGGTGCTGGTCGAGGCAGGCCCGCGCCTCGCCGGCGCGTTCGTCGCGGAGGGTCTCGTCGACGAGTTCGTGCTGTACGTCGCGCCGCACATGCTCGGCCACGACGCCGCACCGCTCGCGATGCTGCCGATGCTCGACGATCTCGGCGAGCGCTGGGAATTCCGCTTCGCTGACGTGCGTCAGGTCGGCGCCGACCTCAGGCTGACGCTGATACCCATCGCGCGCGGGGCCAGCTGATGTTCACCGGAATCGTGCACGGCATCGGTACCGTCGCGACGCTCACGGCGCGCGCCGGCGACGTCGAGCTGGTCGTCGACGCGGGCGGCGTCTCGCTGAAGGACGTCACGCTCGGCGACAGCATCGCGGTCGCGGGCGCCTGCCTCACGGTGACCCGCATCGACTTCACGCGCTTCGCAGCCGACGTCTCGAACGAGACGCTCGCCAAGACCACGCTCGGGCGGCTGCTGCCCGGCAGCCGCGTCAATCTCGAGAAGGCGCTGCGGGCCGGCGACGCGCTCGGCGGCCACTACGTCACCGGCCACGTCGACGGGCTGGCACGGCTCGTGGCGGCGCACGATGACGGCCGCTCGTTGCGGCTCGGCTTCGAGGTGCCGGCGGCGCTCGCGCGCTACGTCGCGCCGAAAGGCTCGCTGACCCTCGCGGGCGTCAGCCTGACCGTCAACGAGGTCGACGGCCGGCGCTTCGGCGTCAATCTCATTCCGCATACCCGCGACGCGACCACGCTCGGCGCGCTCGCGGTCGGCGACGAGGTGAACCTCGAGATCGACATCATCGCCCGCTACGTCGAGCGGCTGTCGCGCGCCGAGCCGGCCTGAGCTTGCGGGAACGTCCGCCGCGGCTGCGCCGGCGCGCCCTGGCTAGAATGCATCACGCCGCAGCGGCGGCTCCTGATCTCGAGGTGGCAGCATGACTCCGGCGCCGAAGATGATGCTGACCGAACGGCCGAACGAGACACCGCATCGGGTCGCGGCGGTGCTGCGCTATCTCGCGACCTGCGCGCCGCCGGTCGAGCGTGATTCGGACGACATCCGCTTCGGCTATCACGTCCTGCTCAATGACCTCGCTGCACTGCTCGACTGGAGCCAGGAACGGCAGTTCGAGCGGCTTGGCAAGGAGATGGCTTTCGGCCCCGATACGATCGATGACTGAGCCTCGCCGACGCGCATGCGAGCCGATGCTCGCCAACCCCGGATCGTCCGGACCTTGCTGCGCCTGAGGAGGCCGCCATGTTGAACCGCCGCCAGTTGCTCGCCGTCGGCGTCGGCTTGGGTGCTGCCGGGGCCAGCGCGCCAGCGTGGGTCGCGGAGCGCGCAAGCGAGGATCCCGGCCCCTATGGCCGCGCGTTCGAGCCACTCGATCGCTTCGTCGCGCAGTACCTGCGCGATCTCGGCGCACCCGGCTTGACGCTCGCGCTCGCCGACGTCGGTGGCGTGCGCCGGGTCGTCAGCTACGGCTTCGACGATCTCGGCCGCAGCCGCCCGATGCGCACCGAGCAGTTGTTCGAGATCGGCTCGATCACGAAGTCGTTCGTCGCGCTGTGCCTGCTGCAATTGCGCGACGAGGGCAAACTGGAGCTGTCGCGGCCGATCAAGAGCTACCTGCCGTGGATCCGCTTCGAGTCGACGCCTGACCCGATCACCGTGCACCACCTGATGACGCACGCGGCCGGGCTTCCGGACGGGCCGCTGTTCCCCGCCGACCCGAGCTTGACGCACCGGCCGAGCAACCCGCCGGGACAGGAATTCCACTACTGCAACATGGGCTGGGAGGCGCTCGGTCACCTGCTCGAGATGCTCGACGGGCGGCCGCTCGGCGAGGTGCTGCGCGCGCGCATCTTCGCGCCGCTCGGCATGGCGGCCTCGGAGCCGGTGACCACGTTCGACGCCCGCGAGCGCTTTGCGACCAGCCACTACGCCTTGCTCGGCGACCGGCCGTATCCCAATCGCGGCGCCCTCGCCGAAGCGCCTGCGATCCTGACGACCAACGGTGCCGGCTGCATCGGCGCGACGCCGGGCGACATGGGCCGCTACGCGCAGATGCTGGCCCGGCGCGGCGCGACGCCGCACGGCCGGCTGGTGTCCGAGGAGGGGTTTCGGCTCTTCTCGACGCCGCACATCGCGGCCGCGGAGTTCGGCAACGACGCGCACTACGGCTATGGCATCGCCATCGACCACCTCGATGGCCACCTGCGCCTGCGGCACACCGGCGGCATGGTGTCGTTCGCGTCGGCGCTGGAGGTGGACCTCGACGAGGGCGTCGGTGTGTTCGCCTCGGTGAATGCGATGCAGGGCGTCAGGCCGCGACCGGTGGCCGAGTACGCGCTGCGCTTGATGCGGGCCTGCCGCGGCAGCGGCGTGCTCCCCGACCTGCCGCCGCCGCTCGAGCCGCGACGCGTCGAGCGCGCGCCGGACTACGCCGGCCGCTACCTCGGGCCTGCCGGCGCCGTGCTCGAGATCGTCGCCGAGGGCCAGCGACTGTTCCTGCTCAAGGGTGTCGCGCGTGTGCCCCTCGAGCCTGCGCTCGAGCCGGCCGACGCCTTCCATGTCGGCGACCGCGACTTCGCGCACTACGTGCTGCTGTTCGGCCGCGCCGACGCTAAGGACCCGAACAGCGCCGTCGTCGAGGCGGCGCACGGCGAGTCGTGGTTCGCGCGCTCCGCGACGCCGCCGCCGCCGGAGGTGCCGGTGCCGGCCGAGTGGCGCGCGTACTGCGGCCATTACCGCAGCGAGGACCCCTGGATCGGCAGCCACCGCGTGGTCGCGCGCCGCGGCCGGCTGTGGCTCGACGGCGTCATCGCGCTGGAGCCCGCGCCCGGCGGCCTGTTCTTCCTGCGCGACGAGGAACGCAGCCCGGAGTGGGTCCGCTTCGCGGATGTCGCCGGCGGCCGAGCGATGCGCCTGGTGCTGTCCGGCGCCGACCTCAGCCGCGTCATGACGGCGTGACGGCGCGCAGCGGTCAGCCGCTGTCGGCGGTGGTGCGGATCGCGAGATCGCGCTCGAAGCGCAGTGCGTCCTCGACGCCCTGGTAGTAACCGCGCACCCAGCCGCTCTGCCGGTAACCGAGCGCGGTGTAGAACGCCCTGGCCGTGCGGTTCGAGGACCGCAGCTCGAGCCGGATCGAGAACGTGCCGGCCACGCGCGCCGTGTCCTCGAGCCAGCTGACCAGCTGGCGGCCGACGCCGCGTCGCTGCAGGGCAGGCTCCACCGCGAGCAGGTTGAGGTGCGCGGCGTCGTCACCGTACTGCATGATCGCGAAGCCGCCGATCGAGCCGGCTACGTGCGCGGTCAGCACCACGCTGTCCTCGCTCAGGCGGTGACGCTCGATGCGCTCGATCGTCCAGCAGGGCTCGAGCCCTGCCTCGACGAGGCGCCGGGACATCGCCGCGAGTCGCGCCGAGTCGCCGCGCCGGGCCGGCGCGATCAGGATCGCTTCCATGCGGGCATTGTCGGCCGGCGCGGGCCGGCCGTCGAGGGTGAGCGGGGCGATCGTCGCCAGCAGGCCGCCCACCGGACGCGCCGGCGTGGCGACTGCCGGCCGCGAGCGCGATCGCATGCGCACGCCGCTCACCGCGACAAGCCCTTGAAGCGACCGGTGAGCTCGAACTCCGCCGGGGCCGGCAGGGGCGGCAATGCGGCCCGCTCGAGCCACTGCTGCTCGACCCGCTGATCTCGGACATTCTTGTCAACACTTGGAAGGACGTCTGCGTCGAGCGCCGCGGCAAGCTCGAACGCGTCGACGTGCACTTCGAGGACGATGCGCACGTGCAGAAGATCATCGACCGCATCGTCACCGGGATCGGCCGCCGCATCGACGAGTCGAGTCCGATGGTCGATGCGCGGCTGGCGGACGGATCGCGCGTCAACGCCATCATCCCGCCGCTGTCGATCGACGGCCCGATCACGTCGATTCGACGCTTCGCGGCGACCCCGCTGAAGATGGCCGACCTGATCGGTAACGGCACGCCGATCGCCAACAGCCGCTGCAACGTCAACAAGGCGGCGCGCAACATGATCGAGAACGTGGCCGACACGGCGCACGGACAGGGCGTGCTGATCATGAGCGTTGGACTCGGCGCGGCGCTGCGATCGCTCGAGATCACGTTCTGCGGCTACGGCGTGGCCGAGGACGGCGAGCACATCCTCAAGCGCCTCGCGAATGCCAGCGACTCCGATACGCTGAAGCCGCCGCCGCAGGCGCAGGGGCTCTACTGCTATGCCGGCGACGCCGCCCAGCTGCCGGCCTGCTTCGACCGCATCGCCAGCGCGATCCTGCGCCGCGTTCCGCAGCCCTGACGGTGCGCTTCGGCATGCGCTCGTGAAGCGGCTGGCGCGGCGGCCGTGACGGTCGTCGAGCGGCAGGCGGCCGGCTAGACTAGGCCGCATGAACAGCAATCGCCTGCCCCCATCCGGCGCCCGGCTGGTCTACTCCACCGCGTCCGGACGTCTCTGCCCGGACTGCGGCCAGCCGAAGGGAACCTGCCGCTGCGGCGCGCGGCGGCCGGCCGCGAGCACCGTTGCCGGTCCGGTTCGCGTCGCGCGCGAGACGCAGGGCCGCGGCGGGAAGGCGGTCAGCGTCGTCAGCGGCCTCGGGCTCGCGGCTGCGGAGCTCGAAGCGCTGGCCCGCGAGCTCAAGCAGCGCTGCGGCAGCGGCGGCCGGGTCATCGACGGACGCATCGAGATCCAGGGTGAGCACCGTGACGCGCTGCTGGCCGAGCTCGGCCGGCGCGGCATCGTCGCCAAGCGCGCCGGGGGCTGAGGCAGGCCGTCCTGCTACACTAGCAAATTACCGGCCTTTTCCTGCGCAACACCCCATGACCGCCTTTGACCCGATCGACGACGTCCTCGCAGAGCTGCGCGCCGGCCGCATGGTCGTCATCATGGACGACGAGGACCGCGAGAACGAGGGTGACCTCCTGATGGCCGCCGAGTGCGTGCGACCGGAGGACGTCAATTTCATGGCGCGCTACGGGCGCGGGCTGATCTGCCTGACGCTGACGCGCGAGCGCTGCCGCGAGCTGCGGCTGCCGCTGATGGTCAGCGGCACCAATGACGAGCACCGCACCAACTTCACCGTGTCGATCGAGGCCGCCGAGGGCGTGACCACCGGCATCTCGGCCCACGACCGCGCGCACACGGTGCGCACCGCGGTCCGCAAGGGCGCGCGCGCCGAGGACCTGCGCCAGCCGGGCCACATCTTCCCGCTGATGGCGCAACCGGGTGGTGTGCTGACGCGCGCCGGCCACACCGAGGCCGGCTGCGACCTGACGCGGCTCGCCGGCTTCGAGCCGGCGGCCGTCATCGTCGAGATCCTCAACGACGACGGCACGATGGCGCGGCGTCGCGACCTCGAGGGCTTCGCGCGGACCCACGGCCTCAAGATCGGCACGATCGCCGACCTGATCCGCTACCGCCTCAGCAAGGAGCGCTCGGTCGAGCGCATCGAGGACCGGGCGGTCGACACCGAGTTCGGCAAGTTCCGCCTGGTCTGCTACGAGGACCACGTCAACCGCTGCGTGCACGTCGCGCTGGTGCGCGGCGAGCTCAATCCGGCCAAGCCGCCGCTGGTGCGCGTGCACCTTTCGGAGACGCTGCGCGACGTCGTCGGCGTGCGCGCAGCGCAGCTCGGCTGGCCGCTCCGGGACGCGCTGAAGCGCATCGCCGACGACGGTAACGGCATCGTCGTGTTCCTGCGCAGCGAGGAGTCGCCGCTGGAGCTCATCGAGAGCGTGCGCGCGCTCGGTGGCGCGGTGCGGCCGTCGCAGGGCCACGTGCTGCGCACCTACGGCATCGGCGCGCAGATCCTGCAGGACCTCGGCGTGATGCGCATGCGCGTGCTGTCGGCCCGCAAGCAGCTGCAGGGCCTCGCGGCCTTCGGGCTCACGATCACCGAGTATGTGGATGCAGGCGGCGAGCGGGAGCTCGGGCTGGAGGCGCACGGATGACGACGATCAAGACCATCGAGGCCGACCTGCTGGCGCGCGACATCCGCGTCGCCATCGTCGCCGCGCGCTTCAACGACTTCGTGGTCACGAAGCTGGTCGACGGCGCCGTCGACGCGCTGCTGCGGCACGGCGCGAGCGAGAAGAACCTCGAGCTGGTGCGCGTGCCGGGCGCTTTCGACATGCCGCTGATCGTGCGGCGCCTGGCGCAGTCCAAACGCTACGACGCGATCGTCGCGCTCGGCGCGGTGATTAAGGGCGAGACGGCGCATTTCGACTACGTCGCCGGCGAGTGCGCCGCGGGGGTCGCGCGCGCGGCGCTCGACTCCGGCGTGCCGGTCGGCTTCGGCGTGCTCACCTGCGAGAGCTTCGAGCAGGCCATCGACCGCGCCGGCGGCAAGGCTGGCAACAAGGGTGCCGAGGCGGCGCTCGCGGCGCTCGAGATGTCCAACCTGCTCAAGCGCCTGGAGGCCTGAGCGTGGGCCGCGAGAGCGAGGTCCGCGCCATGGCGCGCGCCCGCCGCGCGGCGCGCAAGCTGCTCGCGCAGGGCCTCTACCAGCTGCAGATCGCCGGCCAGCCCTGGCAGGACATCTACCACCAGTACCTCGAGGATCCGGAGTCGGCCGGCGCCGACGAGCAGTTCTTCAAGGAGCTGCTGATGCAGATCGCCGATACGCGCGATGCGCTCGACGTGCTGTTGGCGCGCTACTCCGACATCCTGCCGGCGCGGCTCGATCCGATCGAGCACGGCATCCTGTGGATGGCGCTGTACGAGCTGCAACATCGCCCGGACGTGCCGTTTCGCGTCGTGATCAGCGAGGCGGTCGAGCTCGCCAAGCGCTTCGGCGCCACCGACGGCCACAAGTTCGTCAACGGCGTTCTCGACCGAGCCGCGGATGAGCTGCGCCCCGGCGAGCGCGGCGCCTGAGGCGAGCGACGGTGGACGAGTTCGAGCTGATCGAGCGGTATTTCGCGAAGGTCGGCCCGCTCCGCAACGACGTCGCGCTCGGCGTCGGCGACGACGCGGCGCTGCTCACGGTGCCGGCCGGACACGAACTCGTGGCCTGCACCGACACGCTGGTCGACGGCCGGCACTTCCCGGTCGGCACGCGCGCCGACGACGTCGGCTGGCGCGCGCTCGCGGTCAATCTCTCGGACCTCGCGGCGATGGGCGCGGCCCCGGCGTGGGCGACGCTCGCGCTGACGCTGCCGGCGATCGACGAGGACTGGCTGGAGGGCTTCGTGTCCGGTTTCGCGGCGCTCGCCACGGCACACCAGGTGGCGCTGGTCGGCGGCGACACGACGCGCGGGCCGCTGACGATCACCGTGCAGGCGCTCGGCCTGCTGCCCTGCGGCAGCGCGCTGCGCCGCAGCGGGGCGCGCCCGGGCGACCTCATCTACGTCACCGGCTGGCCGGGCGACGCCGCGGCGGGGCTCGCGCTGATCGAGGGCCGCCTGGCCGGGCAGGGGGCAGACCGCGGCGCGCTGGAGGGCAAGTTTCGCCGCCCTGAGCCGCGGGTCAGCTTCGGCCAGCGGCTGCGCGGCGTCGCCAGCGCCGCGATCGACGTCTCGGACGGGCTCGCGCAGGATCTCGGCCGCCTGGCGAGCGCGAGTGGCGTGGCCGCGACGATCCGGGCCGCCGAACTGCCGTTGTCGCGCGCCCTGTATGCGCTCGCCGGGGAGGCACGGGCGCGCGACTTCGCGCTCGGTGGCGGCGACGACTACGAGCTGCTGTTCACGGTACCGCCGGCGGCGCGCGCGGCGCTCGCCGCGGTCAGCGGCAGCGCCGGGGCGCCGGCCTGCCACTGCATCGGCGAGATCGGCGCCGGCCGCGGCGTGCGCGTCCTCGGCGAGCGCGGCGAGCTGCCGGTGCCGCGCGGCTGGGACCACTTCCTGCCGTGACGCACGTCACGCTTTGAGGCCTGACCGCAGAGCGCGATGCGCTTCACGGTCCGCGGGCGGCCGCGCCTCTATGCTGGCCAGCAATCCCGGAATACGTCCAGTCCGGGGCCCCGCGCGTGGAGTGCCGTCATTCGCAACCTGAGTCCATCGTCGAACGCGCGCCCCGCCAAGGCCGTGCCCGAGCGCATCGGCAAGTACGAGATCATCAAGGAAGTGGGTCGCGGCAGCACCGGCTGCGTGTACCTCTCGCATGACCCGTACTACGGCCGCGACGTCGCGATCAAGGTCTACAACATCGAGGCCAACGACGACCCGGACAAGGCGCGCGTCGCGCGCAAGATGTTCCTGTCCGAGGCGCACATGGTCGGCATGCTGCAGCATCCGAACATCCTGCCGATCTACGACGCCGGCGAGGAGGGCGGCCACTACTACGTGGTCACCGAGTTCGTGCACGGCGCGCGCACCCTGTCGGCGTACTGCAAGCCGGACAACCTGCTGCGCGTCGACGACGTCGTCGAGCTGGTGTACAAGTGCGCCAAGGCGCTCTCCTACGCGCACGGCCGCGGCGTCATCCACCGCGACATCAAGCCCTCCAACGTCATGCTGACGGTCGACAGCGACGTCCGCATCATCGACTTCGGCATCGCGATCGTCGCCGACTCCGAGATCTCGCGCATCGAGGGCATCGCCGGCAGCCCCTCGTACATGTCGCCCGAGCAGGTGCAGTCGCTCGAGATCACCAACCGCTCGGACCTGTATTCGCTCGGCGCGGTGATGTACGAGCTGCTGACCGGCTACCGGCCGTTCCGCGCCGGCAACCTGTCGAAGCTGCTGCACCAGATCGTCTACGCGACCCCGCCGCCGATCCACACGCTGCGCCAGGACATCCCGGAGGAACTCGAGAGCGTCGTCGCCACGGCGATGCAGAAGGAGTCCGAGCGCCGCTACCGCACCGGCCAGGAGTTCGCCGCCGACCTGACGCGCGTCCACCAGCGGCTGCGCGCCGAGGCCAACAAGATCGACCGCCACGAGCAGTTCGCGATGCTGCGGCGGCTGAAGTTCTTCCACGACTTCTCGCACGCCGAGATCTGGGAGGTGCTGCGCGCCAGCCAGTGGCAGGCGTACGCGGAGAACGAGGAGATCGTCAAGGAAGGCGAGATCGACGACCGCTTCTACATCATCGTCTCGGGCTCGGTGCGGGTCGAGCGGCTCGGCCGTTCGATCGGCACGCTCGAGTTCGGCGAGTGCTTCGGCGAGACCAGCTACGTCTACGGCGCCAAGCGCCTGGCGACGATCCGCGCGCACGGCAACGTCACCGTGATGAAGGTGAGTTCGACGCTGCTCGAGCAGGTCTCGGCATCCTGCCAGCTGCGCTTCAACAAAGTGTTCCTGCGCTCGCTGATCGGCCGCCTGCAGGGCGGCGAGACCGCGCCGAGCTGAGCCCGGCGTCGGCGGCGTCCCGCCGCCGCCTCAGGATCCCGCCACGTCCTTGTCGCGCTCGATCAGCGCGTAGGCCGAATGGTTGTGGATCGACTCGAAGTTCTCCGACTCGACCACGTAGGCGCGGATCCGCTCGTCGGCGTTGAGGCGCACCGCGACGTCGCGCACCATGTCCTCGACGAACTTCGGGTTGTCGTAGGCGCGCTCGGTGACGTATTTCTCGTCCGGTCGCTTGAGGATGCCGTAGACCTCGCACGAGGCTTCCTGCTCGGCGATGTCGATCAGCTCCTCGATCCAGACGTGACCGTGGATGCGCGCGGCGATCGTGACGTGCGAGCGCTGGTTGTGGGCGCCGTAGTCGGAGATCTTCTTGGAGCACGGGCACAGGCTCGTGACCGGCACGACCACCTTGATCCAGGTGTCGGCGCGCTCGCTGCTGATCTCGCCGATCAGCGTGGCGCGATAGTCGAGCAGGCTCTGCACCCCGGAGACCGGCGCCTTCTTCATGACGAAGTAGGGGAAGGTCATCTCGATGTGGCCGGTCTCGGCGTCGAGCCGCACGACCATCTCCTTGAGCATGGTGCGGAACGAATCCACCGACAGCTCGCGCTCGTGCAGGTGCAGGATCTCGACGAACCGCGACATGTGCGTGCCCTTGAAGTTGTGCGGCAGGTACACGTACATGTTGAAGTTGGCGACGGTGTGCTGCTCGCCGCCGGAGCGGTCCTTGACCCGCACCGGATGGAAGATGTCCTTGACGCCGACCTTGTCGATCGGGATGCGGCGCATGTCGGCGCGGCCCTGCACGTCCTCGATCGGGGCCGCGGTGGGCTGCTTCGGGTCGCTAACGACGGTGTCCATGTCCGGTCCTTCCTGCCGCCCGCAAGGCGGCGCTGAGAGTATTGCGCGCCCGAACGCCGGCCTCTGGCTCAGGCGCGACGCTGGCGTGGCTGCCACCACCGGTCCACCACGAGGGCGAGGCCGGCCGCGTCGAGGCCCGCGGCGGCGAGGTTCTCGCTCCGCGAGCCGTGCTCGATGAACCGGTCCGGGATGCCGAGCTGCAGCAGCGGGCGGCTGTAGCCGCGCGCGCTCAGCAGCTCCTGCACCGCGGACCCGGCGCCGCCGGCCACCGCGTTCTCCTCGACCGTCACCAGGTACTCGCTGCGGTCGGCAATGCGGATCACGGTGTCCTCGTCGAGCGGTTTGACGAAACGCATGTTCACGAGCGTGGCGTCGAGCCGCTCGGCGGTGGCGGCGATCGCGCTCACCATGGTGCCGAAGGCAAAGATTGCAAGGCCGGAGCGGCCCTCGCGACGGATTTCGGCCTTGCCGACCGGCAACGCGCGCAGCTCGGCGAGCGGCGTGACCCCTGGCCCCTGGCCGCGCGGGTAGCGGACCGCGGCCGGTCCGTCGAGCGTCACGGCCGTGTACAGCATCTGCCGGCATTCGTTCTCGTCTGCCGGCGCCATGATCGTCAGGTTCGGCACGCAGCGCAGGAACGTGAGGTCGAACGAGCCCTGGTGCGTCGCGCCGTCGCCACCGACGAGTCCGGCGCGGTCCAGTGCGAAGGTGACCGGCAGCTTCTGCAGCGCGACGTCGTGGATCAGCTGGTCGTAGGCGCGCTGCAGGAAAGAGGAGTAGATCGCGACCACCGGCCGCAGCCCCTCGCAAGCGAGGCCCGCGGCGAGCGTCACCGCGTGCTGCTCGGCGATGGCGACGTCGAAGTAGCGGTCGGGGAAGCGCTTGGAGAACTCGACCAGGCCGGAACCCTCACGCATCGCGGGTGTGATGCCGACCACCCGCGGGTCGAGCTCGGCCATGTCGCACAACCAGCTGCCGAAGACCTGCGAGTAGCTGGGACCTGAGGCCTTTTCCTTGAAGATCTCGCCCTTGGCGGGGTCGAAGGGGCCCGGGCCGTGCCACTTGATCGGGTCCGCCTCGGCCGGCGCGTAGCCCTTGCCCTTGCGGGTGACGATGTGCAGGAACTGCGGGCCGTGGAAGGCGCGCAGGTTGCGCAGCGCCCGGACCAGTCCGAGCACGTCGTGGCCGTCGATCGGGCCGATGTAGTTGAAGCCCATCTCCTCGAACATCGTGCCGGGCAGGACCATGCCCTTCATGTGTTCCTCGGAGCGGCGCGCCAGTTCCCAGGCGGCCGGGATGCGCCGCAGCACCTTCTTGCTGCCTTCCTTGAGCCCTGAGTACAGGCGCCCGGAGAGCACCCGCGCGAAGTAGTTCGACAGCGCCCCGACGTTCTCGGAGATCGACATGTCGTTGTCGTTGAGCACGACCAGCAGATCCACCTCGAGGCTGCCGGCGTGGTTGAGCGCCTCGAAGGCGAGCCCGGCGGTCATCGCGCCGTCGCCGATCACCGCGACGTGGCGGCGCGCGCCGGGCGCCCGCGCGCCCTTGGTGAGGTGCTCGGCGATCGCCATGCCGAGCGCCGCCGAGATCGAGGTACTGGAGTGGCCGACCCCGAAGGTGTCGTACTCGCTCTCGGCGCGGCTCGGGAACGGCGCCAGTCCGTCCTTCTGCTTGATCGTGTGCAGCTGATCGGCGCGCCCGGTCAGGACCTTGTGCGGGTAGGCCTGGTGGCCGACGTCCCAGACCAGCCGGTCGTACGGCGTGTCGTAGACATAGTGAAGGGCGAGGGTGAGCTCGACGGTGCCGAGGCCGGCGGCGAAATGCCCGCCCATCTGGCTGACCGTGTCGATCAGGAAGGCGCGCAGTTCCGCCGCCACGGCCGGCAGTTCCTGCTCGGGGAGCGATCTCAGCTCGGCAGGGGTACCGGCGCGGGCGAGGTGGGGGTAACGGTCAAGGACGCCCATCCCGGCAGTGTACCGGAAGCGCCCGGCCGGCCGAGGCCCGGGGGGCGTCAGGAGCTGCGTTCGACGATGTAGCGTGCGAGCCACGACAGCATCGCGGCAGGCGGCCCGAACGGTGCGATCGCCGCCTGCGCGTCGGCGTGCAGGGCCGTGGCCCGGGCGCGCGCGGCGGCCATCCCGGCCGCCGCCGGATAGGTCGGTTTGCCGCGGGCCTTGTCGGCGCCGACCGTTTTGCCGAGCAGGCGCGGGTCACCCTCGACGTCGAGGATGTCGTCGACGATCTGGAAGGCGAGGCCGAGGGCGGCGGCGAAGCGCCCGAGTGCCTCGCGCCGGTCCGGGGCGAGCGCTGGCGCGAGCGCCGCGGCGAGGCCGACGCTGGCCTCGATCAGGGCGCCGGTCTTGCGCAGGTGCATCTGCTCGACCTCGGCGGCCGACAGCGTCCGGCCGACCGCGCCGAGGTCGATCGCCTGGCCGCCGGCCATGCCCTGCGTGCCGCTCGCCCGCGCCAGCAGGGCGATCATCGCGACGCGCTCGGCGGCGCCGGCCGCCGCCTCGGCGAGGCTCGCGAACGCCAGCACCTGCAGCGCGTCGCCGGCCAGAATCGCGGTGGCCTCGTCGAACTGCCGATGGCAGGTCAGGCGGCCGCGGCGCAGGTCGTCATCGTCCATCGCCGGCAGGTCGTCATGAATCAGCGAGTAGACGTGGATCATCTCGACGGCGGCCGCGGCCGCGTCGAGCGGTGCGCCACTGACGCCGAGCAGCTCGCCGGTGGCGTACAGCAGCGCCGGGCGGACCCGCTTGCCGCCGCCGAGCGCGCTGTAGCGCATCGCCTCGTGCAGGCGCGCCGGCAACTCGCTGGCCGGCGGCAGGCGCGCCTCAAGCGCAGCCTCGACGCGGGCCTGGTAGGCCGCGAGCCGCCCTGCCGGGTCGGCCGCGGTCACGCCAGGTCTTCTTCTTCCGCTGCGCCGTCGGCGAAAGGCGCGGCCGCGTGACTGCCATCCGGCCGTTCGAGGAGGATCTCGACCTTCTGCTCGGCCGCCGCCAGGGCTTCCTGGCAGGCGCGCGTCAAGGCCACGCCGCGCTCGAAGGCTTTGAGGGCCTCCTCGAGTGGCACCTCGCCCTGCTCAAGCCGCGCGACCACGGCCTCGAGGTCGGCCATCGCCTGCTCGAAGTCGAACGGTGCGGCCGCGGCCGTGGTCGCCGAAGTGGCCTTGGGAGCGGGAGCGCGCGGCATGAGAACGGATCCTCGACAGTGCGGCGCAGAGTACCGGCGCGCTCGCGCGGGCGTCAACGCGCGCGGCTGCGCGGCGGATTCTGCCAATTGACGCACCGGATCCGCGGCGACTAAAGTCCCCGCTGGGGTGCGCGCGGAGCGCCACTCCCAATGCGCGGTGTTCCGCCTCCAATCGATGCTGAGTCAAGGAGAATTGTCGTGAACCTCAAGGGCAGCAGGACTGAGAAGAACCTCAAGGACGCGTTCGCCGGCGAATCGCAGGCGAATCGCCGCTACCTGTACTTCGCAGCCAAGGCGGACGTCGAGGGCTTCAATGACGTGTCGGCGGTATTTCGCTCGACCGCGGAAGGCGAGACCGGCCACGCCCACGGCCACCTCGAGTACCTCGAGGCGGTCGGCGACCCGGCCACCGGGCTGCCGATCGGCGCCACCTCCGACAACCTCAAGGCCGCGATCGCCGGCGAGACCCACGAGTACACCGACATGTACCCCGGCATGGCCAAGGCGGCTCGCGAGGAAGGCTTCGGCGAGATCGCCGACTGGTTCGAGACGCTGGCCAAGGCCGAGCGTTCGCACGCGAACCGCTTCCAGAAGGCGCTCGACGGCCTGTGAGCGTTGCCGCGCGGTGCCCGCCGGCCGGCGGGCACC
>JANYAE010000084.1 GCA_025355105.1 Pseudomonadota bacterium | reverse complement strand
CGATCCAGGAACGACATTCCGTGGGGCGATCCAGCACGGAAGCCCGGCGTGCTCGAGCGCGCCGACAACGGCATCGGCGATCGCGGCGTCCTGCGACGCGTAGCTGATGAAGATCGCTGGGGTGCCCGCGCCCGCGTTCATCTCGCCGCCGCCCCCGGGCATGTCCAGCGCCCCAAGCTGAGTGTCTGGGATGGTCGCGGATACCAATCGGGTTGGCAACCGGCGTAAAGCACGCCGTCGTCGAGCGGCGGTATTCGGTGCCCTGCCCGGCGCCCGTGAACGTACGGAATTGGCTCTACGGAGACGTCCCGCTGGGCCCTACCGGCGGATTGCGCCCGGACCTTGAGTAGGGGCACGCGGACGTCCGCTTTGCGGCGGCAAATCGAAGGGTGCTTAGGACCGTTTTGGCTGCGCGCCGCCGATCAGCCTGCGACCAGCAAGACCTTCGCGGTAGAGGGCGCTGCAGATGTCTTGGAAGGCGTCAGCGGTAGACGTCGCGGCGGTGCCCGAGCCGCACGACCAATATGCGTACTTCGCGATCGTGGACTTCAGCAATAATTCGATAGTCGCCGATGCGGTACTTCCAGAACTGCCCCAGTTCATCGCCTTTGAGGGCTGCGCCGAGAGTGCGCGGATCGTTTGCGGGGGCTACCCGATCGCGCAGAAACGCGGTGATCCGCCGGGCGACCGCGGGATCAAGCTTACGGAGCTGCTTCGCTGCGCTATCCGCGAATTCAATCCTCCACGCCAAACTCGCGCTCCAAATCCTCGAGTGCCGTTACGCCTTCGCGGCCCTCAGCGACACGTCTAGCGACCTTGCGCGCAAGAAAGAGGTCCTCGAGATCCGCGATCTGCTCCTCGATGGCCTGCTTGATGTAGAAGGATTTGCTGCGTCCGGTGAGGCGGACTAGTCGCTCCAGTCTGGAGGCCAGCTCCTTGTCGAGACGAATCGAGAATGGTTGCTGCATGGCGTGCGCTTCCTGCGGTAGGCCGAGTCTAGCACTTGCACTACATGTAGTTCTACCGGTTCTCAGCCCCCGAACGGTGTCGAACGGATCTTGAGCGGCACCTGGCGCCGCGCGCTCTGCAAGGTCGCAGCGGGTGACAAAGTAGGGCCGACATCGCGGCCTGACCGGTGGAGGTTGCCTGCGTCGACTGGCGGAAGTGTTGTAGCGCTTTTTGTACCACCGTCAGACGCTGCGAGGCGTTCTGGGACTCCGTGTGGCGCATTTCGACTCACGGCGGTCAGGTAACCCATTGAAAGTGTTACCAGTACTCTTCGTCATCCGAGCCTGAAAATCCGCGTGTCGGTGGTTCGATTCCACTCCTGGCCACCATCAAATTGCTGATTGGCTGAGGCTTCTCGCCTCGCGCAACTCGCGTTGGACCTTCGGATCGCCCGCTGTTTCCATTTTGCTTCCAGAAAGTTAAGGGCGCCGGCCGATCACCGCTCAGATCGTCTCTCCGGTGAGCGGACTTGGGGAAAAGGCTTCCCGCCTTGAGCGGCCGACGACCCCGATTTAACGGGAGACCGGGCTGAGGCGATCCGCTGT
This sequence comes from Pseudomonadota bacterium, assembly GCA_025355105.1. Taxonomy (GTDB): domain Bacteria; phylum Pseudomonadota; class Gammaproteobacteria; order Steroidobacterales; family Steroidobacteraceae; genus CAIKZZ01. The sequence continues at coordinate 7,401 of JANYAE010000084.1, read as the reverse complement.
GCGATAGATCGGCCGCTGCAACGCAGGCGTGGGTCCGAGCCGGGCCAACGCGCCGCGGATCGCGGGGGTCACTACCACGTAGTGCTGCAACAAGGACTTGACGGCTATCGCGTCGCCCTTAGACATGGCCGAGATGAACTCTGTCGCTGCTCGGACAACGTCGGCGTCGGCGGCAGCTGAGTTGATCTTGATGCGCCCGTCGGGCCCCACGGAGATCCCGCCAGACTCCAAAAGATGATTGAGCACGTAGGTCGAGGCCTGGCTTTGGACGCTTGCCGGCCCGTAGCGAGCCAATGCCTCAATTAGAAACCCGCTGTAAACCGACGCGGCCTCGTGCTGGTCGAGATAGCCGTGTTCGATCAGGTACCGGTGGCCCCATAGCGACAGGAGCATGGAACGAATTTGCGCCGCAACGGAGCCGCTTTCTCGCAAGGCTTCCACGATCGGTCGCTTCGTTCCGGTAACGAACTGAGGCCCTACCGAGTCGAACATACGGATAAACAAGACCGCGTCGCGGATGTCCTCAAACCGGAACCTCGACAGGTCCCCCGGCGCGAGTAAGGCTTCGGCAATGGGCCGGAACTTGCTGTCGTACCGCAGTTTGAGGATGTTGCTGTACGTGCCAGTCCGCGCCCCAACCGCATCTAGAACACGCAAATCGTTGGGGAGACCATAGCCGGCAGCAGCCCCGCCGGCGCCGTCGAGGCCTCCATGGTAGATCGCATCGAGAACCACGACTGGCGCTAACGCACCCAACGTGCGCCCACGCATCGAAGCGGCGAGCGGCAGATGGTCCTCGAGTTCCTGCAGGTGCGTGGCGATCTTGGCAAATCTTCGTGTCGCCGGCTCATTGACTAGTGCTATGGCAGCCTCGTAAGCCGTTTTGGCGCCAAACCAGTTGTCATCGTCGACCTCGTAGGGCCCGAGCACCACATCTATTGGACCCTTGAGGCCGACAAACGCGACGTCACTGGCGTAGTAGTCGTCGTCCAACAGCGCCTGAGCGCGCAATGTCAGGTAGTTTCTAAGTGTCGGCTCGCGGGTCAACGCAGCTGCTTCACGAAGTGCGGCAGCCGCTTCGTTCAAGCCGTCTTTGTAGTGGCGCGCGTAGGAAACCACTTCGAAGCGATCGCTCTGCCCGCGTTCGATGACCGTGAAGGCATCGAGTGCCCGTTTGCGATCGGACTCCGAGAGGGTCGCAAGCCAGGACTCCATGTCGTGCTTGGTCGCCCCCGAGGGATAGTAGTCGCCGATGGGCTGCTCGGTCGGTACCCCAGCGATGAATGCGGCCCCCGACGGGCCCCACGGGCCCTTGAAGAAATTCAGCGCAGCGAGTTCCGCCTCTGCAGCGGGTGTCTGAGTGCCTTGTCGGGCGCTTATCAACGCGCGGGTGTCAGGCCACACCTGTCGCATATACAACGCGTCCATTTGGCGTGCGGCCCGGATGATAGGAACGAGAGCGGCTTGTTCGCTGGCGGGAAGGCCACTGATGTCCACGTCCACTGTAACCGGTTGTGTTGTCGGCGACGGCGAGGGTTCGGCGGCCGCGGCCGCGGTCGCGGTCGCGGTCGCGAGGCAGAGCAGGGCGCTCATGATGCCCCACTGGAATAGTCCGCTTGTGCTTCTTATCTGGGACATCGCGGTTGCGATCATCCTCTGCGCCCGGCCCGCCGCCAAGCGGCTCGACGCCCATTCGACGTGCCCGCGGTCCCGCAAGCGGCCGATTGGCTGAGTCGCATTCATCGCTGCGCCGCCCTGCTGACTGGCTGCATCACCTTGTTGCCGACATACTCGGCAACCTGTCGTCCGACCGCCGTACCTACGCGGGCTGAGAAGCGGTAGTGGAACCCCGCCCAGACCCGCGCGTTGGCCACCTCCGTCGTAAAGTCATCGAGGTCGGACCAGTGATGTGTGACGCCCGGTGCGGTCGGACTGGTGAGCGAGAGCTCTGGCAGCGGCTGACCCAGTGAGTCCAGGACGGCCCGCGCGGCGCCACTCTCAATGCAGTGGGCACAAGGGTATTCGGGATGCATGGGTGTGTTGTCGAGTGCCTGCCACGCAGGATCGCGCACGGTGGCCGGGTTGTCATTGAGATCGGCATTGCGGATCGCGGTCACCGGCCGCCAGAACTCATAGTGATATTTCGCGTCGAATACGGCGACGTAGGCGTCGGTCAGGCTGACGGCGAACAGCGCCATAAAGCGCGCGCTGTCGACGAGACTCAAATGGCGCTCGGCGATTATTTGGCGCGCCAGCGGGTGATACGCCTGCGGGCCCGTCATCAGCCAGAAGCGCGCGGTTTCGGTCTGCTGAGCACTGCGGCGGGTACTGGTCTTGCTCCCGAACTCCTTGGTCTCGTTGTAATCCGCTGCCCATTCGCGACTCTTGAGTGAGGGCGGCGGGCCTGGGCGAAACTGCGACGGCGATGCGAGTGCGAAGGGTCGCAACCTGGACCAGGTCGAGCAGACCATGACCGCCGTTGGCACGTATTGCCCCGCCGTGGTCTTGGGACGGTAGGGATCGACGGCGGTCGCGCCGTCGTTGGCGCGCGCGTCGAGGATGTTGCGCGCAGCTGCCTCGCCGAGGCGCGCGCCATTGGCGAGCGCTTCGGGCGCGGCGTCGAGGTGCGCGAGATACTCGGCCAGCGCCGCTTTGAAGGTCGCGGCATCGTCGGGATGCAGGCCCGCGAGCGCGGTAGCCGCGGCACTGGCCGCGACGGCATCTGCGGAGATGGGGTTCCTGACCGGCAACTGCTCAAGATATGGCTGATAGCGTCGCTCGATTGAGTTGACAGCATCGAACATGGCGAGGTCGACGATTGTCACTTCGCGTTCGCCGAGGGCGGCGGGAGATGCCACTGCGGTCGCCCTGTCGTCCCAGTCAGTGACGGTGTCTGCGCTACAAGTCACCGTGCAGGCCATGATCGATGCCAGCACGCACGCCAGCTCGGATAAGTGCTTGTTCATGTTGGCTTCTTCCTCAGTTCTGACGTGCCGGAGCGTAGCGACCGCAGCGAGTGGTAGTCCTTGGGCACTCCTGTTATTTTTCTGATGAATTTCTCAGGACCTCATCCGATGGACTCCGGTCAATACGAGTTCGGCGGCTACCGCCTCGACGCGCAGAGTCGGACGCTGTTTAGGGAGGGGGACCACGTGGCCCTGCCTCCCAAGGTGGCCGAGCTCCTGGCCGCCCTGGTGCAGGCCGCGGGGAAGGCGCTCACCAGAGAACACCTGCTTCGGCTTCTCTGGCGCGACACCGTCGTTGAGGAGGGAAGCCTCACCTCCCACATTTCCATGCTGCGCAAGGCCCTCGGAAAGGGTCCGGAGGGGGAAGAATTCATCGAGACCTTGCCGAAGCGCGGTTACCGATTCGTGGCCTCCGTGAATCGGAGCGAACCTCGGGGATCGGACCGCGGGGTCGAGAGGGTGATGCTGGTGGTTCTGCCGTTTGAGAACTTCACCGCCGGCGAGAGGTACGACTACTTTAGCGACGGTCTGACCGAGGAAATGATCACGGAGCTGGCTCGCCTGAGCCCGGAAAGACTCGGCGTGATCGCCAGAACCTCGGCAATGCAATTCAAGTCGACCGCGAAAGGCGCCGCGCAGATTGGCAGCGAGCTCGGTGTGTCTCATGTCCTGGAAGGCTCCGTGCGGCGGGCAGGAGAGCGTGTACGCATCACGGCGCAGCTCATCCGGGTGAGCGACGAATCGCACTTGTGGGCCGAGAGTTATGAGCGTGGCTTGCACGATGTGCTCGAGGTACAGGCGGAAGTATCCCGGGCCGTCGCGCGGGAAATTCAAATCAAATTGACACCGCACGAGAAGGAGCGCTTGGATCCCGACAAGACGCGGACAGTCAATCCACAGGCGCACGAGTTGTATCTCCGCGGCCGCCACTTCTGGAACCGACGCACGGAAGACGGCATACGCAAGAGCATCGAGTGCTTCGAAGGAGCGCTGCGGCACGACCCGAGCCTGGCGGTCGCGTACGACGGAATCTCAGACGCGCATACGATGCTCGCCTGCCGAGGCATGACTCCCGCCGTCGAGTCATTCCATAAGGCGAAGGCGGCGGCCAGACAAGCCGTGCGCATGGAGCCGGAGCTCGGTGAAGGATATGCGACGCTGGCCCACGTGCGCCTGCACGACTGGGATTGGGTCGGCCTGGAAAACGAATTCCAGCGTGCGGTGCAGCTCGATCGTGGGTATGCCATCGCTCATTACTGGTACGCGGAGTACCTCATGGCGATGGGCAGGACCGAAGAAGCGCTCGGTCGAGTGCGACACAGCTGGGAGTTGGATCCGCTGAACTCCGTGATCAACGCCTCGGTTGGGATGATTCACTACCTGGCTCACGACTACGACGGGGCCCTAATCGCTCTGCGGAGGGGGCTCGAAATCGATCCCACCCACTACGTGTCGCACCTGCGAGTGGGACTTGTGTGTCTGCAGAAGGAACTGGCGCACGAAGCGGTCGATGCGATGCGGCAAGCGGTGCGCCATTCCGGAGGCAGCACCGAAGCTTTGGCGGGCTTGGCGCAGGCGCACGCAGTCGCTGGAGACACGCCCGCTATGGAGAAGATCGTTAAGGAACTCGGCGACAGTGGTCGCCGCTATGTTTCACCGTACAACGTTGCAAGAGTGTACGGGGCGATAGGCGATAGGCAGCGAGCGCTCGATTGGCTCGAGAGAGCCTACCAGGAACACAACCCGGATCTCATCGAGCTAACTCGCGAGCCCTCGTTCGCAAGCCTGCGAGCCGATGTGAAATTCGGCGAGTTGGTCGAGCGAATCGGTTGGCAAAGCGCAATCCCCGAATGACTCGACAGGTCGCCATGCGCGACTGCTGCTCGACTGCGCCCTAGTGTGGATCACCAGACGGTCGGCCGAGCAGGCTCCGTTGCGTGGTTTTATTGCATGCACGAAACTTAGATTCCATCTGAAGTTTTGTGCATCCTGTTTCCAGCCCCAAGACATGCCGATCGTCCGCCGAGGAGGTCGTGGCATGCGCGCCCGCTTTGGGCGGGTGCCCCGTACCTTTCGCGCCTCGGGACGACCGCCTAGCGCCGGCGGCCGGAGTTGACCCCAAGCAGTCCGTCGCGAGCGTCTGCTTACCGGTGAGCTGACAGCCAGCGCGCTGCGCCGTCTTGTCGCGGCGTTTCTCAATCGCCGGTCGGCCCCGGCCGACCGGGATCACGCCGCACACGTGGCGCGACGATCGTCGGCCGGGGCGCTCTACTTACTTTCCGAACCGGTACTGCGTGTGACACGAGCCGCAGGCGTTCGGCATCACGGCGTCCCAAGTGGTCGCCCCAGGAACACTCAACGACGCAGCCTGCGCGTCGGCGACCTTGAAGACGTGCGAACTCACATCGCCACCCAAGTTCGCTGTCAGGCCGCTGGCGTCAGGCCCCGCGAAGAGGAAGTTCGAGGTCCAGGCAGTCTTCATCATGTGGCAGGACGAGCAGCGCCCGACCGGCTGGCCGTTGATGATGCCAGCGGGGTCGAAGTACGCCGGCATGCCCGCCTTTGCCAGCATGTGGGCGTTGACGGCGTCGGCGACGACCGTTGCAGACGTCGACTGATCGCCGGACGACACGATCCACGCGGTACCGTTCTTCTGCACTGCGCCGCCCTGCGAAAGGTGATAGCGAGCGGCGTCCTCAAGCGCCACCGCGGCAAAGTCACCGCGCGTCGCGTGGCAGGCGAGGCACAGCACGTCGTTGCGGAGCACCGCATCGTTCGCTTGGAACACGAACTGGTTGCCGGTCTGGCCATTGCTGCGCGCGAACTGGTAGGGACCGCCCGCCACGCTGTGAGATTCGTGGCAGTCGAGGCACGTCACCCTCTCGTATGGATTGGTATTGTGGGCGCTCGCGATGACGTCGATGAACGTCATGTGGTCGAGGTTCGTGAACACCCCGCCCGGCCAGTAGAACTGAAGATCACCATAGCTCGGCAGCTGGGCGAAGTCGGCGAGCTTGTGCAGGCCGGGTATGAAATTGCCGCCGCCGGTGCTCGCCTGGCTGTTCCAGGCGAAGTCGAATGTGCCGGCCGGGTGGGCGGACGCGACGGCGTTCGAGTGGCACTGGCCGCACGTTTCGTTCTGCGCTTGCGCGGTCGCGTACGCCGGATTGATGATCGACTTGGCGTCGAAGTTCTTCACATGATCGGAGCCGGGCCCGTGGCAGCGCTCGCAGGCGATGTTCTGCGAGCCTGCGACATAGGTCGTCACGTTGCCGTTGGCGTCCACCGTAAGCCCTGGACCCGTCTCATGGCAGCCCCCGCACACTGCGGCGTATGTGCCTCCCTGAGTCGGGTTGTAGTCCGGGCCGTTGGCCCAGTACTGGCCGCGCTGGTTCCAGGCGAGCGGCAGTACCGCCATGTCTTTCGGCGTGCCGGTCGTGTCCCACGTGACCCAGGAGGGTTTGCCCGCGCCGGGACCGATGTTGACGAAGTACTCCTGCTGCCAGTAGCCCTGGGCGGTGGTGGCGCCTGAGCCCAGATAGTTCGCCGCACACGGCACCGGAGTTGCTGGTGGTGCGCCGAAGGCGCTGTATGCCGTGACCGGCAGGAGGCCCCCCTGCCCACACTGCCCGCCATCGGTCGACACACCGCCGAAGGTCCCTTGCACCGATATCACGGTCTCGCCGGCGTCGACCTGACCGTTACCGTTGGTATCGAACGCCATGGAGAACTGCGGCTGGCCCAGGCAGTTCGCCGCCCAGCGCACGAGCAGCACGTCCTGATCGCTGCCACTCACCGGTTCGGTCGCCTGGACTTTCGAGTCGAGAACGTTCGGCGCCGTGCAATCGGCCGGTGCGGCCGGCCAGCCGCTCAGGTCGACGTGGTTCAGCGTGTGGTCGACGGTGCTGGCGTGCGCCGAATGCTGCCAGGCAGCGACGAGCCCGGTGCTAATCAGCGTATGGCAGGCAACGCACTTGTCAGCGCCGACGTACGTGGCGCTCGCGCTCGGCGCGCCCGAGAGCGTGATCGAAACGCCCGCTGTCGTGGCGCCTGCGGCGACACGAGCCGCAGACCTGGTTTCACCGTCTAGGAATCCCACTGCGCTGGCAGACACAAACGCAAGCCCTGGCGAAGCCCCAGCCAGGATAAACGTGCCGTCGCTCTGCGAGGTCGCGCACGCCTGTGCCGGCATCACCTCAAGACAGACGGTCGCCCCAGCGACGGGCGAGGACGTCTTGTTTTGTCCTTGGCGGCCGAGAATCGTCCCCGCGATCGAACCGGCGCCGGACAGGCTCGTCGTCAGCGTGAACGCCACCTGGTCGGTCGTGCCGGCGGCGACTCCGACGGCGCTCAGCTGCGCGTTCAGGTAGCCGGTCCTTGATGCAGTGACCGTGTACGCGCCGATCGGAATCGACGCCAGCGTGAAGGCCCCGGC
>JANYAE010000071.1 GCA_025355105.1 Pseudomonadota bacterium | reverse complement strand
GGCTGGGCCGGGCCGGCGCTGGCCGCCGGCGCGCTGTCAGCCGGCTCGCTCATTCACCGCTTCCGCCGCTGCGCAGCTGCCGGGCCTGCGCCGAGTCCGGGAACTCCTTCTGCAGCTGCGAGCGGTAGCGATCGGCCGCCTGGCCGTCGCCGAGCGAGCGCTCGATGCGCACCGCGAGGAACAGCGCCTCGGCGGTCGCGGTCGCGACGTTGAAGTAGCGGTCGAGGAAGCCGCGCGCCGCGAGCCCCGCGCCACGTTCGAGGCTGATGTCGGCGAGCTGCAGCAGGGCATCCGGGTAGTCCGAGCGCGCCGCGAGCGCCTTGCGGAACAGCTCGTCGGCCTGCACCAGGTTCTTTGCGCCGCGCGCGCAGACCCCGGCGTTGGCGTAGGCCACTTCCGGCGTGCCGTAGGACGGGTTCTTGGCGGCCTGCTCGAACAGCTTCTGGCCCTGGGCGTAGTGGCCGTGCCGGCACTGGAACACGGCGTAGCTGTTGATCAGGTCGGCGTTGCGCGGCTCGAGCCGCAGCGCCTCGGCGAAGTGGTGGTCGGCCTTGTCGGCCTGCTGCAGGCGCTCGTAGACGAGCCCGGCGCTCAGCTGCACCGAGGCGTCGCGCGCGTTCTGCGACAGTGCCTTGTCGATCTTGTCCTGCGCCGTCGCGATGTCGTTCTGCTTGAGGTAGGCAACCGCCAGCTGCGCGTTGATCCGCGCCGCGGTCACCATCGGATCCTCCGACGAGGCCGCCGGCGCGGCGACGGCGCCGGCGGTAAAGAGCAAGGCGCCTAGCGCGATCAGCCAACGGCTCATGCCTCGACCTCCACGGCGATCATCTTGTTGCCGAGCCGGACCGTGGTGCGGTCGTGGACGCGCCCGGCGAGCTGGCCGCAGGCCGCGTCGATGTCGTCGCCGCGCGTGCGCCGCACGGTGGCGGTGACGCCGCGCGAGTTCAGGTCGTCGCGGAACGCCTCGATGACTTCCCGCGGCGAGCGCCGGAAGCGGTTGCCCGGGAACGGGTTGAACGGGATCAGGTTGACCTTGGCGTCGTGACCGACCAGCAGCGCGGCGAGCTCGCGCGAGTGCTCCGGCTGGTCGTTGACGCCGTCGAGCATCACGTACTCGAAGGTGATCGAGCGGCCGTTCTGCGCGTCGAGATAGTGCCAGCAGGCCTCGAGCAGCTCGGCGATCGGGTGGCGGCGATTGATCGGCACCAGCTCGTTCCTGAGCGCGTCGTTCGGCGCGTGCAGCGAGACCGCCAGCGCGACGTTGGTGTCCTCCGCGAGCTTGTAGATCTGCGGCACCAGCCCGGAGGTCGATAGCGTCACGCGGCGCCGCGACAGATCGAAGCCGCGGTCGTCGAGGAACAGCGCCAGCGCCGGCAGCACGGCCCGGTAGTTGGCCAGCGGCTCGCCCATTCCCATCAGCACCACGTTGGTGACCGCGCGGTCGCCGCCCGAGCCCGAGCCGAGGCGCTGGTTGGCGAGCCACACCTGGCCGACGATCTCGGCGGTGCTGAGGTTGCGGTTGAAGCCCTGCGCCCCGGTCGAGCAGAACGCGCAATCGAGCGCGCAGCCGACCTGCGAGGAGATGCAGAGCGTGCCGCGGCCCACTTCCGGGATGAACACGGTCTCGATCGCCTGCTCGAGGCCGTCGGAGGCGCCGGCGCGCAGCAGCCACTTGCGGGTGCCGTCGGCCGAGGCGTGTTCGGAGACGATCTGCGGCGGGCGGATCTCGGCGACCTCGGCGAGCCGCGCGCGCAGCGCCTTGCCGAGATCGGTCATCGCCTCGAAGTCGCCGACCCAGCGCTTGTACATCCACACCAGCAGCTGGCGCGCGCGGTACGGCTTCTCGCCGAGGCTGACCACGAACGCCTCGAGCTCGGCCGGCGCGAGCCCGAGCAGATTGGTGCGTGTGGCGGCGGCGTCGGTCATGCGCGGGATCCGTGCTTCAGCGCGTCCGCGGGCAGAGCTCGGTCGCGGCGAAGAAATAGGCGATTTCGTTCGCGGCATTCTCGGCGGAGTCGGAGCCGTGCACCACGTTCTCCTCGATGCTGGCCGCGAGGTCGGCGCGGATCGTGCCCGGCGCCGCCTTCTTCGGGTCGGTCGCGCCCATGATGTCGCGGTGCTTGGCGACGGCGTTGTCGCCCTCGAGCACCTGCACGATCACGGGACCGGACGTCATGTAACGGACCAGGTCCTTGAAGAACGGCCGCTCGCGGTGCACCGCGTAGAAGCCCTCGGCCTCGGTCAGCGTCAGGTGGCGCATGCGCGCGGCGACGATCTTGAGTCCGGCCTGCTCGAAGCGGCGGTAGACCTCGCCGATCAGGTTCTTCTGGACACCATCAGGCTTCACAATCGACAGGGTGCGCTCGAGCGCCATGGAACATCCTCACGGGCACGGTGGAAGACCCACCATTGTATAGCCCGGGAGCCTCTGCCCGCAACGCGAGGGCAGACGGAAGTTGGCGTGATTTAAGGACTTTTTCCCGGCGCGGGGCCAGGCGGGCCTAGAGCGAGAAGCTTTCGCCGCAGCCGCACTCGGCGCGTGCCTTGGGGTTTCTGAACTTGAAGGCCTCGTTCAGGCCGTGACGAACGAAATCCACCTCGGTGCCGTCGACGAGTTCGAGGCTGCCGGAGTCGACGACCACCTTGACGCCCTGGTCCTCGAACACCGTGTCCCCTGGGCCGACGTCCTCGGCGTAGTTGACCACGTAGGCGTAGCCGGAGCAGCCGGTGCGCTTGATCCCGAGCCGCAGGCCCACGCCGTGACCTCGGGCCGACAGGAAGCTGCGGACGCGGTCGGCGGCGGCAGGTGAGAGCGTGACGGCCATGGCAGGTAGTGTTCCTCCGGTCGGTGACGATCGGGGCTGAGTGCGACCGATTCTAGGGGCAGCCCACGTTAAGTTGAAGCGCTGCGCTGCGAAGCGCGTCCTGGATCACGAAAATTCTCCCGAGCTTCGCGGCCGGCGCGCCCAGTTCCCGGGCGAGGGCCGCCGGATCGACGTCAAGGCCGGCCACGGCCTGCCCGGCCAGCCGGGTCGCGAGCAGCCCGAGCGCCGCCACGGTGTGCGGGCAGCCGCGGACCTCGTAGCGGCAGGCGGCCACCCGGCCCGCTGCAGCCTGCAGGTAGACGCGCACCCAGGTACCGCTGAGCGGCTCGCGGGCCTCACCGCAGGCCCAGCCGGGCCCTGCCGGGCGCCCGGCGCCGGGCAGTTCGGCGAACAGCTGCGCGACCAGCGGCGCGTACGGCTCGGTCGTGCTCACGCCGGCGCCAGCGCCCGCAGGCGCAGCACCGCCGCGCGCACGCGCTGCGCCGCGAGGTCGATCTCCGCCTCGGTCGTCGGCCGGCCGAAGCTGAAGCGCAGCGAGGCCTGCGCGAGCACATCGTCGCGACCGAGCGCGCGCAGCACGTACGAGGGCTCGCCGTGCCCGGAGTTGCAGGCCGAGCCTGCCGACAGCGCGACGCTGCCGAGCGCGAACAGCAGCGCCTCGCCGTCAACGCCGTCCACCGAGACGTTGAGGATGTGCGGCGCGCGCTGCGTCGGGTGGCCGTTGAGGTGCACGCCGGGCAGGCTGCGAAGCGCGCTCCAGAGGCGCTCGCGCAAGGCCGCGAGCCGGGCCGGCTCGGCGGCGAGCGCCGCCCGCGCGAGCGCGTAGGCGGTGCCCATGCCGACGATCTGGTGCACCGGCAGCGTGCCGGGCCGCAGTCCTGCCTCCTGGCCGCCGCCGAAGCTGAGCGGCACGAGCGTCGGCCGCGGCTCGCGGCGCACGTACAGCGCGCCGACGCCGACCGGGCCGTGGATCTTGTGGGCCGCGAGGCTGACGAGATCGGCGTCGAGGCCGCGCACCGTGAACGGCACGCGCCCGGCCGCCTGCGCGGCATCGACGTGCAGCAGCGCCCCGTGGCGGCGGCACTCGGCGGCGATCGCCGCGATGTCCTGCAGCACGCCGATCTCGTTGTTGACCAGCATCACCGACACGAGCGTCGTGCCCGGCTCGCAGGCGCGGCCGACCGCCGCCGGATCGACCAGGCCGTCGCGCCCGGGCGTCAGCAGAGTAGTGCGAAAGCCCTCGCGCGCCAGCCGCGCGAGCGGATCGAGCACCGCGCGGTGCTCGGTCCTGACGCTCACCAGGTGGCGACCGCGGGCGGCATTGCCGCGCGCGGCGCCGAGGATCGCGAGGTTGTCGGCCTCGGTGGCGCCGGAGGTGAAGACGATCGCCTCCGGCGGGGCCTCGACGAGCGCCGCGACCTCGGCGCGCGCGGCCTCGACCCGCTCGCGCGCGGCGCGGCCGCCGACGTGGCTCGAGGAGGCGTTGCCCGGCGCCGCCGCGAGGCACTCGTCCATGGCCGCCCGCACCTGCGGGTCAGGCGGCGTGGTCGCCGCGTAGTCGAGGTAGATGAACGGCTCGCTCACGGCGGGCTTCCGGCCCGGCGGCGCCGCGCCTGCACCGCGGTGAGGACGCCGCGCAAAATGTTGACCTCATGCTGGTCCAGCTCGGCCCGGCCGAAGATCCGCGCCAGGCGCCGCAGCAGGTGCGGGCCGGCGCGCCGGTCGGCGAAGCGGATCTCGGCCAGCACCTCGCCGGCGTGGGTGCGCAGCCGCTGCAGCTCGGCCACCGGCGCGAGCGGCGCGCCTCGCCGCGGTCGCCGCGCCTCGCCGCCGGTCGCGCAATAGAGCTCGTAGGCCAGGATCTGCACCGCCTGCGCGAGGTTCAGCGACTCGTAGTCCGGGTGCGCGGCGATGTGCACCAGACCGTGGCACAGGTCGAAGTCGGCGTTGCTGAGCCCGGTGCGCTCGGTGCCGAAGACCAGCGCGGCCGGCGCCGAGGCCCGCGCCGCCAGCAGCCGGGGCGCCGCCTCGCGCGGCGTCAGCACCGGCCAGTAGTACTCGCTGCGCAGGCGCGCGCTCGTACCGAGCACGAGCCCGCAGTCCGCCACGGCCTCGGCGAGGGTGCCGACCACCCGGGCGCGCGCCAGCAGGTCGTCGGCGCCGGAGGCCAGCGCGCTGGCCTCGGCGCTCGGGAAGGCGGCCGGGGCCACCAGCCACAGCTCGGCCTGGCCCATGGTCTTCATGGCGCGGGCGGCGGCGCCGATATTGCCGGGGTGACGGGTGGCGACGAGGATGAAGCGGATCGACACTCGGGAGGGCCTCATGGGCTCGTCTGATATTCTACGCGCCGCTTGAGGCCGTGCATCCCCGCCCGGCCGGGATCCTCGCCGTGGCATTGCATCCGCTCGTCAACATCGGCATCCGTGCGGCGCGCCGCGCCGGCAACGTCATCTTCCGCAGCCTGAACCGGCTCGAGTCGCTGGAGGTCTCGGCCAAGGGCCGCAACGACTTCGTCACCGACGTCGACCGCGGCGCCGAGGCGGAGATCATCGACACCATCCGCCGCGTCTACCCGGACCACGGCTTCCTCGCCGAGGAAAGCGGCGTGAGCGCGGGCAAGTCGGACGAATTCGTCTGGATCATCGACCCGCTCGACGGCACGACCAACTACCTGCACGGCTTTCCGCAGTTCTGCGTCTCGATCGCGGTCCAGCACCGCGGTCGCATCGAGCATGCCGTGATCTACGACCCGATGCGGCAGGAGCTGTTCACGGCGAGCATCGGCCAGGGTGCCCAGGTGGACGACAAGAAGCTGCGGGTCAGCAAGAGCAAGGGGCTCGAGGGCGCACTGATCGGCACCGGCTTTCCGTACCGCGCCAACCTCAAGTGGCTCGACAGCTACATGGGGATGTTCAAGGCGGTGACGCTCGCGACCGCCGGGCTGCGCCGGCCGGGATCGGCGGCGCTGGACCTCGCCTGGGTGGCGGCCGGGCGGACCGACGCGTTCTTCGAACTCGGACTCAGTCCGTGGGATACCGCGGCCGGCACGTTGCTGGTGACCGAGGCCGGCGGGCGGATCGGTACGCTGACCGGCGGCGACTACCAGCTTGGCGGCGAGATCGTCGCCGGCAGTCCCAAGACCTACGAGGCGCTGATCGCGCTGCTCGCCCCGCACGTCCCCGAGGAGCTGCGCTGAGGAGCGCGCCCGCTGCGCCGGCCGCGCTCAGCGGCCGGCCGCCTGCTCGTCGCGCGCGTGGTAGCTCTTGCGGTAGCCGTAACCGTAGTAGATCAGCAGGCCGAACGCCGTCCAGCTGAGGAACAGCACCTCGGTGTAGGTCGACAGCTGCGAGAACAGGAACAGGCAGCCGAAGATCGCCAGCGGCCCCATGACCCAGACTCCGGGCGTGCGGAAGGTGCGCTTGCGACCCGGATCCCGCACCCGCAGGATCATCACGCCGGCCGCGACCACCAGGAACGCGAACAGCGTGCCGGAGTTGGAGATGTCGGCGAGCTTGCCGACCGGAAACAGCGCGGCGAAGAACGACACGAACAGCCCGGTGCAGATTGTGACGATGTGCGGCGTCTTGTACTTCGGGTGGATGGTCGCGAACACCGGCGGCAGCAGGCCGTCGCGCGCCATCACGAAAAAGATCCGGGTCTGGCCGAACACCATCATCAGGATCACCGAGGGCAGCGCGATGCCGGCCGCGAGCCCGATCAGGTTGCCGATGTTCGGGAAGTGCAGCTCGCGCAGCACGAAGGCGAGCGGCTCCTTGCTGCACACCAGCTGGTGCAGGCCCTGGCAGGCGGCCGCGAGCTCGACGCTGCCGGGCTCGAGCACCTGGCCCTGCGGGCCCGACAGCGGCTGCGCGCCGACCGAGCCGATCGCACCGGCGGCGACCAGCAGGTAGAAGACCGTGCAGATCAGCAGCGAGCCGATCAGGCCGATCGGGATGTTGCGGTTCGGGTTCTTGGTCTCCTCGGCGGCGGTCGAGACCGCGTCGAAGCCGACGTAGGCGAAGAAGATCGAGGCCGCCGCCGCACCGACGCCGAGCTTGCCAACGTAGCCGTTGGGCGCGAACGGATGGAAGTTCTCGAGGTGCATCACCGGCAGCGCCAGCAGCACGAACACCGTCAGCGCGACGACCTTGATGCTGACCAGAATCGAGTTGACGTAGGCGCTCTCCTTGGTGCCGAGCACCAGCAGCCAGGTGATCAGCAACGAGATCAGCAGCGCCGGCACGTTGAGGATGCCGCCGTCGAAGGGGCCGTTGGCCCATTGCATCGGGATCTCGACGTTCGGCAGGAATGGCACCAGCTCGTGCAGGTTGCGCAACAGCCCCGCCATGTAGCCGGACCAGCCGACCGCGACGGTACTGCCGGCGATCGCGTACTCGAGGATCAGCGCCCAGCCGACGATCCAGGCGACCAGTTCGCCGAGCACCGCGTAGGAATAGGTGTAGGCCGAGCCGGACACCGGAATCATCGAGGCCATCTCGGCGTAGCACAACGCCGTCACCGCGCAGACGAAGCCGGCGATGACGAACGAGACCATCATGCCCGGACCGGCCTTCTGCGCCGCCTCGGCGGTCAGCACGAAGATGCCGGTGCCAATGATGGCGCCGACGCCGAGCATCGTCAGCTGGAACGCCCCGAGCGATCGATGCAGCGACTTCCTCTCGGCGGTCGCCAATATGTCGTCGAGCGACTTGATGCGCAGGTTCATGCAGCCCCCCGGTGGTCGATCGTGGATTGTACGCACGTCCGCCTCGCCCGAGGCAAGCGCGGTCGCCTCAGATCTGGACCTGGCCGCCGAGCTCGATGATCCGCTCCGGGGGGATCGAGAAGTGGGCGCCGGCGAACTCGGCGTTGCGGGCCATGATCAGGAACAGGCGCTTGCGCCAGCGCGCCATGCCGCGCGGGCTCGCGACGACGACGTCATCGCGGCCGAGGAAGTACGTGGCGTTCTCGGTGCGGAAGCCGAGCCCGAGGCGCTCCGCCTCGCGCAGCAGCTTGGGCACGTTCGGCCGCTCCATGAAGCCGACGTGCGCCTCGACCCGCCACAGCTGCGGCGCCAGCCGCGTGACCTTGAGGCGCCCGCCGCGCGGCACGCGCGGGATGCGCTCGGTGACCACCGACATCAGCACCGTGTGCTCGTGCAGCACGCCGTTGTAGCGGACGTTTCGCGCCAGCGTGCGCGGCACCGAGTCGCTGTTACTGGTCAGGAACACCGCCGTCCCCGGCACCTGCTGCGGCGGCTGCCGGCCGAGCTCCTCGAGGAAGCTCTTCACCGGGCGCTCCTGGCGGCGCATCTGCTCGCTGACCACGGTCCGGCCGCGCATCCAGGTGCGCATGGTCACGAACACCGCCAGGCCAAACAGCAGCGGGAAGAAGCCGCCGTGCGGGATCTTCTCGATGTTCGACAGCAGGAAGGTGACGTCGATCAGGCCGAGCGGCAGCGCGAAGCCGAGCAGCCAGCGGCTCGCCCGGTCGGTCGTGCCGCGCCCGGCGAGCAGCACGTCGAGCAGCACCGAGGTGATCAGCATGGTGCAGACCACGGCGATGCCGTAGGCGTTGGCGAGCCGGTCGGACGACTCGAAGTACAGCACCAGGCCCACGGTCGCGGCGCACAGCACGGCGTTGACCGCCGGCACGTAGATCTGCCCGATCGCGGTGGCCGAGGTCTGCGACACCTTCATGCGCGGCAGGAAGCCGAGCTGCAGCGCCTGCTGCGTCATCGAGAACACGCCCGAAATCACCGCCTGCGAGGCGATGATCGTGGCCGCGGTGGCGAGCACCACCAGCGGGATCAGCAGCTTGCCGCTCGCCATCAGGTAGAACGGGTTTTCGGCGGCGCTCGGATCGGCGAGCACGAGCGCGCCCTGGCCGAAGTAGTTGAGCGTCAGCGACGGCCAGACCAGCCCGTACCACACCAACCGGATCGGCCGGCAGCCGAAATGGCCTAGGTCGGCGTACAGCGCCTCGCCGCCGGTGACGGCGAGGAACACCGCGGCCAGCACCGTGCCGCCGATCGCCGGGTGCTGCGCCAGGAAGAACACCGCGTAGGCCGGGTTGATCGCGAGCAGCACTTCCGGTCGCTGCACGATCTGCACGATGCCGAGCGCGCCGATGACGAAGAACCAGACCAGCATCACCGGGCCGAACAGGCTGCCGATGCTGCCGGTGCCGCGGCGCTGCACGGCGAACAGCACCAGCAGCACGATCACCGACAGCGGCACGACCGCCTTGGCGAAGTCCGGGTTGGCGAGCTCGAGGCCCTCGATGGCCGACAGCACCGACACCGCCGGCGTGATCGTGCCGTCGCCGTAGAAGAAGGCGCAGCCGGCCAGACCGAGCGCGGCGAGCAGCACCGGGTGCCGCGCCCGGCCCTCGGTGACCACCAGCGCGGTCAGCGCCAGCACCCCACCCTCGCCGCGGTTGTCGGCGCGCAGTACCAGGCCCACGTACTTGACGGTCACCACCAGCGTGATCGCCCAGAAGATCAGCGACAGGATGCCGAGCACCGCGAGGTTGACGGTGGTCAGCGGGCCGATCGCCGTCAGGCAGGTCTTGAAGGCGTACAGCGGACTCGTGCCGATGTCGCCGAACACCACGCCGAGCGCGCCGAGCGCCAGCAGGCGCAGCGGCCCGCCGTGGCCCGGCGCCGAGCCGTAGCGCTCGACCGGCTGGCCGGCAGCGTCGCCGTCGCCGTTGCCGTTGCGCCATTCGCTCATGACGGCGCCCTCATCGGCCGGCCGGCGGCGCGGCGCCGCCACGCACGCGCAGATTGATCATCTCGACGCCGATTGAGAATGCCATC
Organism: Pseudomonadota bacterium; assembly: GCA_025355105.1. Lineage (GTDB taxonomy): Bacteria > Pseudomonadota > Gammaproteobacteria > Steroidobacterales > Steroidobacteraceae > CAIKZZ01. The sequence continues at coordinate 6,874 of JANYAE010000071.1, read as the reverse complement.
GCGAAGTACAGGTAGCCCTTCGGGATGTGGAAGTCGAAGGCGTCGGCGATCAGCGCGACGCCGATCAGGATCAGGAAGGCGAGCGCCAGCACCTTGATCGTCGGCCGCTGCTCGATGAACTCGCTGATGCCGCGCGCCACGAACATCATGAACAGCACGGCGATGACGATCGCCGCGACCATGATCTCGACGTGCTGCGCGAGGCCGACCGCGGTGAACACCGAGTCGAGCGAGAAGATGATGTCGACCAGCGCGATCTGCACGATCACCGCCGCCACCCGGCGCTGGGTGCGCACCGCGCGCGGCGGCCCGGACGGGCCCTCGACGCTGGCGTGTAGCTCGAGCACGCTCTTCCACAGCAGGAACAGGCCGCCGGCGAGCAGCACCAGATCGCGGCTCGAGATCTCGTTGCCGAGCACCGTGAACAGCGGCGCGCGCAGCGCGATCAGCCAGGTGATCGACAGCAGCAGCGCGATCCGCGTCAGCATCGCGAGGCCGAGGCCGCCGAGCCGGGCCGCGTGCTGGCGCTCGGGCGGCAGCCGCGACACGAGGATTGCGAGGAACACGATGTTGTCGATGCCGAGCACCACCTCAAGCAGCGTCAGCGTGACGAAGGACAGCCACGCGGACGGGTCGGTGAGCAGCTCGAGCATGTGCCGCTGCCGGCCTGCTCAGGGCAGGTCGTCGACCGGTGCGCGGCGCTCGGAGGGCATCAGGTCGCGGTGCGCGGAGCCGAGGTCGAGGGCGACGCCGCTCGCGACGTACATCGACGAGTAGGTCACCGCCAGGATGCCGACGATCAGCGCGAGCCCGAAGCCCCGGAGCGCCTCGCCGCCGAAGGCATAAAGCGCCACGACCACGATCAGCGTCGCGAACTTCGTGATCAGCGTCCGCGACAGCGTCTCGTTGATGGCGCGGTCGAAGACCTCGAGCGGCGTCGCCTTGCGCATCTGCGGGAACAGCTCGCGGACGCGGTCGAAGACCACCACGGTCTCGTTGATCGAGTAGCCGATGACCGCCAGCACCGCCGCCAGCACCGTCAGGTCGAAGGTCATGCCGCTGATCGCGAACACGCCGATGACGACGAACGGGTCATGCAGCGTCGCCAGCACTGCGCCGACGCCGAACTTCCAGCGGAAGCGGAACGCGATGTAGACCAGGATCAGCAGCACCGTGATCGCCATCGCGGTCAGGCCCTTGACCACCAGCTCCTTGCCGACCTGCGGGCCGACCACCTCGGTGCGCCGCAGCTGCGCGCCCGGATCGACGGTGCGCAGCGCGGTCTCGATCTTCTGCGTCACCGCGTTCGCCGACTCGCCGGCGGCCAGCGGCGGCAGCCGCACCAGCACGTCCTTCGAGGAGCCGAAGTTCTGCACCTGCACGTCCGCATAGCCGGCGCTGTGCAGCGCCGCGCGGGTGCGGTCGAGGTCGGCGGTGCCGGAGTAGCTCGCCTCGATGACCACGCCGCCGGTGAAGTCGACGGCGAGGTTGAGGCCGTTGACCGCCTCGGCGGCCAGCGAGCCGATGACGATGACCGCCGAGATCACGTAGCAGATCTTGCGCTGCGCCATGAAGCGGATGCGCGGGACCTTGTGGAGGATTTCCATGACTCGAAGACTCCTCGCGCCCTAGACCGGCAGGTGCTTGATCGAGGCGCGCTGGCCCCAGAAGAGGCCGATGACCGTGCGCGTGCCCATCAGCGCGGTGAACAAGGTCGTCAGGATGCCGACCGACAGCACCACGGCGAAGCCCTTGATCGGACCGGTGCCGAACAGGAACAGGACCACGCCCGCGATCAGCGTCGTGAAGTTGGCGTCGGCGATCGCCGAAAGCGCCTTCTCGAAACCCGCCTTGATCGCGGCGTGCGGCGTATTGCCGAGCCTGAGCTCCTCGCGGATGCGCTCGTAGATCAGGATGTTGGCGTCGACCGCCATGCCGACCGTCAGCATGATGCCGGCGATGCCCGGCAGGGTCAGCGCCGCGCCAAACAGCGACAGGCAGGCGGTCAGCAGCACCACGTTGCAGATCAGCACGAAGTTCGCCACCAGGCCGAAGGCGCTGTAGTAGGCCATCATGAACGCGAACAGCAGCGCCGAGCCGATCAGCAGCGCGCGCATGCCCTTGTCGATGTTGTCCTGGCCGAGGCTCGGGCCGATCAGGCGCTGCTCGACGATGAACACCGGCGCGGCGAGCGCACCGGCGCGCAGCAGCTTGGCGAGCTCCTGGCCCTCGCGGCCGGTGAGGCCGGTGATCTGGAACTGGTTCGAGAACACGCCGCGGATGGTCGCGGTGTTGATCACCTCTTCCTTGGTGACGTCGATCGCGACCTTCTGCCCGCCCTGGTCGCGCAGCTGCCGCTCGCGCTCGATGAACACGACCGCCATCGGCTTGCCGAGGTTCTCGCGCGTCGTGCGCAGCATCTCCTCGCCGCCGCGCGCGTCGAGGCGAATGCTGACGGCCGGCTCGCCCTGCTGGAAGGTCGAGGTCGCGTCGGTCAGCTGCTCGCCGGAGACGATGACCTCGCGCTTCAGCAGCACCGGCCGGCCGTTGCGTTCCTTGTAGAGCTTGGTGCCGAGCGGCGGGCGGCCGGTCTGCTGCGCCTCGAGCGCGTTGCCGGTCTGGTCGACCAGGCGGAACTCGAGGGTCGCGGTCTTGCCGAGCAGGCGAATGACCTCGCTCGCATCCTGCACGCCGGGCAGCTGCACCGCGATGCGGTTGGCGCCCTGGCGCTGCACGCTCGCCTCCGACACGCCGAGCGCGTTGACGCGGTTGCCGAGCGCGGTGATGTTCTGCTGGATCGCGAAGTCCTGGCGCTTCTTCACCTGCGCCTCGGAGAGCGTCGCGCGCAGCGTCGCCTCGCTGGCCGCGAGCGTGACGTCCGGGTCGACCGCCGCCAGCGCGCTCTTCGCGGCCTCAAGCTTGGTCGGGTCCTTGATCGTGACGGCGATGCCGCCGGCGCCGCCCTCAACCGACTCGTACTGGATCTTCTTCTCGCGCAGCGCGAGCCGGTAGTCGCGCTCGAGCCGCTGCAGGGTCTGCTTGACCGCGCCGTCGACGTCGACCTCGTAGACCAGGTAGATGCCGCCGCGCAGGTCGAGGCCGAGGCTCATGGGCTTCAAGCCAATCGCCCGCACCCAGGCCGGGGCACGGGAGGCGAAGGTGGTCGCGATCGCGTAGGCGCCGGGCGCCGAGGCCTCGATCAGGTCGCGGGCCTTGAGCTGCGTCGGTACGTCGGCGAAGCGCATCACCACGCGGCCGGCCTCGACGAACGAGGCGTCCGGCGTGACCTGCTCGCGCGCCAGCTGATCGAGGAACGGTTGCGCGGCGCCGACGCCCTTGAACAGCTCGCCGTCCTTGCGCGACAGCTGCAGTGCCGGCGCCGAGCCGAATACGTTCGGCAGCGCCAGCGCGAGCGCCAGCAGCATCACGCCTGCGAACAGCAGGCTCTTCCAGAGGGGATAACGGTTCATGCCGGACGGTGCTCCGTGTCGGACGCGTGACTCGCGTCTTCGCTGCTCAGGCGCTCTTGAAGGTGCCCTTGGGCATCAGCTGCTGGACCTGGACGCGCTGGACCCTGATCTCGACGCCCTTGGCGATCTCGACGCTGACGAAGGTCTCGCCGGCCTCGGTGACGCGACCGAGAATGCCGCCGGCCGCCACCACCTCGTCGCCGACCGCGAGCCGCGCGACCATCTCGCGGTGCTCCTTGGCCTTCTTGGTCTGCGGACGGATCAGCAGGAAGTAAAAGGCGACGAACAGCACGACGATGGGCGCGAACTGCATCAACGCCGACTGCGGCGAGCCGGCCGCTGCCTGCGCGTAGGCCGTCGAGATCAGAAAATCCATGCTATTTCCCCGAGATACGGTGTGATGGGCGTAGCCGGGCATTATGCCACAGGCAGCTCAGCCGCTTCGCTCAGCGCAGCGTAGAACCCGGCCCGGAACGCCGCGAAGCCGCCGGCCTCGATCGCGGCCCGCATCGCCCGCATAAGCGCTTGATAGAAGTGCAGATTATGGATCGTGTTCAGGCGGCTGCCGAGGATCTCGCCGGCGCGGTCGAGGTGCCTGAGGTAGGCCCGTGAGTAGTGCCGGCAGGTATAGCAGTCGCAGCTCGGGTCCACCGGCCCGAGGTCCGCCGCGTGGCAGGCGTTCCTGATGTTGAGGACGCCGGCCGCCGTGAACAGGTGGCCGTTGCGCGCGTGGCGAGTCGGCATCACGCAGTCGAACATGTCGATGCCGCGGGCCACCGCCTCGACCAGGTCGGCCGGCCGGCCGACCCCCATCAGGTAACGCGGCCGCGCCGGCGTCATCAGCGGCACGGTCTCCTCGAGCACCCGCAGCCGCTCCTCCTCCGGTTCGCCGACCGCGAGCCCGCCGATCGCGTGACCCGGCAGGCCGAGCTCGGCGAGGCCGGCCCACGAGGCCTCGCGCAGTGCGCGATGCATGCCGCCCTGGACGATGCCGAACAGCACCCCGGGCGGGGCGCCGGCCGCCTCGTCGTAGTACGCGTCGCGGCTGCGGCGCGCCCAGCGCAGGCTGAGCTCCATCGACTCGCGCGCTTCGCGCTCGGTCGCCGGGTACGGCGTGCACTCGTCGAACTGCATCGCGACGTCGGCACCGAGCACGCGCTGGATGCGCATCGACTCCTCCGGCGACAGGAACACCTCGGCGCCGTCCACCGGCGAGCGGAACTTGACGCCGGCCTCGCTCAGCTTCCTGAGCTTGGCGAGGCTGAACACCTGAAAGCCGCCGGAGTCGGTCAGGATCGGCCGCTGCCAGTGCATGAAGCGGTGCAGACCCTGGTGCGCGCCGATGACCTCGAGACCGGGCCGCAGCCAGAGGTGGAAGGTGTTGCCGAGCACGATCTCGGCACCGCCCGCGACCAGCTCCTCGGGCGTCATCGCCTTGACCGTGCCGTAGGTGCCGACCGGCATGAAGGCCGGCGTCTCGACGTCGCCGCGGGCGAAGCGCAGTCGCCCGCGCCGCGCCGCGCCGTCGCTGGCGAGCAGATCGAATTTCACCGCGGTGGCCTCGCGCCTGGCGCCGGGGTCACGAACATCGCATCCCCGTAGCTGAAGAAACGATACCTGTTCCGGACCGCGTGCGCGTAGCCGGCGAGCACCGCCTCGCGGCCGGCAAAGGCGCAGACCAGCATCAGCAGCGTCGACTCGGGCAGGTGGAAGTTGGTGACCAGCGCGTCGACCACCCGGAACCGGTAGCCGGGGCGGATGAAGAGGCTGGTGTCGCCCGCGAAGGGCGCGAGCACGCCGCCGGCGGCGGCGGTCTCGAGGCTACGCACGACGGTGGTGCCGACCGCCACCACGCGCCCGCCGCGGGCGCGCGTGGCGGCGACCGCCGCGACCGTGGCCGGCGGCACCTCGAGCCACTCGGCATGCATGCGGTGCGCGTCGAGGTCGTCGCTGCGAAGCGGCTGGAAGGTGCCGGCGCCGACGTGCAGCGTGACGTCGGCGATCGCGACGCCCTGCGCGCCAAGCGCCGCGAGCAGCGGCCTGTCGAAGTGCAGTCCGGCGGTCGGCGCGGCGACGGCGCCCGGCGCACGCGCGTAGACCGTCTGGTAGCGGGCGCGGTCGCTGTCGGCGGCCGGCCGCGCGATGTACGGCGGTAGCGGCACCTCGCCGTGGGCTTCCAGATAGGCGCGCGCTGCCCGGTCGAGCTCAAGCTCGACCAGCCCGCCGTCCACCGCGACCACCGTGGCGAGCGCGCCGCCGGGCAGATCGATGCTCTGGCCGGGCCGCGCGCCCTTGCTCGAGCGCAGCTGGGCGCTGAAGCGGCGCTCGCCGAGCAGCCGCTCGAGCAGGATCTCGACCGCCCCGCCGCTGCGCTTGCGGCCGTGCAGGCGCGCCGGCAGCACGCGCGTGTCGTTGCGGACCAGCAGGTCGCCCGGCGCCAGCAGCGCGGCGAGCTCGGCGAAGCCGAGGTCGCGACACGCGCCGCTCGCACCGTCGAGGCTGAGCAGCCGGCTCGCGCCGCGCACCGAAGCTGGCTGCTGGGCGATCAGCTCAGGCGGCAGCTCGAAGCGGAAGTCGGCGCGCGTCAGCTGCCGCTCGGGGGAGATCTCGGCCATGGGGCGCGGATCGTAGCAGGCCGCCGCGCCCTGAGCGGTCGCTCACGCCTCCGCTCCCGGCGCGGTCGGCGCCGACGGTGCCGGGGCCGGAGCCGGCGGCGCCGGGGGCGCCGACGGCCGCGCGGGTGCCGCCGGCGGGACCGGCGGCGCCGGCGGCACGGGCGGATGCGGCGCGCTGTGCCCGGCATGTGCGGCGCGTGCCGGCATGGTCACGTCGAGCTTCAGCGCCTTGCGATCGCGCAGGATCGCGAGCGTCACGTGCTCGCCGGTCTGGTACGAGCGCAGGATCCTGAGCGCGTGCGACACGCCCTGCGGCTCGCGCCCGTCGATCGCCGTGATGACGTCGCCGTCCTTGACCCGCAGCGCGCCGTCCGGCGGCGCCTTGACGACCAGCACGCCCTTGTCGGTGCCGAAGTAGCGGCCGAGATCCGCCGACAGCGCGCACAGCTCGAGGTCACCCCAGCTGCTGCCTTCGCCGAAATGCCAGTCCTGCATCAGCGTGCCGAGCGATTCCATGCCCGGGATCTCGAACTCGCCGCCGAGCAGCGCGACGCGCGGGTCCAGGCCGCGGGTCACGACCACCAGGTGCTCAAGCTTGCCGCCGCGCTCGACGTCGAGCTTGGCTTCGTCGCCGGGCTTGAGTGCGCGCACGTCGTGGCTGACGTCGGCCGGCGCCGCCGCGCGGTGACCGTTGACGCTGATGATCACGTCGCCGGGCTTGACCCCGGCCGTCGCGGCCGGGCCGCCGGGGCTGACGCCCGCGACCCGCACGCCGCCGCCGGCGCGCGC
>JANYAE010000049.1 GCA_025355105.1 Pseudomonadota bacterium | reverse complement strand
GAAGGAACAGCAGGCGCGCCGGCATCGGGGACCTCGGGAACGGGGAGGTCCGTAGTGTAGCGGGGCGACGCCTACGCGGTCGGCGCGATCGCGGCGCCGCGGCGGCGGCGCGCGCCGAGTCCGAGCAGCGCGCCGGCGGCCAGTGTCAGCGCATCGAGCGCGCCGCCGCCGCCGCTGTGGCTGGCCGCGGCCGGCGCCGCAGCGACGGTCAGCGTCGCCGAGCTGCTGGCGGAGCCGCCGCTGCCGCTGCAGCTCAGCGTGTAGGCCAGCGAGCCGCTCGCCGCGGGCAGCAGCGACTGCGAGCCGCTGGTGCTTTCCGATCCGCTCCAGGCACCGCTCGCGGTGCAGCTCAGCGCGTTGGCCGAGGACCAGCTGAGGGTCGCACTCTGGCCGACCGAGATCGGCGACGGCGCGATGCTGATGGTCACGGTCGGCACCGGTGGCGTGACCGCCGCAGGGCACGCCGTCAGGCCGGCGCTCGCCAGCGCGCCGGAGACGATGCTCGCTCCGACGGCGATCGTCGCCGTGTCGCTCAGGCCCTGGGCGTCCGTGACCACCAGCTGCACCGAGATCGTGCCGCTGGACGGTGCCGCGTTCAGCGAGGTTGCGGGGCCGCTCGTCGCGCTCAGCGACGGCGTTCCCGGCGGGCTGCCGACGATCGACCAGGCGTAGCTCGCGAGGCTGTGTCCGCAGGCCGCGGCGCTGCCCGCGGCGCTGAGCGCGACCGGCTGGCCGGCCGCGATCGTGCCGGTGGCGGCGATCGCCGCGATCGGGCGCAGCGCCTCGTTGACGGCGCCGAGCGCGTCGGCGAGGCCGGCACCGCAGGTCGTGGTCGTGCAGTTGCACTCGATCGCCTGGGTCGTGTCGCTGAAGCCGTTCGGTACCAGGCAGGTGGGCATCGGGGCGCCGCTGCCGTCGGTCGCCAGTGTCGGGAAGGTCCGCGTGCCGGTCTTGAGGCGCTGCAGCAGCTGCGACGGCCGGAGGTTGCCGTTGGCGCTGAGCATCAGCGCCGAGATGCCGGAGACGATCGGCGCCGAGAAGCTGGTGCCGACGTTGAAGTTCATCTGGTCGGTGTAGCCGTTCGCGGCCGGGCCCGTGAGGCCGAGATTGGTCGTCGTGTCGATCGAAAAGAGGCACGGCGCGCCCGCGGCCGTGTTCACGCAGTTGCCGGCCGGTGCCGCGAGCGCCGCTTCCGGGCCAAGGCTCGAGTAGCCGACCTTGCTGCCGACGTGGCGCACGCCGGCAACCGCGATGACGCCCGGGCAGTTCGCCGGCTCGTCAACCGGGCCGCCCTCGTTGCCGGCGGAGGCGACGACGACGGCGCCCTGCGCGGTGATCCTGGTGAGCGCATCGGTGTAGCTCGGCGCGCACGCGTTCGCGCTGCCGAGGCTCATGTTGAGGACCTTGGCGGGGTAGGGGTTGGCGGGCACGCCGGTGACCGTGACGCCTGCCGCCCACAGCATGCCGGCGATGATGTCGGAGTCGTAGCCGCCGCACTTGCCGAGTACCCGCACCGGCTCGACGTACGAGCTCCAGGCCATGCCGGCGATGCCGACGCCATTATTGGTCAGCGCGCCGAGGATGCCGGCGGTGCGCGTGCCGTGCCACGAGGAGTCGGACGCCGGACCGCAGGTGCTGAACAGCGACTGCTTGAGATCGTTGGCGTTGATCCAGTCGCCCGGATCGGAGGGGTCCGGGTCCCAGCCGTCGCCGTCGTTGGCCGTCAGGTAGCCGCTGCCGGCCGGACAGTTGGCGCCGCCACCGCCGTCGCAGCCGACGAAATCGTAACCGGGCAGCAACTTGCCGCCGAGGCTGGCGCGCAGCAGGTCCGGGTGGTTGAACAGGATGCCGGTGTCGAGGTCCGCGATCACGATGCCGCTCGAGCCGGTCGTGACGGCCCAGGCGCCGGCGGCGTTCACGGCCGCGGTCGTCGCGCCGACCGGCGTCGGCAGCGGCGCCTGCATGTACCACTGCCCGGTCTGGCCGGCGACGCCGGGCGTTCCGCTGTAGAGCGGGTCGCTTGGCCCGGACGCGTGCGGCTGCTTGCGCCGATCGGCGCTTGCGTATTCGACCGCCGCGTCCGCGCCGAGCCGCGCCAGCGCCGCGGCCAGCTCCTCGCCAGCGAGGCCGCGGAACAGCCGTGCGACGTGCACATCGGCCGTGATGCTGTGCGAGTGCCTGAGCAGGATGCCGGCGCGCGCGCCGAGCGCCTCGATCTCCGGGGCGGCGCTCGCGGCCGGCGTCGTGGCCGCCGGTACCGCGGTCCGCGCGCCGCCGGCCGGACGCAGCTTCACGATCAGCCGCTCGACCGGCGCCTCGGCGCGTGCCCGCGCCGGGAGCGGATTGAATTCCGGCGCGGCAACCGCCGGCAGGGCAGCGAGCGTCAGCAGCACCACGAACGCCTGTCGGAACATGTCAGCCATCCTGCGGGATCGGTACCGCACAGACTCTAGAGGCTCCCGGGACATACGCAATTGCCGCAACGTCGCCGCGTGGCGACGCCGCCCCGGATCTATGACGTGCGTCGCACTTCCGGCGACGCCGCGGCGCGCGTCCAATCCGGCGGGCCGTGCGGGGGCCTGCGGCGCGGCGTAAGGTCAAGAAAGGCAAAAGTGCTGAACTTGGGTCGTTGCTTCGGATCTGATAGCGCGGGGAGGGCCCGCGCGGATCACGCGACGGAAATTCCCAGCGATCGGCGCGTCAGCCGACCGCGGGCCCGAACGTTGATGTTTACCTGACCGTCGTTTCGGAGAGTTGCCATGCGTCCATTTGTCGTGCTGTCCCTGCTCGCCGCCGGCCTGATCCTGTCCGGTTGCGTCGTCGAGCCCCCGCGGCGCCCGTACCGCCAGGTCGTCGAGCGCGCGCCCGCACAGCCGCCGGAGCAGATGGCCGAGGTGATCGCCTACCCGTCGCAGGGCCAGTCGCCGCAGCAGCTCGACCGCGACCGATATGAGTGCCACAGCTGGGCGGTCAAGCAGACCGGCTTCGATCCGAGCATCGCCGGCGTACCTCCGCACCAGCGCGTCGTGATCCACGGCCCGCCGCCGCCGCCGCCGGGTTCCGGCGTCGCCGCCGGCGCGATCACGGGCGCGGTGCTCGGCGCGATCATCGCCGGGCCGCGTGATGCCGGTGCCGGCGCCGCGGTCGGCGCGATCGCCGGCGCCGCGGTCGGCGGTGTCGCCGAGCAGCAGCAGACGCAGGCTGCCCACGACGCCGAGGACCGCGCGGTCGAGCGGACTCGGGTGCCGGGCCAGGAGCAGCGCGCCGGCGCGTATCGCCGTGCGATCACCGCGTGCCTCGAAGGCCGCGGCTACTCGGTCCGATAGCGAAGGAGCGGGACGATGAACAGGCGCAGTCTGATCGGGGCGATCCTTGCGGTGCTCATGCTGGCGACGGTGGCCGTGCCGGCCTATGCGGGTGACGGCGACCGCGATCACGGCGGTGACCGTGGTGGTGACCGTGGCGGTGACCGTGGCGGCGGGCACGGCGGCGGTCAGGCCGCGCGCGGCGGGCCGAACGCGCACTATGACGGCCGCTACCAGCACAACCAGTACTACCCGTCGCGCGGCGTCCCCGCCCGCGAGCTGCCGCGCGGCGCCTATGCGGTCGAGCACGGCGGCGGGCGCTACTGGTACCACGGCGGCGTCTGGTACCAACCGTACGGTCCGCGCTGGGTCGTGGTCGGTCCGCCGTTCGGCGTCTTCGTGCCGTTCCTGCCGTCGTTCTACACGACCGTCTGGTTTGGCGGCGTGCCCTACTACTATGCGAATGACGCATACTACGTGTGGCGCGATCAGGATCGCGGCTACGAGGTCGTCGAGCCGCCGGGCGAGGCGGCCGCGAGCACCGAGCCGCCGCCGCCGGAGGACGTGTTCATGTATCCGCGCAGCGGCCAGAGCGCCGATCAGCAGGCGAGCGATCGCTACGATTGCCACCGCTGGGCGGCCGACCAGACCGGCTTCGATCCGACCCGCCCGGAGGGCGGGGTCGCCGCGGGCGACGCGCGCGCCAAGCGCGGCGAGTATTTCCGCGCCATGACGGCCTGTCTCGAAGGGCGGGGTTACAGCGTCAAGTGAATCCGGCGCGGAGCTCGGAGGCAGTCGCCCGGCACGTCATCGGTGCGCTGATCGCCTCAGGGCTGCTGCTCGCCGGCTGCGGGACGACGCGCTTCGAGCCGGCGCCGCAGCCGGCGGTCAATCTCTCCGGCCAGTGGATCCTCGATTCGGCCGCGAGCGACGACGCCGCCAAGATGATCGCCGCGATCACGCCGAAGCCCCGTCCGTGGACCGACAAGGATCGCCGCGCGCAGGCGGCCGCGGACGCCGCGGCACAGGGCGCCGGCGGCCAGGGTGGCCAGGGTGGCCAGGGCGGCCAAGGGGGCCAGGGCGGTAACCGTGGCGGCCGGCGCGAGGGCCGCGGCAACGAACAAGGTGGCGCACCGCCGCGCGTGTCCGACACCTTGCCGTCCTGGGGGCGCGTGCGCCCTGGCGACTTCATCAGCGCCTTCGCCATGCCGCCGGCGATGATCACGATCGAGCAGCTGCCGGCCCGGGTGCGCATCGGCGTCGGTGAGGCGCGCCGCCGCGACTTCCAGCCAGGCGACGACCAGCCGTTCAGCGTCACCGACCGCTACGGTTCGCGCAAGGTCAGCGCTGGCTGGCGCCGGGATGAGTTCCTGGTCCAGAGCGCCGACGGCTCGCGGCTGACCGTCACCGAGCACTACCGGCGCCACGCCGACGACCGGCTCGATCTGCGGGTCGAGTTCAGCGCCCAGGGCCTGAAGTCGCTCGATGTGCACTCGGTCTACCGACGCGCCACCAACGCCGAGCTCGAGGCACCCTCCGAAGGTCCGCCGGCGCCCGCGCCGCGCTAGCGATCGGCTGCTCGCCGGCCGCTCATGCCGGCCCGTTCTGGGCTCATGACGATCCGCTTTGCGCGGCGGCGGCGCGCGCGGCTCCGTGGCGCACCGGCGGCGAAACGTTGCGCTAAGATGCCAGCCGCGGATCCGGAACGACGGCGACACGCGCCGTCACTCCCGGAGCCGCCCGTTGACCGCGGCGCCGGGCCGTCGCGGCCTCCCGTTCAGGGCGGGTGGACTCGACGGCCACGTGGGGACTACGAACAAGACGTCCGCGACGGGGTCGCGACGCGCGAAGGAGACTCAGCATGAATCTGTCCAAGTGGTCGGCAGTGTTCGTCGCCGCGGTAATCGCGCTGCCGGTGTTCGCCGAGGAGCCGACTGGCGGGCTGGCGGAAATCGTCGTGACCGCGCAACGTCGCGAGCAGAAGTCCCAGGACATTGGCATTTCACTGTCGGCGATCAGCGGCGCGGAGCTCCAGCAGCTCGGCGTTTCCACCGCGACCGACATCACCCGCTCGATGCCGGCCGTGGTATTGACCCAACCGAACGGTCCGTCCTCGTTCAGCCTCGCGATCCGTGGCGTCGTGCAGAACGACTTCGCCGATCACCAGGAGAGCCCGGCGGCGATCTACGTCGACGACGTCTACGTCAGCCAGATGATCGGGTTGGCGTTCTCGGCCTTCGACATCGACCGGGTCGAGGTGCTGCGCGGCCCGCAGGGCACGCTGTTCGGTCGCAACGCGACCGGCGGCCTCGCGCACTTCATCACCCACCGGCCGACCGACGAGGCCGGCGGCTACGTCGACGTGACCATCGGCGAGCGCAACCTGACGCGCGTCGAGGGCGCGGTCAACGGTGCGATCGCCGACGGCGTCGACGCACGACTGTCGTTCCTCAGCAACCACTACGACCCGCTGTTCCACAACAGCATCGGGCCGGCGAGCGATGCGGAGAACGGCAATGACTGGGCGGTGCGCGGACAGGTGCTCTTGAAGCTCCCGGACGCCGGCCAGCTGCTGTTCATCGGGCGGGCGGCGCGCACCGACGTGCACGCCGGTTCCTGGGAAACGCGCACCACGATGAACGTCGCGCCGGGCGTCGACGTGCTGGCAGGGCCGCAGGACAACCCCTACGGCACCGGTCCCGGCAACAACGCCTCGGGCCTGCCGAACAGCGGTCCGTTCAATATTCGCGACAGCATCAGCGGCTTCACGCGGCTCAAGAGCAGCGGCCTGACCGGAAAGTACATCCAGAACTTCGGCAGCACCGCGCTCACCGTGGTCGCCGACTACACGTCGATGCGCAAGGACTACCAGGAGGACTCGGACGCCTCGCCGTCTACGCTGTTCCAGTTCTTCAACGGCAGCGACGTCAATCAGCAGTCGCTCGAGGCGCGCCTCAACGGCGGCGACGAGCGCCTCAACTGGACCTTCGGCGTCTACGGCCTGCGCATCGACGGCAGCTACTACGAAGGCTGGCAGGGCCCGGCGTTCTTCACCGCCAACGAATTCGCCGACACGGCGACGTTCACCAACCCGAATACGCCGCTCTACTACGGCATCGGCGGCGTCTGGCCCTACGGTACGGCGCCGTACTACGGCGATACCAACATCGCGGCGCCGAACGGCGCGCTGCCGGCGACCCGCTCGCCGTACGAGCTGAAGACCACCTCGTACGCGGCCTTCGGGCAGGTCGAGTACCGCATGACCGACGTCGTCGCATTGACGGTCGGTGCGCGCGTCACCGAGGACAAGAAGGACTTCCACTACACGTGGTATCCGTACGAGTGCTTCCCGCAGAGCACCAGCGGCGCCACGACCCGGCTCACGCAGCTCGCGGGGCTGCCGCTGACCGACTACGCGAACAGCCGCTCGGACAGGCTGTTCACCGGCAAGGCCCAGCTCGACTTCCACCTGGCGCCGGACCTGCTGGTCTACGCGGGCGTGAACCGTGGTGTGAAGGGCGGCGGCTACACCGCGCCGCTCTTTCCGTTGTTCATCACCGACCTGTCGACACTGACCTTCCGGCCCGAGAAGCTGACCTCCTACGAAGTCGGTTTCAAGTCGGAGTTCCTCAACCGCCGGCTGCGTCTCAACGGCGCGGCGTACTACTACGACTACAAGGACTATCAGGCGCTGATCTACACGGTCAGCCTCGAGCAGCTGATCGTCAACGCCGATGCCAAGCACGAGGGCGCCGAGCTCGAGCTCGACTGGGTGCCGGCCGACGCGTGGCGCATGAGCGCGGGCGTCGCGTACGTCGACGCGATCGTGAAGGACGTCGACAGCCGCGGCAACGGCATCAAGGCCGACTGGACGCCGGGCAACGCGCCGCGCTGGACCGCCAATGCGCTGCTGCGCTACTCGCTGCCGGTCGGTTCCGGGCACCTCGCCCTGCAGCTCGACGGCAACTACCTGTCGCGCTTCTGGTTCAATCTGTCGGACCTGCCGGTCGTCGAGCAGCCGGGCTTCGGGGTCGCCAACGCGCGCGTCAGCTACACGCCCGCCGGCGGCAAGTTCGAGATCGGCGCCTCGATTGAGAACCTGGCCGACAAGCACTACGGCACCATGGGCTTCGACAACACCTCCATCAACGGCCTCGCGCAGACCTACCCCGGCATGCCGCGCTGGTGGAAGGCGCACGTGAACTACAAGTTCTAGGCCAGGGACGGCGGCGCAGCCACGATGCATCGCGAACGACCAGCTAGGCGGCAGGGCGGCGGGCGGTGAGCGCGCGCCGTGAACCGATCGAGTACGCGGACGCCTCGCCGGAGGTGCGCGCCGTGTACGACGACATCATGGCGACGCGCGGCACGGACTGGGTCAACAACTTCTGGAAGGTGCTGGCCCACGACCCGCCGACGCTGCGGCGCATCTGGGCCAACATCAAGGAGGTCATGGGCCCGGGGGCGCTTGACCCGCTGACCAAGGAGCTGCTGTACGTCGCGGTCAGCGCCTCGAACGGCTGCCAGTACTGCATCGCCTCGCACGGCGCCGCGGCGCGCAAGAAGGGCATGTCCGAGGCCCAGTACTCCGAGCTGCTGGCAATCGTCGGGCTCGCCAACGAGACCAACCGCCTGGTGACGGCGCTCGACGTGTCCATCGATCCGGCCTTCCGATGACCCCTGCGCCCGGCGGCCGTCCCGCCGGGCGATCCTGAGCGAGAGGTACCCCCATGAGTTCGGCAGACGTTCAGCGAGTGAGCCACCACGCCTGGGCGCGGATCCCCGAGGAGTCGCTGAAGGGCACGATCACGCGCAAGCTGATCACCGGCGAGCGGGTGATGATCGCGCACGTGCGCCTCAAGAAGGGCGACGACGTACCGCGACACCAGCACGAGAACGAGCAGCTGACCTACATCCTCGAGGGCGCGCTCAGGCTCTGGTTCGGCGCCAACGACGAGCGCGAGATCACGGTGCAAGCCGGCGAGGTGGTCGTGATTCCGTCGAACGTCCCGCACCGCGCGCTGGCGCTCGAGGACACGCTCGACGTCGACGTCTTCAATCCGCCGCGGCAGGACTGGCTGACCGGCACGGACGCCTATCTTCGCCGCTGACGCGCCGGCCCGCCGCCGGCGACACCCGTGCGCGCCACCGCGCCCATCGAGGGAGACTGACGTGAACACGTTCCGATCCGCCGCGCTCCTCGCCGTGCCCGCGCTGCTGTGCACGGCCGCCATCGCCTTCGGCGCCGAGCCCGGCGCCGACCTCAACGCCGCATACCGGACGCTGTCCGCCAGTCGCTTCGTCGACCTGACGCACGCCTTCGGCCCGGCGACGCCGCACTGGAAGGGCTTCGGCGAGGAAGTGGTCAAGGTGCTGTACACGATCCCGAAGGACGGCTTCAAGGTGCAGCAGTTCACCCATGTCGGCCAGTGGGGCACCCATATCGACCCGCCCGCGCACTTCCACGATGGCCTGCGCACGGTCGACGAGGTGCCACCCGCGGAGATGCTGATGCCGCTGGTGGTGCTCGACGTGCACGAGCAGGTGGCGCGTAACCCCGACTACACGATCACGATCGCGGACGTGCAGGCGTGGGAGCGCCGGCACGGGCGGATTCCCGAGCACGCCTTCGTCGCGATGCGCACCGACTGGTCGAAGCGCTGGCCGAACGATGCGGCGATGCAGAACCGCGACGCCGCCGGCCACGCCCACTACCCGGGCTGGAGCAAGGACGTGCTCAAGCTCCTGTTCGAGGACCGCCACATCACCGCTTCCGGCCACGAGACCACGGACACCGATCCGGGCACCGCGACCGACAAGGATGACTACTCGCTCGAGAGCTACATCCTCGGGCTCAACCACTACCAGATCGAGATGCTCGCGAACCTCGACCAGGTTCCCGAGGCCGGGGCGCTGGTGTTCGTCAGCTGGCCGAAGCCTGAGGGTGGCACCGGCTTTCCGGCGCGCGTCATTGCCATCGCGCCGTAGCGCTCGGCCTGCGGCCGGCCCGCGGCCGGGCGGGCGATGAGCGCCGCGCGCTGGTCGTCCGAGCTCGGCTTCATGCTGGGTGCGGTCGGCGCGGCCGTCGGTCTCGGCAGCATCTGGCGCTTCCCGTACCTCGCCGGGGCCGGCGGCGGGTTCGCGTTCATCGCGGTGTTCGTGCTCGCGTGCCTGGTGTTCGGCGCGCCGGTGCTGATCGCCGAGACCGTGCTCGGCCGCTGGTCGCGCGCCTGCCCGCAGCAGGCGGCCGGCGTGATCGCCGCACGCTTTGGCTACACGACGCGCTGGAACGTGGTCGGCTGGACCGGTCCGGTGGCCGGGCTGCTGATCGTTTCCTACTACACGATGATCGCCGGCTGGGTGCTGGCCTACACCTGGTTCTTCCTGACCGGGCAGTACGCGCACGGCACCGCCGCGGCGGTCGCGCGCTTTCACGCCTTCACCGCCGATTCGACCGCGGTGTCGCTGTGGCAGCTCGGCTTCTTCGCGCTGGTCGCGCTGACCTCGGCGCGCGGCGTCAACCGTGGCGTCGAGTTCGCGAACCGCTGGCGGGCGCCGGCGCTGCTGGCGATCCTGCTGGTGCTGGTCGCGTATTCGCTCGCGACCGGCGACGTCGCGCGCGGGCTTGAGTTCGCCTTCGCCCCGGACCTCAGCCGGCTGACGCCGTCGGTGCTGCTCGACGCCGTCGGCCAGGCGTGCTTCGCGCTCGGTATCAGCGCCGGCATCATCGTCGCCTACGGCGCCTACATGCCGGCCGGCGAGCCGCTCGGACGCAGCGTGGTCATGGTGATCGGCTCGATCCTGCTGGTGTCGCTGCTGGCGACGGTGGTGATCTTTCCGCTGGTGTTTCACTACGGGCTCGATCCCGCGGGCGGAGTGGACCTCGTCTTCCAGGTGCTGCCGGTGGCCTTCGCGCAGATGCCCGGCGGCCGGGCGGTGGGCACGCTGTTCTTCGCGCTGCTGGTGCTGGCGGCCTTCACGCCCTCGCTGGGTCTGCTCGAGCCGTGGATCGCGTGGCTCACGGCGCGCTTTGGCCTGCGCCGCGCGACCGCCGCGGGCCTCGCGCTCGGCGCCTGCTGGCTGCTCGGGCAGCTGGCGGTGCTGTCCTTCGGGCCACTCGCCGGCTGGCATCCGCTACACGGCATGCGCCGCTTCGGCGACCTGACGGCGTTCGGGCTGCTCGACTTCCTCGCCTCGAGCGTGCTGATGCCGCTGTCGGCGCTGCTGGTGAGCGCCTTCGTCGGCTGGCGGATCGGCGCGCGCTTGCCGGCGGAGGAGCTGAGCGGGCTGTCGCCGCGGCTGCGGCGGCTGACGCTGTTCGCGCTGCGCTACCTGTGTCCGCTCGGACTCGCGCTGGTGCTGGTCATCGGCCTCGCCGCGTGAGCGCGCTGCGCGGCGGCCACGGCGTCGTGCTAGCCTAGCGGCCTCCGCGGCGGAACCTACTCGCGACCGGCCACCGTCCGGCGCCGGCGTGATCCCGTCGCCTCGCAGCGAGGAGCCGTCGTGGCGCGTGCGCAGTGGTCCGCCAGCATCGATTCCGCGACCGCGTCGCGCCCGCTGCCGTGACGCGCGCGCGCTACCGCGTCGACGCCGGCGGCGACGCGGCGATCGCCCGCTTCGTGCTGCCCGAGCGGCTCGGCTTCGGCCCGGTGCTGGCGCCGGTGATGTACCGCGCCGACTGGGCGGAAGGCGAATGGGGCCGTGGCGCACTGCTGCCCTACGGCATGATCGAGATCGCGCCCGGGGCGCGGGCGCTGCACTACAGCGAGCTCGTGTTCGAGGGCCTCAAGGCCTACCAGGTCGATCACGACCGGCCGAACCTGTTTCGGCCGCTCGACAACTGCCGGCGCCTCGCGCGTTCCGCCGAGCGACTGGCGATGCCAGTGGTGCCGGAGTCGCTGTTCCTCGAGGCCATCGACGCCGTCGCCGGCGCCTGCAGCGGGATCATCCCGTCGCGTTCCGGGCAGGCGCTGTACTTGCGGCCGTTCCTGTTCGGCACCGAGAGCGGCTACATGCTGCGCAACTCGACGACCTTCAGCTTCATGGTGATCGCCAACCCGGTCGAGGCCTACGCCACCGGCCCGATCAAGGTCGCGATCGAGCGCAGCGACGTGCGCGCCGCGCCGGGCGGCGTCGGCGCCGCGAAGGCGGGCGCCAACTACGCCGCCTCGCTCCGGGCCTCGAGCGCCGCGGTCGCGCGCGGCTACACGATCGCGCTCTGGCTCGACGCGCACGAGCACCGCTACATCCAGGAACTGTCGGGCATGAACCTGTTCGCGGTGATCGACGGCGAGCTGCACACGCCGGCGCTCGATGGCGCGATCCTGCCCGGCATCACCCGCGATTCGCTGATCACGCTCGCGCGCCATCTCGGCTACGTGGTGCGCGAGCGCCTGATGGCGCTTGACGAGGTACTGGCGCAGATGCGCAGCGGCGCCTGCAGCGAGCTGTTCGCCTGCGGCACCGCGGCGATCGTCGCGCCGATCGCCGCGCTGGCGGAGCCTGACGGCGCCGAGCACGCGGCCGCGCAGCTGGACCGGGTGGCGGCGCAGCTGCGCGAGGCGCTGCTCGCGATCCAGGAGCGGCGCGCGCCGGACCCGTTCGGCTGGACGCGCGATGTCGCCGTGGCCCCCGCCGCGGCGCCCGGAGCGCCGGCCGTCGCCGGCTGAGGCCAGCGGTGGCCGTGAACACGCCAGCACGAGCGGGCGGCGCACGCGCCGCCTTCCACGACGGGCTCGCCGACATGTTGCCGCTGTCCGCGGCGGTGGCTGCCTGGGCGGTCGTGACCGGTGTCGCGATGGCCCAGTCCGGCCTCGCACTTTCCGAGTCGGTGGGTCTGTCGCTGCTCGCCTACGCGGGCTCGGCGCAGCTCGCGACGCTGCCGTTGCTGGCCGCCGGCGCACCGCTCGCGGTGACGGTGCTGACGGCGTTGATGGTGAACCTGCGCTTCGTGATCTACAGCGCCGCGGTGGCCCCCGGCTTTCGCTCGCTGCCGCTGCGGCAGCGGCTCGGCATCGGCTACCTGATCGGCGACATCAGCTTCGTCGTCTACATGCGCCACGAGGCCCGCTGGCACGACGCCTCGACGCGCGCCTGGTACTTCGTCGGCGTCGGCCTCGCGATGTTCGCCGTCTGGCACGTCGGTTCGCTGGTCGGGCTGTTCGCCGCGGCCGCCATCCCGCGCGAGTGGGGCCTCGACTTCGCGGGCCTGCTGGCGCTGCTGGCGCTGTGGGTGCCGTCGCTAGCCAGCCGGCCGACGCTGGCCGGCAGCGTGGTCGCGGCGGCGCTCAGCGTCGCGCTCGACCCGCTGCCGTTTCGCAGCGGGCTGGTGGTCGCGATCCTGGCCGGCATCGTGGTCGCGGTGGCCAGCGACCGGCGTCGCGAGGCGCCGCGATGACACCGACGCTGCAGCTGTGGCTGGCTTTCGTCGGCATCGGCCTGACTGCTGTCGTCACGCGCTGCAGCTTCATGGTGCTCGGCGAGCGGCTGCGCCTGCCGCTGGCCGCCGAGCACGCGCTGAAGCACGCGCCGGCGGCGGCGCTAGCCGCGATCCTGGCGCCGGCGCTGCTGCTCCATGACGGCCGTCTCGCGCTCGCGCCCGGCAACTTCCGGCTGCTGGCGGCGGTGGTGGCGGCGATCGTGATGTGGAAGAGTCGCAGCATGTTGTGGACGATGGCGGCCGGGCTTGCGGCGTTCACGCTGCTGCGGCTGTACGCTTGAGCGGATCGGAAGCGCGCCGGGAGGCGATCATGAGACAGTCGTGGTGGATTTTGTGGTTTGCACTGCTGGCCTGCGGCGCGCGCGCCGAGACGATCGTCATCCGTGCCGGCGGCGTCGTCGACGTCGTCGCCGGCACGGTCGCGCGCGACCAGCTGGTGATCGTGACCGACGGCGTGATCCGTGCGGTCGGCCGCGAGCTCGCGGTGCCGGCCGATGCGCGCGTGGTCGACCTGTCGAAGGAGTGGCTCGCGCCGGGGCTGATCGATGCCCACACGCACCTGACCCTGACCGAGACCACCGATGCGGCGCCCTTCGAGTCGTTCTACCTCGCCGAAACCAACGCCTACCGTGCGCTGCGCGGCATGCACCACGCCGAGGCCGTGCTGGCGCAGGGCTTCACGGCGGTGCGCGACGTCGGCAACGACGGCGAGTGGGCGATGGTGGACGTTGCGCGGGCCATCGACAGCGGCCTGTTCGCCGGGCCGACGATCATCACCTCGGGCAAGATCATCGCGCCCTTCGGCGGTCAGTCGCACCGCATCCCGCACGAGCGCGGCACGTTCTGGCAGTACGAGTACCTCGACGCCGACACGCCGGAGGAGGTCCGCAAGGCGGTGCGCCGCAACCTCTACTACGGTGCCGGCGTCATCAAGCTGGTCACCGACAACAACCCGTACCACGCAGGGATCGACGAGGTGCGCGCCGCCGTCGACGAGGCGCACAAGGCCGGCGTGCCGGTATCGGTGCACGTCTACGGCGGCCCGGCGGCGCAGGTCGCGATCGACGCCGGCGTCGACTCGATCGAGCACGGCTTCGAGCTCACCGACGCGCAGCTCGGGCAGATGAAGGCCAAGGGCATGTTCCTGGTCGGCACCGATTTCCCGCGCGCCCACCTCGACATCATCGGCACCTCGGGCGGCATCCTTCCGGAACCGGCGGTGCTCGCGCCGCGCATCATCGATCGGCTGCGGCGCGCACACCGGATCGGCGTCCGCATGGCCTTCGGCAGCGACACGGTGATGGAGCAGCGCGGCCGTACGCGCGCTGATCTGATGCTGGACTACCTCGCGGTGTGGCGCGAGGCCGGCGTGCCCCCGGCCGACATCCTGCGGGCGATGACCAGCAACGCCGCGGACCTGCTGCGAATCGGCGCGCGGCGCGGGCGCATCGCGCCGGGGCTGGCCGCCGATCTGGTCGCGATGCCGGCGGACCCGCTCGCCGACATCGAGGCGCTGCGCCGGATCGACTTCGTGATGAAGGACGGCCGGATCGTCCGCGGCGCCGCGCGCTGAGGCCGATCGATCGCCG
>JANYAE010000021.1 GCA_025355105.1 Pseudomonadota bacterium | reverse complement strand
AGCTGGTGCCGCTGTGGCAGACGCCGCAGTCGCCGCTCGCCGCGTGCGCGGCGTCGGCGATCGCGAAGGCACCGGCGGTCTTGCCCGGTCGCGTCTGAAAGCCGGTGTACTGGGTGGTCGCGACCGTGCTGAGGAGCGTCGGCGCGATCGGGTAGCTCGTCATGTCGAGCCACTGGTTGCCGCCCTCGTGGCAGGCCGCGCAGCCGCTCGTGATACCGGCGTGGATCATCGCGGTGGTCGGGATCGGCAGCGCGAACAGCGTCCCCGGCGCGCTCTTGGTGGCATTGGCCGCGATCAGCCCGGCCGGCATCGAGCCGAGGTGACAGCCCTCGCAGGCGCTCGCCGACGGGATGTGCGCGGCAGGACCTGCCGGCGAGCTCGGCGGCATGATGACCAGGCGCGTGATGCCGACGAAGCTCGTGCCGCTCAGCGTCGGCCCGTGGCAGCCGACGCAGCTGCTCAACCCGGTATGGTTCATCGCCGAGCCCGCGAACTTGGCGCCGTTCACCACCGGCGTCGCGGCGATGCTCGAGCCCGCGCCGACGTGGCAGCTCTCGCAGCTGCCTGAGCTTGGCAGGTGATTCGCCGGCGTCGTGACAATCGCGAAGTTCGCCGCCGGGATCGCAAAGCCCGCCGCCACCGTCGCGCCGTGGCATTGCGCGCAGTTGGCGCTCGTGCTCGGCGCGTAGGCGTGGATCGCCGTCAGTGTCGGCAGCACCGAGAAGTCGCTGCCGGTGTGGCAGTTGCTGCAGGCGGCCGTGGCCGCAGTCGGGATGTGGTTGGCCGGCTTCAGCAGCCCCTCGAAGTAGTCGGTGCGCGTGTGGCACGTGCCGCAGTCGCCGCTGCTCGGATGCGCGACGTCGGCGATCGCGTAGCTGCTGCCGGTCCGGCCGGGGCGCGTCTGGAAGCCTGTGTAGCGGGTCGTCGTGACCGCGCTCAGCGCCGTCGGCGCCATCGGGTAGCTGCCGACGTCGAGCCACAGGTTGCCGCTCTCGTGGCAGGCCGCGCAGCCGCTCGTCACGCCGGCGTGGATCATCGCGGTGGTCGGGATCGGCGTCGCGAACAGCGTGCCGGGCGCGCTCTTGGCGGCGTTCGCCGCGATCAGCCCGGCCGGCATCGAGCCGAGGTGACAGCCCTCGCAGGCGCTCGCCGAAGGGATGTGCGCGGCAGGACCTGCCGGCGCGCTCGGCGGCATGGTGACGATCTGGGTGATGCCGACGAAGCTCGTGCCGCTCAGCGTCGGCCCGTGGCAGCCGACGCAGCTCGTGACGCCGGCGTGGCTCATCGCCGAGCCCGAGAACTTGGCGCCGTCGACGACCGGCGTCGCGGCGACGCTCGAGCCCGCGCCGACGTGGCAGCGCTCGCAGGCGGCGCTGGTCGGCAGGTGGTTGGACGGCGTGGTGACGATCGAGAAGTTGGCGGCCGGAATCGCGAAGCCCGCCGCCGTGGTCGGGCCGTGGCACTGCGCGCAGTTCGCCGAGGTGCTCGGCGCGTAGGCGTGGATCGCGGTCAGCGTCGGCAGCACCGAGAAGTCGGTACCGGTGTGGCAGTTGCTGCACGCGGCGGTGCTGGCCGTCGGGATGTGGTTGGCCGGCTTCAGCAGCCCCTCGAAGTAGTCGGTGCGCGTGTGGCAGGCGCCGCAGTCACCGCTCGCCGGGTGCGCCGCGTCGGCCACCGCGAAGCTGCCGGCGGTCTTGCCGGGACGCGTCTGGAAGCCCGTGTAGCGGGTCGTCGCGGCGGCGCCGAGCACGCTCGGCGCGATCGGGTAGCTCGCCATGTCGAGCCACTGGCTGCCGCCCTCGTGACAGCTCGAACAACCGCTGGTGACACCGGCGTGGATCATCGCCGTGGTCGGGACCGGCGTCGCGAAGGCGGTGCCGGGCGCCGACTTGGTCGCGTTCGCCGGCACCAGCACCGACGGCTTCGCGCCGAGGTGGCAGGCCTCGCAGTGCGTGCCCGACGGCACGTGCGCGCCAGGACCTGCCGGCGCGGTCGCCGGCATGACGACGATGTTGAGCACGCCGCTGAAGCTCGCGCCGGTGACCGCCGGGCCGTGGCAGCTCTCGCAGCTCGTGATGCCGGCGTGACTCATCGCCGAGTTCGCAAACTTGTCGCCGTCGATCACCGGAGTCGCCGAGATGCTGGAGCCGGCGCCGACGTGGCAGCTCTCGCAGGCGGCGCTGCTCGGCAGGTGGTTGGACGGCGTGGTGACGATCGAGAAGTTGGCGGCCGGAATCGCGAATCCCGGCGCCACCGTCGGCCCGTGGCACTGCGCACAGTTCGCCGACGGGCTCGGCGCGTAGGCGTGGATGTCGGCCAGCGTCGGCACCACCGCGAAGTCGCTGACGGTGTGGCAGTTCGCGCAGCTGGCGCTTGCCGAGGTCGGAATGTGGTTGGTCGGCTTCGCCAGGCCGACGAAGTAGTCGGTGCGCGAATGGCAGACGCCGCAGTCGCCGCTGGTCGAGTGCACCGGGTCAAGCACGTTGGTCGCCGACGCCGCCTTGCCGGGCCGTGTCTGGAAGCCCGTGTACTGGGTCAGCGCGTTGCCGCTCAGCACCGCGGGCGTGATCGGGTAGTTCACGACGACGTCGAGCCACAGCGTGCCGCCTTCGTGGCAGCCGACGCAGGCGCCGGTGACGCCGGCGTGGATCTGCGCCGTACTCGGCACCGGCGTCTGGAAGCCGCTGCCCGGGATGGTCCGCGTCGCGTTGCCGGCCACCAGCCCCGCAGGCGCGACGTGACAGCTCTCGCAGGTGGTGGCCGAGGGGATGTGCGCAGCTGCGCCGGACGGCGCGCTCGGCGGCATCACGGTGAGGCGCGTGATGCCGGCGAACGCGCTCGGCGCAACGCTCGGCCCGTGACAGGCGACGCAGCTGGTAAGGCCGGCGTGGCTCATCGCCGCGCCGGCGAAGCGGGCGCCGTCGAGCACCGGCGTCGCGGCGACGCTCGAGCCCGCGCCGACGTGGCAGCTCTCGCAGGCCGCGCTGGTCGGCACGTGGTTGGCCGGCGTCGTCACGATCGAGAAGTTGCTGGCCGGGTTGGCGAAGCCCGGCGCAGTCGTCGGCCCGTGGCACTGGGCGCAGTTCGCCGAGGTGCTCGGCGCGTAGGCGTGGATGGCAGTGAGCGTCGGCAGCAGCGCGTAGTCGATGCCGACGTGGCAGTTCGAGCAGCGCGAGGTCGGCGCCACCGGAATGTGGTTGGCCGGCAGCGACACGGCCGCCGACCAGGGCTGCAGCACCGAGTGGCAGGCGCTGCACTCCATCGCGGTCGGCGTGTGGCCCTGCGGCTTACCGATCGACTGGAGGTTGTTGTGACAGGCACTGCAGTTGCCGAGCACGTTCAGGTGATCGAACTTCGCCAGCGGCGTCCAGCCGAAGGGCGTGTGGCACTGGCTGCAGTCGCTGCCGCTGACGATGTGGTTGACGGGCTTGGCGGTAGCCGCGAGTCGCGAGCCCGCGGCGTGGCAGGCGAAGCAATCGTGCGGCGTGCCCTTGAACACGCCGCCGACGTGACAGCTCGCGCAGTCCACATCGCGATGCATCCCGGCCAGCGGATAGCCGGTCGAGTCGTGATCAAACAGCTTGCTGGCGGCGTCGCTCGTCGACACCGCGCCCGTCCACAGCAGCGCAGCCGCGATCCCCATCGCGAAGCACTTCGACGCTGTGAAGATCCCTCGCCCCGGAATCATCACGTCGCTGGCACTCCCCCGCCTGAGTCCCGCACGGTCCTGCGCCGCGCGATCGCGGCGCCGAGGACAAATCAATTGGGGCCGATCGTAGGTTGCTTATGTCGCGGCACAATCGGCAATGCGTCGGCCGGCGGCGACAGCGCGTGATGCGCGTCACAGTTCTTGCCGCGTAGGGGCAATGTGTTGCGCGAAAGCGTCGCGCGTCGTCGTCAATCGGCGCCGCGCCTCAGCGGCTGGCGGGCGTTGCCGAAGCGCGCGTCGAGGTCGTTCAGCGCGCGCCGCCGGTGACGGCGCGCCGGCGCGCGGCGCGTGTCCGCCTCAGCGACCGGCGTCGACCGCCGCCGGCGGCAGCTCGCCGCGCGCCCACTCCCGCCAGCCGCAATGCAGCGGGAAATACAGCCCGAGGCGGATCGGCCGCTGCGGCTCGCGCGCCGCGAGCAGCGCCGCGTAGCGCTCGAGCTGGGTGCTGTAGCGCAGCCGTTCCTGGTCGAGGAAGGCCTCGAGATCGGTGCCCTCGTGCAGGCTGGTCTTGAAGTCGACGATCCAGCGCACGCCGTCACGGTCGACGAAGGTGCGGTCGATGCGCGCCGCGCTGACGCGCCCGCCGCGCAGCGTCGACAGCGCGAGCTCGCTGGCCGCGACCGCGTGCGACGCATCGAAGAGCCACGCGCCGCGCGCATCGGCGGCCGTGGCCTCGAGCGCGCGGCGCACGCGCGCGACCGCGTCGGCAAGCTGCGCGGGCCCGACGCCGAGCTCGGTGAGCCGCCGTCGCCAGGCCGGGTCGCGTGGCGCCGCGAGCGGCGCGAACCCGACGCTCGCGGCCCGTTCCAGTTCCTCGTGCACCACGGTGCCGACGTGGCGCGCCGCGGTGGTCACCCACTGGAACTCGAACTCCGACGGGCCCTCCGGCCGCGTGGCCTCGCCGAACGCCACCACCGGCGCAGGCGGCGGCGGCGGCTGCCAGCCGTCGACGAGGCGTTGCAGCGGCGCCGGCGCCGCGGCGGCGCGCGCCGCGCCCTCGCCTGCG
>JANYAE010000020.1 GCA_025355105.1 Pseudomonadota bacterium | reverse complement strand
TTGGCCAGCGTCAACTATAACTTTCAGCGTGTTGCCTCACGGAGAATGGTTACCGGGTTGCCTCAGTGGGAATGTTACCGCGTTGAGGCCCGTTGCCTCATCTCTTCGATCTTTCCCTGCCGTTGATCTTCGTCCGCGTTCTCGCCGTAAACACCAAACGCAGTCTGACGCCGCAGGCGGCAGAAGTTCAGCGTTGTTCTTGCGGTGTAGAGAAAGGCGACCGCACAGGACGCCGCAGGAGCGGCGATCGTGGAGGTACCCGCTCTCTCGGTATCCCGTGACATCGTGGTAAATCGGGTTGGTTTTGACATCGGAGTATTGATCGTGTGGTCAGGCTGGCGAACTCGTCGGCGGTGTCGAGAGCGTGTCGTCGATGAGCGCGTGGGTCAGCGATTCGAGGCCCGCGGCCGTGGCTCCGTTGTGCACGCCGAATACGAGCAGCCTCGCGCGCCGCATCCGCCATTGCCGCACTCGCCGCTGAAGAGTCCGCAGCTGGTTGTCGGCGTACACGGCGGGGTTGTCGCGCTGCAAACGCTGGAACATCTCCTTGGCCGTTTGCTCGGGATTGGCTTCGAGCCATCCGAACACCAGCGGCCAGCTTGTCTCGAACGGATCCGGCCGCGTACGCCAGTCGTGCGGCGAGCGCTTGCGGCCACGGTGAGTCGGTCGTACCTCGCCCGTCCGCCACGCTGTCGACAAGCCCATCAGGAATCGGCGCAGGTCGTCATTCTGCTTGGCGGGCAGTGAGGCGGCACCCTCGTCGGTGAGACAAACGAGCTGATGCTGGGCCTGACGGATCTCCTCCAGCAGCTGTAGCGGATCGAGGTTCGTCAGCACCTCCTCGAGCTTCGCCTTGACCGCAGGCGACGTAGTCTGTGCGGCCAGCAGCCGGGCGCACGGAGTCTGCGGAGGATCGTAGCGCTTGACCGTGCGCCCGCCGATGCGCAGCTTCTCCTTGAGCTTGAAGGACGGCTGAAAGAAGTTCACGAACAACCTCGACGCTGTATAGAGCCGCGCGAGGATTGCCGCCGCAGCAGGACCCTCCAGACGGCGGTAGCCGATGAGTCGGCGTACCACCGACCCGTTCTTCTGTTCGACCCACGCCTGGTCGTTCTTGCGGTATGGGCGCGAACGGGTCAGTTCGATCCCCTGGCCGATGCAGTAGCGCACCAGCGTCTCGTTAAGGAACTCGGAGCCGTTGTCGATATCAAGCCCACGCAGCGGGAACGGGAGTCCACCTCTGAGCTGATCGATGGTCTCGACGACGAGCGTACCTTCGCGCACGAGCAGCGGCACGCACTCCGTCCAGGTGCTGGCAATGTCGGTCATGGTCAGGGTGTGCACGAAGGCTCCGGCCAGGACGTCGCCGCAATGCGCCACCAGATCAATCTCCATGAAGCCGGGCGGCGGCGTGTTCCAGTCCGCGTACGTGCGGATCGGGACACTGCGCCGCAACGCCGTCGGCGCACGTCGAGCGCGTCGCCGGTCGCTCAAACCTCGAGCTTCTTGAAGCAGTCGATCGATCGTGGCGGCACTGACACCGAGAAGCTTCGCTCGGGTGGCCGGGTCGACGCCGAGGTGTCCATGGCGCTCGAGGGCCGGGACGAGCGCCGGCAGTAGCGCCCGAAGCCGTTTGCCACAGACCCGATCCGAGGCCTCCCACAGCACGACCAGCAGGCGACAGAACGCCTCGTCGTAGACGCGTGGGCGCCGCGGACGGTCCAGCGCCTCGTCGACGACGTTCGCACTGTTCAGGATCCGGATCGCCGACTTCCGGTGGTAACCGGTGATCGCGGCGAACTCCCGCAGGATGAGTCGCTTCTCCGCGTACCCGCTCAACCGATATCGGGCTCGAACCGCGTCAACCAGCTCCCGCTGGGCCAATCCGCTCAGAGTCCTCGCCATGGTCGCCCCCTACAGTGCTACCTTCGGTAACAAATACTGTGAGGCAACGACCCCTCATCGGTAACCGATCAGGCGAGGCAATGCGCCCGAAAGTTCTAATTGTCGCCGGCCAGCCAAGATCGACGTCACGGGTCTGCGCACTGTCGCCGACGTGTCGCTGAAGGGGGTCTTATGAGGCTCTCTGCTGCTATCACCCGGTATGTCGAGCTCAAGCGCGCCACTGGCCACCGGTTTTGTCGCGGTGCGTACACGCTTGAGCTGTTCCGGCGTCATCACGGGGACTCGGATCTTCGCGACATCCGGTACGATCTCGTCCGGAGCTTTCTGCACTCCAAGCGACCGCCCGACCGCTTCCTGCACGCGGTCTACTACACGATGGCTGGGTTCGTGCGGTTCGCCATCGCGCGTGGGTACCTCGCGTCGTCGCCCCTGCCAACGTCGATCCCCACGGAGCCCAAGACGTTCGTGCCGTTCATCTACTCGGATGGGCAAGTACGGCAGATACTCGCGGCGGCAGCCGACGTCGACGATCCCCGTTGTCGGGTCGACGTCACGACGTTCCGGCGAGTCGTGTTGGTCCTGTATGGCACCGGCATGAGGATCGGAGAGGCGCTAGCGTTGACGCTCGGCGATGTGGACCTCGATCACGCGCTTGTCGCGATTCGCGACAGCAAGTTTTACAAGAGTCGGCTCGTGCCAATCGGTCCCGAACTGGCCGAGGTCATTAGCGAGCAAGTTAGACGGCGACGCAGAGAGCGCGCCACGGGATCGTCGCCCCTCTTTGCGAGTCGCCACAGCGGCAAGATAAGGCGAGCGACGTTCGAGACCCACTATCGGCGGGCGCGGAGGCGAGCAGGAGTCGAACGAGAGTCTGGCGCCGGGTGTCAGCCGCGTGTTCACGACCTGCGGCACACATTTGCGGTGCGGCGGCTGGTTTCCTGGTACAGAGATAGGGCGAACGTGCAGCTGATGCTCCCCACGCTCGCCACCTACCTCGGCCACATTAACCTTTCGGGGACCCAACGCTATCTGACGCTCACAACGGAGCTGCTCACCGAGGCCTCCGGCCGATTCGAACGCTACGCGCTCGGTGGCAGCCATGAGTGAGTCAACCACGCTGGGTCCGTGGGTTCGCCGGTTTCTTCTCGAGCACTTGGTTGCCGATCGCAACCTTTCGATGCATACGCGCCGAAGCTACCGCGACGCGCTGATAATTCTGCTTCAGTTCGCCGCCGAGCAGCGAAGACGATCTGTCGATCGGCTTGAAGTGACTGACCTCACACACGCGCTGGTCCGGGACTTTCTCTCGCATCTCGAGAAGGACCGGCAATGTTCGATTGGCACGCGCAACCAGCGTCTGGCGACGATTCATTCGCTCGCGCGGTACATTGGCGAGCGCAGTCCGGAGCACCTCGAGTGGTGCGGCCAAGTTCGACTGATCCCTTACAAACGAGCTGCCCGCCCGGCTGTCGGGTACCTGGACAAGCCGGAACTGGATGCTCTACTTGCCGCGCCCGATCGCACGACGCGCCAGGGGCAACGCGACTATGCGCTCTTGCTGTTCCTCTACAACAGCGGGGCCCGGGCCGACGAGGCCGCGCAGCTCTGTATTGGCGACCTGGCCCTCGACTCGGCGTCGGTACGGATTCTCGGGAAGGGAGGTAAGACGCGCGTCTGCCCACTGTGGCCGACAACCGTTTCTGTACTCCGGGATCTCATCGGGCACCGCCCTGGTGACGAACGTGCATTTCTCAACCGCCGCCGCGAGCCCATCACGCGCTTCGGCATCCACGCGCTTGTCGAGCGGCACGCGCAGTCCGTTCGCCAACGATTCCCCGACCTTGTGCACCCCCCCGTGCCAATGTGAGGTGAGACACCTGCCTCTCGTAATTTCGAGTACAGAGGT
>JANYAE010000013.1 GCA_025355105.1 Pseudomonadota bacterium | reverse complement strand
CTGCGCAGCGCCACCCGCGCGAGAATCCGCTCGACGTCGCCGATCGCCGCCAGCCCGACCGTGAGCTGCGGCGCGCGACCGCCCTCGATCAGGCTGCGCAGCGCGTGCAGCCGTAGCCGCAAGGGCACCGGATCGCGCAGCGGCCGCCCCAGCCAGCGTCGCAGTTCGCGCGCGCCCATCGGCGTCGCGGTGCGGTCCAGCAGCCCGACCAGCGTTGCTTCCTCGCGTCCCGACAGGCTGGTGTCGAGCTCGAGGTTGCGGCGTGTCGCCGGGTCGAGCAGCACCGCCTCGTCGCGCTCCTCGGTCACGAGGCCGGCCAGATGCGGCAGCGCCGCGCGTTGCGTCTCCTGCACGTACTGCAGCAGCGCGCCGGCGGCGATCACCGCGAGCGGCTTGCCGCCGCAGCCGAAACCGTCGAGGTCGTGGACCGCGAACTGCTGCGTCAGCAGCCGCGTCGCGACGCCGTACTCGAAGTGCCACGGCGCGCGGCTGCGCACACCCTCGAGCGTCGCCGCCTCGGTGCCCTCGGCGGCCAGCAGCTCCGCCGGCCGCAGCCGCGCGAGCTCGGCCTCAAGCGCCGCGCGGCTGCCGGGCTCCATGACCGTGAAGCGCCCGCTCGCCAGCTCCAGCCAGGCGAGCCCGTAGCGCCCGCCGGCCGAGCTGACCGCCGCGAGCAGCGTCGCACGGCGTTCCTCGAGCAGTCCTTCGTCGGTGACGGTGCCGGGCGTCACGACGCGCACGATGCGGCGCTCCATCGGCCCGCGGCTCTTGCCGGGCTCGCCGATCTGCTCGCAGATCGCCACCGACTCGCCGGCGCGCACCAGCCGCGCGAGGTAGGTCTCGAGCGTGACGACCGGGACGCCGGCCATCGGGATCGGCTGGCCGCCGGAGGCGCCGCGGCTGGTGAGCGCGATGTCCAGCAGCCGCGCGGCGCGGCGCGCATCCTCGTAGAACAGCTCGTAGAAATCGCCCATCCGGTAGAACAGCAGTACCTGCGGGCACTCGGCCTTGAGCGCGAGGTACTGCTGCATCATCGGCGTGTGCGCCGGTGCGGGCGCGGCGGCGGGCGGGGCGGTCAGCTCGGTCATGCGGCGGGGGCAGCTTCGTGGAATACTTCCCGCGCATTATCCACGAGGCCCGGGCGTCACCGCCCGCGAGTCGCATGCGAGAGTCCCTTCCCCCCGGCGCGGCGCCGGCCGCCGGCGACCGGCGGGTCCCGAGCGGCTACCCGTGGCTGCGCCTGCTGCGGCCGCACCACTGGCTCAAGAACCTGTTCCTCGCGGTGCCGCTGCTGACGGCCCAGGCGTGGTCGCGGCCCGGGGCGGTCGCCGGGCTCGCGCTCGGCTTCCTGGCCTTTTCGCTGGTCGCCTCGGCGAGCTACGTCCTCAACGACCTGGCCGACGTCGCGCACGATCGCGAACACGCCGTCAAGCGTCACCGGCCGCTCGCCGCCGGCTTGATCGGCACCGGCCCGGCGCTCGCGGTCGCGGCGCTGCTCGCGCTGGCCGGGCTCGCCGCGGCCTGGGAGGTCGGCGGCAGCTTTCTCGCGACCCTGCTCGTCTATGCCGCGCTGACCACGCTCTACACGCGGCGCTTGAAGCGCATCGCGCTGCTGGACGTGCTCGCCCTCGCGGCCCTGTGGACGTTGCGGCTGGTCGCCGGCGCAGCCGCAATCCACGTCGAGCTGTCGGTCTGGCTGCTCAGCTTCGGCGCCTTCCTGTTCCTCAGCCTGTCGCTGGTCAAGCGCTGCGCCGAGCTCGCCGCGGCGGCCGGCGAGCCGTCGCGGCGGCTGCCGGGACGCGGCTACGAGCGCCGCGACCTCGCGGCACTGCAGGCCTTCGGCGTGGCGACGGGCGTCGTCTCGGTGCTGGTGCTGGCGATGTTCGTCGACTCGACCGCCGCGCAGCTGCGCTATCCACACCACGAGCGCCTGTGGCTTGCATGCCCGGCGATCTGGTACTGGCTGGGGCGAGTCTGGCTCGAGACGGCGCGCGGCGCGATGCACCACGATCCGGTCGTCTTCAGCCTGCGCGACCGGCCCAGTTGGGCGGCGTTCGCCACCGTCGCGGCGGTGTGGGCCGCGGCGCTCTCGCCGCTCTGAGGCCCGCGGTGCGACCTCACGCCGGCGCCTGGCTCGCGATCGTGGCGCTCCTGGCAGGCGCGCTCGCGGTGGTCACCTACGACCGGCTGCTCGCGACCTATCGCTACCCGTACTCCGGCGACAGCGCCTCCTACATCGACATGGCGGCCTCGCTGCTGCGCGAGGGACGGCCGCTCGTGACGCCGTGGGACGTCGAACCCGGCGACCGCGACGCCGTGCCGCAGCCCCTGTTCCCGCCCGGCTTCAGCGTGTTGATCGCGGCGCTGACGCCGCTGTTCGGCGACGTGCGGGTCGCGGCGCTGTACCCGAGCCGGGTGGCGGCGGCGCTGCTGCCGCTGCTGATCGTGGTGCTGTTTCGCGGCGCAATCAGCGATGCCGCGCTCGCCTGGGTGGCGGCGCTCGCGCTGTTGTCGCAGGGCGTGCGCGACTGGCATTTTCTTGCCTATTCCGACGTGCCGGCGCTCGCGCTTGCGGTGGTCGCGCTCGGCGCGCTGGCGCGCGGGCTCGGTCTCACCGGACCGCCGCGGCGCGGCGCGGTGGCCTGGCTGGTGCTCGCCGGCTTCGCCGCCGGCGTCGCCTACACCGTGCGCAATGCCGGCCTCGCGGTGCTCGCGGCCTCGGTCCTGACGCTCGGCCACGCGCGCTGGCGCGGCCTCGGCCCGGCGCGGGCATCGCTCCACTGGCTCGCCGGCGCGAGCGCACCGCTCGCGGCGCTGCTCGCCTACAATCTCGCGACCTTCGGCAGCCTGCAGCCCTACGACATGCCACAGTCCACCCGCGGGCTGCGGGCCAACGTCGGCGACTATGCGCTCGCACAGCTCGAGGACCTCGGCGTGCCGGAGCGGCTGCTCGCCGCCGGCCCGCCGTGGCTCGCGGTGCTGGCGATGGCGGCCGTCGCGGCGCTGTTCGCCGTCAGCTGTTCGCGCCTGCGGCGCGAGCCCGCACGCCAGGGACTGGTCACGCTGCTGGCCGGCTACTGCGCGGCCGGCGCGCTACTGCTGATCGCGTCGCGCAGCCGCTACGAGTGGGGCAACTTCATCGACAGCCGCAACGTGCTGCAGTATTCGTTTGCCTACGCGCTGATGCTGGCGCTCGCCGCCAGCGTGCTGGTGCCGCCACGCGGCCGCCGCTTCGCGGCGCTGGTGGCGGCGCTCGCGCTCGGCTCGGTGGCGACGGCGACGGTGCGCGACGTGCGCGCGGTGCGCGGCTACCACCAGGAGACGTGGCTCGCGCTGTCGCAGGATCGCGCCGTGATGAGCGCCGCGCGCGGCCTGCCGGCCGACGCGCTGATCGCCTCGAATGCCGCGGTGCTGTTCAGGCTCGGTGTGCCGCGCCCGGTGCGCGAACTTGAGGTCGGCGGCGACGACGCCGACTTCCTGGTCGAGCTCGGCGAGCTGAGCCGCGCGGCCGCCGGACGGCGACCGACCGCGTTCCTGCTGGTGTGCGACGAGTGGACGCCGCGGTTTTCGGCCTGTGGCGCGCGCCGCGCCGCGGCCAGCGGCGGCCCGAGCTGCACGCGCGTGCGCGGCGTACCGCCGCTGGTGCTGCTGTGCGATGCGCCGCCGGTCGCAGGCGGCGAGCGCGGGCCGACAGCCGTCAGCGTGCCGGCCCGCTGAAGCGGCGGCGCGCGCCGCTCGCGCGCCGCGGCCTGATGCCGGCTACTTGGCCGCGCCGTCGAGCCACTCGGCCACGCCGCCATGGCGCGAGCACGTGCCCTTGTGGGTCTTCGAGTGCGAGAAGCTGCCGTCCTTGCACTTCGCGGTCGCGCCCGTCGCGTCGCTGTTGACGGAGTGCTCGCCGGTCTTCGCCGCGGGCGCGGCGGCCGCGGGCTTGGCGGCGGCGGCCGGCGCCGCAGTCGCGGCCGGGG
>JANYAE010000007.1 GCA_025355105.1 Pseudomonadota bacterium | reverse complement strand
GCCGTGCTCGGCACGGCGCTCGCCGGTGGGGCGCTGGCGCTGGCCTGAGCGGCGCGCGGCGGCGCGCGCCGGACGCGGCGAACGACGGCACCCCTCGCGAACGCGCCGCTCTGTCGTCGCGTCGCAACGCGTGGCCGGTCTGCTACGATTTCGCACGCCTCGCGTCGCGGTCGCAGCATGTTCCCTGGTCGGATTCGCATCGCACTCATCCTCTCCTTGGCGCTGCTCAAGGCGGTGCCGGCCGGCGCCCAATTCGCTGCCGAGGCGGTGGCCACCGACGCGGACCAGTCGACGCCGCGACCGAGGATCGGCCTTGTGCTCTCCGGCGGCGGCGCGCGCGGCGCGGCGCACATCGGCATCCTCAAGGTGCTCGAGGAGTTGCACGTTCCGGTGGATGCGATCGCGGGCACCAGCATGGGCGCCGTGGTCGGCGCGCTGTACGCGACCGGCCTGTCGGCCGCCGACGTCGAGCGGCTGATCAGCTCGGTCGACTGGCAGGATGCGTTCCGGGACGGCCCACCGCGCGCGACGCTCAACTTCCACCGCAAGCAAGACGATCGTGAGTTTCTCGTGCGGGCGCCGATCGGGCTGCGCGGCGGCAGCTTGCGCTTCCCGCGCGGCCTGATCCAGGGTCAGAAGCTCAACGAGATGTTGCGCGCGGCGACGCTGACCGTGGCCGAAACAGACGATTTCGACCGGCTGCCGATCCGGTTCCGCGCGCTGGCGACCGATCTGTCAACCGGCGCCGCGGTCGTGTTCTCGCGCGGCTCGCTGGCAACCGCCGTGCGCGCCAGCATGGCGGCGCCCGGCGTGTTTGCTCCGGTTGAGGTGGACGGCCGACTGCTCGTGGACGGAGGCCTGGTCGAGAACCTGCCGGTGGACCTTGCCCGCGACATGGGCGTCGACGTCATCATCGCCGTCGACCTGAGCTCGCCGCTGCGGCCGGGAAAGGAACTCGACTCCTTGCTGTCGGTGTCGAACCAGATGCTCTCGATCCTGATCAACCGCGAGACAGAGCGTAGTCACAGCACGCTGACGGCTCGTGACTTGGTGATTGCGCCGGATCTGGGATCGATGTCCTCGGTCGAGTTCACGCGGGTCCGCGAGGCGGTTGATGCAGGCATGGTTGCCGCCCGTCGGGCCTCCGAGAGACTCGCCGCCTGGGCGGTTCCGGAGGCGGAGTACACGCGCTTCCTCGCCCGGGGCGAGCCGCGGACGCCGCCGCTGATCGAGTTCGTGCGCACCGCGGAGGACTCCGGGGACTACCACAAGTTCGTCGAGGCGGCGCTACGTCCGCTCGTCGGGCTGCCCGCGGATGCGCAGACGATCGCGCCCGCGATCCGTGGTCTCTACGGCCGGGATCTGTTCGAGGCGCTTGATTACCGCCTGGTGCGCGACGGCGAGCGGCAGGGACTTGAGCTCAGTGCGCGGCGTAAGAGCTAGGGGCCGAACTACCTGCGCTTTGGCCTCGACCTGCAGGACGATTTCCAGGGCAACAACAATTTCACGGCCGGCGCACGCTTCGTGCTCACCGAGGTCAATCCATACATGGCGGAGTGGAACATCGACCTCAAGGTCGGCGAGCAGCCGCTCTTTGGCGCGGAGTTCTTCCAGCCGCTCGGGTACGCATCGCCGTGGTTCGTCGCACCGCGCTTCAAATTCGACTCGCGCACCGTCCAGGTCCGCGATGGCGCGCGGCTGCTCGGCGAGTACCGCGTGCACGAGTCGAACTTCGGCCTCGACGTCGGCCGCGAGTTCGCCGACTGGGGCGAGATCCGAACCGGGCTGCGCCGCGTGACCGGCAGCACGCAGCTCCGGGTCGGAGCGCCGACGGCGCAGATTCCCGAGTCGACCACCTTCCGGCAGGGCGGCTTCTACGCTCGCGTGAGCTTCGACCGCCTCGACAACGTCGCCTTCCCGCGGCACGGCGAGTTGTTCACGCTCGAGTGGGACGCGCAACGCACGGCGCTCGGCGCCGACCGCAATGCCGACACCGCCCAGTTGGACTGGCTGGTCGCGCGTTCGCGCGAGCGCAATACCCTCGTGTTCTGGACGAGCGCGGGCAGCGCGCTCTCGGCGGCGCCCGGAGTGCAGAACTACTTCCCGCTGGGCGGCTTTCTCAACCTTTCAGGGGTGAACGCCTCGGCGCTCGGCGGGCCGCACTTCGGCATCGCGCGGCTGGTCTACCTGCGCAAGATCGGTAGCGGTGCCGACGGGCTGTTCGACGTCCCGACCTACGTCGGTCTGGCGGCGGAGGCGGGCAACGTCTGGCAGCGGCGCGGCGATGCCAGCCTGTCCTCGGCGCGTAAGGACGGTGCGGCGTTCGTCGGGCTTGAAACCTTGTTCGGGCCGGTCTACATCGGCACCGGCTACGACCAGACCGGCACGA
Source organism: Pseudomonadota bacterium (assembly GCA_025355105.1). Classification (GTDB taxonomy): domain Bacteria; phylum Pseudomonadota; class Gammaproteobacteria; order Steroidobacterales; family Steroidobacteraceae; genus CAIKZZ01. The sequence continues at coordinate 3,084 of JANYAE010000007.1, read as the reverse complement.
TGTCCTACTACCTGTTCCTCGGCCGCACCTTCTAGCGGCCGCGGCTCTCGGCGAGGCGCTCGATCTTTTCGAAAAGCAACGCCGGCTGGTCGCCTATCCGGGAATACTCGTGCCGGCGGCTCATGTCCTGCAGCGCCACGTCTCGCTCGTCGGCGCTCGCGAACCAGTGCAGCTTCTGCCAGTCGTCGCCGAGCAGCAGCCGAAACGGATCGCCGCGACGCAGCTTGATCCGGACGCCGAACGGCCGGATGGTCGGCACCGGCCCGAGATGCAGGTTGTGTTCGTTGGCGATGCTCATGCGCAGGCTCCGGGCAGACGCCTGACGGTAACGAATCCGCGCCGTGCAGGGAAGTGCGGCCCTCCGCGGCCGCCTTGCCCTGATGACCGCCAGGCCTGCCGGCGGCGGCCGCTGGCCCGGAGGCGCCGCCCGTCCCACCATCGTCCGCTTGCCCAGGGCGGCAGAGGCGGCCGTCGCCCGGCCCGGAGATCGCCAAGCCGTGATCCACGTCACACCGCAGCGGTAGGCGGTGGCACGCGGCTCCCCTAGGATATCGGCGCGGTCCGCCGACTCCCATTTTGGCGGGTTGGCGGGCCGCACGGGGGGTTCCGATATGAGACGTCTATCCACGTTGGGGGCAACGTTGGCCGTGGCTGTGGCGGTGGTCGCGGCCTGCGGCGCGCCCAAGCCGCCGCCACACACCGTGCCCGAGCTGGCTTCGGATCCCGAGCTTCTGCAGGGCATCCTCGCTCGCTGCACCGCCGACCGGCACGCGGCCGCCACCGAGGTCGAGTGCGCGAACGCGCGGCTCGCGGTTGAGCGGGTCGCAACCCAGGAAGACTCCAAGCACGTGGACGAGCGTGGCGCCGAGTTCGAGCGGCAGCGTGAGCAGCGACGGCTGAAGGAAGAGCAGAGCCGGCGCGCCGCCGAACGCTCGCAGCCGGGGTTCGATCCGTACTCGTCGCCGGTCACCGGCGACAAGCCGGCGGATCCGCCGAAACCCTGAGCGACGTCCAGAGCGCGTCAGCGCTCGATGAACTCGAACAGCTCGCCGTTCGGCCCGCGGGCCAGCATCACGCGGGCCGGCATGCCGTCGCCCAGCGCAACGTGCAAGATCGGCAGGTGGCCGGCCATGCCGGCCGCCTGCAGACGCTCGCGCAGCGCCTCGAGATTCGCGCAGCGCGTGCTGAACAGATTGACGCCGATATTGCCCGGACGCATCGGATTGGCGAGCTCGCGGGTGGTGTGCTCGTGAAAGTGCACGCCGAGCACTTTGCCGCTCGGTTGCGCCGGATCCCGAAACAGGGCGAGCGACACGCGGCAGTCCTCCGGAACGCCGAACAGCAGGCAGACCCGGCGGCGCTCGTCGCCGTCCAGCTCATCGTCGATGTCGTCGGCGCTGAGGCCGAGCCCGTCCACGTAGAAGCGCCGCGTCGTCTCGAGGTTTGCCACCACGACCGAGACCGTGGCTACCTCGCTGGTCCGGCCCGGAGGCGGGACCGCGCGCTGTGCCCGCTGCGGATGCCGGTGCCCGACCATCAGCAGCAGCGGCGTGTCCGCCGGCCCGGTCAGCAGTGCCTCCTCGGTGTCGCTGTCGCGCACCACGAAGCGGATCGGCCCGGCCCGCAGCGGACACCCGGCCGTGCTGAGCACGCCGATGGCATCCGGCAGCGGAGGGGTCACGTAGAGGTCAAGGGCCTTGGGCCCCACGTCGGTCGTCGCGTCGGTCGCGCCGGCGCCGTGGTCGCGGCGGGTGATCCGCGCCGCGGGATCGGAGACCTCGGCCAGGCGCACGCGGCCGAAGGCGTAGCCATCGCACGACAGCTCGACGAGGCGCAGGTCCGCGTACGGCGCGAGCCCCCACACCGACAGCAGGCTGACCGGCGCACGGGTGTCGGACTCCACCTGGAAGCCACAGACGCCCCGCCAAAGGTGCAACGCCGCGGCGAGATCTCGGACGCCGAGTGTCACGGATTCGATGCCGGAAATCATGCGCTGCGCCTCCGCGAAAGCGCGAGGATACTGGACGCCGGCCTCCCGGCAAGCCTCCCCCCTTTCAGCTTAGAATCCCGCAATTGTCACGGAGGTCGCCATGGGTATTTTCCAGAGCCGAAAGACGACGCTGCCATCCCGTGAGGACGCCCTGCCGGGCCGTGACGAAGCGCTGCGCGTGCCCGTACGACACTTCGTGAACGGCAACCGCATTGTGCCGCCCTTCGATGCGAACCTCCATGAGGCCGTGTTCGGCCTCGGCTGCTTCTGGGGTGCGGAGCGGCGCTTCTGGCAGACCGAGGGCGTGTACTCGACGGCAGTGGGCTATGCCGGCGGCTTCACGCCGAATCCGACCTATGAAGAGGTGTGCACAGGACGGACGGGCCATGCGGAGGTCGTCCGGGTGCTGTTCGATCCGGCCGAGATTTCCTACGACGAGTTGCTTCGCGCCTTCTGGGAGTCCCACGACCCGACGCAGGGCATGCGTCAGGGCAACGACATCGGGACGCAGTATCGATCGGTGGTCTACACGACCTCCGACGCCCAGCAGATCGCCGCCGAGCGGTCACGGGCCGCGTATCAGTCGGCGCTGCGCCAGGCGGGGCGTGCGACGATCACGACCGACATTGCTCCGGCGCCGCATTTTTTCTACGCCGAGGAGTATCACCAGCAGTACCTCGCGAAGAATCCGAACGGGTACTGCGGCATTGGAGGGTGTGGGGTGCCCTTCAAAATCGCCGAGTTACAGGTGGGGGAGAAGGCGTAGGCGAAGCTACGCCGAGGGTTCCGGCAGGAAGCCAAGGGGTTACCAAAGAGATTTGCGTTTTTCTGCGGGAAAACGCTGTGTGATTTCGGCGTTGAGGTCTACCGGAAGTCTACCGGTGTTCTGGACCTAGGAAAGTCCTCGGGGAAGCGATTGCTAGGGAGTCTGCTTCGACTCCCTGATCGTGTCGCGTCGAGTGGTGTACGAGTTGTGAGTTCTGGTCAGGTTCGACTGGTGCTCAGCTGACCACGGCGGACAGCCGAACGAGCTGATTGTCGCTCAGGGACTGGAGTCCCTCAAGTTGCATGTAGCGGCGCTGCAGTTGCCACTC
>JANYAE010000035.1 GCA_025355105.1 Pseudomonadota bacterium | reverse complement strand
CGCCATGCGCACCATCGCGTCGTAGACCGCGGTGTCGCCGTGCGGGTGGTACTTGCCGATGACGTCGCCGACGACGCGCGCCGACTTCTTGTAGGACTTGTTCCACTCGACGCCGAGCTCGTGCATCGCGAACAGCACGCGGCGGTGGACGGGCTTCAAGCCATCTCGGACGTCCGGCAGGGCGCGCCCCACGATCACGCTCATGGCGTAATCGAGGTAGGACTGGCGCATCTCGTCTTCGAGGTTGACGTGCAGGATTTCGCGCGCGATTTCGACCATGCTGGGGGCGGTACTCAGGTCCGATTGCGAAACGAGAATCTTACCACAGCGAGCGGTTTCTCCCGCGGGTTTTACAGGGCTTTGGGCGCGCCGCGCGGCTATACTTGCCGGGCCTGTCCTCAGCTTTGACCGCGAGGTCCGCCGTGAACGCCGAAGCGCCGCATGCCCGCCCCCGCGAGAGCGTCGATGCCGCCGAAATCCACAAGTTCGACGCGCTCGCCGGCCGCTTCTGGGACCCGGCCGGCGAGTTCGGCGCGCTGCATCGGCTGAACCCGCTGCGCCTGAAATACGTCGCCGATCGCGCGCCGCTCGCGGAGCAGGCCGTGCTCGACGTCGGCTGCGGCGGCGGCATTCTCGCGGAGGCGCTCGCGCGCGCTGGCGCGCGCGTCACCGGCATCGACCTCGCGGCCGCGGCGCTCGCGACCGCCGAGCTGCACGCGCTCGAGAGCGGCGTCACGGTCCGCTACCGTCTGACGAGCGCCGAGGCGCTCGCCGCCGAGCAGCCTGAGAGCTTCGACGTCATCACCTGCATGGAGATGCTCGAGCACGTGCCGGACCCGGCGAGCGTGCTCGGCGCGCTGGCGCGCCTCGTCCGCCCGGGCGGCTCGCTGTTCATCTCGACGCTCAACCGCACGCCGAAGGCCTTCCTGCTCGCGATCGTCGGCGCCGAGTACCTGGCGCGGCTGCTGCCGCGCGGCACGCACGAGTACGCGCGCTTCATCCGTCCCTCGGAACTCGCGCGCGCGGCGCGCGCCGCGGGGCTCGAGCTCGCGCACCTCGCGGGCATCGGCTACCCGCCGCTCACGCGGCAGTTCCGGCTCGAGCCGCGCGTCGACGTCAACTACCTTGCCCACCTGACGCGGCCGGCCGCCGCGCCGCCGTGACGGCCACGGCACGCCACACGGCGCTGCTCCTCGACCTTGACGGCACGCTGCTCGACACGGCGCCGGACATGACCGCGGCGCTCAACCGGCTGCGCGTCGAGGAAGGTCAGCCACCGCTTGCCTTCGCGACGCTGCGACCGCACGTCTCGCACGGCGCCGCGGCGCTGGTGCGGCTCGGCTTCGCGAGCCCGGCGCCGGATGAGTTCGAGCGGCTGCGGCGCCGCTTCCTCGCGCTCTACGCCGAGGCGCTCGCCGACGGCACGCGCCTGTTCCCCGGCTGCGAGGCGCTGCTCGCGACGCTCGAGCAACACGGCATCCCGTGGGGCATCGTCACCAACAAGCCCGGCCACCTGACGACGCCGCTGCTCGCGACGCTCGGCCTGCTGGCCCGCGCCGCCTGCGTCATCTGCGGCGACACGCTCGCCGAGCGCAAGCCGCATCCGCTGCCCTTGCTGCACGCCGCGGCGCTGATCGGCCGAGAGCCCCGCGATTGCGTCTACGCGGGCGACGCCGAGCGCGACATCATCGCCGGCCGGGCCGCCGGCATGCACACGGTCGCGGTGCGCTACGGCTATCTGGCCGACGGCGAGAACCCGGCGGCGTGGCAGCCGGACGCGATCGTGGCCGAGCCCGGGGAACTGCTCGGCTTCATCGCCGGCGTTGCCGGCTGACGCCCGTGGCGCCGTCGCTCGAGCTCGCGCTGTCGATCACCTTCGCCGGTCCCGGCGCCCGCGCGCGCCTCGAGCCGCTCTATGCGATCGACGCCGAGATCGCCGCCGCCGTGCGCCCCGGCGTCGAACACGCGGTCTCGCACGCCAAGCTCGCCTGGTGGCGCGGCGAGGTGGATAGGCTCACCGCCGGCCGGCCGGAGCACCCGCTCTGTCAGGCGCTCTTTCGCGCGGCCGGCCCGTCGCCGCGCTATGTGCGGCTGCACGAGCGCCTCAGCGCGGCAGATCTCGAGCTGGTCGGCTTCGCGCCGGCCGGAGTCGAGGAGCTGGACGCGCTGCTCGCGCGCTCGCACGGCGCGCTGCAGGCGCTGGCCGCCGAGCTGCTCGCCGGACGCGCCGAGGCGGCGCTGGCGGCGTACGGCGACGCACTCGGCCGCGGCCTTGGGCTGGCCGAGCAGCTCACGCGCAGCGACGCGCCGCTCCTCGGCACGCTCGAGCGCGGCGCGCTCAACGCGCGCGCCGCGGCGGCGCTCGCCAGCGCCCGCGCGGCACTGCCGCCGTCGCTGGCCCGCGCCCAGGCGCATGGTCTCGTGCGTGCCGCGCTCGCCGCGGCGCGCCTCGCACATCTCGCGCGCGGCCGGCGCGCGCCGCCATCGCCGATCCCGCAACTGTGGCTGGCCTGGCGCACCGCGCGCCGCGCCGGCCGGGAGTAGACCGTGACCGTGAGCCCTGATCCCCGTCGCTACGCGCCGCGCGCCGAGCTCTTTGCCGGCCGCGTGATCCTGGTCACGGGCGCCGGCGCCGGCATCGGCCGCGCGCTCGCGCTGGCGCTGGCCCAGGGCGGCGCGACCGTGGCACTCCTCGGCCGCAGCGCGAAGAAGCTCGAGCGCGTCTACGACGAGATCGTCGCGGCCGGCGGACCCCAGCCTGCGCTGCTGCCCTTTGACCTCGAAAACGCCCTCGCCCAGCACTACGACGCGGTCGCGAGCGCGCTTGAGTCGGAGTTCGGGCGCCTGGATGGCCTCGTGCACAACGCCGCGATCCTCGGCACGCGCGCGCCGATCGCGCACTTTGACGTGCCGACCTGGTGCCGCGTGCTGCAGGTCAACCTGACCGCCGAGTTCGCGCTGACCCAGGTGTGCCTGCCGCTGCTGGAGAAGAGCACCGATGCCTCACTGCTGTTCACCTCGAGCAGCGTCGGCACGCAGGGGCGCGCCTACTGGGGTGCCTACGCGGTGTCGAAGTTCGGCATCGAGGGGCTCGCGCAGGTGCTCGCGCATGAGTACGAGGACAACCCGCGCCTGCGCGTCAACGTCGTCAACCCCGGGCCCGTGCGCACCGACCTCCGGGCGCTCGCTTACCCGGCCGAGGACGTGAGCCGGCTCAGGACCGCGGCCGAGGTCCTGCCGACTTACCTCTACCTCTTGGGCCCGGACGGTGCGGGCGTTTCGGGGCAGCGCTTCGACTGCCAGCCTTGAGGCGGCGCGCCCGCTCGGAGGGCATCACGAGCTCGACCGCCGCATAGAGCGCGTCGCGCTCCTCCGGCGTCAGCTCGCGGTGCCGGCCGCGCGAGATCGCGCGGTCCATGGTCACCGGCCCGAAGCGCGTGCGCAGGATGCGGCTGACCTCAAGGCCGGCGGCCGACAGCAGGTTGCGCAGGTCGCGGCCGTGGCCGTGCTGCAACTCGAACTCGTACCAGCGATTGCGGCCCTCGCCGCCCACGCCGTGCACCTTGACGATCTCGAACGGCGGCTCGGCGATCAGCGCCCGCGACGCGAAGGTCTCGACGAGCTCGGCGGTCGGCTCGCCGGAGACGCGCACCGCATAGGCGGAGCCGAGCCGATCGGCGGCCTTGCTGGCCGCGGCGCGCAGCCCGCCGTCGGTGGTGAACACCTCGAGCCCGCCGTCGGTCGGCGCGAGCGGCGCGAGCGGCAGCCAGCGCCGGCCGCGCAGCTTTGGCAGCCGCTCGTAGCTGGTGACCCCGGCGTCCTCGCCGGGCGCCGCGGTCGCGGGCTTGAGCGCCTCGCCGGGGGTGCGGTGGTAGATCAGCACCAGGTTGTCGGGCGCCGCGCGCTCGAGGCGGATGCGCCGGCCGTCGACGGCGATCTTGTCGCTGTCCTCGACGCGCTGGCCGATCGCGGCCGGCTGGCCGTTGACGGTCACCCGGCCGGCGCGGATCCAGGCCTCGGCGTCGCGGCGCGAGGCGAGGCCGGCGGCGGCCAGCACCTTCTGCAGCCGCTCGGCCACGCTCAGTCGCCCGCGCCGCCGGCGGCGGCCCCGGGAGCGACGTCATCAGCCGGCGCCTCCTGCACGTCGCTTGCTTCGGCAAGCGCGGGATCGCCGGGCCGATCGAACTCGAGCTGCACGCCGAGCGACTCGACGTCCTTGAGCTGCGCGAGCGTCGGCAGGTCATCGAGCGTCTTCAGGCCGAAGTAGTCGAGGAACTCGCGCGTCGTCGCCAACAGCTCCGGGCGCCCCGGCACGTCGCGGTGGCCGATGACCCGCACCCAGCCGCGCTCGAGCACGGTGCGCACGATGTTCGGGTTGACCGCGACGCCGCGGATGTCCTCGATCTCGCCGCGCGTGATCGGCTGGCGGTAGGCGATCAGCGCCAGCGTCTCGAGCAGCGCGCGCGAGTACTTGGCCGGCCGCTCCTGCCACAGGCGCGACACCGGCTGCGCGACGTCGGCGCGCACCTGGATGCGCCAGCCGCTCGCGACCTCGGCGAGCACGATGCCGCGGCCGGCGTAGTCGGCCGCGAGCTCGCCGAGCGCGGCCTCGACCGCCACCGCATCCGGGCGTGCGAACTCATCAAAGAGCTCGCGCAGTTCGGCGAGCGCCACCGGCCGGCCGGCGGCCAGCAGCGCCGCCTCGATCACGTTCTTGAGGTAGCTGTCGTTCATCGCGACTCCAGGATGTCGTCGGACGCGGCCCCGGCCGCGTCGTCGTTCGCCGCCGGCTGATCGCTGCGCGGCGTCGCCGCGCGCACGTGCAGCGGCGCATAGGTATCGGCCTGGACGATGTCGAGCAGGCCCTCGCGCAGCAGCTCAAGGAGCGCCACGAAGGTCACCGTGACTCCCATGCGGCCTTCCTCGACGCGAAACAGCTGCGCGAAGCCGAGCAGCTCGCCGCCCTGCAGGCGCTCGATGATCTCGCTCATGCGTTGGCGCACCGAGAGGCGCTCGCGCTGCACGTGGTGGTGCGCGAACATCGCCGCGCGCGAGATCACGTCCTGGAAGGCGAGCAGCATCTCCTTGAGTGTGACGTCCGGCAGCAGCGGCGCCACCGCGCGCTCGATGAGCTCGGCCTGCGCCACCCACACGTCGCGCTCGAGCCGCGGCAGGTGGTCGATGTCCTCGGCGGCGCGCTTGAAGCGCTCGTACTCCTGCAGCCGCCGCACCAGCTCGGCGCGCGGGTCATCCTCCTCGGCCTGCTCGCTCTGCGCCCGCGGCAGCAGCATCCGCGACTTGATCTCGGCGAGCATCGCCGCCATCAGCAGGTACTCGCCGGCGAGCTCGAGCTCGAGCTCGCGCATCAGGTCGATGTAATTGAGGTACTGGCGGGTGATCTCGGCGATCGGGATGTCGAGGACGTCGAGGTTCTGGCGCCGGATCAGGTAGAGCAAGAGGTCGAGCGGCCCCTCGAAGGCCTCGAGGAACACCTTGAGCGCCTGCGGCGGGATGTAGAGGTCGCGCGGCGGCTCGGTCACCGGCTCGCCGTCGACGATCGCGAACGGCATCTCGGCCTGCTCGGGGCGCGGCTCGGCAGGGGTCAGCGGGCTGTTCATCGGTACTCGAGGCCCATCGCGGCGCGGACCTCCTGCATGGTCTCGCGCGCCGCCTCGCGCGCCTTCTCGCAGCCCTCGGCGATGATGCCGCGCACCGCGTCGCGGTTGTCCTCGTACTCCTTGGCGCGCGCCCGGATGGTCTCGATCTCGGCCACCACCGCCTCGATCAGCGGCTTCTTGCACTCGAGGCAGCCGATGCCGGCGCTCTTGCAGCCGGCCGCGGCCCAGGCCTGCGTCTCGGCCGAGGAGTAGATGCGGTGCAGGTCGAACACCGGGCAGATGTCGGGGTTACCGGGATCCGAGCGGCGCGCGCGCGCGGGGTCGGTCTGCATGGTCTTCAGCTTCTTCGCGACCTCGGCCGGGTCCTCGCGCAGCCCGATCGTGTTGCCGTAGGACTTCGACATCTTGCGCCCGTCGAGGCCCGGCACCTTCGGGGTGTTGGTCAGCAGCACCTCAGGCTCGGTCAGGATCACGCGGCCGGTGCCCTCGAGGTAGCCCTGCAGCCGCTCGCGGTCGGCGACCGTCAGGCGCGCGTTGCCGGCCAGCAACGCCGCGGCGCGCTCAAGCGCGCGCGCCTCGCCGCTCGTCTGGTAGGCGCGGCGCAGCTCGTGGTAGAGCTGGGCGTTCTTGCTGCCGAGGCGCTTGACCGCCTTCTCGGCCTTGGCCTCGAAGTCCTTCTCGCGGCCGTAGACGTGGTTGAAGCGCCGCGCGACCTCGCGCGTGATCTCGACGTGCGCCACCTGGTCCTCGCCGACCGGCACGTACTTCGGCCGGTACAGCAGGATGTCGGCGCTCTGCAAGAGCGGATAGCCGAGGAAGCCGTAGGTCGCGAGGTCCTTTTCCTTGAGCTGCTCCTGCTGGTCCTTGTAGCTCGGCACGCGCTCGAGCCAGCCGAGCGGCGTGATCATCGACAGGAGCAGGTGCAGCTCGGCGTGCTCCGGCACCTTCGACTGGATGAACAACGTGCAGGCGGACGGGTTCAGGCCCGCGCCCAGCCAGTCGATGACCATCTGCCAGGTGTTCTCCTCGAGCTGCGAGGTGTCGTCATAGCCGGTGGTCAGCGCGTGCCAGTCGGCGATGAAGAAGAAGCACTCGTACTGGTACTGCAGCTCCACCCAGTTCTTGAGCGCGCCGTGGAAGTTGCCGAGATGCAGCTGCCCGGTCGGGCGCATCCCGGACAGCACGCGGGGGTTCGGGGCAGAAGTGGCCAACGTCAGGGAACTCCGAGGCGCGGGATCAGGAAAAGAGCCGCAGGATCAGGCCGCCGAGCCGCTCGACCAGCGGTCCGATCAGGAAGTCGAGCACGTGAAGGTAGAGGAGCGCCAGCACGATCCAGAGGCCGTAGGGCTCGACCCGCGCCAGCGCCCGCGCCGGCGCGTGCGGCAGGATGCCGACCATGACCCGGCCGCCGTCGAGCGGCGGGATCGGCAGCATGTTGAAGACCGCGAGCAGCACGTTGACGAGGATGCCGACGCCGGCCATCTTCGAGAGCCACACCGCGAGCAGGCCGGTGCCGAGAAAGCCGGCCTTGTCGATGCCGAACACCATCGTCCAGACGCACGCCATGGCGACGTTGGCGACCGGACCTGCGAGCGCCACCCAGGCCATGTCGCCCTTGGGACGGCGCAGGTTTCGAAAGTCGACCGGCACCGGCCGCGCCCAGCCGAACAGGAAGGGCGCGTGCAAGAGCAGCAGCACGATCGGCACGATCACCGTGCCGAAGGGATCGATGTGCTTCAAGGGGTTGAGCGACAGCCGCCCGAGCAGCGAGGCGGTCTTGTCGCCGAAGTAGAGCGCGACCCGCCCGTGCGCCACCTCGTGCACCGTGATCGCGAAGAGCACCGGGATCGCCGAGTAGGACAGGTCGTAAGCCACTTTCTGCAGTGTGTCGTCTAAGTTCATTGATTGCTTACGATTGTCTTCGGTTGTGGCGGCGTCGGCGGGCCTCTTCCGGGCGCCTGCCGGTGCGCGCTCCTGCGGCCGCGCGGATTATACGCGGCAGCTCAGCTGGCCGTGGCCCCGAGGCGCGCCGGGTCACCCTTGCCGATGCGCACGATCACCGGCGCGCCGCCGGCAAGGTCGACGACCGTGGTCGGGTCGAGGCCGCAGTTGCCGCCGTCGAGCACCAGCGCGACCTGGTGCTTCAGGCGCGCGTGGATCTCGGCGGCGTCGGTCAGCGGGTACTCATCCCCCGGCAGGCTCAGCGTCGAGCTCATCAGCGGCTCGCCGAGCTCCTCGAGCAGCAGCAGCGGCACCGGGTGATCCGGGACGCGGATGCCGATCGTGCGGCGCTTCGGGTTCAAGAGCCGCCGCGGCACTTCCTTGGTGGCCTCGAGGATGAAGGTGTACGGCCCGGGGGTCGCCGCCTTCAGCAGCCGGTACTGCCAGTTCTCGACCCGCGCGTAGCGGGCGATCTCCGACAGGTCGCGGCACACCAGCGTGAAATGGTGGTGCTTATCGGTCTGGCGGATGTGGGCGATCTGCTCCATCGCCGCCTTGTCGCCGATCGCGCAGCCGAGCGCGTAGCAGGAGTCGGTCGGGTAGACGATGACCCCGCCGGCGCGCACCGCCGCGACCGCCTGGCGCACCAGGCGGACCTGCGGGTTCTTGGGGTGCAGCTCGAGAATCTGGCTCATGCGGGTCGCGCTGAAGAGGCCGGGGCTTTCCGCTATGATACCCGGCTATTCCACGCCGCCCCGAGCGGACATGCAGGCGCTCACCGACTTTCTCCCCGTCCTCGCGTTCTTCGTCGCCTTCAAGTTCGCCGGCATCTACGTGGCCACGGGCGTGCTGATCGCCGCGACCGCCGTGCAGTTGGGCGTGCAATGGGCGCGCAAGCGCACCGTCAGCCGCACCATGCTGTGGTCGGCGCTGCTCGTGCTGGTCTTTGGCGGCGCGACCCTCTACTTCCACAACGAGCGGGTCCTCATGTGGATGCCGACGGTGCTGTACGTGACCCTGGCCGGCGCCTTCCTGGTCACGCAGTGGCTCGGCGAGCCGCTGGTCAAGCGAGTGCTCGGCGAGCAGATCAAGACCGACGAGCGCACCTGGCGGATCGCAAACTTAAGCTGGGTGGTGTTCTTCCTGCTGCTCGCGGTCGTCAACCTCGCCTTCGTCTACCGCTACGGCCTCAACGCCTGGGTCGGCTGGAAGCTCGCCAAGATCGGCATCATCTTCCTGTTCGTGCTGGCGCAGGCCTTCTGGCTCTCGAGCCGCGCCGAGCACCCGGAAGGTGAAGGCTGATGCTGTACGCGATCATCGGCCGCGACACCCCGGATTCGCTGCCGCGTCGCCGCGCGGCGCGCCCGGCGCACCTCGCGCGCCTCAGCGCGCTCGCGGCCGAGGGCCGGCTGCTGGTCGCCGGCCCGCTGCCGGCGATCGATGCGCCGGATCCGGGACCGGCCGGCTTCGTCGGCAGCCTGATCGTCGCCGAGTTCGCCTCGCTGGCCGCGGCACGTGCCTGGGCGGACGCCGACCCCTTCGTCGCAGAGGGCGTCTACGCCAGCGTCGAAGTTCACCCCTATCTCAAGGTGCTACCATGACGGACCGCCGGCAGCAGATCGAACAACTGCTCGCGGGGGCCTTCTCACCGCTGCACATCGAGGTGATCGACGACAGTCAGCGGCACGCCGGCCACGCCGGGGCCGCGGGCGGCGCCGGGCACTTTCACGTGCGCGTGCTGTCCGAGAAGTTCCGGGGCCTGCCGGTCCTCGCCCGCCACCGGCTCGTGTACGAGGCGCTGAGGCCACTGATCCCCAACGAGATCCACGCGCTCGGAATCGAAGCCGACGCCCCCGGCGAGCGCGCCTCGCCACCCGATTTCATCGACACATGAGGTTACGCATGACCACTCGTATCTGGATCCCGGCGCTGGTCGCCGTCTCGGCGATCGGCCTCGCGGCCTGCAACCCGAAGGCCGGCCAGGGCACCGCCGCCCCGACCAAGCCGCCGGTCGCGACCGTGAACGGCAAGGCCGTCTCGGCCGAGGCCTTCGCCGTCTGGGCGCAGGCGCAGACCAACAAGAAGGTCGAGGAGCTGAGCGCGGACCAGCGCAAGCAGGTCATGGAAGGTATCGAGAACCTGTACATCAGCGCCCAGGAAGCCGAGAAGCAGAACATCGCCGCCGACCCTGAGGTCGCCGCGCGCATCGAGCTCGATCGGCTCAACCTGCTGGCCGCCGCGATGTTCCAGAAGTACATCAAGGAAAAGACCGCGACCGACGCCGACCTCAAGGCCGAATACGACCGCCAGATCGCCGGCATGCCGAAGGCCGAGTACCACGCGAGCCACATCCTGGTGAAGGAAGAGGCCCAGGCGAAGGACATCGTCGCGCAGCTCGGCAAGGGCGCGAAGTTCGACGTGCTCGCCAAGAAGTTCTCGATCGACCCGGGCTCGAAGGGCAACGGCGGTGACCTCAACTGGTTCACGCCTGACAAGATGGTCAAGCCGTTCTCCGAGGCCGTCGCCAAGCTGAGCAAGGGCGAGTACACCAAGGAGCCGGTGCAGACGCCGTTCGGCTGGCACGTGATCCGCCTCGACGACACCCGCCCGCTCAACCCGCCGCCGTTCGACTCGGTCAAGGACCGGCTGGGCCAGTTCGTCCAGCAGCGCCAGGTGCACGACTACATCGAGTCGCTGCGCAAGGCCTCGAAGGTCGAGGAGACGAAGGTTGTGGAGGCGCCTGCTGCCAAGGCTGACGACAAGGCTCCTGCCCCGGCTGC
>JANYAE010000100.1 GCA_025355105.1 Pseudomonadota bacterium | reverse complement strand
CCACCACTGCCACCCTGGCTGGCCGGGCCGCGAGCCGCGCGCGCAGCGCGTCGAAGCGCTGCGCGAGGTTCGGAAACGCGCTGCTGCAGGGCGCGTCGGCGTTGCAGCGCGCGAACATGAGCTCGAGCGCGCGCTGCGCGTCGAGCGGCGTCTCCGGCCCGAGCGAGCGGTCCGGTGCCACCACGCCGTCGAGCACCACGGCGTGCGCGCGCGTGCCGTAGCGCCGCAGGTAATGCTGTGCGACGCGCGTGCCGTAGGAAATGCCGTACAGGTCGATCTGCGGGTAGCCGAGCGCGTCGCGCACGGCCTCGAGGTCGCGCACCGCGACGCTGGTGGTGTAGAACTGCGGCCGGCCCGTGAGACCACGCCGGCAGGCCGCGGACAGCTCGCGGATGCGGTCCGGCGTCGGCGTGCGCAGCTCGAAATCGTCAGGGAAGTCGCAGGCTAGCCGGCTGGAGCCGCCCGTGCCGCGCTGATCTACGAGCACGAGGTCGCGCGTGCGTTGCACCGGGGCGAACGCCGGGGCAGAGCCGGCGTAGAAGTCCGTGGCGGCCTGGCCCGGGCCACCGGCGATGATGAACAGCGGCTCGCGCTGGCGGCGACGGTCGAGCGCCGGCACGACGGCGAAGCGCAGCGTGATCGCCTCGCCCTGCGGCTCCGCCGGGTCCTCCGCTACCGTGAGGCTGCCGCAGCGGGCCGCCACCGAGCCGAGGCCGGCCGGATGGGGCAGGCGGCAATCGGTCAGCGATGGCCGGGCCGCCCGATCTCCCGGCGCCGCCGGAGCCGTATACGGCACGGCGAGCAGCAGCGCTGCCGCCAGCGCTGCACGGGTTGGGACGGCGTTCATACCGGCATTGTTTCATCCCGGCGCACCGCCTGCCATGCACGGGTAGAATCCGCGCGCTATGCAGCATCCCGACCGCTTCGACGTGCTCGTGATCGGCGGCGGCCACGCCGGCACCGAGGCGGCGCTCGCCGCCGCGCGCAGCGGTGCGCGTACGCTGCTGCTCACCCACAGCGTCGAGACGCTCGGCGCCATGAGCTGCAATCCGGCGATCGGCGGCATCGGCAAGAGCCACCTGGTCCGCGAGATCGACGCGCTCGGCGGCGGCATGGCGCAGGCCGCCGACCGCGCCGCGATCCAGCTGCGGGTGCTGAACGCCAGCAAAGGGCCGGCGGTGCGCGCGACGCGCGCCCAGGCCGACCGCGCGCTGTACCGGCGCGCGGTGCGCGCGCTGCTTGAGAACCAGCCGCGGCTCGCGATCTTCCAGCAGGAGATCGCCGACCTGGTGGTCGAGGGCGGCCGCGTCGCGGGCGCCGTCACCGCGACCGGCGTGCGCTTCGACGCCGCCTGCGTCGTGCTGACCGCCGGCACCTTCCTCGGCGGCCGGATCCACGTTGGCCTCGAGCAGACCAGCGGCGGACGCGCCGGCGACCCGGCGTCGACGCGGCTCGCGGCGCGCCTGCGCGAGCTGCTGCCGCGCGTCGGGCGCCTCAAGACCGGCACGCCGCCGCGCATCGACGGCAGGAGCGTCGATTTCTCGGTCATGACCGAGCAGCGCAGCGACGAGCCGCTGCCGGTGCTGTCGTATCTCGGCCGGGTCGCGGACCATCCGCGCCAGCTGCCGTGCCACATCACGGCGACCAACGGCCGCACGCACGAGCTGATCCGCGCGGCGACCGACCGCTCGCCGCTCTACACCGGCCGCATCGAGGGCGTCGGACCGCGCTACTGCCCGTCGATCGAGGACAAGGTGGTGCGCTTCGCCGAGCGCGCCTCGCACCAGATCTTCGTCGAGCCGGAGGGGCTCGATACCCACGAACTCTATCCGAACGGCATCTCGACCAGCCTGCCGTTCGACGTCCAGCTCGAGTTCGTGCGCAGCATCCGCGGCTTCGAGCGCGCGCACCTGACGCCGCCGGGCTACGCGATCGAGTACGACTTCTTCGATCCGCGCGACCTCGAGTACTCGCTGCAGACGCGCGCGCTCGAGGGGCTCTACCTCGCCGGCCAGATCAACGGCACGACCGGCTACGAGGAGGCGGCGGCGCAGGGCCTGGTGGCCGGCGTCAACGCCGCGCGCGCCGCGCGCGGCCTCGCGCCGTGGTGGCCGAAGCGCGCCGAGGCGTACATCGGCGTGATGCTCGACGACCTGGTGACGCGCGGCGCGCCGGAACCGTACCGGATGTTCACCAGCCGCGCCGAGTACCGGCTGAGCCTGCGCGAGGACAACGCCGACGCGCGCCTGACGCCGGCCGGCCGCGCGCTCGGGCTGGTCGACGACGAGCGCTGGTCGTTCTTCGAGCAGAAGCGCGAGGCGATCGCGGCCGGCGCGGCGCCGGCCGGCGCCGATGCGCGACTCGCCGAGCAGGTCACGCTCGCGATCGCGGTCGACGCAAAGTACGCCGGCTACCTCGCGCGGCAGGATGCCGAGATCGCCCGGCTCGAGCGCCACGAGGGCACCGAGCTGCCGCGCGATCTCGACTACCGTGCCGTGTCGGGCCTGTCGAGCGAGGTGCGCCAGCGCCTCGTCGAGGTGCGGCCGCAGACGCTCGGCCAGGCGGCGCGCATCCCGGGACTCACGCCGGTGGCGGTGTCGCTGCTGCTCGTGCACC
>JANYAE010000027.1 GCA_025355105.1 Pseudomonadota bacterium | reverse complement strand
CGGCGGTCGTCCACGTACAGCTTGCAGACCTCGCCCACGGTCTCGGCGTCGCCGCCGATGCCCCGGTCCATGTCGCGGAACCATCGCTCTGCGGCGACCCGGGCGGCGTCGTAGTCGAACTCTGGGGCCGCCAGACCGAGCGGCTTGTATCGGTACTTTGCCCCCGAATCCTCGGCGGCAGCGCGGGCGATCCAATAGCCGTTCGCCTCGGTCTTTCGGTAGCCTAGGCCGCGACCCTTGCTGATCGGCGGCCCCCAGTACGGCTCATGAACGCGAACGGGGAGAGAGGCGCGCACCCGGGCTTTGTTGATTTCGTAGGCCATGTCCCTGCCGTCCGTATGGAATCCGTATGGAATACCATCATATACGGCCGGAGACAGCAGGGGACATGAATTCTTCTAAATCAGCACATTACGACACGCTCCGAAACGATGGGAGACAAAGAAATCGGGTTCACACGGCAGGGGTCACAGGTTCAAGCCCTGTACCGCCCACCACTTTCAATGACTTAGACGCGTCTCTTGCGGCTGCGCGGCAGCCCGCTTGAGCCTCAGCCGGTCGGCACCCCGGTGGCAGGACGCATCTGAGGCGCGCGCTGAACTCAGCTCGCGCCAGCGGCGCGGGCAGCGGCGCATTTCGATTAGGCTTCGCCGCAGCGGCAGCTCGGTTGGGGGTTCAAGCATGCGCAAGCTTCTCGGCGTCGCCCTCGCGGCCGGCGCGGCGATCGCCCTGGCCGGCATCGCGCTCAACCGCGGCGAACCGATCAACACGCTGTGGATACTGGCGGCGGCCGGCTGCATCTATACGCTCGGCTATCGCTTCTACGCGGCGTGGATCGCGGCGACCGTGCTGTCGACCGATGGCACGCGCGCGACGCCAGCGGAGCGCCTCGACAACGGACGCGACTTCGTTCCGACGGCCCGCTGGGTGGTGTTCGGCCACCACTTCGCCGCGATCGCAGGTCCCGGGCCGCTGATCGGCCCGACCCTTGCGGCGCAGTTCGGCTACCTGCCCGGCACGCTGTGGATCCTGATCGGCTCGGTGCTGGGGGGCTGCGTGCAGGACATGGTGGTGCTATTCGCATCCACCCGGCGGGATGGCCGGACCCTCGGCCAGATGGCGCGCGACGAACTCGGCCCGGTCGGCGGCGGCGCCGCCATCGTCGGTACGCTCGCGATCATGGTGATCCTGATCGCGGTGCTCGGCCTCGTCGTGGTCAATGCCATGAAGCACAGCCCGTGGGCGACCTCCACCGTCTTCGCGACCATCCCGATCGCGATGCTGGTCGGCTGCTACATGCGCACGATCCGGCCGGGGCGCGTCGCCGAGGCGTCGCTGATCGGCGTGGCGCTGCTGCTGCTCGCCGTCGTCGGCGGCGGCTGGGTCGATCACCAGCCGGGGCTACGGGCGCTGTTCGACGACGACGGCACGACGCTCGCCTGGTTCGTGATCGGCTACGGATTTCTGGCCGCGATCCTGCCGGTGTGGCTGCTGCTCGCACCGCGCGACTATCTGTCGACTTTTCTCAAGCTCGGCACCGTCGTGCTGCTGGCCGTCGCAATTCTGCTGATGCGGCCCGAGCTCAAGATGCCGGCGCTGACCCGCTTCGTCGATGGCACTGGCCCGATCTTCGCCGGCAAGCTGTTCCCGTTCGTCTTCATCACGATCGCCTGCGGAGCGATCTCCGGCTTCCATGCGCTCGTTTCGAGCGGAACGACGCCGAAGCTCATCCGCACCGAGGCGGACGTGCGCCTCGTCGGCTACGGCTCGATGCTGCTCGAATCGCTGGTCGCCATCATGGCGATGATCGCGGCGACGCTGCTCGACCCGGGCGTCTATTTCGCGATCAACAGCCCGCTCGCGGCCCTCGGCGGCGCGCCAGATGCGGCGGTCGCCACGCTCACCGGCTGGGGCTTTCCGGTGACCGTCGCGCAGATGAACGCCCTCGCCGCCCAGGTCGGCGAAGCCACGCTGTTCGCGCGCACCGGCGGCGCGCCGTCGCTGGCGGTCGGCATGGCGAGCATCCTTTCCGGCGTCTTCGGCTCGACGCTGATCGCCGTCTGGTACCACTTCGCGATCATGTTCGAGGCGGTGTTCATCCTGACGACGCTCGACGCCGGAACCCGGGTCGGGCGCTTCATGCTGCAGGATGCCCTCTCGCACCTGTGGGCGCCGCTCGGCCGCACCTCGTGGTATCCGTCGGTGATCCTCTCGAGCGGGCTGGTGGTCGCCGCGTGGGGCTACTTCCTCTACGTCGGCGTCATCGACCCGTACGGCGGGATCAACATCCTGTGGCCGCTGTTTGGCATCTCGAACCAGATGCTCGCCGGTATCGCGCTCGCGGTCGTGACCGCCATCCTGCTCAAGGGCCGCAGCGCCCGCCACGCCTGGATTTCGGCGGTTCCGCTCGCCTGGCTCGCGATCGTCACGACGGTCGCCGCGTGGGAGAAGCTCTTCAGCGCCAGCCCGAAGATCGGCTTCTTCGCCGGCGCCGCCGATCTCGCCGCGAAGCTCGCCGCCGGCGCCTTGCCGCCGGACAAGGCGGCGGTTGCCGGCAAGCTCATCTTCAACCAGCGGCTCGACGCCGCGCTGACCGCGTTCTTCCTGTTGGTGCTGTGGGCCGTGATCGTCGACATGCTGCGCATCGCCTGGCGGCGGCTGCGCGGCGCGTCGGTCCCGGCCTCGCCGGAGGCCGCCTATCAGCGCAGCCGGCTGGTGGAGGGCGCCGGTGCCTAGCGAGCTGTCACGACGGCTGCGCGCCGTGCGCGCCGCGCTCGGCGACGTGATCCGCGGCGCGGCCGGCACGGACGCCTACGCGCACTACCTCGCGCACCAGCAACGCCACCACCCGCACGCGGCGCCGTGGTCGCGCGCGGAGTTCTTCCGGCACGACCTCGCGGCACGCTGGGAGGGCATCCGCCGCTGCTGCTGATCAGCCGGCGGACGCGCGGCCATCGTCGCGTTGCGGCCGATCGTTATCGATCCCGTCACGTGGCTCGTGGATAATCGCTGCCCCGCGTGCCTCGCGCTGACCGGACTTCCCGATGCCCCTGCTCCAGATTCTGATTCTCGCCATCGTCCAGGGCGCCGCCGAACTGCTGCCGGTGTCGAGCTCGGCGCACGTCATCGTCGCCGAAAAGCTCATGGGGCTCGACCCGACCAGCCCGCAGATGACGCTGTTGCTCGTGATGCTGCACACCGGGACCATGTTCGCCGTGATCGTCTACTTCTGGTCGGCGTGGCAGGCGACCTACTTCTCGTCGCTGGCGGCGTTTCGCACCCAGGTGGTGCCGCTCGTCGTCGCGACCGCCGCGACCGGCGTGGTCGGGCTGGCGCTGCTCGCCGTCATCAAGCGGCTGGCGTCCGGCGGCGCCGCGAGCTTCGAGATCGAGCAGCTCTTTGGCAACGCGAGGCTGATGGCGTGCGCGCTCGCTGCCGCGGGCCTGCTGATCATCGTCGCCTCGCGGCTGCGCGAGGGCAGCGACGAGATCAGCGTGCGCTCGGCTGCCTGGATCGGCGCCGTGCAGGGTCTGTGCCTGCCGTTTCGCGGCTTCTCGCGCTCGGGCGCCACGATCTCGACCGGCATGGCGCTCGGCCTCGCGCGCCGCCGCGCGGAGGAGTTCAGCTTCGCGCTCGCGGTCGTCCTGACCCCGGTGGTCATCGCCCGCGAAGCGCACCGCTTGTGGAAGTCGCACGCCGCCGTGCCCGGGCCGGAGGCAGGCTCGTTCTGGCACCTGCTGGGACCCAGCCTCGTCGGCATGCTGCTCAGCTTCCTCGCCGGACTGCTCGCGCTGCGCTGGCTGTCGCGCTGGCTCGAGCAGGGCCGCTGGCACTTCTTCGGGGCCTACTGCCTGGTCGCGGCCGGCGTCGTGCTGTTCGTCGGCTGACAGCGCGCTAGCGCGTCGAGCGCCGCGGGCCGGCGGTCGGCCGCGGCCCGCAGGCATCACAGGCGCTCTGCCCGGCAAGCCAGATCAGCATCCGGTCAGGCAGCCGCCCCGCGAGCCGTCGCGCGAGCGACACGCGCCAGCCGAAGGGTGCGAGCGCTTTGAAGGCGTAGGCGGCACTCGCAAACACGGCCGCAGCCACGATCAATCGTTCGAGCCACGCGCTCATGCCGGACCGAGCCACCAGCGGCTGAGGTGATAGGTGAGTCCTGCCGCGGCGTAGGCCAGCGCGAACTGGTAGGCCGCCATCAGCGCCGGGTAGCGCCACGAGTTGGTCTCGCGACGTGCGGCGACCAGCGTCGACAGGCACTGCGGCGCGAACACGTACCAGGCGAGCAGCGCGAGCGCGGTCGACAGGCTCCAGGCCCGCGCGATCAGCGGCGCCACTTGCCCGGCGACGTCGCGGCCGGTGGCGGAGAGCGAATACACCGTGCCGAGCGCGCCCACCACGACCTCGCGGGCCGCCATGCCCGGCACCAGCGCGATCGAGATCTGCCAGTTGAAGCCGATCGGCGCGAACACGACCGCGAGCAGCGAACCGAGGCGTCCCGCGAGGCTGTATTCGATCGCTGGCCCCGGATAGCCGGCCGGCGCCACCGGGAAGCTGCTCAGGAACCAGAGCAGCACCATCAGCGCGAGGATGATCGTGCCGACGCGGCGTACGAACACCTCGACACGCTGCACGAGGCCGATGCCGAGGTTCCTGAGGCTCGGCACGTGGTAGGTCGGCAGTTCCATCTGCAGCGGATGCAGCGCGTTGGCGCCGCGCAGGCGCTTCAGCAGCCAGGCGACCGCGAAGGCGCCGCCGACGCCGGCGGCGTAGAGCGCGAACAGCACCAGTCCCTGCAGGCCGACCCCCGGCCCGACCGTTCGCGCGGGTACGAAGGTGCCGATCAGCAGCGTATACACCGGCAGCCGTGCCGAGCAGGTCATCAGCGGCGCGATCAGGATCGTCACGATCCGGTCGCGCGCGTTCGGGATGGTGCGCGCGGCGAGGATGCCGGGCACTGCGCAGGCGAAGCTCGACAGCAGCGGAATGAACGAGCGGCCCGAGAGGCCGACGCTGCCCATCAGCCGATCGAGCAGGAAGGCGGCGCGCGGCAGGTAGCCGGAGTCCTCGAGCACCAGGATGAAGGCGAACAGCAGCACGATCTGCGGCAGGAACACCAGCACGCTGCCGGCGCCGGCGAGCACGCCGTCGACCAGCAGGCTCTGCAGCAGCCCCGCCGGCAGCGCCGCGCCGACGAGCGCCGCGAGCGCGGCGATCAGCGCCGTGATCGCCTGCATGAACGGTTGCGCCCAGGCGAACACCGCCTGGAACATCAGGAACATCGTCACGCCGAGGATCAAAGGACCCGCGAGCGGGTGCAGCACCACGCGGTCGATGCGGTCACTCGGCGTGTCGGCCGGTACGCCGTCGAGCCCGAGCCGGCCGAGGATGCGCTCGACCTCCTGCTGGTCGGCGGCGACCGAGGCCATGTCGGCGGCGATCGAGGCCGCCTCGTCCAGCGACACCGCGCGCGATGCCGATAGCGGACGCGACGCCGAGCCGGGCTCAGGCGCGGCATGCTCGCGCTCGAGGTGCTCGAGGAGCGCCTGCGCGCCGCCGGCGCGGATTCCGATCGTCTCGACCACCGGCAGGCCGAGTTCGCGCCCGAGCGCCGCGGCATCGATCGGCAAGCCACGGCGGCGCGCCAGATCGACCATGTTGAGTGCGACCACCACCGGCTGGCCGAGGCGCTTGAGCGCGAGCACGAGCCGCAGATGCCGGCGCAGGTTGGTGCCGTCGACCACCGCGACGACAACATCCGGGCGGGGCTCGTCCGGCAGCCGGCCGAGGACGAAGTCGCAGGTGATCTGCTCGTCCGGCGTACGCGGCCTGAGGCTGTAGGCGCCTGGCAGGTCGAGGACGCGAATTTGCCCCCCGGCGCGGGTCCGCAGGCGCCCTTCCTTGCGCTCGACCGTGACGCCCGCATAGTTGGCGATCTTCTGCCGGCTGCCCGTCAGCAGATTGAAGAGCGCGGTCTTGCCGCAGTTGGGGTTGCCGACCAGCGCCACCAGGGGATCCGCGAGGGCCGCGCTCATCGCCGTCCGTCCTCGTCCGGCTCCACGCGCACCACACGGACGCAGGCGGCTTCGGCGCGCCGCAGGGCGAAGGTATCGCTGCCGACCCGCACCGCGAGCGGCTCGCCGAACAGCGCCCGAGCCAGAAGCCGCACGCGCTCGCCCGGCAGAAACCCGATCTCCGCCAGCCGCTCCGCCATATCAGCCGCCTCGCGGCCCATACGGGCCTCCACGGCCACGATCCGGGCGTCGGTATGGAGGGGAAGGTCCTCGAGGCCGAGGCTTCGGTCGGGAATGGCAGGCGGTCTGTCGGTTGGCACGGGCGGTCTCAACAGAAATTACCCCATGGTAATTGAGAATCACTCTCATCCGTCAATCCGGAGATTCCGCAGCCCCAAAACCGGACGGCGGCC
Organism: Pseudomonadota bacterium; assembly: GCA_025355105.1. Classification (GTDB taxonomy): domain Bacteria; phylum Pseudomonadota; class Gammaproteobacteria; order Steroidobacterales; family Steroidobacteraceae; genus CAIKZZ01. Next base: position 18,370 of record JANYAE010000027.1, on the reverse strand, counting down.
CAGCCTGCTCAGTGGTCGGCGGCCACCGCGCCCATGCCGTCGAGGAGCGCCAGGATCTCGGCGGTCTTCGCCTTCATGAGCCTCAAGTCGCCGCGGCTCTCGACGTTCAGCCGAATCAGCGGCTCGGTGTTCGAGGAGCGCAGGTTGAGGCGCCAGTCGTCGAACTCGATCGACAGCCCATCGGTGTAGTCGACGCTGCGCGCGCCCGGCGTGTAGCGGGCTTCGACCGCCGCGATCGCCTTGGGGCCGTCCGGAACCCGCCGGTTGATCTCGCCGCTCGCCGGAAAGAGCCGCATCCGCTCGCCGACCAGCGCCGACAGCGACTTGCCGGTGTCAGAGAGCACCTTCGCGACCAGCAGCCAGGGGATCATGCCGCTGTCGCAGTAGGCGAAATCGCGGAAGTAGTGGTGTGCGCTCATCTCGCCGCCGTAGACCGCGTCCACCTCGCGCATGCGCGCCTTGATGAACGCGTGCCCGGACTTGCAGAGCACCGCCTCGCCGCCGCCGGTTCGGACGATGTCGAGCGTGTTCCAGGTCAGGCGCGGGTCGTGGACGATGCGCCCGCCGCGATAGCGCTGCAGGAACACCGAGGCGAGGAGACCGACGATGTAGTAGCCCTCGATGAACGTGCCCTCCTCGTCGAAGAAGAAGCAGCGGTCGTAGTCGCCGTCCCAGGCGATGCCGAGGTCGGCGCGCTCGCGACGCACCGCCTCGATGACCGGCGCGTGGTTTTGCTCCAGCATCGGGTTCGGCACGCCGTTCGGGAAGGTGCCGTCCGGCTGGTGAAACAGCTTCACCCACTGGAACGGCAGTTCGCCCTCGAGCTTGTCGATGACGAGCCCGGCGCCGCCGTTGCCGGCGTTGCAGACGATCTTGAGCGGCTTCAAGGCCTTCCGATCGACGTACGACAGGAGGTGCTCGATGTACTTCGGCCCGCTATCCACCGCGGTGACGGTCCCCGGCCGGGCGGCGGCGGCGAAGCTGCCGGCCTCGGCCAGCCGACGGATGTCCTTGAGCCCGGTGTCGCCGGAGATCGGCCGCGAGCCCTCGCGCACGAACTTCATGCCGTTGTAGTCCGGCGGGTTGTGGCTCGCGGTGACCATGATGCCGCCATCGAGGCCGAGCGCGAAGGTCGCGTAGTAGACGCCCTCGGTGCCGCACAGCCCGATGTCGACCACGTCGACGCCGGAGTCGACCAGGCCGCGGATCACGCTCGCCGCGAGCTCGGCGCTCGACAGGCGGATGTCGCGGCCGACGCAAATGCGCTTCGGCTTCAGAAACTCGACGTAGCCGCGCGCGACGCGGTAGGCGATGTCGACGTTGAGCTCGGTCGGGATCCGGCCGCGCAGATCGTAAGCCTTGAAGGCGGTGATGGCTGTCATCGTGTGGTAGCTCGCTGTGGGTCGGTTATTCGCCGGGAGCGCCCGCATCACGCTCGGCGGACTCGATGCGGCGATCGAAATCGGTGAGCAGTTCAGGCATCGAACTCGCTGCGGCGAACTCGCTCGCGATGCGGCGGCAGCGCCTCAGGTCCAGGTGCGGATTGGCGGCCAGGAGGCTCTCGATGTCGGCGAGATCGCGTGACCGGTGTGCGATGGCCTTCATCACCAGCAGCTCCTCGACACGCGCCACTCGCCGAGCGCCGCCGGCGCCGGGCCGGACACCTGCGGCAGCGCATCAGCCACCGTAGAACGTCCGGATCCGGGCCCAGCGCTCTGCGACGCGCAGATCGCGCGGAGTCGCGGCAGGCCGCGGTCGCTCGCCAGCGGCCGTCAGCGCGACGGGCTGGGCAAAGTTCGCCTCGAACGACATCCGTTCAAGCGTGCGGCGTTTGGTCGCCGCAAGCTCCGGCCAGCGTGCCAGGTAAGCCTTGGCCTCATCCGGGGTCACGTGTTCGTCCCCTCCCGGCCGTAACGATCCTCGAAGCGGACGATGTCATCCTCGCCGAGGTAGGAGCCGGACTGCACCTCGATGATGTGCAGCGCCACCTTGCCCGGATTCTCGATGCGGTGCTTGGCGCCGATCGGGATGTAGGTGGACTCGTTCTCCGACAGCAGGAACACCTTGTCGTCGCAGGTGATGCGGGCGGTGCCGGAGACCACGATCCAGTGCTCGGCGCGGTGATGGTGCATCTGCAGCGACAGCGTCGCGCCCGGCTTCACCGTCAGGCGCTTGACCTGGAAGCGCGTGCCGCCGTCGACACTGTCGTAGCTGCCCCACGGGCGGAACACCTCGCGGTGCAGCGCGGGCTCGCTGCGGCCGAGCTGCTTGAGGCGCGCGACCAGGTTCTTGACGTCCTGCACGCGGTGCCGCGGCGCCACCAGCACCGCGTCCTTGGTCTCGACCACGACGTGATCCTGCAGCCCGACGGTCGCGACCAGCCGCCCCGACGAGTAGAGGTAGCAGCCACGCGAGTCCTCGGTGACGACGTCGCCGCGGGTCACGTTGCCGGCGGCGTCCGGCGTCAGGCTCTCGTGCAGCGCCGACCAGGAGCCGACGTCGCTCCAGCCGGCGTCGAGCGGGACGACGACCGCGTCCTGGGTCTTCTCCATGACCGCGTAGTCGATCGAGTCGCTCGGGCAGCGGCCGAAGGCGGCGGCGTCGAGGCGCGTGAAGTCGAGGTCGCGCTTGGCGCCGGCGAGCGACGCCTGGCAGGCCTCGAGCATCTGCGGCGCCAGACGGCCGAGCTCCTCGAGAAAACGGCGCGCCGCGAACAGGAACATGCCGCTGTTCCACAGGTAGTCGCCGGCCGCCAGGTACTCGGCGGCGCGCGCCGCGTCAGGCTTCTCGACGAACTCCGCGATCGGGTAGACGGGGCCGCTGCCGGCGCCGCGGCGGATGTAACCGTAGCCGGTCTCGGGTTTGGTGGGCACGACGCCGAAGGTCACGAGCTTGCCGGCGGTCGCGGCCGCGAGGCCGGCGCGCACCGCGCGATGGAAGGCGCTGACGTCCTTCAGCAGGTGATCGGCCGGCATCACCAGCAGCACCGGCGCCTCGCCTGCAGCAGCGGCGGCGAGTGCCGCGAGCGCGGCGATCGCGACCGCCGGCGCCGTGTTGCGGCCCATCGGTTCGAGGACGATGGCGCTCGGCTGCACGCCGATCTGTCGCAGCTGCTCGGCAAGCATGAAGCGGTGGTGCTCGTTGCAGACGACGATCGGACCGGAGTCGGTCAGCCCGGCGAGCCGCCGCGCCGTGTCCTGCAGCATCGTCTCCTCGCCGACCAGCGGCAGCAGTTGCTTCGGATAGAGCTCGCGGGACAGCGGCCAGAGGCGCGTGCCCGAGCCGCCGGACAGGATCACGGGAACCAGCATCGTGGAGCTTCCTCGAGGTCGATGGCCGATCAGGCCCGCACCGTCGGCACCTTCGCGCCGCGGCCGATGCCGTAGTAGACGAAGCCGAAGCGCTGCATCAGCTGCGGGTCGTACAGATTGCGGCCGTCGAAGATCACGGCCGTCGACAGCGACGCCTTGATCGCGTCGAAGTCCGGACTGCGGAACTCCTGCCACTCGGTGACGATCACCAGCGCGTCGGCGCCGCGGACCGCCTCCTCCATGCTCGCGCAGAGCGTCAGATCGGCGCGCTCGCCGAATAGCCGTCGCGCCTCGGCCATCGCGACCGGGTCGTAGGCGCGCACGCGCGCGCCGTCGGCCCACAGCGACTCGAGCAGCACGCGGCTCGGCGCTTCGCGCATGTCGTCGGTATTGGGCTTGAAGGCGAGGCCCCAGACGGCGAAGGTCTTGCCGGCCAGCTGGCCGCCGAAGTGCGCCGAGATCTTGTGGTGCAGGACGCGCTTCTGGCGGGCGTTGACCGCCTCGACGGCGCCGAGGATGTTGGACTCGTAGCCCACCGCCCGCGCCGAGCGCTCGAGGGCCTGGACGTCCTTGGGGAAGCACGAGCCGCCGTAGCCGACGCCCGGGTAGATGAAGCCGTAGCCGATGCGCGGATCAGAACCGATCCCGAGCCGCACCTTCTCGACGTCCGCGCCGAGTCGCTCGGCGAGGTTCGCCATCTCGTTCATGAACGAGATCTTGGTGGCCAGCATCGCGTTGGCGGCGTACTTGGTGAGCTCCGCCGAGCGGATGTCCATCACGATCAGACGGTCGTGGTTGCGCGTGAACGGCTCGTAGAGCGCGCGCATCAGCTCGGTGACGCGCGGGTTGTCGGTACCGATGATGATGCGATCGGGGCGGTTGAAATCGTTGATCGCCGCCCCTTCCTTCAGGAATTCGGGATTGGAGACGATGTCGAACTCGGTCGCCGCGCCGCGCGCGGCCAGCGTCTCGACGAGCGCGGCGCGCACCTTGTCGGCGGTACCGGTCGGCACCGTCGACTTCGTGATCACGACCTTGTAGTCGGTCATGTGCTCGGCGATCGTGCGCGCGACGGCGAGCACGTGTTTCAGGTCCGCCGAGCCGTCCTCGTCCGGTGGCGTGCCGACCGCGATCATCTGAAAGAGGCCGTGCGCGACCCCCTCCGCGGCGTCGAGCGTGAACTTGAGCCGGCCCTTCGCCTGGTTGCGCTCGATGACCTCGTCGAGGCCCGGCTCGTGGATCGGCACCTCGCCGCGGCTCAGCATCTCGACCTTGCGCGGATCAACGTCCACGCACACCACGTGGTTGCCGGCCTCGGCCAGGCAGGCACCGGTAACGAGGCCCACGTAGCCTGAACCAAAAATCGTGATGCGCATCGCAGTGCCTTGTTCTCAATGGGAAAAATGAGCCGCGAAGGGTACGCGTTCGGCCCCGGGCCGTAAAGCGTGCGTGACCGCTGGCAGCCGCCGTGGCGGCGCCGTTCCGCCGTCGCTCAGGATCCTCTCACGGGTGTGTGGCGGCCGCGCCGCGAAACGTCACTCACGTCGCAGAAAAGCACCGTAACGCACTGTTCCAAAACAATCTATACGGGTGGCGCGCCCGGGCTCACGTCGCCGTCGGCCATCAGCCGCACCGGTCGCACCGAGCAGCCGGCCGCGTCGCTTTCGCCGATGCCGAGGAACGTGCCTCCCGGCGCGTACAGCCGCACCCGCGCGGCCGGAGTCGCCTTCACGCCGACAGTCTGGCCGTGCCGGAACCGAGTGACCTCGGAAGCGCCGAGCGTGACCGCGGGATAGCCCGCGAGGGCCGCGTCCAGCGGCAGCAGCAACGCATCCAGTGCCGCCTCGTCGCCTTCTAAGCCCTCAAGTGCCGCGAGCGGGTGCGGGGTCGCTGCCGCGAAGGCGCCGCCCACCGAGATGCGCCGCAGCGCCGCGAGGTGACCGACCGTACCGAGTGCGCGCGCCAGGTCCTCACCGAGCGTGCGCACGTAGGTGCCCTTGGAGCAGGTCACCTCGAACTCGAGCTGGTCCGCGGCGAGTTCCCTCAGCGTCAGCGCGCCGATCCGCACCGGACGCGGCGCGCGCTCGACCTCGATGCCGCGACGGGCCAGCGTGTAGAGCGCCTCGCCGTCGCGCTTCAGTGCCGAGTACATCGGCGGCACCTGCTCGCTCGCGCCGAGAAAGCGCCCGAGCACCGCCTCGACGGCCGCCCGCTCGAGGGCCGGCACCGTCACGCGCTCGACGACCTCCCCTTCGCGATCGCCGGTCGCGGTCCGGGCGCCGAGCGACAGCACCGCGCGGTAGGTCTTGTCGGCGTCGAGCAGGAAGCCCGCGACCTTGGTGGCCTGACCGAAGCACAGCGGCAGGACGCCGGTCGCGAGCGGATCGAGGCTGCCGGTATGGCCGGCCTTGCGCGCGCGAAAGATGCGTCTTACCCGCTGCAGCGCCTGGTTCGAGGACAGCCCCTGCGGCTTGTCGAGCAGCACGATCCCGTCCACCGTCCGCCAGGCGGCGCGTGGGCGAGGTGATGCGCTCATGGCGGGGGCTCGTCCTTGCCAGCGACGCCGGCATCGTCGGCGGCCACGACGTCCGCGACCTCGGCGCCCTCGGCGCGCTCGCTGTCGCTCTTGACCGCGGCGTTGATGAGTGCCGCGAGCCGCACGCCGCGCTCGATCGACTCGTCGGGCAGGAAGCGCAGCTCCGGGGCGCTGCGGATCTTCAGGTGCTTCTTGAGGTGCAGGCGCAGGAAGCCGGCCGCCGAGGTCAGCGCCGCGCCCAACTCCTCGATCGGACGGTTGGCGTCGAAGGGCAGGAAGAACACCTTGGCGTGCGTCAGGTCGCGACTGACCTCGACCGCCGTGATCGTCACCAGGCCGACGCGCGGGTCCTTGACGTCACGGCGGATCAGCTCCGCGAGCAGCCGGTGGATCTGCTCGCCGACGCGCTGGCTTCTGTGGAAGTCGCGCGGCACGTCACAAGGTACGCGTCGTGATCACGCGCTCGAAGCACTCGATCTGGTCGCCGGCGCGGACGTCGTTGTAGTCCTTGACCGCGATGCCGCACTCGGTACCGGCGCGCACCTCGTTGACGTCGTCCTTGAAGCGCCTGAGCGACTCGAGCGCGCCCTCGAAGATGACGACGTTGTCGCGCAGCACGCGGATCGGGTTGTTGCGCTTGACGAAGCCCTCGGTGATGAGGCACCCGGCCACCTGGCCGAACTTGCTCGAGCGGAACACCTCGCGCACCTGCGCAAGACCCACGATCTGGTCACGGACCTCCGGCGCGAGCATGCCGGACAGCGCCGCGCGCACGTCGTCGATGGCCTCGTAGATGATGCTGTAGTAGCGCAGGTCGACGCCGTTGTCCTTGACCGTGGTGCGCGCCGCGGCGTCCGCCCGGACGTTGAAGGCGATGATGCGCGCCTTCGAGGCGAGCGCCAGCATGACGTCCGACTCGGTGATGCCACCGACGCCCGACGACACGACCTTGACCCCGACCTCGCTGGTCGAGAGCTTGGTGAGCGCGTCGCGCAGCGCCTCGGCCGAACCCTGCACGTCCGCCTTGATGACGACCTGCACGGTCTGCAGCTTGCCCTCGAGCGGCGAGAACGCGTCCTCGATCTTGGTCGGGGCGCGCGCCAGCTTGACGTCGCGGTACTTGCCCTGCCGGTAGAGCGCGACCTCGCGCGCCTTGCGCTCGCTCTCGACCACCAGCAGCTCGTCACCGGCATACGGCGCGCCCGACAGACCGAGCACCTGCACCGGGATCGAGGGACCGGCCGTCTCGACGGCGGCGCCGGTCTCGTCGAACATCGCGCGCACGCGGCCGAACTCCTGGCCCGCGAGCAGCGGGTCGCCCAGCTTCAGCGTGCCGCGCTTGACCAGCACCGTCGCGACCGCGCCGCGGCCCTTCTCGATGCTGGCCTCGAGCACGACGCCCGCAGCCGGGCCGTCGGTCGGCGCCTTGAGCTCGAGCACCTCGGCCTGCAACGCGAGCGCCTCGAGCAGCTGCTCGACGCCGGCGCCGGTGCGGGCCGAGACCGGTACGAACTGCACGTCGCCGCCGTAGTCCTCGGGGATCACGTTGTGCTTGACGAGCTCGCTGCGGACGCGGTCCGGTTCAGCCTCGGGCTTGTCCATCTTGTTGAGCGCGACGACGATCGGCACCTCGGCCGCCCTGGCGTGCTCGATGGCCTCGATCGTCTGCGGCATGACGCCGTCGTCGGCCGCCACCACCAGCACCACGATGTCGGTCACCTGGGCGCCGCGGGCGCGCATCGAGGTGAACGCGGCGTGGCCCGGCGTATCGATGAAGGTGATGATGCCGCGCGGCGTCTGGATGTGATACGCGCCGATGTGCTGCGTGATGCCGCCGGCCTCGCCCGCCGCCACCTTGGTGTGGCGGATGTAGTCGAGCAGCGAGGTCTTGCCGTGGTCGACGTGACCCATGATCGTCACCACCGGCGGGCGCGGCTGCGCGTCGGCGCCGGCGTCGGTCGACTCGGTCTGCAGGTCCTCCTCGAGCGCGTTCTCGCGGATCGCCTTGGCGGTGTGCCCCATCTCCTCGACCACCAGCACCGCGGTGTCCTGGTCGAGCGGCTGGTTGATGGTGGCCATCACGCCCATGTTCATCAGCGTCTTGATGACCTCGCTGCCCTTGACCGCGATCTTCTGCGCCAGCTCGGCGACGGTGATGGTCTCCGGGATCGACACCTCGCGCTTCATCGGCTGCGTCGGCATCGCGAAGGCATGGCGGCCCTCGGCGGCGGCGGCCGGGCCCCGGCGGCGCCCCATCGGCTTCTTCTTCTTGTAGCGCGAGCTGACGTCGGTCGCGACGTGCAGCTCCTGGCGCCCGTACTTGGTCTCGCGCCCGTCTGCCTCGACGGTCTTCGGGCGCTCGGCGGCCTTGCGCTGGCGCTCGGCCTCGTCGCGCTCGCGCTGCTCGGCCTGGCGGCGGACTTCCTCCTCGGCGGCCTTGCGCGCGTCTTCCTCGCGCTTGCGATTTTCCTCGTCGGTGCGCTTGCGGGCCTCCTCGGCCTCCTTGCGCTGCGCTTCTTCCTCGACGGCGCGGCGCGCGGCCTCCTCGGCCGCCTTGGCCCGGTCGACCTCTTCCTGCGCGAGGCGCGCCTGCTCCTCGAGCACGCCGCGGTTGATGTAGGTGCGCTTGGTGCGGACCTCGACGCTGACGGTGCGGGCGCGCCCCTGGGCGGCGCTGACCTTGATCTCGCTCTGCGTCTTGCGCTGCAGCGTGATCTTGCGCGGGCCGGCGGTCGCGACCTCCTCGGCGGCGCGGCCGTGCGCGCGTCGCAGGTGCGACAAGAGCTCGGTCTTGGCCTCGTCGCTGATGCGATCGTCGGCGCCGGCGACGCGGATGCCGGCCTCGTCGAGCTGCTTGAGCAGCTTGTCGACCGGGACCTTGAGGACCTCGGCGAACTGGGCAACCGTGACGTCAGACATGCAGGAGGCTCCTCAAGTTGACGCCGCGCCGTCGGTAAACCAGTGGGCGCGGGCGGCCATGATCAGCTGCCCGGCGCGCGCATCATCGAGCGTCTCGATGCCTTCGAGGTCCTCGATCGACTGATCGGCCAGATCCTCGCGGGTGCGGATGCCGCGCGCGGCGAGCGTCTTGGCGAGATCCTCGTCCATGCCCTCGAGCGTCAACAGGTCCTCGGCCGGGGCGCCGCCCTCGGCGGTCTCCTCGGTGGCGATCGCCTGCGTCAGCAGCACGTCGCGGGCGCGGTTGCGGAGCTCGCGGACGATGTTGTCGTCGAACTCCTCGACCGCCAGCAGCTCGTTGGTCGGGACGTAGGCGATCTCCTCGATCGTCGAGAAGCCTTCCTGCACCAGGATGGTCGCGACGTCGGCATCGACGTCGAGCGCCTTCATGAACATGTTGCGAAGCTCGGTGGTCTCGGCCTCGCTCTTCTCCTCGGCCGCCTGCTCGCTCATGATATTCAGCTTCCAGCCGGTGAGTTCCGAGGCGAGGCGGATGTTCTGGCCACCGCGACCGATCGCCTGCGAGAGCTTCTCCTCGGCCACCGCGATGTCCATGCTGTGCTGGTCCTCGTCGACGACGATCGACGTGACCTCGGCCGGCTGCATCGCGTTGATGACGAACTGCGCCGGGTTGTCCTCGAACGGAATGATGTCGACGCGCTCGCCGGCGATCTCGTTGGAGACCGCCTGCACGCGGCTGCCGCGCATGCCGACGCAGGCGCCGACCGGGTCGATGCGCGGGTCGAGGCTGCGGACCGCGATCTTGGCGCGCACGCCCGCGTCGCGGGCGGCGGCGAGGATCTGGATCAGGCCCTGGCCGACCTCCGGCACCTCGAGCTTGAACAGCTCGATCAGGAACTCCGGCGCGGTGCGCGACAGGAACAGCTGCGGGCCGCGCGGCTCGGAGCGGACTTCCTTGAGGAAGGCCTTGATGCGGTCCTGGGTGCGGATCGGCTCGCGCGGGATCAGGTTCTCGCGCGGCACGAAGCCCTCGGCGTTCTGGCCGAGGTCGACGTAGACGCCGTTGCGGTCGACGCGCTTGACGATGCCGCTGACCAGCGTGCCGATGCGGTCCTTGTAGGCGTCGACCACCTGGGCGCGTTCGGCCTCGCGCACCTTCTGCACGATGACCTGCTTGGCGGTCTGGGCGTCGATGCGGCCGAAGGTCTCCGACGCCAGCGGCACCTCGACGAAGCCGGCGATCTCGGCGGCCGGATCGACGTCGAGCGCGTCCTCGAGCCTGAGCTCGCGCTCCGGGAACTCGAGCTCGCGCGAGTCGTCGGCGAACACCTTCCAGCGCCGGAACACCTCGTACTCGCCGCTCTTGCGGTTGATCGAGACGCGCGCGTCCATGTCCTCGCCGAGCCGCTTGCGGGTCGCCGAGGCGAGCGCCGCCTCGAGCGCCTCGAAGATGATCTCTTTGTCGATGCCCTTTTCGTTGGCAACGCTTTCGACGGCGTCGACGATCTCTTTCAGGGTAGTCCGCATCTCTTTCACTCCCGTCGCGTGCCGAACTCCGGCACGAGCCGCGCTGTCTTGATCTCGTTCAGTCCCAATTCCACCGGCTGGCCGTCCACCTCGAGGGTGACGCCTGCCTCGCCCACCGCGACCAGCTGGCCCGTCCAGCGGCGCCGCCCGGCGCGCGGCAGGTGGCTCTCGATTCGCACCCGCCCACCCGCGAAGCGCTCGAAGTGCGCCCGCGTCCGCAGCGGCCGGTCAAAGCCCGGCGACGACACCTCGAGGGTGTATTCGCCGGCGATCGGGTCGGCGAGGTCGAGCGTCGCGCTCGCCCGTCGGCTCACCGCCTCGCAGTCCTCAACCGTCACGCCGTCCGCCACACCGTCCACGCGGTCGATGTAAAGCCGCAGCAGGCCGCCGCCTCGGTGCGGATGGAACTCGAGCTCGACCAGCTCGCAACCGAGCGCCGCGACCTCAGGCTCCAGGAGCCGAATCAGCGTCTCGCGCATCGTCCCATCCCGGCCCCACGCGGGACCCTCCAGCTTCGCTCTCGAACCCCGTGGCCCAAAAAAAGGGCCAAAAAAATGGGCCTTTGGCCCACTCTCAGCGGTCGCCGGACCTTGCGGCCCCCGACCCAAACGAAAAAGCCCCCTCGGGGGCTTCAACTGATCCAGGACCGCTCCGCCAGAGCCGGTCCCTACGAGCCGGCAATTATACGGAATTCCCGGCGCCTAAGAAAGCTCGTTATCCGGGATCGAGACCATCGGCGGTCACGAAGCGCGGCCGGATGTCGGTCGGAACGGCCCCGAGCCGCTCGAAGACCTGCCGCACTTCAGGCTTGAGGGGCTGCATGCGGACCAGCCAGTCGCGGGCCTTGGCGTAGTCGCCGGTGGCCTGGATCGTCAGAATGTCGTGGGTCAGCCCGGCGACGGCCGGGCGCATCCGCGTTGGATTGATCGCGAAGCGACCGTCGCGCCCGACCGTGACCGCGCCGGCGTCCATCAGGTAGTTGAGCTGCAGCGCCATGCCCTTGGCGTGCGAATCGGCGGTGCCGAAGCGCAGCGTCCGGAACATCGAGGCCAGGTAGGTCACGTGCACCGCCTGCTCGTCGGCCTTCGCCAGCACGCCGCGGTCCATCAGCCGCTCCAGTGCCCACAGCCCGGCGATGTCGGCCTTGGCTTCCTCGAGCGGGCCATTCACCTCCTTGAGCTCGGCGCGCACCGAGCTCGCGCGGCCCGCGACCGTGATGGTTTGCGGGCCGAGACCGTGCATCAGCTCGTGCATCAGGATGTGCGTGAAGAACGGCTCGAAGGCCACCCGCTGCTGGTCGGCGGCGCCGAGCGCGACCGCCGCGATCGGCACCAGCACCTTGTCGAACTTCGCCTGCTGGAAATTCTTGAGCAGTACGCGCTTGGAGCCCTTCTCGGCGACCACCGCTTCGTCATTGGGCAGGTTGTAGGCCGCGAGCTTGACCGCCCGGTCGGCGTCGGCCGAGGCGTAGACGACGTTGATCAGCCGGATCGGCGAGGAGGCGCCGAGCTTCGGCCGGCGGAAGCGGGCGTCGATCGGCAGGTGGTCCTCGAGGTCCTGGAGCTCGGCGCTGAAGCGCGTCAGCTTCTGGGTCGCGGCGGCATCGACGACGCCGACCACGCCCTCGAAGGCGGCCTTGAAGTTGAACCAGCCGTCCTCGTAGGTCTCGTACGGCCCGATCGTCGGCTCGATCGAGGCGTCGAGATCCATCCAGGCGACGTCGCTCGCGCGGTAGTCGTTGCTGAGGAACGCGCTTGCACGCGCCTCGAGGAAGGCCCGCAGCCGCGGCTGGGTCGACAGCGCCGCGGCCTCACGCAGCAGGCGCGCCGCATCCGCCAGCTCCGACTGGTACTCGAGGCTGTAGGGCACCGCCAGCAGCCGCCCGGACGGGTCGCGGCGGATCGTCGTGAAGAATCCCTCGGCCGCCGTGCGCGCCGGGCCGGCGAGCGTCGCGAACCAGGCTTCGACCTCGGCGCGGGTCGCGTCGGCCGGGTAGAAGCCGCCCTGCTCCGGTCGCGGACCGACGCCGGGCAGGAACGGCGCGTCGCGGTCGAGCATCGACCACGCGCCCTTGTTGATCTCGAAGTACTCCAGGCGGGCGCGGCCGAGCGGCGTCAGGTCGGCGGCCAGCGCGACCAGTCGCGCGGCGTTCCCCGGGGCAATCTGGCCGAGGTAGATGCCGTTGAGGATCCGCGCCGCGGCGATCATCTTGCCGAGCGCTGCCCGTTCGCTGGCCGGCAGGCCCTCAAGCGGCACCACGATGTCGACCGGTGCGAAGCGCGCGGCCATGGCCTGCAGCTCCGCCGCACCGGGCGCTGCGGCCATCGCGGCCGGGGCGAGCGCGAGGCCGAGCAGGAAACTGAGGGCGCGCTGGAACGAACTCGGCATGACGGCCTCCGCATCGGTGGGCTGCGCCGCTGCCCGCCGATCCGGTGGGCAAGTACTTACGGACGGCAGGCCGTGCGGCGGCGACCATAGCGCTGCCAGCCGTGGCGCGCCAGCCAGCGTGTCCGAGGCCCCTCACGGTCCGCCCGTTGCCGGATTGGCGACCCGGATCACGAACCTTCGGTGGCCCCGGGCGTCTATACTTCTGCGCCGCCTATGCGGCCCGCACGCGAAGAGGGACGATGGATCCGACCGACACCGGCCAGCCGGATTACTTCCACCAGGTCGTCGACTGCCAGTGGGCGTGCCCAGCCCACACGGATGTTCCCGAGTACATCCGCCTGATCGCTCAGGGCCGCTTCGGCGACGCCTACCTCGTCAACCGCGAGTCGAACGTGTTCCCCGGCATCCTCGGCCGGGTCTGCGACCGGCCGTGCGAGCCGGCCTGCCGCCGCGGCCGCGTGGAGGCCAAGCCGGTCGCGATCTGCCGCCTGAAGCGCGTCGCCGCCGATCACCGCGAGGACGTCAGCGACCGCCTGCCGAAGGCGCCGCCGCGCGGCAACGGCAAGCACGTGGCCTGCATCGGCGCGGGACCTGCCTCGCTGACCGTCGCCAACGACCTGCTGCCGCTCGGCTACGACGTGACGATCTTCGAGCAGTTCGGGCTGACCGGTGGCCTGATGCGCACCAACATCCCGGCCTTCCGCCTGCCGGGCGCGGTACTCGACGAGGAGATCGGCGCGATCGTCGACATGGGCGCGCAGCTCAAGCTCAACACCCCGGTCGAGAGCCTGAAGGCGCTGCTCGCCTCCGGCCGCTTCGATGCCGTGTTCGTCGGCTCCGGCGCGCCGAAGGGCAAGGAGCTGCGCCTGCCGGGCCGCGACGACAGCAGCCGCATCCACATCGGCATCGACTGGCTGCACTCGATCGCCTTCGGCCACACCGAGAAGATCGGCGAGCGCGTGCTGATCATCGGCGTCGGCAATACGGCGATGGACTGCTGCCGCTCGTCGCTGCGGCTCGGCGCGACCGACGTCAAGGTGATGGCGCGCAAGTCGCGGCAGTTCTTCAAGGCTTCCGAGTGGGAACTCGAGGACGCCGAGAGCGAGGGCGTCGAGATCGTCGTCAACCATGCGCCGAAGGCCTTCGTCATCGAGGCCGGGCGGCTCACCGGCATGCGCTTCGAGGTGCTCGAGTACCAGGTTGACGGCAGCCGGATCGTCGGCGAGCGAGTGGTCGGCGAGCGCGTGTTCCCGTGCGACGACGTGATTCTGGCGATCGGCCAGGAGAACGCCTTCCCGTGGATCGAGCGCGACCTCGGCATCGAATTCGACAAGTGGCAGGTGCCGAAGGTGGACATCGCCACCTTCCAGTCGACGCGGCCGGGCGTGTTCTTCGGCGGCGATGCCGCCTTCGGCCCCAAGAACATCATCTGGGCGGTCGAGCACGGCCACCAGGCGGCGATCTCGGTGCACCGTCACTGCCAGGGCCTGCCGGTCGCCGAGCGCCCGGCGCGCGGCGTCACGCTCGCCAGCCGCAAGATGGGCCTGCACGAGTGGTCCTACAAGAACGACTACAACCCCGCCGAGCGCCGCCTCGTGCCGCACGTCGGCCTCGCCGAGCGTTTCAAGAAGATCAAGATCGAGGTCGAGCTCGGCTTCACGGCCGAGCAGATCGCGCTCGAGGTCGAGCGCTGCCTGAACTGCGACATCCAGACGGTGTTCGCGGCGCCGCTGTGCATCGAGTGCGACGCCTGCATCGACATCTGCCCGGTGGACTGCCTGACGATCACCGCCAACGGCACCGAGGCCGAACTCGGCGCGCGCCTCAAGGCGCCGCGCCGCGATCCCAAGGCGCAGCTGTACGTCTCGGCATCGCTCAAGCAGACCGGCCGGGTCATGGTCAAGGACGAGGACCTCTGCGTGCACTGCGGCCTGTGCGCCGAGCGCTGCCCGACGGCCGCCTGGGACATGCAGAAGTCCACCGTACACATCCCCCACGCCAGCGACGACGAGGCACCATGCCAGCACCCGAGCACGCGCCAGAGCGCCTGAACGACTTCGTCCTCAAGTTCGCGAACGTCAACGGTACGGGGTCCGCGAGCGCCAACACGCTGATCATGAAGTCCATCTTCCGGAGCGGCGTGCCGGTGGTGGGCAAGAACTATTTCCCGTCCAACATCCAGGGCCTGCCGACCTGGTACGAAATCCGCGTCTCGGCGGAAGGTCACCATTCGCGCACCGGCCGCGTCGACCTGATGCTGGCGATGAACATCGAGACCTACGGCCGCGACGTCAAGGAGGTCGCGCCGGGCGGCTTCCTGCTGTACGACTCGACCTGGCCGCGCAGCTCGCTGCTCGAGCGCCACGACATCACGGTGCTCGGCGTGCCGCTGGCGCGGCTCTGCAACGAGAACTTCGAGGGCGTCAGGAACCGCATCCTGATGAAGAACATCTGCTACGCGGGGGTGCTCGCGGCGCTGCTCGACATCGACCTCGAGGTAATCCGCGCCCTGGTCACCGAGCAGTACGCCAAGAAGCCCAAGCTGGTCGATGCCAACATGAAGGCGATCGACCTCGGCTATGCCTTCGCCAAGGCCAACCTGCCCTGCCCGCTGCCGCTGCGGGTCGTGCGCCTCGACAAGACCGCCGGCCACGTGCTGATCGACGGCAACACCGCCGCCGGGCTCGGCTGCCTGTACGCCGGCGCGACCGTCGGCGCCTGGTATCCGATCACGCCGTCGACCTCGCTGATGGACGCGTTCCGCGGCTTCTGCGAGCGCTACCGCGTCGACGCCGCCACCGGCGAGCGCAACTACGTCGTGCTGCAGGCCGAGGACGAGCTGGCCGCGATCGGCATGGTGATCGGCGCATCGTGGAACGGTGCGCGCGCCTTCACGCCGACCAGCGGCCCTGGCATCTCGCTGATGAACGAGTTCATCGGACTCGCCTACTACGCCGAGGTGCCGTGCGTGATCTTCGACGTGCAGCGCGTCGGGCCGTCGACCGGCATGCCGACCCGCACCCAGCAGTGCGACCTGCTGCTCTGCGCCTACGCCTCGCACGGCGACACGCGCCACGTGCTGCTGTTCCCGTCCGATCCCGCCGAGTGCTTCCACTTCGCGGCCCAGGCCTTCGATCTCGCCGAGCGGCTGCAGACGCCGGTGTTCGTGCTCTCCGACCTCGACATCGGCATGAACGACTGGATGGTCCCGGAACTCACCTGGGACGACGCCTACCGCCCGGACCGCGGCAAGGTGCTGTCCGCCGAGGAGCTGGCGAAGCTCGAGAAGTTCCACCGCTACGTCGACAAGGACGGCGACGGCATCACCTACCGGACGCTGCCGGGCGTGAGCCCCAAGGGCGCCTACTTCACCCGCGGCTCCGGCCACAACCAGACCGGCGGCTACACCGAGGACGCGGCCGAGTACCGCCAGGTCGTCGACCGCCTGAAACGCAAGTTCGGAACCGCCGCGACGCTGGTGCCGAAGGCCGTGCTCGAGGGCCCCGGCAACCGCGACGTCGGCATCGTCAGCCACGGCAGCTGCGACGGCCCGATCCGCGAAGCGCTCGGCCGGCTGGCGCGTGACGGCCTCACCCTCGACTACCTGCGGGTGCGCGCCTTCCCGTTCGGCGCCGAGGTCGAGTCCTTCCTCGCGCAGCACTCGGCGATCCTGGTCATCGAGCAGAACCGCGACGCGCAGCTGAAGTCGCTGCTGACCCTCGAGACCGCGGTCGAGAAGCACAAGCTGCGTTCGATCCTGCACTACGACGGCCTGCCGATGACGGCGGACTTCATCGCCGAGGCGGTCCGCACCGCGCTCGGCGCCACCGCCCGCCGCGCCGCCGTGGCCGGCTAGGGGAACGCCATGACCTCGATCGTCAAGCCCAAGATCGCCCACCCGTCGCTGCCCAAGAACGAGCTCGGGCTCACGCGCCGCGGCTACGAGGGCACGATGTCGACGCTGTGCGCCGGCTGCGGCCACGACTCGATCACCGCCGCGATCGTCGAGGCCTGCTGGGGCCTGTCGATGCGCCCCGAGCAGCTCGTCAAGCTGTCGGGCATCGGCTGCTCGTCGAAAACCACCGCCTATTTCGTCAGCGGCGCGCACGGCTTCAACGGCGTGCACGGCCGCATGCCCTCGATCGCGGCCGGCGCCAACGCCGCCAACCGCGAACTTACCTACATCGGCATCTCCGGCGACGGCGACTCGCTGTCGATCGGTCTCGGCCAGCTCGCGCACGCGATCCGGCGCAACGTCAACATGCTGTACGTGATCGAGAACAACGGTGTCTACGGACTCACCAAGGGCCAGTTCTCGGCCTCGGCCGACATCGGCACGAAGTCGAAGAAGGGCGAGGCCAACCTGCAGTCGCCGGTCGACCCGGTGCTGCTCGCGCTCACGCTCGGCGCGAGCTTCGTGGCGCGCAGCTTCTCGGGCGACAAGGCGCAGCTCGTGCCGCTGCTGCAGGCCGGCCTGCGCCACCAGGGCTTCGCGCTGATCGACGTGCTGTCGCCGTGCGTGACCTTCAACGACCACGAGGGCTCGACCAAGAGCTACGCGTTCACGCGCGAGCACTACCATGCGGCGGTCGAGGCCGACTTCGTGCCGCGCGCCAGCGAGATCGCGGTCGACTACGCGCCCGGCGAGTCGAAGGTCGTCGGCCTGCACGATGGCAGCCACGTGCGGCTGAAGAAGCTGGACGGCGGCTACGACCCGTCGGACCGCGCCGCCGCCTACTCGTACATCGAGCGCAAGCTCAAGGACGGCGAGTACGTCACCGGCCTGATCCACGCCGGCGACGGCTCGGCGAGCGAGCTGCACGCGGTCAACCAGACCGCGGCGACGCCGCTCAACCGGCTGCCGTATGAGCGGCTGACGCCGGGTGCGGCCGCGCTCGGCAAGCTGATGGCGCGCTACCGCTGAGCACGGCGGCTCAGCCGGCGCGCGCCTCGCGCGTCGCCGGCGTCGGCTCGCCGGCAGCGCTGCCGGCATCGCCCCAGATCGCGAGCACGCGGGCGGTGGCAGTCGCGGTACAGCGGTTTGGAAGAGCAGGGCACTGGCGTGGCGCTATTTCGAAGGGTCGGCTCTTTGCCACCACGCGCGATGACTTGGTCGAGCAGGCGGCGCTGGTTCGGAAGGTGCGGGCGGGAGAGCTTGACCTGCTTGAAATTCCGCCGCAACCGATCGACGTGCTAATGCAGCAGATGGTGGCTGAGTGCGGCGCGGAGTCGTGGGATAAGGAGTCGCTCTTCGAGGTTTTTGGTCGGGCATACTCGTACCGAAATCTATCTCGTGAACACTTCGAGGAATTAGTCGCGATCTTGACCGATGGAATCGAGTCGAGCCGTGGCCGATTTGGCGCTTACTTGATGCACGATGGGATCCACGGACAGTTGCATGCGCGGCGCGGAGCGCGAATGATTGCCATTTCGAACGGCGGCGCGATTCCGGACACGGCGCTTTTCAACGTAATTCTTGAGCCTGACGGTGTGCAGATCGCTACGCTGGATGAGCATTTTGCCGTCGATTCGAGCCCCGGCGATGTGATCCTGCTGGGTAATACAAGTTGGAGGATTCAGCGGATCGAATCTGCCGGGAGCGTGCTTGTGGAGGATGCGCATGGTTCGCCGCCAACCCTACCGTTCTGGACCGGCGAAGCACCGCAACGAACGAGTGTACTCTGCGATG
>JANYAE010000072.1 GCA_025355105.1 Pseudomonadota bacterium | reverse complement strand
ACCTCTTGACTGCACCGCCGCTGGCGTCCCATCCTCACGTGCGTGGGATTCGTCGTCTCTTCTTCGCTCGCCCATCCGAAGCGGGGCGGATTGACGCGTACATCCAGATGCTCCGCGCTTCGGAGAGGTCCGGTTGGAACGAAGGATTCGAGCGGCTGGAGGGCCAACTCCTGGGCTACAGCGACGCCGAATGCGACGAGTGGCTGAAGATGCTGAAGTTGCGTGAACCTACGCGAAGTTGGTACCGGCTCCGGGGAAAGAGCTAAGCCGACGAGGTTGCTGCTACTTCATCTAACTACTGCTCGGAGCGGGTCGTGAACGATACGGTGCCCTCGTCCTTGAGTCATCACGGCAATGCGGGCGTGCTGCGACCCGCTCAAGCTTGTCGTTAGATGACCTCATAACGTCTTGACGTCATAGCGTCATTGTGCGATGATGGCGGTATGGAAAGTTCTAAGCGCGCTACTGTCTACTTCGCGCCGGACGTGCACAAAGCCCTGCGCCTCCGAGCAGCAGCGTCCGACCGCTCGGTCTCGGACATGGTGAATGACGCGGTGCGTGCAGCCCTTGCTGAGGACGCGGCTGATCTTGATTCCTTCGCGTCGCGTCGCACCGAAAAGAGTGTCACCTTCGAATCGTTCGTGACCGGCCTCAAGCGCCGTGGCCGAATATAGGCTTCTACTCAAGCCCTCGGCGACGAAAGAGATCGAGGCGATCGACTCGAAGAGTGACCGACGCCGAATCGTTGAGAGAATTGGCGGCCTCGCGGCGAACCCGCGGCCTCACGGATCCGAGAAATTGGCGGGCTACGACGACCGGTATCGCCTGCGTCAACGCCAATTTCGCATCGTCTATCTCATCGACGACGCGCGCCGAGAGGTAACGATCTTTAGGGTCGGAAATCGCAGGGACGTGTATCGATAAGTCATCTAACTATCGGTGGGAGCGGCCGTGATCCATAAACTGCCTTGCATACGGCCGTACCGCACGGCCGCTCAACCTGGTCGTTAGAGGTCATGAAAGAACGCTTGAGCCGCATTCTCCTGGCGATTCAGGCGCTGCTAATACTCGCGCCGACGAGTCTGTTGGCGCTCTATGCGGCTGTCTTCCTGCTTGGATCCGCGCTCTGGGACGCACGACCGCTCAACCTGGTCGTTAACTTCCAGAATCCTCCGACTTGAAGTATATGCATACCATGCATATACTATCTGTATGAGCCCCACCTTCGATCCGAAGAAGAATGCGGCGAATCTGAGGAAACACGGCGTTCCACTTTCGGACGGCGACGGGGTACTGAATGACCCACTTGCCCTTACGGCCGAAGATGAGGCGGTCGACTCCGAACGCCGATTCGTATCGATCGGCCTGAACGCGTTCGGATCGTTAATGGTCGTAGTCTTCTCATGCCGCGACGATGATGTTCGATATATCTCTGTTCGAAAAGCCACACCGAAAGAGCGGCGAACCTATGAAGAAGGAATATGACTTTTCCAAAGCGAAACGCGGCGCGGTGCTCTCTACCAAAGGGAAGACCCGTATCACCATCTTTCTCGACGATGCCGTAATCGCGCGATTCAAGGCGCTGTCGGATCGGACCGGACGCGGGTACCAGACCCTTATTAACGAGGCTCTGAACGCGCACCTTGGGGTAGCGGAAGAGCCGATGACTCGCGATGTCGTTCGACGTATCGTTCGGGAGGAGCTTGCGGCTCAAGACTGAAAGCTAACTATCGGTTCGAGCGGCCGTGACCCATAAGCTGCCTCGAATATGGCCGACTACCTCGGCCGCTCAACCTGGTCGTTAGGCGAAATCCAGTGCCGACCGCCGGTTCCCTTAGAATTCCTGCCGGCGTCGCCACTGCCTGCATCTTTGGCGGAGCAGCCATTTTCAATGGTCTCGTGCTGTGGCCAATGGTGCGCCTGGCTAATCCTGGTCCCCTGTTTCACGTTGGCGAGCTCAGCGTCGCATCCGTATGCGCCTTCATTGTTGGGCTGGTCGGCTGCGCACTGTCCGGCGACTTTCGACCTCGCGCACGAGGATTTCTGGCCCTGGCACTTGGCGGTCCACCCTTACTTGCGGGCCTCGGCGTGCTAGCTGGCCTTGCGGTGTATCGCCCGACGCAGCTACTTGAGCGCGCGGGAATTGTTGCTGCACTCATGGCAGTGGGTGGCTGCGTGGCTGTCAGGCTACTTGTGCCGCCCAAGAAGGAGATACCAGATGTCGCCAAACAACGCGTTCGAACGGACCGCGAGAGGTCAGTGCGTGCGCGTCGCGAGCGTCCGGGTATATTGTGCACTCGCGACGCGCAGCGGCGCTCGGCGCGCGGCCGCTCAACGCGAGCGTTAGCCGACATAGGCATGCAGTACCCTGATGACACCGATGGTCAGGTCCTCCGCCAAGTCGCTTCGAACGGCGCAGACATGACCCAACCGATGCTCATCGAGTACACAGTCGCTGCGCCGTCGCTCCAGGTCGCCCAGTCTTTGGCTGAACGCATTGCCGTCCTCGGCTATGAGCCGAGGCTCTACGTCGACGACGAAGATCACTCCGTCAGTCTCCTTTGCGCGCGAACGATGCTCGCAACTCACGAGGGTGTGGTGGGGTGCCAAGGCGAGCTAAATGCGCTGTGCCGCCCCTCTGGTGCAGAATGCGACGGCTGGCTGACCGCGGGAAACAGACAGGAGCACTGAGTAGAGCTATGTCGGCTAACTACGCTACAGCGGACGCTTCCATCCGCGGCAAAGTGCTCGGCGCGCGCGGCAAACAAGTTTGGGCGCGCCTCGCTGGTAAGGCGTGTACGGGGCGCCGCTGAGCGCGGGCGTTAGGCGCCTGTGACACGAACACGCGGCGTTACCTTCGGAATCGGCGCTACGTTGGCAATCTCGGCGTGCGCGGGCGGACCGCCAACCCTAGTTCCCCCTTGTGCGGACCCCGTTCCCCTCGTGGGGCAATTCGAAAATGCCGACCCTGGCTACATGGTTTATCTACGAAAGGGCGCGCCAGAAACGGCGGCGGCAAGTCTTGCCGGCCGATATCATTTTGAAAGTAAGACCCCTCCATACGCGAGAGGCTGGGTTGCGGCGAATCTGACACCGGAGCAAGTTGCTATTTTGCGGTGTGACCCGATGGTTCTGTCCGTAGAACACAACCGAACGTTGCGAAATGTCGCCATCACCCGCAACCCTTCGGCGCCTAATTATCGGTTGGAGCGGCCGTGACTGATAAAGTGACTCGAAGATGGCCGTATCGCATGGCCGCTCAACTTGGCCGTTATGCGCGGCCCGTTTCGCGTCGCCAGTGGGCGGGAGTTCGCGACACACTGAAATGGAATGACCATGCATACAAGCACGACCTTTGATATTCCCGGATTTCGAGTTTCGAAGTCTCTCGGCGTCGTGCGCGGCATAACCGTGCGGACCCGGTCGCTCCCGATGACCATTGCCGGCTCGCTGCGGACGCTGTTTGGAGGTCGCGCCGGTATCTTTTCAGATCTCTGCGAATCGGCTCGCGAGGAATCGTTCCAACTGATGCTCTCGCACGCCAGACAGCTCGGAGCCAACGCCGTCGTCGGAATTCGCTATGACACCGGCCCCATGGTGGGTGCCGCGGAAGTCCTAAGCTATGGAACCGCCGTTCTAGTTGACCCCTTGTAAGCTGCGATTGCTCCGTTCGTCGGCCGGCGGATTCAGAGCCGCGCCAGCGATGCCGGCGCCAGCCAGAACCAAGCCAACACAGTCGCGGACGCCTGGCTATCGGTTGGAGCGGCCGTGGGCGTTCAGGTGGCGCTCAGATGGCGGCAGCTGATCGGAGGGTCGCCGAGCCGTCGACAGTTCGCTATCCTCGGCACGTGCACTGGCTCTTGATAGCGCCCAAGCTGGATGTTCAGGGTGATCGGCTTTGCGGCCGCACGCCGTGGGTGGCGCGTGCGATGCTTCTGTTCTCATACGACCGCCACGTCACGGTGGATCGATCGCGGCGGTCGGTAGCGATCGTTACGCGGCGCTTCTGGGTCAGACGGCAGACCTGCGTCTACGCATTCGAACAGATTGATCGCATCATTCTCCGGGCGCAGGAGCTGCCAGGCTTCGGCTTGTGGGGGTTCGTCACGCTGGGCATGTCCCCAAGCGCGTCCGCGGCGTTCTTTCTGATCGCGCTGGGGCTTACCGAGGGCAAGGACGAGTTTGTCCTGTTTTCGATCTGGAAAACGGAGCTCGGTGACCCGGCGTGGCTCGAGCACTTAACATCAACATCGGCGGGCGACGACGGACCGAGCGATGCCGAAGCCGATGAAGTTGTTAGGATGCTACAGCAGTATCTTCGGGTCCCCGTGTCGTCGCACTGAATTGTCAAGGAATCAGCTCAAGTGCATTCCGAGCGGTTCCTGTCTGGCATCGAAACGCGGTTGTCCTGACAATTCGGGCGGTCGTGAGGGGCAACTTGGTCCAATTGCCGCGACGTGGTGTGGCCGCTCAATCTAGTCGTTGGCCGAGCCGGCGCCGTGAACCACTTCACAAGCATCAGCTTTGTTGTGTTCGGCCCCGCCCTCACCGGGACGGGAATTGCGAAGTTGCTCCGGGGAAGAACCATTGCAAGCCGCCGCGCCTCCGTGCGAAGCAATGCCCAGCCGCCGTTTTGGCTCGGCGTCGGCGCTATGTTCATAGCCGCCGGCTACCTCTTGGCCGGTGCCTACGCAATCTGAATGGCCCGTCCGCACTATCGGTTGGAGCGGCCGTGAACAACAAAGTGCCTCGCAGACGGCTGCAGCTGACAGCCACTCAACGTGGTCGCTAGGCCGCAGAAGAAACCTTTCGCTCGCCACCACCGCGCACTGGAGTTGACATGAAGCGAGTCACTGGCATTGGCGGCATCTTCTTCAAGGCCAAGGATGCGCAATCGTTGCGGGCTTGGTACAAACGGCACCTGGGAATCGACGTCCAATCCTGGGGCGGAACGGCCTTTACCTGGACTGACGCCGGGGGCAAGCCGGTCGCTGGGACAACCGTCTGGTCCATCGGTCCGGAAGAAGGTGATCACTTCGCCCCGAGCACGGCTCCCTTCATGGTCAACTACCGAGTGGAAGACCTCCACGCCTTGGTCAAGGTCTTGAAGGCCGAGGGCTGCAACGTGCTCGAGAAGATTGACGAATCCGAGTACGGGAAGTTTGCCTGGGCCATCGATCCAGAGGGAAACAAGGTCGAGCTATGGCAGCCGCCTGAAGGTCAATGAGCAGGCTCGGCACTCACGGCGCGAACTGCGGCCTGACGCTTCGTGCGAGCGGTAACGTGCGGTGAGCCCTGCTTGGCCGAGATCGAAATGAGGGCGAAGCGCGGTCCGCAGCGCGTTGCCGGTCGACTCAGACGTTAGGCGGAACGGGAGGCCTCGGTGCAGGTGGACTCGTGCATTCCAGTTATCCCAAGCGCGGATCTTGAGAAGAGCCTCCGCTTTTGGGTTGAGGGTCTGGGTCTCACGATGGATCGCGCGACGCGGCAGGGCGACAAACTCACGGCCTGCATGGTCCGCAACGAGCACCTGTACTTTTGGCTCAATCAACGGGCAGGCTCACCGATCAAGCCGCGAGACTATGAGGGCATTCGGCTCTACTGGGCTCCCCGCGACCTCCACGCACCGAGACAGCGCTTGCAAAGGCTCGACCACACGGTCTCAGAGATCACTGATCGTGACTACGGTCAGAGTGAATTCCTGGTAACGGACGACGACGGGTATTGCCACTGCTTCGGGGTGGAGACCAGCAGCGGTGCTGGCGCATGAATGCGTCGGTGCAGCCTCGCTGTCACCCGGAGCGGCCGTGAACGATGAGGTGTCCGGAACCTGGCCGCGCAGCAACGTCGCTCCACCGGGGCCTTAGGGGTACGCGTGGGCGATTGCGCGTTCGATCATCTCGTCGTCACCGCTCCGTCGCTCGAGGCAGGTGCGCGATACGTGCAGCAGACTCTTGGTGTGCCTCTGCAGAAGGGCGGCGAGCACACTCGAATGGGCACGCACAACTTGCTCCTGAGTCTCGGTGCGACAACCTACCTGGAAGTAATCTCTATCAATCCGGCCGCCGCGCCAGCTGGCCGTCCGCGCTGGTTTGGGCTCGACGACTGCCTCGCGGCTGACGTCCCGCGATTGTCCGCATGGGTCGCGCGCTCAGACAATATTGAAGCTTCGCTCGCCGAGGCGCGGGAGGACCTGGGCTCCGTCGAGTCGATGAGCCGCGGGGAATTCGAGTGGCGAATCACAGTTCCTCCGAACGGTCGCCCTTCGCTCGACGGGGTTGTTCCCGCGCTCATCCAATGGCCGAGCGGCGTGCACCCCGCTCGCCGCCTAAAGGATCTCGGCTGTCGGCTACGTCGACTCGAAGCGTTCCATTCCGATCCGGCTCGCGTGAGCTCATTGTTTGAGCGGCTCGGGTTGGCCGGTGTCGTCTCAGTCGCGCCGCTGCAAGCAGGCGTCGCGGGGCATCTCGCGGCCACCATCGACACTCCCGCCGGACCGCGCTCGCTGGCGACCCCCTACGATCGGCCGTGGCGGCTGTGAACGATCGTGCGTCCGGAATACCGCGGCAGCTGGTAGCCGCCCAACCTGGTCGCGAGACGCCGAACGCTCGGTTCGGCGCCACGACCGATCGACAGGAGTAGGCTGATGCGAACCGCGCTATTTCTTGCCGTAGGAGTGCTTCTGCTCGCCGCGGCGACCATTCTGGGGCGACTCTTTTCGGCCAATTTCCCGAACGCACCGGTCCAGTCGACCGCTTCGTTCGTCGTCGTGTGGCTTGTGATCTGCGCCTTCAACATGTGGACCGGCGTGACGCGGGCCGGCTACGGTGTCGCGGAGGAACTGCAGGTCTTTGCGTTGCTGTTCCTGGTGCCGACGGTGCTCGCGATACTGGCGAGATGGCGCGGCCTCTAGTTATGCGGTGACATCGAACAGTCGGTTGGCGCGGTCGTGAACGATGACGCCCATCGACAAGAAGCTTGCCGTGCCCGCACTACTCGTCGCGACGGCCATCGTCGGCAGTATAGCCACAGGTGCCGCAACCCCTGGCCGCACGCCGGCCCGGGCCGGCGAATTTCCGTGTCGGTGGTACGCCCACTTCAGCACCGGCGACGCGCCTGGAATTGCCGCGACGTGTGCCCCGCCGCGAGATTGGGGTCAGATCGTGGGCGCGCCGCCATCGCGGCGGCGATGGCTGGCGATGTTGCACAGGCGCGTTATCATTGCGCCGGTAGCTACGACGGGATCCTGGAGCTCGGCGAAATGGCGGTCACCTGCGGGCATGAGTCATGCCTGCGGACGTCGCAGGCGGGTGGATCGTCCGTTCGAACCCACGAACGCTGGCTGCCGGTCTTTCGACGACAGCCGGATGGGACGAGGTTGCTATCGGAGGAGACGTTTGCCGTCGCAGGCGCCAGCGAACCCTGATGACTGGTCCGGGCGCCGCTGATCGAGCAAGCTCCTCGTGGATGCTAGCGGCGCACTGGCGCACCGGCGCTCAGGCTGCTCCGCAGGCGGCAGCAGGCGTCGGCACCTTGACGGAGGGCGCGATGAACCTTGGCCACGCGACGATCAGGCAGTTGCTGATCCCGGTTGATGACTTTGAGCGCGGAGTGGCGTTCTACCGCGATACCTTGGGAATCCCGTTCCTGTTCGGGGCGCCGCCGCAAATGGCCTTCTTCAACTGCAGTGGCATTCGCTTGCTGGTCGGTGTGATGCCGCCGGGCCGGGCGGCGCAGCGAGGATCGGCGATCTATTTCCAGATTGCGGACATTCACGCGTTGTACGCGTCGCTCAAGGAACGCGCAGTCCAATTTGCCGCGACGCCGCACGTCGTGCATCGCACGGCCAGCTCGGAGCTGTGGCTGGCGGAGTTCACGGATCCTGATGGAAACCAGCTCGCACTGATGGAGGAGGTTGCCACGGGCAGCGCCTGACCGCCGGTTGGAGCGGCCGCCGCGGTGCAGCAGCCGGTCGGCGCTGCGGCGCCGCGGTGATGCGGCCGCTCGAGCGACAGGTGAGGCAACGCCGGCGGCCGTCTGCAGTGACTGTCACGCAAGCCCTGTCGTTCGTGCGCGCCAACGGCGTCGTGCTGGAGTCCGCTGCGGGCCCTGTTCCGACGCTCGCGGCTGCAATCGCCGGTGGCCCAGTCGGTGGCAATTGGTGGGCGCATGCGCGGGCGCGGGAAATCTTCGCGCTGACGCGCGCGGTCAGGGATTGCCCTGACGTCCTAGTCTGCAGGATCGTCGAGGGAAAGGTCACCTTCGTCCATCGCCGGCTCTGGCCGGCCTTGCTGCGGGTGGCCGGTCACCTTTCGCACCGGCACCTGGCGCGCATCCGTGAGCGGCACACTGCCGCGGGCCGACACCGTACCGACGAACAGGCGTTCCCTGAGTGGGCATCTCGCGAGCTCGCCGCCGAGGCAGGGCAACTTGACGAAGCGGCCGCGTTCGCCGCACTGGGAGCGTGGTGTCGGAAATGACCGGCCCTTCGCGGACGATCGCTGGCAGCGAGCACACAGCGCAAGCTGCCTGGCAGGCGTTTGCCGCCGACGGCGGCGCGGGCGCATCGTCGCAGGCATGAAGTTCGTCACCGCCCTGATGCTTGCTGGGCAGGGCGCGTCGGCGACGGTGGCCGAGCCCGCCGGCGTGAGCTTCGATGGCGCTCGAATGGTGAGTCTGCGGAGGAGCTGCCGATGAAGGCCTATGTCGCGACGACCGGTATCCTGTTCGCCCTCAGCGTGCTGGCGCACGTCGCGCGCCTTGCCGCCGAAGGGCCGGCCGCGTTTCACAGCCTGATCTTCATCGTCGCGTCATTGGCCTCGATCGGAATGCTGTTCTGGTCGGCGCTGGTCTTTCTTCGCCTCGATCTCGGCGCCGACTTGCCGACCGGGATCTGACGAGCCGCTCGATCGATGCGTCGGCGGCGGCGATGCGCTGGCGAGCGTGTGCGACAAGGCGACGATCGCCTCGTCCCCGGCCGGCAGCACGCCCTCAGGTGACCTCGCCCCTGGCGCCTCGGTACCGGCAGCGGTCGCGGCGGCGTGCCGTCACCGCCGTCGTTCACCTCGGTCTCCTCGGCATATTCCTGATCCGGTACGGCAGAGGTATGCTGCTTCTCCGCCACCGCAGCAGAGCGCTTCGCCTCGATTCGCGAGAGCGCCGGTCAAGCCAGCGTTCAGGCGACCCTGAGCGGTGACCTTGCCTGCCCGGCACCTCCGGCCGCCGGCGATCGTCGTCAGGCGTGCCGGGAGTCACGGACGAGGTACCACATGTCATCCCGAACGGCCTCCTGCTGCTGCGGACAGCTGCGAATCCAGCTTGAGGGCGAACCGCGGGGCGTCGGCATCTGCCACTGCCTGGCCTGCCAGAAGCGAAGCGGCAGCGTATTCGCCGCGTTGGCGAGCTTCCGTGCACCGTTCACGGTCATCGGCACCGCCACGGAATACGTTCGCGTCGGGGATCAGGGCGCGAGCTTCCGATTCAGGTTCTGCCCGACCTGCGGCAGCACCGTGTTCCACACCGAAGACGGCGAACAGGACGTCGTGAGCGTCGCGGTCGGTGCGCTGGCCGATCCCGGCTTTCCGGCGCCGCAGGTGTCCATCTACGATTGCCGCCGGCACCCGTGGGTTCGGCTGCCGCCTGAGACGCGGGCGTTCGACAAGGATCCGTCGTGATCCGGAACTTCGGCCGGGCAAGAGCGACCAGGATGAGGCCTCGCCGTTGCAACGAGCGGACTGCGGACGTCACTCGGTCACGTTGACGCTTGCGACTGACTGGCGCTGCACCGCAAGCTGACGGCGGATGGATTCGCTCACGTCACTCTGGCCCCTGCCGCTTGGCTTCATCGCCGGTATCGTCGCGGTGCCGGCCCTCTTTCGGTGGTTGCTGCTGCTGCTGGCATCGCTCGGCAAGCTGCCGCGTGATCTCGGCACGGACCAGCAGCGTCCCCGCAAGTCCGGGATGCGCCTTGCCGTCTTCCACCCAGTGCCGTGGCTGCTCGTGCTCGGGCTCGCGCTCGGGGTGCCTCAGCTGCTCACGTCGTCGGCACGTGCCGAGTGGCTGTGGTTCGTGGCAGGAGCTGTCGCCGCGCCGGTACTCAATGGCGTGCTGGTCTACCGGGCGGTGAGACGTGCCCGGGCGAAGCGTCGGCCGGACGCCTCGATCTAGTGCCTGCCGACGCGCCCCTCCGTTATCGTTGCAACGGCCTGGCGCGATAGAGTGGCTCGCGAAGCTTCGCGGCGCGCGAACGCGTGTTCGACGCGCCAGCGGATCGGTCATCTCTTGCCATGGAGGCGAACCTGTCGCATCAGGCCACGATGACCGCGCCGAAGATCAGCGGACCGGCGGTGGCGACTGACCGCCGCCCAGGCACGTCGCCCGGTAGGGCGTCGGTGTCGCCGTCGGTTACGCTTTGAACGGGGAGCGCGCGCCTTGCGGGCGAAGCATCCCGCGGATTACCGGGCCTCGCTGCTGCGGGAGTACGATGCGTGCTGTGACCAGCGGAGCTGCTGCGCGCTCTTCCTGCCTGCTGACGGCTCAAGGCGCGAGCGACGACAGGTTTCGATCGACCAAGGAGCAGGTCGATGACAGCGATCGGGCGCCGACCTGATGCGGCCGCGGCGGCGCGCGCCGCCCCGGCCCGCGCTTGAGCGCCGTGCACCCCGTGCCGCGCGTTCTCTTCGACGAGCTCTCGTCGCAGCCGGACGACGATGCTCGGCGCCCGGCGCCGGAACTGGCGATCGCGCTCGGCGAGACCTTGCGCGCGAGGCAATTTGCCTGCTCCGACGTGCGCCTGCGGCGGGCTGCAGGCTGGTCGCTGGCGGTGTCCGCCGGCCTGAAGCACTTCGAGATCCGCTACTCGCGGCTCGGCGGGCGGTCGGCCCTGGTCACAGTCGCGCCGCTCGGTGGGCCCGGGACGATCGCGCGCCTGCTGGGCCGATCCGCCGTTCCGGTCGGCGCCGAGCTACGGGCGCTGTGCCTTGCAGTCCACCATCAGCTCACGATCACCGCCGCTGTCCGCAACGTCCGCTGGATGCTCGGCGGTCCGCCGGAGCAGGTGCCGCACGTCGAGACGCCGCGTGAACTGCCCTGGCCGGAAGGCGCATGACGATCGGCGGCGATCCCCATCGCGATGGAATGTCGCGCAAGGCGTGCCAGCGGCTGGCGGCGCCGGTCGTCGTCGTCGGCAGAGCCTGCGCATTCGACAGTCGATGCGCGAGCACGTCGAGCCCCGCCGGCTGAGGATCAGGCTCGCGCTGCTGTTGCCCGGCGCAGCGCCACCGGTCACGATCGTGGCTGCGGCCGCCGTTGGCCGGATCCGCGCCCGAGCCCGGCCCGTCCGGGGGAGCTGTTTGCGTCCCTGTTCTGGCCGGCAATCATCGGCATCGGGGTTATACCGGCCCGTCAGCGCCGCACGGCGCGATGCTGGGACGGATCGGCGGCGAGGCTCCCGGATGCCGACGCGCGGCGCGATGCGACGAACGATGAACATCAGGGTGAGCTCGTCATGAAAGTCTCGGCGTCGCGGTCGCTGCTCATCCTCGAATTGCTCGGCCTGCTGCTCTTCGATATCGGCGCCTGCGGCATGATGCGCTGGATCGGCGACGCGCCGGTGACCCTGATGCGGCTGCTGGTCGTTGCGCTGTTCCTGCTGCTGCTCGGCAGCTCGCTCGCGACGCTGGTTCGTGCGGTCGACTACTTTCGCGCGGATGCCTGGTTCGACGCCGAGCCTCGCAGCACGACGCGCCTGCTGTCGCTGGCGGTCCCGGTCGCGCTGGTCGTGGTGGTCGCAAGCGCGATGCTCAATCCCGCGGAGCGCGTTGACCAGCTGACGACGTCGACCACGCTGCTGTTCTTCGCCGCCGCCGCGCCGGCCGTTCACCTCGAAATCGTCGCCTGGCTGCGCCAGCGGGCAGACGATCGATTGCGGTGATAGGGTCGCGGTGGTGAACCCCTGCGTCGGCCTCGCCGGCTGCCCTCGTTGGCCGACAGTTGATTGAAAAGGACCTCGCCGCCATGGCTGATCTGACCCGCTACTGGTTCCCGGCCAAGCGCTTCGGCTGGGGCTGGGGACCGCCGACCACCTGGCAGGGCTGGGTCGTGATGCTGGCCTTCGCCGCCTGCGAGCTCGGGCTCGGCCTCCGCTTCCTGCCCAGCCGGGTACCCACGTTCGCCATCGGCTCGCTCGTCCTGACGGCGTTGCTGATCGCGGTCTGCCTCGTCAAGGGTGAGCCGCCGGCCTGGCGATGGGGCGAGCGCGACCGATGACGGGGTGTGGATGCGGCGCAGGCTGATCGCGCGACGCGGGTGAGCCTGCGCGGCGCGGCCGTGAGCCATCCGCTGTCCCGCGGTCCCCGGTCGCGCCGTGAGGCGAGGCGCCGCTCAGCGCGTTGCGATTTCGCGGCCGGGATGGCTTATCTTTGAAGACGACCGGCCGCCGATCGTGACCGGCCGGGATGCGGCCTGATGGCTTCGCCGGGCGCCGTCAACGACCACTAGGCCGAGCGTCCGTCGACGGACGTCTGCCGCTCTGCCTCAGCCGGTGTGCGCACGTGCCGAACCGATTCTTCGTTGCCGCGGTCGGTTTGCTGCTGGTCAGCCTCGGCGTCTTTGGCGTGAGGCGCGGCCGCGTGCCCGCGCGCGTCGGCAGCGTCGAACGGATCGGGAACCCGGTCGGCTTCTGGCTGCGCGTCGTGCTGTTTGTCGGTCTCGGCGTGCTGGCGCTCGGCTATGCGATGCGCAGCGCCTGACCAGTCCGGGAACTCCGCCGCGCGACCACGTCGCCGGTGCCCTGCGGCGGCCGACCGCGGTCCGCCGTCGTCGCTGGGCCGCCTGCGGCGCCAGCGGACACTCGCACTGCTGCTGGCGCTGCCGCTCGGCGTTCGCGCGGCGTCACCACCGCCGCCGCCTCCCAGCGTCGAGGCCGTCATGGAGATCCGCTCCTACGGCGAGCGCCCACGGGACCTGCTGGCGCTGATCGTGCCGCTGCTCGGGCAGCGGGAATTTGCCCTCGACGCGCGCCGGCGTTTGGCGGCCCGACCAGAAGGCAGCGAGACCTTCGCCCATCCCGGCGGGGACTTCGTCGCGACCACCGGCCGCTTCAATTGCATCGTCGTGGCCTATTTCACCGGCAACGCCCGCATCCGCCGCGGCGCGAAGGCGCGGGCCGAGGCGTTTCGGATCGCGCTCTGGGACTACCTCGACGCGCTGCCCACGCCGCGTCCGACGATTCGGGAAATCGTCTGGGGCTCGACGTACTGCTCCGACGGTGGCTGACGGCCTATGGCGGCGAGCGTCAGGTGCCGGCTGCCGGCGCTTGGAGTGCCAGGCGGCGATCGGGTAGCCTTCGCGTGGCGCGGCGTCGCGGTCGCGCGCCGCGGCTTTGAGCAGCGTCCGGAACCATCACCTCGGCGCAAGGCCGTCGCGGGAGCGCGAACGATGTCCGATGCGGCCTACTCGCTGATGTTCCTGAACGCGATCGCCGGATTCGCGACGCGCCTCTCCGTGGACGGTCTCGCGATCTACACCATGCGCTACGACTATCCGGCCTTCGGCAGCTGGGAGCTGGTGGCTGGCCGCCGCCTGAGCCGCGTGCGGATGGTGTGGAACGGCAAGACGGGGCAGCTGCGCACCTACGCGGCGCATGTCGAGGGCGCCGCCGACGCGCCGCGCTGGCAGCTGATGTCGGAGAAGGACTTCAGCAAGCGTCGCAGCGAGCACGCCGAGATCTTCGCGGCGGCCTACACGGCGGTCCGGCAGCACTCCGATGTCTGAAGGCCGCGCGCCTGCCGCCGGGCCGGTTCTGGAATCGGTGCTCAGCTGCCCGCACTGCGGCGCCGCCAGCATCGAGATGATGCCGACCGACGCCTGCATCTACTTCCACGAGTGCCGGCGCTGCCACGCGCTGCTGCGGCCGAAGCCCGGCGACTGCTGCGTGTTCTGCTCCTACGGCTCGGTGAAGTGTCCGCCGATGCAGCAGGCCGGCGGCTGCTGCCGGACGTGACGCTCTGCTGGTGTCGTCGCTGGCGATGCCGTAGCGTCCGGCACTGGCGGCGCTGCCAGCGCACGGCCACCGCCGCTTGCCCTGCCCGGAGCTGCCGATGATGAAGTCGTCGCTCGCCGCGCTGCTCTTCGCGCCGTCGCCTGCGGCGTTCGGCCCGGCGCCTCTCGGCGCGCACCTCAACGCGCCGGGCTGCGTGAGCGGCCATCAGCAGACGCCGCGGTCGATCATCGACGCCCTGCCGCTCGCGATCGTGACGAGCTGCTGGCTCGCCGACTTCCGCCCGCCGATGAAGCCCGGCGTGACGCGCGGCGGGCGCGACCTGCGCGCGCAGGGGAGCGTCATGGGCATCGTCGCGACGCCTCAGTGCGCGCGCTTCAGCGACCAGGAGGTCGCGGTGGTGCGCGGTCTTGTGACGGCGGCGTGGACCGCGGCGCGGGGCCTCGCCGAGCAGCAGAAGATGCCCGCGCTCTGAATGCGGGCCAGCGGTGGCCGGCGTTGCGCTCGCCTGATGACGGTCGCGCCTGGCGCCGGCAAGGAGGTCGTTTGTGATCCGGATTCGCGACATCGACCACGTCGTGCTGCGCGTCGCTGACCTGCCGGCGATGCTCGACTTCTACTGCGGCGTGCTCGGCTGCCGCGTCGAGCGCCGTCAGGACGAACTCGGGCTCGTGCAACTGCGCGCCGGCCGCTCGCTGATCGACCTCGTCACCGTGACCGGCCGGCTCGGTGTGGCCGGCGGCGCGGCGCCGGGCCGGACCGGCCGGAACATGGACCACCTGTGCGTGCGCCTCGAGGCCTTCGACGCCGCCGCCATCGTCGAATTCCTGGCCGCGCACGGCGTCGCGGCCGGCGAGCTCGCGTCCCGCTACGGGGCGGAAGGGGAAGGGCCCTCGTTCTACGTCTCGGACCCGGAGGGCAACACGGTCGAGCTCAAGGGTCCGCCGACGGCGCCGCCTGCCGGCTGACGCGTCGCCGACGACTTGAGCGATGGCCGTCGGCGCGTGGCGACAGCCGCCGCCACTCGGCGGCTGCCGTCCGCGGAGCCTGAGTGGTAACGTGGCGCCAACGCCGGTGCGGCCGGCGGTCCTCGCGGACCGCGTCGCGACCGCCTCGGGTCACGCGAACCCCCTCATGAGGATGGCAATGGAAGCGCTCGCGGCCTATCTCCGAACCCACCGGCCTGAGGGTCTGTCCCTCGAGGACGCCGTGCAGCTCTGCATGCACGTCTACCGCACCGGCGACGGCATCCCGGCCGGGCTGCGGCCGCTGGCGTCCAGCCAGCCGCTCGCGAAGACCTTCGCCGCGCTGGCCGAGGCCGGCTGGGTGCGGCGGCCGCATCCGGACGTGGACGTGTCGGCCGTCGAGTTCTGGACCACCGTCGTCGCCTCGGCCACCAAACAGTCGCCGTGGCGCTACGATCGCGAGGAAGGGAAGATGATCGCCGCGCGTTTCCTCGCCGCCGGCAGCTGACTGCGGCAGGGTGCGGCGATCGATGAGCGGGGCAGCGCACGAGGGTGAGGGGAGCGCGCAGCTCGAGCTGATCCGCCGCTGGCTGCGGATGGCGGATGCCGGCTTCGACCGCGATTTCGGCGAGTTCTTCAGCGCCGACTATGCCGGCCACGTGTCCGGCCGCATCCACATGGATCTGCCGGAGCTGCAACGGCTCGAGCGCGCCTTCGCCGCCGCCTTCCCCGACTCGCGTCGCCGCGTCGAGGACCTGTGGGGTGCCGGCGACAAGGTCGTGCTGCGCGTCACCACGGCGGCGACGCAGCGCGGCGACTTCAACGGCATCGCCGCGACCGGGCGCGCGGTGAGCTTCGCGGGCATCGTCATCCATCGCTACCGCGGCGGCCGGATCGCCGAGTCGTGGGGCGAGCTCGACTTCGCGGGGCGGTGGCGCCAGCTCACCGCGGTGCCGGCGGCGGCCACCGCGCGCGAAGCCTAGGGCGCCGCCGGCCGGGGACGGCAGCGAGGTAGTATCGCCGGGGTCGATGCCGCGCCGCTTCGATCCCGGGACCGACGGCGCGCAGGTCACGTCGTCTCAGCGCAAGGCACCGAGAGTCCATGGTCGAGTCGAACGAATCGCTGCCATTCCTCAGCGCGCTCGCGGCGCTCGCGACGCAGCTGTCGGTTGACGGCGTCGTGATCCACTCCGTGAGCTACCAGACGCAGGGCTTCGGTCGCTGGGAGCTGGAGGCCGGCAGGCGGCGGGTGCGCATCCGCCTCAGCTGGGACGGCAAGGACAAGCAGCTGCGGGTCGAGACGGCGGAGCTCGTGGCGGGCTCAGCCGAGCGGCGCTGGCAGCTGGCCGAGGAGCACGACTTTCGCCGCCGCCGCCCGGACGTGGCCGAGTTCTTCAACACGATCCGCGCGGCGGTCTCGGCCCATGCAGGCCTCTGAGCTCGCCTCGCGACCGCGTGCCGCGCGACCGATCGCGAGCCAGCCGCTCGGCCGCGTGCGCCCGTGACCGACGACCGCTGGAGCAGCGTCGGCGACTACGACGAGCGCGTCTCGGCCGAGGCGATCCTCGGCGTGCTGGTCGGCGAGGGCCTGCCTTGCTACGTCCACTCGGACGCGCACGTGCCGGGGCTCGGCTCGGCGTTCTCGGTCCGCGTGCCGGCGGCGCTCGCGGCGCGCGCCCGCGCGCTGCTCGCGCACGAGGCGATCTCTGACAGCGAGCTCACCGAGCTTGCGCTGCGTACGCCGCCGGAGGATCCGGGCTAGCCTTGAGCGAAGCGGGGGTCCGCATGCTGTACATGATCGTCGAGAGCTTCAACCCCGGCGCCGCCAGCGAGATCTACCGGCGCGCGCGCAGCCGCGGCCGGATGTTGCCGGCGGGCCTTGAGTACCTCGACAGCTGGGTGGATCTCGAGTTCTCGCGCTGCTTCCAGCTGATGCGCACCGACGACCGGTCGCTGATCGGCGTCTGGACCGGCGCTTGGAGCGACCTGGTGCCCTTCGAGGTCATCGCGGTGCGCACCTCAAGCGAAGCCGCGGCGGCGATCGCGGCAACGCTGTAGCGCGGGACAGCCTGCCGGCCGGACGCTAGAGTGCCGGGGTGCGCGGCCGCGGCGCCGCGCGTTCGGAGTCCCGGAGGAGATCCTGATCGTGTCCGCACCCATCGTCTACTTCGAGATCGCCGGACCGCGCGGCGCGGGGCTGCGCGAGTTCTACGCCGGGGTCTTCGACTGGCAGATCGACGCGGCCGCGGGCGTGCCGGCGGCCTCCACCGGCGGGCTGCGCGGCGGGCTGCGCGAGGATCCGGCCGAGAAGATCTTCTATCTCGGCGTGCCGGACATCAACGCGGCGCTGGCGCGCATCGAGGCAGCCGGCGGCATCGTGATCCTGCCGCGCACCGTAGTGCCGGGGGTCGTGACCTATGCGCTGTTCCTCGATCCGGCGGGCAATCGCCTCGGCCTCGCGGAACTGTCCGGCGGCGCGTGACGGTTAGCGGCGCCGGTGCGTGCCGGCCGATCCCTGTTAGGCTGGCGCGCGTGGAGGCAGGGCGCCGGGGTGCACGGCCATGAACGATCCCGCGCGCGCGGGTAGCGCGCTGCAGGTTGCCGAGGGCAGGCGCCAGGACGGCGGCCCGTGCCCGTGCTGCGGCGAGCCGACCGAGCTGGTCTGGGGCTACGTCAACGACGAGACCGCCGGTCCGCTGTGTGTGTACTACGTGCAGTGGACGCCGGGGCCGGCCGCGCACGATGCGCACTTTGACCTGATCGTCGGCCCGTGGGGTGAGGGCACGCGCGCCGCCGACCGCAGCGGCGTGTCGCTTGTGTACCGGCGCGACGCCGCGAGCATCACCATCGTCGATGCCGCAGCGCGATCGTTCTCGCACGACCAGCAGCTGTTCGGGCGCGCGCTGACGCGCGAGGCACTGCTCGGCACGCCGCTCGCGGCGACGGTGTACCAGCTGCTCGACGTGATCTGGCAGGGCGACACGCGGCTCGGCGCGCTGACCGCGCCGCCGCGCCGTTCCTGAGGCCGACGCAGGTGACGATGTCCGCGCAAGCGCCCGGTCCCGACCCGCATCCGCCGCACGACGGCGGCTGTGCCTGCGGGCAACTGCGCTTTCGCGCGCTCGCGCCGCCGCTCGAGACCGGCTACTGCCACTGCCGGGTCTGCCAGCGGACCACCGGCGCGCCGGTGCTGGCCTACGTGTCGTTCCCGCTCGGGAGCTTTCGGTACACCGCCGGCACGCCGGCCCGCTACGCCTCCTCGACGATCGGCGAGCGCGAGTTCTGCGAGCGCTGCGGGACGCAGATCGCGTTCCGCCGCCGCGTCGGCGCGCTGACCGTCGACGTCAACGTCGGTGCCATGGACGTGCCGGCGAACTACCCGCCGACGCGGCACATCTGGTGCGAGAGCGCGATTCCATGGCTCGCCCTCGACGACGTGCTGCCGCGCTTTGCACGCGGGGTCGAGGCCCTGCCGTCGGGTTGAGCGTGGCGACACGCCTGCCGTCGTTCACGCTGATGCCGATCCTGCGCAACGGCCGGCCCGCGGATCCGGCGGTTGATCTCGCGGCGCTGCCGGTCGACGTGCTGCCCTCAACCGTCGCCGTCTACGCCGAGCGCGGCTACCGGCCGCCCTTCATCGGCTACCTCGCGGTCGCGGCCGGCCGCGCGGTCGGCACCTGTGCCTTCCCGGCGCCGCCGCGCGGCGGCCGGGTCGAGATCGCCTACTTCACCTTCGCGGGTGGCGAGGGTCGCGGCCTCGCCACCGAGATGGCGCGCCGCCTGGTGGCGATCGCGTGGGCCGCGGAGCCTGGGCTCCTCATCTATGCCCACACGCGGCCAGGTCCCGGCGCGTCGGCGACGATTCTCGCGCGGCTCGGCTTCACCTCGACCGGCGTCGTCGATCACCCGGAGGACGGTGCGGTGTGGGAGTGGCAGCTGGCGCCGCCCGGCGCACTTCCCGCTGCGGCCGCGCCGCTGTAACGTCTGCCGTCCGCGGGGCCTGCCCGCAGAGCCCTCCGCCTGAGGTGGCCTCGTCGCATGAACACCTACACCGCCTACCTGCGCGTCCGCCACCCGTCGATCGATCCGGGCGAGATCACCCGCGAGCTCGGGCTGCAGCCGGCGCATGCCTGGGCGGCCGGTTCACCGCGTGGCGAGCCCGGCGGCGCGCGGGGCGCGCACGCCGGATCCTACTGGTTCGCGCCGCTCGGCGAGTCGGTCTGGCGCCGCCTTGAGGCCGGCGCGGCGGCTCCGCCTGAGGGCGACGAGTGGCCGTTCGGCTCGACGCTGCCGCCGCTCGAGACCTTCCTGCGCTCGCAGCTGCGGCTGCTGGCGCCGCACCGCGGCTTCTTTGCGCGCCTCGGCAGCGACGGCGGCAGCTGCGAGCTCGCGGTGACCCTGAGCGCGCGCGAGCGTTTCAGCGTCGAACTGCCACCCGGCCTGCTGCGCTCGCTGGCCGACCTCGGCATCGCCATCACGCTCGACGTCAGCACCGGCGAGGAGCCGGTGTCGCACTAGCGCCCGGCGGCCTCGCCGCGCAGCACCTCATCGTGGACGCCGACGCCGCCGAGCGCGGCGCGCTGGACGAGCAGGGCCGCGATGCGGGATGCTCGCGCCGTGATGCCACGGTCTCCTCGGTCCGACCTGTCCTGCCGGTGCGCCGTGGCGCGGCGCGCTGTCTGATGCGCTGGGACTGGGTGCCGGCGGCGCTGCTCGCGCTCGCCGCGGCCGCGTCGCTCTACCTGCTGCTGCGCGTGGCCTCACGTGCCTGGGGCGAGCGCTGGCTCGCGTTCCGGCGGCGGCCGCGCTGGCTGCAGGCTGCGGTCGCGCTCGCACTGCTGTGGGTCACGCTGCGCGTCGGCCGCCTCGGCTGGCGCGCGCTGCTCGGTTTCCTCGGCGTCCTCGTCGTGCTCGCCGTGTGGGGCGAACTCGCGGCCCACGACCGACGCCGCGCCGGCGCGCGCGGCCGGTGAGCGAGCCCTTGACGCGCACTCGCGCGCGCCCATACTGTGGCGCGCGTCACATCGGCAGCGATGAGGTTCAGCCATGAGCGAGGAAGCGGATTTCTCCTCCGGTCAACACGGTGCGACGCTGTCGCCGGCAGCCGAGGGGCGACTCGCGGTCGCGCTCGATGCTGACCTGCTGCGCTGGTTCGAGGAGGCTGCGCTTCGCATCGGCAACGGCGACCACGAGGCGCTGATCAACGCCGCGCTGCGCGACCACATCCGCCGCTCCGGCGAGCCGCTTGAGCGCACCCTGCGGCGCGTGCTCCGCGAGGAGCTGCGCAAGGCAGGCTAGCCGGTGCCGTCCGCGACGCCAGGCGCGCCGGACCGCCGCGCGGGCGTGTTGCCACTCAGCGTCGCGCGCGCGCGCCTCGCGGCGCTGCCCGGGGCGCTGTTCACCGAGCTCCTCGGCCACGGCACGCTCAGCGTCGAGATCTACGCGCCGCGCGGCGTTGACCGGCAGGAGCCGCACTCACGCGACGAGGTCTACGTGGTGGCGAGCGGCAGCGGCGAGTTCGTCTGCGACGGGCGCCGCGAGCGCTTCGGGCCCGCCGACCTGCTGTTCGTGCCGGCGCGCATGCCGCACCGCTTCGAGAACTTTTCCGACGACCTCGCCGTGTGGGTGATGTTCTACGGCCCTGAGGGCGGGGAGGCGCCGTGACCGATCCTGCCAGCCGGGCGATCCTCTGGCCGGTGATCGCGCAGGTGGCGCTGACCGCCGCTGTCTGGGTCGCGCTCTACGTCGCGCGCCTCGGCGAGATGCGCCGGCGCCGCATCGACCCGCAGCAGGTGGCGACCAGCCGCCTCGCCGCCGGCGTCCTCGACGACGTCGCCGCCGCCGACAACTTCCGCAACCTGTTCGAGGCACCGGTGCTGTTCTATGCCCTGGTGCCGCTGCTGCTGCTCACGAACGCCGTGAGCGGCGCCGAACTCGCGCTGGCCTGGGCCTTCGTCGCGCTGCGCGCGCTGCACAGCGTGATCCACATCGGCTACAACCGCGTCGTGCATCGCTTCAGCGCCTACGCGGCGAGCACGCTGTGCCTGTTCGCGATGTGGCTGCTGTTCGCGGCCGGGCTGTGGCAGGCGCCGTGAGCGGCCAGGCGCGCCGGCCGGCGACGGCTCGCTCGCGCCCGGCGTCCGGCGGAGCGACAATCCCGGCATGACCCCTGCCGACGAGCCTCCTTCCACCCCGTGGCTGCACGGGGCGCTCGTGCCGTTTCGCACGCCGCTGTTCGTGGAGCTCTGGGTCGCGAGCCTGACCTCGAACTTCGGCACGATGTTCCAGACGGTGGGCGCCGCCTGGCTGATGACGACGCTGGCGCGCTCCGCGGACCTGGTCGCCTTCGTGCAGGCTGCCACCGCGCTGCCGATCATGGTGCTGTCGGTGCCGGCCGGCGCGATCGCCGACATCTGGGACCGGCGCGCGCTGATGCTGATCGCGCAGATCGGCATGCTGCTGGCCGGCGCGCTGCTGACGCTGCTGGCCTATCGCGCTGCGCTGACGCCGTGGTCGCTGCTCGGCTTCACCTTCCTGCTCGGCTGCGGCAGTGCGCTGTACGGGCCGGCCTGGCAGTCGTCGGTCGGCGAGCAGGTGCCGGTGGCGCAGGTGCCGGCCGCGATTGCTCTCAACAGCCTCGGCTACAACATCGCCCGCACCGTCGGCCCGGCGATCGGCGGGGCGATCGTCGCGATGGGCGGGGTCGCGGTCACGTTCCTGTGCAACACGCTGTCGTACTGCGCCCTGATCGTGGTGCTGGCGCGCTGGCGCCGGCCCTCCGTGCCGGCGACGCTGCCGCCTGAGAGCATCGGCGCGGCGATCGGCGCGGGCCTGCGTTACGCGCGCCTGTCGCCGTCGATCCGCATGGTGCTGGTCAGGAGCTCGCTGTTCGCCTTCCTGTCGAGCGCGCTGTGGGCGACGCTGCCGCTGGTCGCCCGCGATCTGCTGGCAGGCGGCGCGCTGACCTACGGCTTCCTGCTCGGCGCCTTCGGCGGCGGCGCGGTGATCGCGGCGCTCGCGATCACGAGCCTGCGGCGCCGCTACAGCGCCGACCTGATCGTCACGGCGGCTTCGGCGGTGTTCGGCGTCGCGACGATCGTGATCGCGCTGTCGCGCTGGAGCGCGCTGTCGGCGCTGGTGATCGTCGCCGCCGGCGCGGCCTGGGTGCTGTCGTTCTCGACCTTCAACGTCACGACGCAGATCTCCTCGCCGCGCTGGGTGGTCGGACGGACGCTCGCCTTCTACCAGACCGCCGCCTTCGGCGGCATGGCCGGTGGCAGCTGGCTATGGGGTGAGTACGCCGAGTACGGCACGCTGCGAGCCAGCCTGTTGACCGCCGGGCTGCTGCTGGTGGCGTCGCTCGCCCTGGCGCGGCGCTGGCCGCTGCACCACGCCGGCGCGGTGGACCTCGGGCCGCTGCGTTCGCTGCCGGAGGACCCCGGCCGGCCCGGCATCGACCCGGAGGCCGGCCCGATCGTGATCTCGATCGAGTACCGGGTGGCCGCCGAGGACGTCGCCGACTTCGTCCACGCCGCCTATGCGCTCGGGCGCACGCGCCGGCGTGACGGCGCGCGGCGCTGGTCGCTGATGCAAGATCTGGATGAGCCGGGGCGCTTCATCGAGCGCTACCAGGCGGTGACCTGGCTCGACCACCTGCGCCAGTGGCAGCGGG
Source organism: Pseudomonadota bacterium (assembly GCA_025355105.1). Taxonomy (GTDB): domain Bacteria; phylum Pseudomonadota; class Gammaproteobacteria; order Steroidobacterales; family Steroidobacteraceae; genus CAIKZZ01. The sequence continues at coordinate 19,243 of JANYAE010000072.1, read as the reverse complement.
CGACGCAGGCGGACCAGGGGGTCCGCGAGACGGTGCTGCGCCTGCACCAGGGGCCGGAACCGCCCCGCGTCCGGCACCTGCTGGGCCGGGCGCCAGAGGAGCCCGGGCCTGCCGGGGAAACCCGTACGCCGCCGGGCCTGACCGGCCGCTGAAGCGGGCTCCGGGCGCAGGCCGCCGCAGCGGGCCGCGTGCCGGCGCGACGGCACCCCCCCGGAGGCACTAAACTTCGCGGCTACCTGCCCGGGGACCGGGCCGACGGATCCAGGACCGCCAAGAGACATGGGCCGCATCTTCGAAGTCCGCAAGCACGCGATGTTCGCGCGCTGGAACCGCATGGCGAAGCAGTTCCACCGGGTGGCCAAGGACATCAACATCGCGGTGAAGTCCGGCGGCCCGGACCCGAGCTCCAATCCCGGCCTGCGTCGCTGCATCCAGAACGCGCGCGCGGTCAACATGCCGAAGGACAAGGTCGAGGCCGCGATCAAGCGCGCCGCCGGCAAGGACGCCGCCAACTTTACCGTCATCATCTACGAGGGCTACGGCCCGCATGGCGTCGCGATCCTGGTCGAGGCAGCGACCGACAACCCGACGCGGACGGTGGCGAGCGTGCGGCATCTGTTCGCCAAGCACGGCGGCAATCTCGCGACCTCCGGCAGCGTCAGCTTCCAGTTCAAGGAAATGGGCGTGTTCCGCCTCAATCCCGAAGGCATCGACCAGGATCAGCTCGAGCTCTACCTGATCGACCACGGCCTCGAGGAGATGGGCGAGAGCAGCGGCGAGAAGGGCGAGCCGCAGCTCGTGATCCGCTGCGCGCTGACCGACTTCGGCGCGCTGCAGAAGGCGCTCGAGGACCGCGGCATCGTGCCGCTGTCGGCCGAGCGCGAGTTCGTCTGCCTGACGCCGACCGAGGTCGCCGAGGAACAGGCCAAGGAAGTGCTCGAGCTCATCGACGGGCTCGAGCAGGATGACGACGTACAGAAGGTCTTTCACACGCTTGCGTAACAGGTCCCGCGCCATGCAGATTCTCCGCCCGCTCGCCGTGCTCGCCACAGTGTTCGCCCTCGCCGCCGAGGCGCAGACCCCGCCGAAGAAATTCGCGCAGCCAGCCACGGTGCGCGAGCTGATCGCGAGCTCGCGCGCCGAGGACTGGCGGCCGCTGGACCCCGAGCACACGCTGGTCCTCGAGCTCGCCAACGGCCGCGTGGTGATCGAGCTCGCGCCGCAGTTCGCGCCGCGCCACGTGGCCAACATCGAGAAACTGGCGCGCGCCCACTGGTACGACGGGCTGGCGATCGTGCGGCTGCAGGACAACTTCGTCGCGCAGTGGGGCGACCCGCTCAACTCCAAGCCGGAGGTCGGCGAGAAGCGCCTGCCGGCGGAGTTCACCCGCAGCGCCGCGGCACTGCCGTTCACGCGCCTCAAGGATCCGGACACCTTCGCCCCGGAGGTCGGCTTCGTCGAGGGCTTCCCGGCGGCGCGCAGCGCCGCCGACGGCGAGGCCTGGCCGGTGCACTGCTACGGCATGGTGGGCGTCGGCCGCGACAACGACCCGGCCACCGCGATCGGCACCGAGCTCTACGTCGTGATCGGCCACGCGCCACGCCAGCTGGACCGCAACGTGGCGCTGGTGGGGCGGGTCGTGGCCGGCGTCGAGCTGCTGTCGTCGCTGCCGCGCGGCAGCGGCGAACTCGGCTTCTACGAGCAGCCGGAGGAGCGCGTGCCGATCCAGAGCGTGCGCGTGGCGGCCGAGCTGCCGCCGGCGGAGCGCAAGTCCTACGAGACGATGCGCACCGAGGCGCCGATCTTCCAGAAGCTCATCGAGCTCAGGCGCAACCGCAAGGATGCCTGGTACAAGGTCGCGGCCGGGCGGGTCGACGTCTGCAACGTGCCGGTGCCGGTGCGCGAGCGCGTCGAGAAGGCCGACAAGGCCGACAAGAAGAAGCCCTAGCGCGGCCCCTCAGGCGCCGTCGGCGAGCGCGGTTTCCGCGCCGCCGGCCGCGAGCTGCCGGCGCAGCTCGTCGGCCGCGAGCTCGCCCTCCCAGCGCGACACCACCAGCGTCGCCACCGCGTTGCCGATCAGGTTGGTGACCGCGCGCGCCTCGCTCATGAAGCGATCGATGCCGAGGATCAGCGCCAGCGCCGCCACCGGCACGCTCGGCACCACCGTCAGCGTCGCGGCGAGCGTGATGAAGCCGCCGCCGGTGACGGTCGCGGCGCCCTTCGAGCTCAGCATCGCGACCGCGAGCAGCGTCAGCTGCTGGCCGAAGCTGAGCTCGACGTCGAGCGCCTGGGCGAGGAACAGCGCCGCAAGCGACAGGTAGATGCAGGTGCCGTCGAGGTTGAACGAGTAGCCGGTCGGCACGACGAGGCCCACGGTCGCGCGCCGGCAGCCGAGCCGCTCGAGCCGGTCGATCAGCGGCGCGAGCACGCTCTCCGAGGAGGAGGTGCCGATCACGGTGATGATCTCGGTCTTCAAGTAGGCGACCAGGCGCAGGATGCTGAAGCCCGCCAGCCGGGCCACGAGCCCGAGCACCACGAACACAAAGAGTGCGCAGGTCAGGTAGAACACGCCCATGAAGCGCGCCAGCGGCGCGAGGCTGTGCCAGCCGAACTTGCCGAGCGTGTAGGCCATCGCGCCGAAGGCGCCGAGCGGCGCCAGCCACATCACGAAGGCGACGATGCGAAACAGCACCTGCGAGGCGGACTCGACGAACGAGACGAAGAACTGCGCGCGCTCGCCGACCACCGCGGCGCCGAAGCCGGTCAGCAGCGCCACCAGCAGCACCTGCAGCAGCTCGCCAGAGGTCAGCGCCCCCGGCAGCGTCGCCGGGATGACGTTCAGCAGGAAGTCGGCGACCGTCTGCTCGTGGGCCGCGCTCGCGTACTTCGCGACCGCCGCGGCGTCGAGCGTCGCCGGGTCGACGTGGAAGCCCGCGCCCGGCCGGGCGAGCGCGGCGACCGCCATGCCGATGCCCAGTGCGACCGTCGACAGGAGCTCGAAGTACGCCAGCGCCTTGATGCCGACCCGGCCGACGCGCGGCAGGTCGCGCATGTGGGCGATACCGAGCACGATGGTGCAGAACACGATCGGCCCGACCAGCATGCGGATCAGGCGGATGAAGCCGTCGCCGAGCGGCTTCAGGGCGACGCCGGTGGCCGGCGCCCAGACGCCGGTCAGGGCGCCGGCGACCACCGCCACCAGCACCCAGAAGTAGAGCGAGCGCGCGAGGCGCCGCATCGGCGCCTCAGCCGATCGCCTTGACGGCCTGGATCAGCTGGTTCACCGCGCCCTGCGCGTCGCCGTACAGCATGCGGGTGTTGTCGAGGTAGAAGAGCGCATTCTCGATCCCGGAAAAGCCCTGCCCCTGGCCGCGCTTGATGACCACCACGTTCTTGGCCTTGTCGGCGTTCAGGATCGGCATGCCGTAGATCGGGCTCGACTTGTCGTTGCGCGCGACCGGGTTGACGACGTCGTTGGCGCCGATGATCAGCGCGACGTCGGTGGTCTCGAACTCGGCGTTCACTTCCTCGAGGTCGGCGATCAGGTCGTACGGGACGCCCGCTTCGGCGAGCAGCACGTTCATGTGCCCCGGCATGCGCCCGGCCACCGGGTGGATCGCGAACTTGACCGTCACGCCGCGGTGCTGCAGCAGCTGGGCGAGCTCCCAGACCTTGTGCTGCGCCTGGCCGACCGCCATGCCGTAGCCCGGCACGACGATGACCTTCTGCGCGAAGCCCATCATGACGCCGGCGTCGTTGGCGTCGATCGGCTTCTGCGAGCCGGCGACGGTGCCGGTGGCGGCGGTGCCGGTGTCGCCGAAGCCCGAGAACAGCACGTTGCCGAGCGAGCGGTTCATGGCCTTCGCCATCAGCTGCGTCAGCAACGTGCCGGCCGATCCGACCACGGTGCCGGCGATGATCATCGCCGCGTTGTTGAGCACGAAGCCCTCGAACGCGACCGCCAGTCCGGTCAGCGCGTTGTACAGCGAGATCACGACCGGCATGTCGGCGCCGCCGATCGGCAGCGTCATCGTGACGCCGAGCACGAGCGCCAGCACGAAGAACGCGCTGACCACCATCGGCCCGTCATTGACGCCCGCGGCCACCATCGCGCCGAGCACGATCGTGCCGCCGAGGATCACGATGTTGAGGATCTGCTGGCCGCCGAAGCGGAACGACTTCTTGATCAAGCCCTGCAGCTTGCCGAAGGCGATGCCGGAGCCGGAGAAGGACACCGAGCCAATCAGCCCGCCGAGCACCGCCAGCGCGCCGTAGGCGATGCCGTGCGAGTCGCCCTTGAAGAGCTCGACCGCCGCGATCGCCGCCGCGGCGCCGCCGCCCATGCCGTTGTAGAGCGCGATCATCTGCGGCATGTCGGTCATCGCGACCCGCTTGCCGGACCACCAGGCCAGCGCGCCGCCGATCGCGATCGCGAGGATCACCAGCACGAAGTTGCTGGCGACGCCCTCGGCGCCGCCGCCCGACAGCGGCGCCAGGAAGGTCACCAGCGTCGCGATCAGCATGCCGAGGCCGGCCCAGAGGATGCCGCCGCGCGCCGTGACCGGCGAGCTCATGCGCTTCAGGCCGGTGATGAACAGGAAGGCGACCAGGATGTAGGCGGCGTCGATGATCCACTTCGCCGCCGAGGGGTTCAGGAGCGACATCAGTGCTGCCCTCCGGCCGGCTTCTTCTGGCCGCTCGACTTGAACATCTCGAGCATTCGCTCGGTGACCACGTAGCCGCCGACCGCGTTGCCGGCGCCGAGCACGACGCCGACGAAGCCGATCACCCGGCCGAGCGTCGAGTCCGCCTGAAAGAGCGCGAACATGGCGCCGACCAGCACGATGCCGTGCACGAAGTTGCTGCCCGACATCAGCGGCGTGTGCAGGATGGTCGGCACGCGGGAGATCACCTCGTAGCCGGTGAAGGCCGCGAGCATGAAAATATAGATTGCGATGACGCCGTCGATCATGAAGCGCTCCTTCAGCCGTTCGCGAGCAACTTGGCGGTGGGTTCGTGCTTGACCTGGCCGCCGTGCGTCAGCACGGTGCCCGCGAACACTTCGTCGGTCCAGTCGATGCTGAGCACGCCCTGCTTGAGCGCCGGGCTCAGCAGATTGTAGAGGTTGCGCGCGTACATCTCGCTCGCGTGGTAGGCAAGCTGGGCCGGCAGGTTGACCGGTCCGACGATGCGTACGCCGCCGTGCTGCACGGTCTCGCCGGCGCGCGTCAGCTCGCAGTTGCCGCCGTTCTCGGCGAGGATGTCGACGATCACCGCGCCGGCCTTCATGCGCTCGACCGCGGCGCGCGAGATGATCTTCGGCGCCGGCCGGCCGGGGACGCCGGCGGTGGTGACGACGACGTCGGCGACCGCGATGCGCCCGTCCAGCACCTCCTGCTGCTTGGCCTTTTCCTCGGCGGTGTGCTCGCGCGCGTAGCCGCCGGTGCCCTCGGCGGTGACGCCGGTCTCGACGAACTTGGCGCCGAGCGACTTGACCTGGTCGCGGGTCGCGCTGCGCACGTCGTAGGCCTCGACGATCGCGCCGAGGCGCCGGGCGGTGGCGATCGCCTGCAGGCCGGCGACGCCGACGCCGATCACCAGCACCTGCGCCGGGCGGATCGTGCCCGCGGCGGTGGTCAGCATCGGGAAGAAGCGGTCGAGCGTGTTGGCGCCGATCAGCACCGCCTTGTAGCCGGAGATCGCCGCCTGCGAGCTGAGCGCGTCCATCGACTGGGCGCGCGAGATGCGCGGCACCAGCTCCATCGCGAAGCTGGTGACGTTGCGGTCGCGCAGCACCTTCACGGCCGGCAGGTTGTTGTGCGACTGCATGAAGCCGGCGTGCACGCCGCCGGACTTCACCATCGCCGCCTCGGCGGGGGTCAGCGGCTGCACCTTGAGCAGCAGGTCGGCGCGCGCGTAGAGCGCGGCCGCGCCGTCGACGAATTCGACGCTCTTGTAGAGCGCGTCGGGGAACTGCGCGGGGACCCCGGCGCCGCGCTCGATGAGCACCTGGGCGCCGGCGGCCGCGAATTTCGCGGCCACCTCAGGGACCAGCGCGACCCGGCGTTCGCCGGTCTGCGTCTCGCGGGGCACGCCGACGACGATCCCGGCGGCGGCTTGAGGAGCGGCGGACATCGAGGACCTCCCGGACGGACCCCCAAGCCGCGCGGCACGTTGGCCGTCACGCAAGGTCGATGGGTCCAGAATTTACGTTGAGATTGAATGCCTTGCGTCGTTTGATTATGGCACAGGGCTTTCGTATCTTAACAGGCATGAAAGCGAAGTCCCTCATGAAGAGGTATCAGGACAAATCGCAGACCGCGATTCACGGTCTGCCGACGGCCTCGCCGGCGATCGCGCTGTCGCAGCAGGTGCTGCGCACCGACGTCGCCGGCATGCCGCTCGAGTGGATCGACTACCGCGAGGCGGTCCGGCTCTATCACATGGGCCAGGTGGCCTATGCCTGCGGCACGTTGCTGTACCGGCTGCGCGGCGGCACCAACGCCCGCTCCGGCCAGCGCACGATCGTCGACGTGAGCTCGATCGTCGCGACCATCGGTCATTCCTCGAACCCCGGCACGCTGCGCGCCGACTACGTGCCGCCGCTCAACAATGAGACGCTGTTCAAGCGCGACGGCTACCTGTGCCTGTACTGCGGCCTGCGCTTCCCGACCCAGCAGCTGTCGCGCGATCACATCCGGCCGTTCTGCCGCGGCGGCCAGGACCTGTGGACCAACGTGGTCACGGCCTGCCGCCGCTGCAACAACGCCAAGGCCTCGCGCACGCCCGAGGAAGCGGGTATGCAGCTGCTCGCCGTGCCGTTCACGCCGACCTACGCCGAGTACATCTACCTCAAGGGCCGGCGCGTGCTCGCCGACCAGATGGAATACCTGTTGGCGCACTTCCCGCGCTCGAGCCCGCTGCACACCCGCCTGCGCGGCCGGCACAACTGACGCGATGCCGGCGGTCCATCTCGTCGACGCCAGCTTCTTCGTCTTTCGCGCCTACTACTCGATCCCGGACCACATGGCCGACGCCGACGGCCGGCCGGTCAACGCGCTCTATGGCTTCGCGCGCTTCCTCTCCGACCTGCTCGAGCGCGAGCGGCCGGAATACCTCGCGATCGCCTTCGACGAAAGCCTCGCCGGCTCGTTCAGGAGCCGCATCTACCCGGCCTACAAGGCCAACCGCGAGCCGCCGCCGCCGGGCCTCAAGGAGCAGTTCGCGCGCTGCCGCGAGCTCTGCGCGCACCTCGGCGCGCCGGACTTCGGCAGCGCCGAGTACGAGGCCGACGACATCATCGGCACGCTGGCGACGCGGCTGCGGGCGCTCGGCTTTCGCTCGACGCTGGTGACCCGCGACAAGGACCTCGCGCAGCTGGTGCGGCAGGGCGACGAGTTCTGGGACTACATGGCCGAGGAGCGCTTCGGCTATGCCGACATCGCGGCGCGCTTCGGCGTGCACCCGGAGCGGATGGCGGACTTCCTCGCGCTCACCGGCGACGCGGTCGACAATATCCCCGGCGTGCCGGGGATCGGCAAGAAGACCGCGGCGGCACTGCTGGCCGAGTTCGAGTCGCTCGATGAGCTGTACGCCAACCTCGAGCGGGTGGCGGGCCTCGGCTTTCGTGGCGCGGGCGGCGTCGCCGCGCGCCTCGAGGCGCACCGGCCGGCGGCCTACCTCGCCCGCGAGCTCACCCGCATCGCCTGCGACATGCCGCTGGTGGCGACCCCGGCGCAGCTGCGGCGCGCGCCGCCGGACCTCGCCGGGCTCGGCGCCTTCTACGACCGTGCCGGTTTCGGGCCGATGCTGCGCCGCCAGGCCGAGCGCATCGCGGCGCGCGCCGCGGCCGCCTGAGCGATCCGCGGCGCGCTCACGGCGTGGTGCGGGTGGCCTTGAGCTCGGCGATCGCCTCGTCGGACAGCTGCTTCAGCCTGGCCCGCAGCGGCTCCATGCGGCTCTGCACCAGCTGCAGCGTGTTCCTGAGCACCAGCGGCATCTTGGCGATCACCGCCCGGCCGGCGTCCGAGCGGTAGAACGCCAGCATGCCGTCGACCTCCTGCTGCGAGAAGCTGCGGGCGTAGACGTCGAGGAACAGCGGCTCGTAAGTGGCCCAGCTGAGTTCCTCGTGCAGCAGCGCCAGCATCCGCGCGCGCATGTCGTCGAGGATCTTGCGCTGCTGCGGCGTCAGGGACTCGTCGGCCGGCGCCTTGTTCAGCGACGCCTGCACCATCGCATCCGCCTGGTTCGACATGCCTTCCAGCAGCTTCCTGGCGTCGACGACCTCGATCAGCTCGCGCAGCGACGCCTCGCTCGGCGGCGGGCTTTCCGCGGCCGGCGCCGGACGCGAGGCGAGCAGGGCGAGACACAGGCAGGCCAGGGCGGTCGTGCATCGCATGCTGATCTCCGGGCGCGGTCAGGGGGTCAGGCGGCTTGCGACCGCGCGGCGAGCGCCGAGGATTTCACGGCGTCGCGGCTCGCGGCAAGCACGGCCGGTGCGGTCCTCGCGGCGCCGCGGCCGGCGGCGCTCAGCCCTCCAGCGCCTCGGCCACGGCGCACGCCACCAGCCGCGCGTACAGCCTCTCGGTCAGCGTCGCCGGCCGCTCCAGTCGCAGGCGCTCGAGGTACGGTCCGATCCGGGCGTCGGAGACCGGGGCGAACGCCGCCGCGGCGAGCGCGCCGGCGCGCCCGGCGAGAGTCGCAGTGCGCTCCTTGAGGCGCTCGAGCGCGCGCGCCAGCACGATCTCCTCGGCCGTAAAGTCGGTGCCGAACGGGAACTCCGAAAAGAGGCCCTCGGTGCGCAGCGACCGCAGCGCCTGGGCGAGCACCTGCGGCAGGTTGTGCCGCTGGCCGTCGGGAATCCGGTAGCCCTTCTCGATCTTGCCGGCGCGCTTGGCGTCCTCGAGCAGCGCCGGCTGGAAGCGCGAGTCGGTGATCGCCAGCAGTGCCGCCACGCAGTCGCGGTCGGTGTGGCCGCGCAGCGTCGCGACGCCGTACTCGGTGACCACCACGTCGCGCAGGTGCCGCGGGATGGTGGTGTGGCCGTAGTTCCAGACCAGGTTCGAGCGGGTCGCGCCGTCCTTGCTGCGGGTCGCCCGCAGCAGCAGGATCGAGTGCGCCTCCGGCAGCGCGTGCGCCATGGCGACGAAGTTGTACTGGCCGCCGACGCCGCTGACCACCTGGCCGCTGGCGAGCGCGTCCGACACCGCGGCGCCGAGCCCGGTCACCATCATCGTCGTGTTGATGAAGCGCGCGTGCCGGCGCTGCGCGACCTTGAGCGCGTAGTCGGCGCCGAGCAGCTCGTTGGTGAAGCTGATGCGCGTCATGTCGAAGCAGGCGCGGTCGGCCTCGGCGAGCTCGCGCAGCGCGCCGTAGAAGCCGCGCGGGCCGAGGAAGAAGCCGGCGTGCAGCACGCGGCCGCCATCGAGGCGCCGCGCCAGGCAGCGCTCGGCGAGCGCCGCGCGCGCCTGCGGCAGGTCCAGCCGCGCCGCGAGCCGCGTGCCGTCCGGCGCCACGATCTCGCCGCCCGGCGCGAAGCGCGTCCCCGCCAGGAACAGCCCGGCCGCCGCGAGCGCCGCGAAGCCCGCCGCGTCGAGCTCGGCGACCCCGGCGCGGGCCAGCGCCACCAGCATCTCGACGTCGACGCGCTCGCCGACCTCGCCGGCGTCGAGCAGCCGCTGCAGCACCGCGTGCGGGTAGACGCGCCGCGACAGGATGCCGCTGCGGTACAGGTCGAGGAAGCCGTCGACGAACATCTCGGTGCAGGCGTAGAGGCCGCGCTCGAGCGGGCCGAGGCCGCCGAGCGCCTCGATCTCGGCGCCGTGGCGCGCCGCGACGCCGAGCGCGCCGAGCGCGCGGCGGAAGGCGTCGTTGCGCTGCTGGCGCAGCTGCAGCGAGTAGACGCAGGCGTCGCCGAGCTCGCCGATGCCGAGCTGCAGCGTGCCGCCGTCGCGCACCAGCGCGGCGGCGTTGAGGCCGATGACGTGCTCGACGTCGCGGATCGGCAGGTTCGGCGGGCAGAAGGGGTCGTACTCGTAGCGCGGATGGTCGACCAGCACGTCGAAGCGCTCCGCGGCGATCAGCGCGCCGCCGAGCATGAACGGCATGCGCCGGTTGACGCAGCCGATGTAGAGGAAGTCGCGGCCGGCGGCGCGCGCGCCGTCGAGCAGCGCCAGCAGGTCCTCGGTCAGGTCGGGGTTCGAGCTCAGGCTGAATTCGTCGCGGCCGCCGAGGTTGCGGGTCGCGATCTGCTGCGTCAGCACGTTGACGCCAAGCGCGAGTGCGTCGCGCACCACGTGCGTGTAGTTGACCGAGATGTAGTCATGCTGCACCGATTCGACGCCGAGCCAGGCGCCGGCCTGCAGGTAGAACTCGCGCACCTCGACGTTCGGCGGCAGTCGGCCGGCGCGCGCCGCCTTGAGGTAGTCGAGGTCCGGGTAGTCGCCGAAGACGCGCGCCACGAAGGGCTCGAGGAACCGCCGCTCGAGCTCGCTGCGCCCGGTCGGGCGGTTGAGCGACAGCGCGGTGAGGATCGTCAGCGACAGCGTCGGGTCGCGGGCCACGCGCCGGTAGAACTCGTTGAGCAGCAGGTTCGGCTTGCCGATCGCGAGCGGCGCCGCGATCACGATGCGCTTGCCGAGCCGGCGCAGCGTCAGCTCGACGCACTCGCCGACGTCGTCGAGGCAGGTGGGCCCGGTCGCGGCCGGCGCGGCGTCGCGGGCCATGCTCAGCCGGCGACCAGCTGGTCGTAGAGGGCGCGAAACGCCGCGGCGGCCAACGGCAGGTTGGCGGCCCAGTCGTGGTGCGCGCTGTCGTCGCCGCCGTCGGTCACGTACTTGACCGCCATGAACTCGACCTGCTCGCGGCGGCACACCTTGGCGAGCGCGTAGGCCTCCATGTCGACCACGTCGCAGTCGCCGACGTCGTGGCCGGAGACGAAGTGGTCGGCGCTGCCACACGTGCCCTGCGGCAGCGCCGGCCAGCGGCGCGGCACCTCGAGCCGCGCCGGCAGCTCGTCGTAGGGCGTCGTACCGAGCGGCACGCCGAGCGGGCGCACGTCCATGTCGCGCTGCACGAAGCAGGTGCACTCGACCAGCGCGTGGGTCGGCAGCCGCGGGCTGCCGGCGGTGCCGAAGCCGAGCACCAGCCGCGGCCGGCGCTGCACAATCGCCCGCGTCAGCGCCCAGGCCGCGTTAACCTTGCCGACGCCGGTGTAGAGCAGCGGCGAAGCGGTCGCGTCGAAGCGGCCGCCGGCTTCGGCTTGCAGGGCGAACACGACGAGCACGTCGGCAGGGGCGATCGGATGCACGGTTTCTCTTCCCGGATGGCGGTTGAGTCTAGCAGCGGGGCCGCACGCGCCGGCATCGCGCTCACCGTACTCGCGCTGCTGGTCGGCTGCGCGCCGGCCGGCCGCGCGCCGCCACCGCCTGAGCGCGTGCTGCCGGCGCCGCCGGTAGCGGCTGCCGGTCGCCACTACCGGATCGACGCGGCGCGCTCCGACGTGCGCATCCTTATCTACCGCAGCGGTGCGCTGGCGCGGTTCGGCCACAACCACGTGCTGCGCGTGGTCGGGCTCGAGGGCGAGATCTGGCTGCCGGCCGATCCGGCGGCCGCGCAGTTCACGCTGCACTTCCCGGTCGCGGCGCTCGCGATCGACGAGCCGCAGGCGCGCCGCGCCGAGGGCGAGGAGTTCGCCGAGCAGCCGAGCGCCGACGATATCGCCGGCACCCGCCGCAACCTGGAAAGCGCCGCCGTGCTCGACGCGGCGCGCCACCCGGAGATCCGCCTCGAGGGCAAGGCCGCGCGCGGCGCGAGCGGGCTCGTCGCCCGCAGCCACCTCAGGATCCGCGACGGCGACGCCGAGGTCGCGGTGCCGCTCGAGCTCACGTCGGGCAGCGCCGAGCTCGGCGTGCGCGGCCGCTTCTCGGTGACGCAGTCGGCGCTCGGGCTGGTGCCCTACAGCGCCGCGCTCGGCGCGCTCAAGGTCCGCGACGATCTGGACGTGCGCTTCCGGCTGGTCGCCGTGGCGGACGCCTCCGGCGCGGCTGCCACCCGAAAACCTGAGCCCTGACAGGGGCTTGGCCGCTTCGGTTTGTGCGGTCGGTATTTCCCGGAACTGGCGCGGCGGCGCCGGCCGCGGGTAGGATCCGGCAATGAAGGAGCAGCCTCTGTCCACCGCCACGATCTTTGACGCCGAGCTCGTCCGGCGCTACGACCGGCCCGGCCCGCGCTACACCTCCTATCCCACCGCCGTGCAGTTCCACGCCGGCTTCGGGGTGGCCGAGTACCAGGCGGCGGCGCGCGCGAGCAACGCCGGCACGCCGAAGCCGCTGTCGATCTACGTGCACGTGCCGTTCTGCGAGAGCCCGTGCTTCTACTGCGGCTGCAACAAGGTCATCACTCGCGACCACGGCCGCGCGAGCGCCTACCTCGAGCACCTGTTCCTCGAGATCGAGCGCCAGGGCGCGCTGTTCGACCGCAGCCGGCAGGTCGACCAGCTGCACTTCGGCGGCGGCACGCCGACCTTCCTCAGCGACGCGGAGCTCGCAGCGTTGCTCGCCAAGCTCCGCCAGCACTTCACGCTGCGCGATGACCCGGATCGCGAATACTCGATCGAGATCGATCCGCGCACGGTGTCGGTGGCGCGGCTCGGGCAGCTGGCCGCCCTCGGCCTCAACCGCATCAGCCTCGGCGTCCAGGACTTCGACCCCGACGTGCAGCAGGCGGTCAACCGCGTGCAGTCCTGCGAGGACACGCTGGCGCTGATCACCCGCGCCCGCGAGCTCAAGATCGAGTCGGTGAGCATCGACCTGATCTACGGCCTGCCGCGCCAGTCGCGCGAGAGTTTCGCGCGCACGCTGGCGATCGTGATCGCCGCGCGGCCGGACCGCATCGCGGCCTACAGCTACGCGCACCTGCCGCACCTTTTCAAGCCGCAGAAGCAGATCAAGACCGCGGACCTGATCACGCCGGCCGAGAAGCTCGGCCTGCTCGGCCTCACCGTCGAGACGCTGACCCAGGCAGGCTACGTCTACATCGGCATGGACCACTTCGCGCTGCCGACCGACGAGCTGGTGCGGGCGCAGGCCAACGGCACGCTGCAGCGCAACTTCCAGGGCTACTCGACGCGCAAGGAGTGCGACCTGGTCGCGCTCGGCGTGAGCTCGATCTCCAAGGTCGGCGACACCTACGCGCAGAACGCCAAGTCGCTGCCGGAGTATTACAAGCGCATCAACGAGGGCGCGCTCGCGGTCGAGCGCGGCGTGGCGCTTGACGCCGAGGACCGCCTGCGCCGCGATGTGATCCAGCAGCTGATGTGTGCCACGCGGCTCGACTTCGGCACCGTCGAGCGCCGCCACGGGATCCGCTTCGAGGAGCATTTCGCCGCCGAGCTCGAGCGCATCAAGCTGCTCGCGGCCGACGACCTCGTGGCCCACGAGGGGCGTTCGCTGCGGATCACGGCCCGCGGCCGGCTGCTGATGCGCAACGTAGCGATGGTGTTCGACGCGCACTTGAAGCAGGCCACGCCGGTCGCCGACCAGCCGCGCTTCTCGCGCGCCGTCTGACGCCTCAGGCCGGCGGCGGCCCGATCAGCAGCCGCGTGCCCTCCGGCGCCACCACCATCAGGTGCGTGTCCGGATCCAGCGAGCGCGGCAGCGCCATCTCCGGCTCGACGCCGATTTCCGCAAGCCGCTCGCGTAAGCGGTTGCCGTCGTCGCTGCTGAACACCAGCGTCGGCTGCGGCAGCTCGCGCGTCAGGTACAGGCCGACGTCGAAGGTATCGCTGGTCAGCGACAGATGCGGCCACGGCTCCTCGCCCTCGGAGGCGGTCACGAAGCCGAGCCGCTCCCAGTAGCCGCGCGCCGCCTCCAGGTTGCTGACCGGCAGCGCGTATTCCTCCAACCAGCCGAGCCGGCTGAGCGCCGGGCGATCCGGCGGCGAGAAGGTCCGCGCCTCCATCAGCCTGACCTGCTGACCGTCCGGGGTGGTGAACACCGCCTCGTTGAAGCTGTCGTCGGCCAGCTGGCGGCGGTCGAATTCGATGCCGAGCGCCTCGATGGCCTTCAGCTCGCGGGCGAGTTCCGGCAGCACGTAGCTGAGCTGCGGCGTGGTGACGGCGCCGTCGTCGTGCAGGCCGATCACCAGCCGCCCGTCGGTCACCACCGAGTAGCGGTGCGCCCAGGTCTCGCCGACGATCGCCGAGGTAAAGCCGAGGCGCTGGTAGAACTGCCACGAATCGAGGATCCGCGGCGTCGGCAGCGAGACTTCGAGGAAGCGTCCGAGCATGCGCAGAGTCTAGCCCGGCGCGGCGACGCAAGTCTCCCGCCGCGGCGCCGCAGCGTCGCGGAGCGTGACGCGCGCCACGAAACCGGCACCGGCGGCGACCGCGCCGGCGGTCGCCGTGACGCGCGGCCTCAGGTATTCACGCCGCCGAGGCAGACGTACTTGAGCTCGGTGAAGTCGAGGATCCCGTACTTCGAGCCCTCGCGACCGGTGCCGGATTCCTTCCAGCCGCCGAACGGCGCTTCCTCGGTCGAGATGATGCCGGTGTTGAGGCCGACGATGCCGTACTCGAGCCCCTCGGCGACGCGCCAGGCGCGCGAGATGTCGCGGGTATAGAAGTATGCCGCCAGCCCAAACTCGGTGTCGTTGGCCATGCTGAGCGCCTGCGCCTCGGTCTCGAAGCGGAAGATCGGCGCCACCGGGCCGAAGGTCTCCTCGCGCGCGACCTTCATCGCCGGCGTCACGCCGGTCAGGATCGTCGGCTCGAAGAAGGTCCGGCCGAGCGCGTGGCGCTTGCCGCCGAGCACCAGCTTCGCCCCCTTGGCGAGCGCATCGGCGATGTGCTCCTCGACCTTGAGCACGGCGTTGTCGTCGATCAGCGGACCCTGCTCGGTGGGCCCGGCGAGGCCGTCGCCGACGCGCAGCTTCTGGGTGGCCTCGATCAGCTTGGCGACGAAGGCGTCGTAGATGCCGGACTGCACCAGCAGCCGGTTGGCGCAGACGCAGGTCTGGCCGGTGTTGCGGTACTTGCTGGCGATCGCGCCGGCGATCGCGGCGTCGAGGTCGGCGTCGTTGAAGACGATGAAGGGCGCGTTGCCGCCGAGCTCGAGCGAGACCTTCTTGACGGTGCTCGAGCACTGCTGCATCAGCAGCTTGCCGATCTCGGTCGAGCCGGTGAAGGTGATCTTGGCGACCGTCGGGTTCGAGGTCAGCTCGCCGCCGATCGCCGAGGCCTTGCCGGTGACGACGTTGAGGACCCCCGCCGGCACGCCGGCGCGTGCCGCGAGCTCGGCCTGCGCGAGCGCCGAGAACGGCGTCGACTCGGCGGGCTTGATGACGATCGTGCAGCCGGCCGCGAGCGCGGCGCCGGCCTTTCGGGTGATCATCGCGGCCGGGAAGTTCCACGGCGTGATCGCGCCGACGACGCCGACCGGCTGGCGCATCGCGAACAGCCGCTTGTCGGCCTGCGCCGAAGGGATCAGGTCGCCGTAGACGCGCCGGCCTTCCTCGCCGAACCACTCGTAGAACGAGGCCGCGTAGCCGACCTCGCCCTTTGCCTCGGCGAGCGGCTTGCCCTGCTCGGCCGTCATGAGCCGGCCCAGGTCCTCGGTGTTGGCGACCATCAGGTCGGCGAGCTTGCGCAGGATCTTGCCGCGCTCCTTGGCGGGCTTGGCGGCTCAGGCCGGGAACGCGGCATTCGCCGCCGCGATCGCGCGGCGCGTCTCGGCGGCGCCGCAGCGCGGCACGGTGCCGATGACCGCGCCGGTCGCCTTGTTCTTGACCGGGGTGCTGGCGCCGTCGTCGGCGTTGATCCACTGGCCGTCGACGTAGCAGCGCTGCTGGAGGAGCGCGGGATCCGTGAGTGTGAACGTTGTCATGGCATTCTCAAGATCAATTGAGGGGGGAAGATCCCTATGCCGGTGGCGCGCGACGCCTCAGAACGAATGCGTCTCTCGTGACCGCTTTCGGTTGGCAAATGACGCCTGTCCGGGTTCCGTTGGTGTTAGGAATGCACCATCATCGATACTGAGGTCTAGGTAATGTGTCTTACACGATCATGATTCTCATGATGCGGCTCCGTTGGAAGCCGAATCATGCAATCCTGAGATAGACGCTACCGCGATGCGCGGGCGTCGCCGAGCCGCCACCGAGAACGAGGGCCTGCTGTGAATGACCGGACGTTGGAAGCTGACAAGACGCTGGCAGGCGACGAAGAGAGGCGGGGGCCGTCCGGAGTGGTCGGCCGTCGCGGCTACTTCGCACTCGCGGTGGCCGGCATGCTCGGATCCGGATGGGTGGTCGTTCTCGGAGAATGGCTGACTACCGCCGGACCTGGCGGCACGGTCGTCGGTTTTGCACTGGGCGGCGTAGCCATGGTTCTGATCGGACTTTGCTACGGAGAACTCGCGGCCCGAAGCGCGGTGTTCGGCGGAGAGTTCATTTATGTTCTACATAACCTTGGGCGGCTGCCCGCCTTCTTGGTCGGGTGGTTTCTGACGTTGTACGCAGTGTCGATATGCGCGTTCGAGGCGGTCGTCGTTCCTGCGCTGCTTGGAATACTGTGGCCAGGCATTGCGGGCCCCGTCTCGTATGCGGTGGGTTCAAACAGCGTTCGCAGCGGGGCACTGACGATTGGTGTGGTCGGTGGGCTTCTGGTCGGACTACTGCATCTGTCGGGTGTCGCCTCGGCGATCAGGTTTCAGAACATTGCGACGTTTGGGTTCCTGATCGTCCTAGCCGGGCTAGTCGTGGCGGGGTTCGCTCTCGGTTCGACTGCGAACTGGCAGCCCCTCTTCGTCGCGACGGACGGGCAGTCTGTGTGGATCGGTATCTTCTGGGTGTTTTCCAGCTGCGCCTTCTTTCTCAATGGATGGCAGGCCGCGCTGCACGCCATCGAGGAGCGGCGCCCGGGGCTAACGGTACGCGGGGCCGTGCTTTCGATGGTCGGCGGGATTCTCGTCGGATCCCTGGCCTACTGCGGCATTGTCCTCTCGACGTCGGCCTCAGTTCCATGGCAGACGTTGCTGCAAAAGGACCTTCCGGCGGTGTCGGCGTACGCGGCGCTCGTGCCGGGCCACGTTTTCGGCACCGTCGTCGTCGTTATCGCGTCGATTTCGGCAATGAAGACCTGGAATGCGGCGGTCTGGGTTGCGTCACGCCTCATCGTTGCGCAAGGCCGGGAGGGATTCTTGCCGCGACCGCTCGCGCTGCTGGATCCGCGTTCCGGAGCGCCGCGCGCGGCGATCGTGTTCGTGACGGGTCTCGCACTGGCTGGACCGTTTCTGGGTCGCGCCGCAATCTTGCCCATCGTGAACATGGCCTCCATCTGCCTGGCGCTCAGCATCGTGCTGTGCATGGCAGTGCTGCTGCGCCTGCGGTTTACTCGGCGGGACATTCCGTCATTCGTGGTTCCGGGCGGCCTCGTGACCATCGTGATCGCGCTGCTCGCGGCATGCGCGATGATCGGCATCGCCGTCCTCGACCCACTGCTGCGGGCGCACGGCGCAATCCCTCTCGAATGGAAGCTAATGGGGATCTGGGGGGCCGTCGGAGCGGTGACCTGGTTCACAGTGGGCCGGCGAACACGTGGTGCGTCGGCTACTGCCATGGACTGATGGGCGTCGGTCCAGCCATCAGGCACGCGACCGTTCACACCGTGATGCACCGCTCGTTTCGGGCGCGCGCACCTGCGAGCGTGGGCGGCGATGCCGGAGGGGTGTGCTTGCCAGAGTGCGCACGTCCTGTTGCGCGGCCCACGGCGCGCTTCTCCGAACGCCGCTCGGAAAGGTCTCAGGTGCTCACTTCTTGCGGTTAGGACGGGTCTTGCGACCCGCCGGTGCGGGTGGGCGCCTTCGGCCGCGCGCGGGCGTCGCTCCGGATTGGTAGGCTTGAAGAAGTTCGTTGCTGCCGTCGAGAATGTCCTTCCGGACAGCGGCGCGGGCGAGCTGGGGGTTATGCGCTTTGACGGCATCGACGATCGCGCGATGCTGGTCCTTGATGACGCGCTCGCTGCGCTCGTACGCTTCCGACAGGAAAGGTCCCGTCCTTGTCCACAGCCGGCGCAGCACGCCAAGCAGGATGGGCGCACCGCCAATCACGGCCAGTTCGGCATGGAACAACTGGTTTAGCGCCGCATCGTTTGCGTGGTCCCCCCGCTTGTCCGCGTCCTCGCTCTGGAGGAGCAGCGCTTTGAGGCGCTCGATGTCATGGGCGCTGGCCGCGAGGGCCGCTTGTTCGGCGGCGAGACCCTCTAGTTCAAGCCGAACACTCCGGATCTCGATATACTGCTCTGGCGAGATGATTGGTACGCGAATGTCGCGGGCGTTGCGCATAACAAGCGCTTCGTCCTGCACCAGCCGGAGTACCGCGTCACGTACGGGCGTCACACTGGTGCCCAGCTTCTGGGCCAGCGCATGAATCCGAATGCGGTCGCCGGCGCGTAGCGCACCCTTCATCAGGGCTTCGACCAGCGCCTGGTAGGCCTGGTCGCCTAGGCTCTTGGAACGTAGTGTTGCGAATTGCATCGTGAGTCCGGTGAGGATTATCGACGGGCCGCGGGCCGTTGCCAAGTTTCTCGGGCGGCGGCTGGACTCAGAAATGCCGAAGCGGGCGAGCTCAACCGGCGGCCGGTAAAGCGGGGCGCCGAAATTGACGTTTCGTTGGCCATCGATGTATCATGTATCGTAATTGTCCCGAACGGATGTGAGCCGTCATGAATACGCCTCTGTCGACTCACGCACGGGACGTGGCAAACGTGCTGCACGGATACACGAACCTAAAGGCCCACGCGACCAAGGGTCCGATGGTGATCGAATCCGGCGAGGGGATTTACGTATTCGACAACGAAGGGCGCCGATACATTGAGGCGATGGCCGGCCTCTGGTGCGTGGGCCTAGGTTTCAGCGAGCCTCGCCTCGTGGAAGCCGCGGCGCGGCAGATGCGCAAGCTCCCTTATTATCACAACTTTTCGCACAAATCCCACAACCCGATGGTCGATGTGGCGGAAGCACTGGTGCGAATGGCCCCCGGTCGCATGGTGAAGGCGTATTTCGCCAACTCGGGATCGGAGGCGAACGACTCGGTCATCAAGATGATCTGGTACCGGTCGAATGCCCTCGGCCAGCCGAAGCGGAAGAAGATCATCAGTCGGATGCGCGGCTACCACGGCGTGACGCTCGGCGCCGGGAGCCTCACGGGTCTCGCGAACAACCATCGGTCCTTCGACCTTCCGCTGCCGGGC
>JANYAE010000068.1 GCA_025355105.1 Pseudomonadota bacterium | reverse complement strand
CGGCCCAGGTAGCTGCCGGTGTAGCAGTCCTGCAGCCACTCGCGCGCGTTGCCGATCATGTCGTAGAGGTCGAAGGCGTTCGGCTTGAAGCTGCCGACCGGCGCCGTGTAAGTGTGTCCGTCGCCGCAACGCGCGCGAGTGGCTGCAGGACTGCTACACCGGCAGCTACCTGGGCCGGCCGGCCGACGGTCGTGCCTGGGAGTGGGCCGGCGGCTGCGAGCTGCGCGGCGTGCGCGGCGGGTCATGGGCCACGCGGCCGGCCGAGAGCCGCGCCGCGGCGCGCGGCGCCGAGCTGCAGGGCCTGCGGCAGGCGGATCTCGGCTTTCGGGTCGTGCGCGAGCTCTGAGCCGGCGCGCTCAGCGCACCGCGTCGGCTACCGCCGCGAAGAAGGCGTAGGTCTCCGCCTCCATCTTGTCGTCCCAGGCGTGGGCCCAGCTCGAGAGCTTGACGACCACCAGCCTCTCGACCGGATCGACGAGCACGAACTGGCCGTGGATGCCCTGCGCCGTGAAGCGGTGGTTGGCGCCGGGCAGGCACCACCACTGGTAGCCGTAGCCGAGCGGGTAGCCTGCGATCAGCTTGCCGTAGTCGACATAGGCATCGGCCGGCCGGGTCGCGGCCTCCACCCATCCGGCCGGCAGCAGTTGCGTGCCGTGCCACTGGCCGAGGTTCGCGAACAAGAGCCCGAAGCGGCCGTAGTCCCGCAACCGCAGCTGCAGGCCGCCGCCGGCCACCTCGCGTCCGCCGCTGCCCGGCGCGTCGAGAATCCAGCGCGCCGGCGCCTCGGCGCCGAGCGGACGCCACAGCTTCTCGGACAGGTACGCCGACAGCGTCCGGCCGGTGACGCGCGCGACCAGCGCGCCGAGCACCTCGGTATTGGTGGTCGCGTAGTAGAACTTCTCGCCCGGCTTGTCGGCCGCCTTGAAGGAGCGGGCGAAATCGTAGAGTCCGCCGTGACTCCTGGCGATGATCGCGGCGAAGCTCGCGATGTCGGAGTCCTTGTCCTCGTACTCCTCGGTGTAGCTCGTGCCGCTCGCCATCTGCAGCACCTGCTTGATGGAGGCGGTCTCGTAGGCGGAGCCCTTGAGCTCCGGCAGGTAGCCGAGGATCGGATCGTCGAGGCTCTTGATCTTGCCGTCGCCGAGCGCCAAGCCGACCAGCGTCGAGACGAACGACTTGCCGGTCGAGAAGGACATGAACAGGTCCTGCGAATCGGCGCCCTGGTAGTAGCCCTCGTAGAGGATCTGGTCGCCCTTGAGGATCAGCAAGCCGGTCGTGCCGGTGCGCGCGACGAAGTCCGCGATCGAGTGACTGGCCTCGTCGAAGCGGTACTGGACGTCGAGCGGCGCCGCCGCCGGCGCCAGCGCCGAGACGTTCGTGCCGGACGGCACGCGGCGCGTCGGCAGGATCTCCTCGATGTTGCGGTAGGTCACCGCCGTGTGCTCGGTGGTGAACATGCCGGCCGGCGTCGGGACGCCGTCGCCGGAGTCGTAGGCCGGTGCTGGCGCGAGGTCCTTGGCGGCGAGGCGCTTGCCGGCCGCCACGGCGGGCTGCCCGCCGAGCAGCAGTGCGGCGGCGGCGATTAACAGGGTCGCGACGGAACGGCGCATGCGGACTCCTCAGACTCTAGCCTGGACAGGCGGGGTGGCGGCGCGGCTCGCGGCGGCCGCGGCGCCGCGGCACGGATCCGGCCGTGCCCGCGCGCTTGGCCTCGGGCCGGGCGTGCGGGCCGTGTGCCGGGCTCTTGCGGAGCGGCGGTCGGTGTTAGAACTTCTGCCCGAAGGTGATGCCGAGCTGGCGTGGCTTGATCGGAATCACGTTCACCAGCGAGCAGACGGCCGCCGTGCAACTCGTGTAGCGGATCGCCTCGCCGCGCTTGTCGAACAGGTTCTCGACGTAGAACTCCATCGTCCACTTGTCGCGCGCGACGCCGCTCGAGACGTCGAAGCTCGCGTAACCCGGCTGCATGCCGACGATCGGCACGTCCGAAGCCGTCAGCGTCGGCACCACGTCCGACTGATAGACCCCGGCCGCCTGCGCGTGCGCCTCGAAATTGCCGGCGGTCCACTCGTAGCGGGCGATCAGGTTGCCCTTGAACTTCGGCGACACCGGCAGGCGCGCCCCGGCAGGCGCGAGCACGAAGTTGGTGCCCCCAGGCGGGCCGCACGAAAAGTCCGCGCTGAACTTATTGCAGGCGTTGGTGGTCAGCTTGGTCTGCAGGAAGGTCGCCGAACTCGACAACGTCAGGCCAGGAGCGGCACGCCACTGCACCTCGGCCTCGAGGCCCCTGATCTCCGCCCGGCCGGCGTTGACCAGCTCGGTGATGCCGTTGGTCCCGGAGATGCCGTACTGCGCATCCTTCCACTTCTCGAAGAACAGTGCGCCGTTGAACTTCAGCCGGTGGTCGAGCCACATGGACTTCCAGCCGAGCTCGAAGTTGGTCAGGTAGTCCGGCTGGTAGGGCGGGCGGGTGGACACGCGGTTGACGCCGCCCGGGCGAAAGCCCGTCGACCAGGTCGTGTAGATCATCGCGTCGTCATCGAACTTGTAGGTCAGGTTGACGCGGTGTGTCGCGCTCGACTTGGTCGCGCGATAGTTGATGTTGTCGCACGGCCGCACGTGGTTGGTCGGATCGACCGGCGTGAAGCACTGCGCCTCGCCGCTGTGGCCGAAGCCGTTGATGTCGTTGAAACCGAAGAAGCCGTAGACCGTGTTGTCGTAGTGGAACGCGCGGATGCCGCCGGTCAGGACCAGCTTCTTGGTCACGTCGAAGGACATGTCGGTGAACAGCGCGGAGTCGCGGTCGGTGCGGGTCTGCGAGTTGAGGTAGAGCACGCCCGGCTGGCCGTCGAGCGAGGCGGCGAGTCCGCTGCCAGGCGTGATGCTGGCGGCGTCGGCCAGGTTCTGCACGCGGTACTCGTCGCGCGTGTCGTTGCGCTGGCGCTGCAGGAACGCGCCGGCGACGAAGCGCAGGCGCCATTCCTTCGGCGAGGTGATACGCAGCTCGTGCGACTGCTTGTAAAAGTCGTCGCGGCTGACGGTGGTCTGCGCCGGGGTGATCAGGTTGCCGGCATTGTCGGTGAAGGCGGCGCCGGAGCCGTACTTGGCATCGTAGAAGAACGAATAGTCCGAGTAGTCAAAGCTGCTGGTGATCGTGCGCTTGATGTAGCCGCCGGAATACAGGACGTCGAAGTTGCCGATCTTGCCCTGCACCGCGAGCGTCGCCATCCACCAGTTGTCGGTGTCGCGGTCCGGCTGGTAGTGCGAAATGTTGAGATCGCCTGAGCCGCCGACCGTCGTCGGCGTGCCGTTCAGGTCGGTGAACGAGTAGGGGTACGGCGTGTAGCCGAACTGGCCGTTGGCGGTCTGCCGCTGGGTCATCAGCGTCGGGGTCACGGTCCAGCTGTCCGACAGCGCGATCTTGAGTGCGCCGCGGCCGCCGGTCGTGTCGACCCAGTTGTAGTTCTTCTCGACCAGCCGCGAGTTCTCGCGCGCCAGGCCTGACGACGGGTAGGTCAGGCCGGCCGGCCCGGGGACGTTGCTGATGTAGCCGCCATCGTGCTCGGACCAGCCGACCAGCCGGACCGCGGCGCGCTCGTTGATCGGCAGGTTGACGTAGCCCTCGACCTTGCCGCCCGGGTCACCTTTCGTGAAGGCGTTGGCCGTGACGTCGTAGGCGGCCTCGAACCGGGACGGGTCCGGTGCGTTGGTGATGACGCGCACCGTGCCCGCCATCGAGCTCGAGCCGAACAGCGTGCCCTGCGGACCGGACAACTCCTCGACGCGCGCGATGTCGTAGATGTGCACGTCGAGATTGTTGGCGATCGTCGTGACCGGCATTTCGTCGACGTACATGCCGACCAGTGGCTGCGAGCCGACGTGCAGGCCGTCGCCGCCGTTGGTGACGCCGCGGACGTAGAGCTGCGCGTAACCGGGGCCGAAGCTCTGCACCGAGAGGCTCGGCAGATACTTCGCATAGTCGTCGAAGCTCGAGACCTGCAGCTCCGCCAGCTTCTTGGTGTCGAGCGTCTGGATGCTGATCGGCACCGATTGCAGGTTCTCGGCGCGCTTTTGCGAGGTGACGATGACCTCCTCGAGCGTGCCGCCGGCCGGGGCCGCCGCCGCCGGGGCCTGCTGCGCGCCGGCAGGCGAGGCGGCGGCGGCCAGGATCGCAGACGTCAGGTAGACCAGCGGCTTGACGTGGAGCGTCGGCTGGTGGCGGCAGGTCGGCTTGCGCAAGATGATTCCCCGGCGGGCGCTGGGCCCGGTTGTTGTCGGTCGTGGCCGTGTAATCTCGATGTCAGCACAAGGCACGCTGCCTGCGCAAGAGAGCGCGGGATCCGGCCGGCGTCAGATCCGGATCCGGCGCCAGGCGCCACTGCGCCAGCGCCAGTACAGCGAGCCGCCGAGCAGCACCACGTAGCCGACCGAGGCGGCCCAGCCGCCAACCGCGCCATAGCCGAATTGCGGCAGGAAGTGGACCCAGCCCGCGCCGGGCGCGAAGGTCACGCTGTGCGAGACCGGCACCCAGACGAGCCAGGACAGCGACGCGACGATCAGCGCCGGCACGCGCACGTCGCCGGCGCCGCGCAGGCAGAAGTTCGCGCCGACGTTGAGGCCGTCGAAGGTCTGGTAGCAGGCCGCCAGCCAGATCAGCGTCGAGCCGAGCGCGATGACCTCGGCGGCGTGCGGGTCGGCGCGATTGACGAATAGCGGCAGCAGCCACGGGCTCGCGAGCGCGAGCAGAATGCCGACCACGCCCATGAAGCCGGCGACCAGGCCGATGATCGCGTTGCCGACGCGCCGCGCCCACTCGAGGTCGCGCGCGCCGACCGCCTGGCCGACGAAGGTCGTGCCGGCCATGCCTAGGCCGAGGCCCGGCATGTAGGCGATCGAGGTCAGCATCATGACGATCTGGGTGGTCGCCCCGGCAACGGTCCCGACGCTGACCAGCATCAGCTGGAAGAGCGCGAGCCCGAGCAGGTCGGCGGTGATGCCGAGCCCCATCGGCAGCCCGATCGCGAACTGCCGCAGGATGGCGGTGCGGCGCCACGTCAGGTGCGAGCGGTAGCGCCGGCGGGCGCGCGGGCCGAGGAAGAAGGCGAGCGCGACCGCGAGCCCGGCGACCTCGGCCGCGACCGTGCCCCAGGCCGAGCCGGCGATGCCGAGGCCGAGATCGAACATGAAGATCTGATTGAAGGGCACGTTGGTCAGCGCCATCACCAGCGTCACCGCGAGCGTCACGCGCGCGCGACCGATGCCATTGAAGAATCCGGTCAGCGACCACACCAGCAGGCCGAGCGGTCCGCCGGCGACCAGCCGCGGCCACCAGTAGGCGAGCGCCAGGCGCTGCACCTCCGGGTCGAGGTGCAGCGCGGCGAGCAACGGCGCGCCGCCGAAGCCGATGGCGACGAACAGCGGCACCGACAGCAGCGAGGCGTAGATGCCTGACCAGCCGGCCTGCGAGGCGCGCGCGTAGCGCCCGGCGCCGTGCGCCTGCGCCGCGAAGGTCTGCACCGCCATGCCGACGCCGCCGAGCAGGATGATGCCGCAGAGCACGACCCAGTAGATCGCGCTCATGGCGGCAGTCGCGGTGGTCGACAGCCGGCTGACGAACCAGGTGTCGGTGAGGTTCAGCACCGACTGCACCGCGCTGTTCGCCATCAACGGCCCGGCCAGCAGCCAGATGGCGCGGATATCAACGTGGCTGCGGCCGGCGGCGTCGATGCGCTGCGCCGGTCGGCGGGCAGGCGCGTTCACGGCAGGATCGTGCGCGAGACGATCGTGACGCTCGGGTCCTGCGGGTCGACGTGCAGGTGGAACTTGAGCCGCTGCGCCACCCGCAGCATCTTGGTGTTGACCGAGAGCACGCTGCCCTCGATGCGGTGGTAGCCGAGCGCGCGCGCGAGGCGCACGGCCTCGCGCATCAGGATCGTGCCGAGGCCCCGGCCCTGCCACTCGTCGACGATCGACAGCGCGAACTCGCAGCAGACGCGTCGATCGGTCGGCACGATGCGGGCGCCGCCGATCATGACCTCGTCCTGGCCGTGGTCGACGATCGCGACGCTGATGCCGGCGCGGGCCTCCTGCAGCACCTCGACCACGAGCTTCAGCGTTTCCGGCGTCAGCGTCGGCGTCGGCGTCATGAAGCGCAGGTACTTGCTTTCCTCCGAGAAGCCGCTGAAGTATTCCTGGGCGTGCTTCAGATCCGCGGCGCGCAGCGGGCGCAGGAAGACGCGCGTGCCGTCCGGCAGACGCGCCGAGCGGGCGTGATCGCGGATCCTCTGGAACAGGTTCACGGCGAGGCCGCCGGCTGTGCGCTCGGTCCGCCCGGACGGTCGGCGGCGATCGAGTGGAGCTCGGCGGCGATGGCGAGCGCGATGCCTTCCGGGGTGACCGCGCCGAGATCCAGGCCGACCGGGCCGCGCAGGCGCGGCGCGAGCGCGCCGGCCGCCGGGCCGAGCTGTGCCATCAGCCGCTCGCGCCGCGGTCGCGGGCCGAGCAGGCCGACGTGCGCCACCGTGCTGGCCGCCAGCGCGCCGAGGTAGGCGGCGTCCGACGTCAGGTGGTGGCTCATGACGACCGCCGCGAAATAGCGGCCGAGATCGAGGCGCTGCGCGAGTCCGGCGGCAGGGCCCGCGCTGACCGTCGCGCCGGCGAAGTGGGCCGGATCGGCGTAGGCCGGGCGGTGGTCGGCGACGGTGACCGCGAAGCGCAGCATGCGCAGCTGCGCGACCAGTGGCTCGGCATCCGGCCCCGCGCCGCAGACCAGCACGTGCGGCGGCGGCGCGAGGTACTGGATCCAGGCCGCCCGCGGACTGTCGAGGTCGCGCCAGCGCAGGTGCTGCGAGCTGCCGCTGGCGACCACCGTGGCGCAGGTTTCGGCGAGTCCGGCCGCGAGCGGGGCCCCGGCCGCCGCGGGCCAGCTCAGCGTGCCGAGCTCCGCAGCCGGAGCCTCGTGGACGACGGCGAGGGCCGCTTCCTGACCGGCGGCGAGCGCACTGCCGGCGGCGCGCAGCGCGGCCAACGTGGCGCTGCCGGGGGCCGCGGCTTCCACCAGGATCCGCATCGCGCCCTCGCAGCCGGCGCCGATGCCGAACACCAGGTCATCGTCGCTGCGCATGTCGTATTCGACGATTCGGGCCTGGCCGGCGGCGAGCACGCCGAGGGCGTGCTCGCGCAGGTCCTGCTCGAGGCAACCGCCGCTCAACAGGCCGGTCATCCGCCCGTCGGCCTCGATCAGCATGCGCGCGCCGGCCTTGCGATAGGTGGAGCCGGCCGTGGCGACGATCGTCGCGAGCGCGGCCGGCGCATTCACGAGCGACAGCCGCTCGAGCAGCATCTCGAGGCTCGTATCCAGGCGCAGGGCGGGCATGAGCGGAATCCTAACATTGCACCGGCCGGGGCGCGGTCGCGGCCGAGCGCGGCGTGTAAAATCGCCACACCGGCGCGCGGTTCGCGGCCGGCGCGCAGCGGAGAGCCGAAGTGTCAGAAAACCTCACCCCCGTCACCACCGAGGCCGTCGTGATCGGCGCCGGCCCTTGCGGCCTCTTTCAGGTGTTCGAGCTCGGCCTGCTCGGCATCAAGGCGCACGTCATCGACACGCTGAAGGCGCCCGGCGGCCAGTGCACGGAGCTCTATCCGGACAAGCCGATCTACGATATCCCGGCGCTGCCGGTGTGCGGCGCGCAGGAACTCGTCGATCGCCTGCTCGAGCAGATCAAGCCGTTCGGCGCGGAGTTTCACCTCGGCGAGGAGGTGCTCGAGCTGCAGCGCGACGCCGGCGGACGCCGCTTTCGCGTGCGGACCTCGCAGGGCACGGTGTTCGACGCCGGCGCGGTGGTGATCGCCGGCGGCGTCGGCTCGTTCCAGCCGCGCCGCCTGGTCGTCGACGGTGCCGAGGCGCTCGAGGGCCGCGCGGTGCACTACAAGGTGCGCCGGGCCGAGGACTTCTACGGCAAGCGCCTGCTGATCCTCGGCGGCGGCGACTCGGCGCTCGACTGGGCGGTGGACCTCGCCGGCAAGGCGGCGGCGCTGACGCTGGTCCACCGGCGCGCGGAGTTCCGCGCGGCGCCGGCGACCGTGGCGCGCATGCGCGATCTCGCCACGGCAGGCCGGCTGCGCTTCCACGAGGGCCTCGTGCAGCGCCTCGACGTCGCGGACGGCGCGCTCGCCGGCGTCGAACTCAAGCTCGCCGACGGCAGCGCGACGCGCGTCGAGTGCGAGCAGCTGCTGGCGTTCTTCGGCCTGCACCCGAAACTCGGCCCGATCGCGAACTGGGGCCTCGGGCTCGACAAGAAGGCGATCCGCGTCGACACCGAGAAGTTCCAGACCAACGAGCCCGGCATCTTCGCGGTCGGCGACATCAACACCTACCCGGGCAAGAAGAAGCTGATCCTGTCGGGCTTTCACGAGGCGGCGCTGGCCGCCTTCGGCGTCCAGTCCTGGCTGTTCCCGGACAAGAAGCAGTTCCTGCAGTACACGACCACGAGCCCGATCATGCAGAAGCGGCTCGGCGTCGCCTGAACGCCGGGCCGCGCCTGCCGATCGCGTAGACTGCCGCCATGGACCAGCGACTCGCCGACGTGCTCTCGGTCCTCGAGCTCGAAGCGCTCGAGGTCAACCTGTTCCGCGGCGAGAGCCGCGACATCGGCAGCCCGCAGGTGTTCGGCGGCCAAGTGCTCGGCCAGGCGCTGGTCGCGGCCTACCGCACGGTCGAGGGCCGCGAGTGCCACTCGCTGCACGCCTACTTCCTGCGGCGCGGCGACTTCAATGCCCCGATCGTCTACCAGGTCGACCGCAGCCGCGACGGCCACAGCTTCAGCAGTCGGCGCGTGGTGGCGATCCAGCACGGCGAGCAGATCTTCCACATGTCGTGCTCGTTCCAGGTCGCGGAGGCGGGCATGGAGCACTCGGCGCCGATGCCGGACGTGCCGCCGCCGGAGGCGCTGGCGGACTTCGAGTCCTACCACGAGGAGATCCTCGCCGACCTGCCCGAGAAGGTGCGGCGCTTCTTCGAGCACCGGCGGCCGTTCGAGTTCCGCCCGGTGCGCCGGCCGAACTACCTGAACCCGGTGCCGCTGCCCGCGTCCAAGCAGGTCTGGTTCCGCGCGGTTGACCGCCTGCCGGGCGACGCGGCGTGGATGCACCGCTGCCTGCTCGCCTACGTCTCCGACTACAACCTGCTCGACACCGCGACACTGCCGCACGCCACCTCGTTCCTGCACCTGCAGATGGCGAGCATCGACCACGCGATGTGGTTCCACCGGCCGTTCCGGGCGGATGAGTGGTTGCTGTACGCGGTCGACAGCCCGAGCGCGTCCGGCGCGCGCGGCTTCGCGCGCGGCAGCATCTTCACGCGCGATGGCCGCCTGGTGGCCAGCACCGCGCAGGAGGGCCTGATCCGGCCACGCGACAGCGCCGAGCCGCCGGTCGCCTGAGCGGCGCCGCAGCGCGCTCAGTGCAGCGCAAGCTGCATCCGCACCGGGCCGCTGCTGGCGGGCAGCGGCGCCGCCTTGATGACGAACACCCGTGACGGATCGATGCCGGTGCCGTCGAGCAGCGCCGACTGCACGGCGGCCGCGCGCGCGTGCCCGAGCGCCTCGATCTCGGCCGGGGCGGTGGCGAAGCGCGGCTGCAGTTGGCCCTCGAGCCAGCTGATCGCCTGCAGCGTCAGGTCCGCCGGCGGCGCGCCCTTGACCGGCTCCGGCGGCGGAATCTCGGCGCGGTGGCCTAGCGCTTCTTTGTATTCGTCCTCGAGCAGGGCGCGGTAGTCCTTCGGCGTGCCGAGCAGCCGGTCGACGGCCCCTGCCTCGCCGGCGTGGGCGCCGAGGCGGCGAATGGCCCGCGCCTGCAGGTCCGCATGCCACTTCTGCTCGGCCAGCGCGCCTGCATCGAGCGTCGGCGCCGTCAGCTGCGGCAGGTCGACGTTGAGCCCGGGGCGCGAATCGAGCGCCTTGACGAGCGCGGTCAGCTTGCCGCGCGCGGCGGCGTCGAGGCCGGCACTGCCGGCGGCGAAGTCGAGATAGGACATCTCCTCGCCACCGCCGAACAGCTTGCCGAGCAGCGCGAACGGCGCGGTCACCGCCCTCTCAATGAGGTTGATGACCACCTTCCAGATGATCTGGCCGAGCTTGAACTGCGGATCGTCGAGGCTGCCGGTGATCGGCAGGTCGAGATCGATGACGCCGTTCCGATCCTTGAGGAGCGCGATCGCGAGCTTGACCGGCAGATGGGTGGCGTCCGGGCTGTCGACGCGCTCGCCGAGCTGCAGTTGGTTGACGACGATGCGATGGTCGGCCGTGAGCTTGCGGTTCTCGATGAGGTAGTTGAGGTCCACCGACAGCTTGCCCTTGTCGATGAAGTAGCCGGCGAACTTGCCGGAATAGGACGACAGCACGCCGAGATCGACGTTCTTGAGGCTCATCTTGATGTCGGTGTAAGCGACGGCGGCGAGGAAGTTCACCTTGCCGGTGATCGTCACCGGCGCGTACTGATCGATCTTGCCCTCGATGTTGACGACCGCGCGGGCATCCGGCCGCCCGGACAGACCGCGGATCGTCCCGGCGAGCGCATAGATCCCGGCTTTGACGTTGGGCTTGAGCGAGTAGTCCTCGAAGTACGTCGAGCCGTCGACGATGCGTATGACGCCGATATCGAGTGGCAACGCGGCCGGCGGCGGCGCCTGTGGCGCCGGCCGCGGGCCCTTGGCGCCCTTGCGCGGCGCAGGCGCTGCGGGTGGCGCTGCCGGCGGCGGGCTGGAGACCGCCGCCGCCTGCGCCTCGACCGTCTGCTTCTGCGCGGCAACGGTCTCGCCGGTCACCGTCAGCGGCGGCTCGTTCGGTTTCAGCACCAGCGACAGATTGGTGCGGCCGTTCGAGCCGATGATCACGCGCGCGTACGGTTCGCGCGCGGAGATCTCGCGGACCTTGATCGCCAGCGGATCGCTTTGCGCGCTGATGCCGGCGATGCGCAGGCTGCGCCAGTTGATGAAGTCCTCTTCGAGCGCATTGTCGATGGTCCGGAAGCCGTCGACCGTCGCGTCGCCCTGGAAGGCGAACTTGTTGCCGGCGCTCGCGGTGACGGTGCCCTTGACGCCCGCGGCCCCGCTCTTGATCGTCATCGCCGTCGTCGCGGTGACGTAGGGCTGCAGCGCCGTCAGCCCGACGTCGCTCGCCTCGACGGCGAAGCTGCCGCTCAGCGGTGTCAGCACGAGCGTGCCCCGGCCTGCCAAGCGGCCGTCTTCATTGACGCGTGCCGTCACATCCACCGCGAGCGGGCCGGCCGCCGGGATCGCGAAGCCGCCGACGCTGAGGTCCAGCGGGGCGACGTGGAAGCGGGCCGGGCGGGCCGGCACCCGGTCCTCGAAACTGATGTCCGCGGCCGTGACCTTGACGTCCGGCACGCTCACCTGCCAGCTGGAGGTCGCCGCCGGCGCCGGTGCGGCCGCCGCCGTGGCCGCCGCACC
>JANYAE010000002.1 GCA_025355105.1 Pseudomonadota bacterium | reverse complement strand
GCGCGCGAGCTTCCACACGCTGGCACCGGAAGCGGCCGCCCCGCCGGCGGCCGCGGGCGAGGCGGTGGCACGCGCGCCCGGCGCCTGGAAGGCGGTGGCGTACCGGGAGCGCGAGCCGCACTGGCTCGAGGCCGGCGATTGCGAGCTCGTCGAGCAGTTCGACCGGGAGCTGCTGCCGCTGTTCGCGACCCGCAACCGCCAGAGCCGCATGACCTGCATCCCGCATGCGTTCGCGCTCGGCGCGATCTCGCTGAGCTTCGAGGTGTTCGCGCCGCTGCCGAAGCCGCGGGCCGCGCCGGCGGCGACACCCTAGCCGTCGCCGACGGCGTCCTCCGGCGCGCCGATGTCGCGCGCGCCGCGGCAAGCGAGCTGCACCGGCGGCGCCGGGCGGTCCAGCCGGACCGCCGTCAGCGCGCCGCCCCACACGCAGCCGGTGTCGAGCGAGATCACGCCGTCCGACTCGCAGTAGCCCAGTGCCGACCAGTGGCCGAACACGATCCGCTCGCCGGCGCTGCGGCGGCCGCTGACCCGGAACCACGGCCGCGCGCCGGCCGGCGCGCCCTCGATCGGGCCCTTGTACTTGAGGAGCAGCCGTCCGTCGGCGGCGAGGAACCTGAGGCGCGTCAGGCAGTTGACCGTGAAGCGCAGCCGCTCGAGCGCGGTCAGGTCCTCGGACCAGCGCTCCGGCTTGTCGCCGTACATCGCGTCGAAGAAGCCGCGCGGGTCCGCGGTGAGCGCGGCGCTGACCTCGGCGCCGCAGGCGACCGCCTGCGCCACGTTCCACTCCGGTGGCAGGCCGGCGTGCACCATCGACCAGCCGAGCGCTCGGTCGTGGTGCACGAGCGGCAGGCGCGCGAGCCAGGCGAGCAGCTCGTCGCGGTCGTCGGCGGCGAGCACCGCCGTGAGCGTGTCGCTGCGCCGCAGGCGCGCCGGGTCGAGCGCTGCGGCGAGCAGGTGCAGATCGTGGTTGCCGAGCACTACCGTCGCGGCGCTGCCTAGCGCCTTGACGGTGCGCAACGCCTCGAGCGAGGCCGGGCCGCGATTGACGAGGTCGCCGGTGAGCCAGACCCGGTCCCGCGCCGGATCGAAGTCGAGCCGGTCGAGCAGCGTCCGGAACTCGTCGCAGCAGCCCTGCAGGTCACCGATCGCATAGACGGCCATCGGCGCGTCAGTGCACGACGCCCGGCATCGCGAGCGAGAACGGTGCGATCGGCGCGTCGAATCGCGCGCCGTCGTCGGCCACCATCTGGTAGCTGCCCTGCATGACGCCGACCGGCGTCTCGAGCACCGCGCCGCTCGAGTAGCGGAACCCCTGGCCAGGCTTGAGGTGCGGCTGCTCGCCGACCACGCCGTCACCGCGGACCTCCTGCACCTTGCCGTTCGCGTCGGTGATGATCCAGTGGCGCGTCATCAGCCGCGCCGGCACGCCGCCCTCGTTGCGGATCGTGATCGTGTAGGAGAAGACGTAGCGCTGCTCGCGCGGGTCCGACTGGTCCTCGACGTAGGCGGTCGTGACGTCGACGACGATGCGGTGCGGGGCGCCCTGCATGGACTACTTGATGCGGACCGCGAGCACGTCGCAGGGCGCGGCGTGCAGCACGGTGTCCTCGGTCAGGTTGACGAGGATCGACAGTCCATGGCGCTCGCGGCCGCCGAGCACGACCAGGTCGGCGCGCACCTCGGCCGCCACGCGGACGATTTCCGCCTTGATGTTGCCGGCCTCGACCCGGCACTCGGCCGCGCCGAGGCCGAGCGCGGTCGCGAGCTCGCGCAGGCGCGTGCCGGCGCGCTTGACCAGTTCTTCCTCGATCTCGACCGTCGGCAGCAGCGTCTCGCCGAGCGGTTCCACCGGCACGTACTCGACGACGTGCAGCAGGCGGATCTCGGCGCCGCAGGCCGCCGCGATCGCGCGCGCGCGCGCGCCGATCACGCGACTGTCCTCGCTGAGGTCCACGACCAGCAGGATGGTGCGATACAGGCCGGTCGCCGGTGTCGGTGCGCTCATCGGACAGCTCCCAGTCAATGCGGCGATTATAGCGGCGCCGGCGTCGCCGCGAGACGGGCGAACTCGCGCGGCTCGAGCGTCTCGGCGCGGCGCCCCGGGTCAACCTCGGCGGCGGCGAAGCCGGGGACGTCGACGACGCCGTCGAGTGCGTTGCGTAGCGTCTTGCGGCGCTGGCCGAAGGCCGCCGCGACCACCGCGGCGAAGCGCACGGGGTCGGCCACCGGGAACGGCGGGTGCGCGTGCGGAATGAGCCGGACGATCGCCGAATCCACCCGCGGCGGCGGACGGAACGCGCCGGGGCCGACGTCGAACAGGCGCTCGACCCGGCAGTGGACGGCGAGCATCACGGTCAGCCGGCCATAGGCCTTGGTCGAGGGCGAGCCGGCCATCCGTGCCACCACCTCCTTCTGCAGCATGAAGTGCATGTCGGTGATCGCCGCGTGCGACTTGAGCAGGTGGAACAGCAGCGGCGTCGAGATATTGTAGGGCAGGTTGCCGCAGATCCTCAGTTTCGGGCCGGCGCCGCGCAGCGCGCCGAAGTCGAAGTCGAGCGCGTCGGCCTCGTGGATGACGAGCTCGCCGCGGCCAGCCGCCCGCTCGGCGAGGCGCGGGATCACGTCGCGGTCGAGCTCGACGACCTCCAGCCGCCCGATGCGGTCCAGCAGCGGCAGCGTCAGCGCGCCGAGCCCCGGCCCGATCTCGACCAGCCGCTCGCCAGCCTGCGGATCGATGGCCGCGACGATGCGGGCGATGACGCCCGGATCGTGCAGGAAATGCTGGCCGAATCGCTTGCGGGCCCGGTGCGGCGCCGGGCTGCCGCTGCTGCGCCGGCTCACGGGCTCACGGGCGCACGCAGGCGAGCGCGAGCTCGAGCGCGGCAATCAGGCTGCCGGGGTCCGCCCGGCCGGTGCCCGCGAGGTCCAGCGCCGTGCCGTGATCGACCGAGGTGCGCACAATCGGCAGCCCGAGCGTGACGTTGACCGCGTGGCCGAAGCCTGCGTACTTGAGCACCGGCAGGCCCTGGTCGTGGTACATCGCGAGCACCGCGTCGGCGTCGGTGAGCTGACGGGGCGTGAACGCGGTGTCGGCCGGCAGCGGGCCGCGCGCGGCGATACCCTCGGCCGCGGCGCGCGCGATCGCCGGGCCGATGATCTCGATCTCCTCGCGGCCCAGATGGCCTGACTCGCCGGCATGCGGGTTGAGCCCGAGCACCAGGATCCGCGGCCGCACCAGCCCGAAGCGCTCGCGCAGGCCCGTCGCCAGCACCCGTAGCGTCGCCAGCAGATCGCGCTCGGTGATCGCGTCGGCGACGGCGCGCAACGGCAGGTGGGTGGTCGCGAGCGCGACGCGCAGCTTGCCGGCGACCAGCAGCATCACCGGCCGCGCCGCACCGGTGAGCTCGGCGAGAAACTCGGTGTGGCCGGTGAACGGCACGCCGCCGTCGTTGATCACGCTCTTCTGCACCGGCGCGGTCACCATCGCCGCGAAGCGCCCGCTCTGGCAGCCGGCGACCGCGCTGCGCAGCAGGTCGAGGACGTAGCCGGCGTTGGCGGCATCCAGCCGGCCGGCGACCACCGGCACGGCGGCGCGGTGCGCGAGGATCTGCAGCCGGCCGCGCCGGTGTGGCCGTGCCGCCTCGACCGTGACCGTCTCGAGATCGACCTTGAGGCCGAGCTCCGCGCGACGGGCGGCCATCACCTCGGGGTCGGCGGCGATCAGCAGCCGGCACGGCCAGTCACGCTCGGCGAGCGCGAGGCAGAGGTCCGGGCCGATGCCGGCAGGTTCACCGGAGGTGACGAGGATCGTGCGGCC
Source organism: Pseudomonadota bacterium (assembly GCA_025355105.1). Taxonomy (GTDB): domain Bacteria; phylum Pseudomonadota; class Gammaproteobacteria; order Steroidobacterales; family Steroidobacteraceae; genus CAIKZZ01. The sequence goes on along the minus strand of JANYAE010000002.1, from coordinate 42,040 downwards.
GTCGCCGACTTGCCCCGTCACGCGCGTCACTCAGCTACGGTAGTCGACGAAGGCCTCGTCACGCAGGCGCCGCAGCCAGAGCTCGGTTTCCTCGTCGAGCTTGCTGGCCCGGATCTGCTCGAAGGCGCGCCGCTTGCGCTCATCGGTGCTCATGTCCTGGGTGCGGTGGCCGAGCACCTGGAGGATGTGCCAGCCGTACTGGGTGTGGAACGGCTGGCTGATCTCATTGTCGCCGAGCTTGGCGATCATCTGCTCGAACTCGCCGACGAAGGTGCCGGGGCTGGTCCAGCCGAGGTCGCCGCCCTCGCTGCCGGACCCCGGGTCCTCGGAGACCGCCTTGGCGATCGCGCCGAAATCCTCGGCGCCGCTCGCGATGCGGTCGCGGATCGTCTGCAGCCGGCCACGGACCGTCTCGTCGTCCTGCAGCTCGTTCGGCTTCATCAGGATGTGGCGTGCGTGGACCTGCTCGACGATCAGCGGCTGGTTGTCGCTCTTGACGTTGTTGAGCTTGATGATGTGAAAGCCGGAGGGCGTGCGCACCGGGCGCGACACCTCGCCGGGCTTCATCTTCGTGACCACCTCGGCCATGAAGCCGGGCAGCTCGTTGCCCTTGCGCCAGCCGATCACGCCACGCTCCAGCGCCGACTGCGCCTGCGAGTTGCCGACCGCGAGCTCGCCGAAGTCGTCGCCCTTGAGGGCGCGCTGGTAGAGCTCCTCGGCGTGCTTCTCGACCTGCTCGAGCTGGCCCGGGGAGGCCGCCTCCGGCAGCGACAGCAGGATGTGCGCCACCTCGTAGGAGGCGTCGCCGGTCTTGTCGGCGGCGGCCTTGGCGAGGAACTGGTCGATCTCGCGCGGGCTGACGTAGATGCGCGAGTACACGTCGCGCTGGCGCAGCAGCGACAGGGTCATCTCGCGGCGCATCTGCTCGCGGTACTCGGCGTAGACGATGCCCTCTGCGCCGAGCGCGTCCGGCAGCTGCGCGAATTCGATGTGGTTCTGCGTGGCGACGTCGCGGATCGCGTTGTTGAGCGCCTCGTCGGTCACCCGCAGGCCGAGCTTGGCGGCACGCTGCAGCTGGATCTCCTGCAGCACCAGCCGCTCGGTGATCTGCTGGCGCAGCACCGAGGGCGCCGGCAGCGGCGTGCCCTGGTCGCGCAGCCGGCGGGTGATCGAGGTCACCTGCGCGTCGATCTGGCTCTGCAGGACGACGCCCTCGTTGACGACGACGGCGATCCGGTCGAGCAGGTCGCCGCGTCCGCCGATCTCGCGGGTCTGGGCGTGGGCGGCGCCGCTGGCGCCGACGAGGGCGAGGAGCGCGAATGTCAGGAAACGACGCATGGATGGCCTATTCTGACCCAGCAAGGCCGGGGGTCGCGGAGTATCCCCGAATCGACCGTTCGAGGAAAGCGCCGGCCCGTTCTCCGACACTGGACAGTCCGTTGAGTTCCAGCTGCAGCGAGATCGACGTATCGCGCTGGCCGGTCTGGCTGCTGACGTAGCGCCGGCCCACCAGGCGCACGCGCCAGCAGCAGGCCCGGTACTCGAAACCGGCGAAGGAGTCGAGTGCGGCGTGGTCGCGCAGCGAATAGACGTGGCGCAGGTACAGGTTCCAGGCGTCCGCTACCGGCCAGGCAAACGAGCCCTCCACCTGCTCCAGCAGCCCGCGGCGGAAGCGGTAGCCGACGTTGGCGACCTCGTTGCCGGCCGGCTGGTACTGCACCCGCACCTCGCTGAGCGCGGAGTTCTGGCCGTGCGGGTTCCACTCCTCACCGACCTGCACGTTCCAGTGCCGGTAGGCGGTGACGTCCAGCTGACCGACGAGGTCCGAGGTGCTGCCGGTGAGCGCCGGCTGGTTCGGCAGCACGACGCGCGGCGGCGTGAAGTAGTAGATCTGGCCGAGGGTCGCGCTCAGCAGCTGCCGCCCCGAGTCGGTGTCGACCAGCCGGGTGGTCGCGCCCATCGCCAGCTGATTGGCATCGCCGATCCGGTCGCCGCCGACGTAGCGCTCGGTGCGAAACAGCTGGATCAGGTTGAGGTCCGGCAGCCCGGTGTCGAACACCGGCAGCGCCGCCTGATCGCGAAATGGCACGTAGCTATAGACGACCCGCGGCTCGAGCGTCTGCACGCGGTGTCCGGCGTCGCGCTCGAAGGCGAGGCCCGCATCGAGCGTCGCGATCGGTGCCGACACCGACGGCGTGTCGTTGCCGTTGCCGTTGCCGTTGTTGCGCAGCGAGTAGCCGATCATGCGGTAGCCGACGGCCGGCACGAGGTAGGCGCCCGGCGCTCGCCAGGCGACGCTCGCGGTCGGTGCGAGCCCGTAGCGCACGCCCTCGAGGCCGGTGTCGCGCACGAAGTCGACCGCCTCGGCGCCGAGCTCGAAGCCCGGTCCATTGCCGTCGGTCCAGCGGCCGCGGACCTGCAGCTGCGGCGCTCGCGTGTATGGCCGGTCGGCGGCGGCGACGGTCTGGTCGATGGTCTGGAACTGCTCGACCAGGCCGACCGCGCGCCAGTGCTCGTCGAGGTAGGTCAGCCGCGCGCGGCGCTGCAGGTAGGTGACGCTGGTGCCCTCAGGGCCGAGGCCGAAGTCGGAGAAGTAATTGTCGTCGCTCGCATAGGCGAGCGTGGTGTCGAAGCGCAGTCGCGCGCCGAGGTCGCTGCGCTCGTCGAAGCGCAGGTAGCTGCGATCGCGCTGCGCGCTGGCGTCCGACGGCACCCAGTCGCTCTTGAACTGGCCGCGCGAGTCCTCGCTGAGGAAGCGGAACTCGGTGCCGATGGTCGCGCCGCGCTTCGACAGGTAGCCCGGCGTCAGCGTCGCGTCGTAGTTCGGCGCGATGTTCCAGTAATAGGGCGCGGCCAGCTCGAAGCCGTTGCGGTTCGAGGTGCCGAGGCTCGGGAACAGGAAGCCGGACTTGCGTGCGTCGCCGACTGGGAACGACACGATCGGCAGATACAGGATCGGCAGGCCCTTGAAGTCGAGCTCGACGTTGCGGCCGACGCCCTGCTGCGCGGCCTGGTCGATGTCGATCCGGCTCGCCCGCAGCAGCCAGTCCGGCCGCCCGGCGGGACAGGCGGTGTACTCGACGCGCGTCAGCTCCAGTCGGCCGTCGGTCGCCAGCACGATCGATTCGGCGTGGCCGCGCGCCGGTCGCGCCGGCAACTCGAACTCGCCGCGCAGGAAGCGGCCGCTGCCATCGCCGTTCCAGGTGCCCGACTCGCCGCTCAGCGCCAGCCCCGGGGAGCGGTAGCTGACGTTGCCGGTGACGTCGAAGGCCTGCGTGGCGGAGTCGTAGCGCGCCTCGTTGGCGGTCAGCGTGCGGCTGCCCTGGCGAACCTGGACCGGCCCCTGCAGGTGCGCCTGGCCGGCCTGGGTCACCTCGGCGCCCTGCGTCGTGACCTCCACCCGCCCGGGGTCCAGCGAGGGCGGCGTGGCCGGCTCGGCCTCGACCGGCGGTGGCGCCGGGCAGCGGTCCTCGGCGTGAGCGGCGGTGGCGAGCCACCCGACCGCGACCGCGACGAGGACGGCGCGGCTGGTGTGGATGAGCGGGGACTGGGGCAACGGGTGGCCTAATGGTGGGGCGGGCAGCATGCCGCCGCAGCCACGGCGGGCAGGCGCATTATAATCCGGCGTTCATGCCACCTGACACCGCCGCCCGACCTGATCCGCGCCTTGCTCTGCTCGAGCACTGGCTCGAGAAGGACCTCCAGCTCCACGGCAGCACGGTCGAACCGGCATCGGCTGACGCCAGCTTTCGCCGCTATTTCCGCGTCCGCAGCGGCCGAGGCACGCTGATCGCGATGGATGCGCCGCCCGATCGCGAGGACCTCGGCCCGTTCATCGGCGTGGCCCGGGCGCTCGGCGCCCTCGGCGTCACCGTGCCCGAGGTGCTGGAGCAGGATCGCGCGCGCGGCTTCCTGCTGATGACCGACCTCGGTTCGACGCACTACCTGGCGGCCTTCGCTGCCGGCGGCGACGTCGACCGGCTGTACCGGGACGCGACCGCGGCGTTGCTGCGCATCCAGGCTGACGGCCGCGCCGCCGCCGCGGCGCTGCCGCCGTACGACCGCGCCGCCCTCGACCGCGAAGTGCAGCTGTTCCCGCAGTGGTTCCTCGGCAGGCACCTCGGCGCGGCGCCCGGCGCGGCCGAGCAGGGGCTCATCGACCGGACCTCCGCCGTGCTGGCGGCGAGCGCGCTCGAGCAGCCGCAGGTGTTCGTGCACCGCGACTTTCATTCGCGCAACCTGATGGTGCTGCCGGCCGGCAACCCCGGCATCCTCGACTTTCAGGACGCGATGCGCGGCGCCTTGACCTACGACCTCGTGTCGCTCTTCAAGGACTGCTACATCGTCTGGCCGCGGCCGCGCGTGCTCGGCTGGGTGAGCGACTACCGGCGCCGCGCGCTCGCCGCCGGCATCGCCGTGCCGGGCGACGAGGCCGACTTCGTGCGCGGCTTCGATCTCATGGGGCTGCAGCGCCACCTCAAGGTGCTCGGCATCTTCGCGCGGCTGTGGTACCGCGACGGCAAGGCCGGCTACCTGCGCGACCTGCCGACAGTGCTCGAGTACGTGCTCGAGGCGACCGCCGCGTACGGCGAGCTCGGCGAGTTCGACCGCTTCCTGCGCGACGCCGTCGTGCCGGCATTTCCGGCGGCGCAGGCCCGGGCGCTCGGCGCATGAGGCCGACGCGCGCGATGCTGCTCGCGGCCGGGCGGGGCGAGCGGATGCGACCGCTGACGGCGACCACGCCGAAGCCCCTGCTGCGCGTCGGCGGCAAGCCGCTGATCGTGCGGCACCTCGAGAGCCTGGCCCGCGGCGGCGTGACTCACGTGGCGATCAACACCTCCTGGCTGGCCGGCGAGCTGCACCGCGCCCTGGGCGACGGCCGCGCCTTCGGCGTCGAGATCGCCTGGTTCGACGAGGGCCCGGAACCGCTCGAGACCGCCGGCGGCATCCGCAACGCGCTCGGCTTCTTCGCTGGCGAACCCTTCGCGGTCGTCAACGCCGACGTCTACACCGAGCTGCCGCTGCCGCCGCCCGTGCCGGCGCCGGGCCTGCTCGCGCACCTCGTGCTGGTGCCGAACCCGCCGCAGCACCCGCGCGGCGACTTCGCGCTGGAGTGCGGCGAGCTGCGCCTCGACGGCGCGCGGCGCTACACGTTTTCCGGAATCGCCAGCTACCATCCGGCGCTGTTCGCACCGCTCGCGCCTGGCCGCCGGCCGCTGCGGCCCGAGCTCGCGCGGGCGGCGCACGCCGGGCTGGTCAGCGCCGAGCTGCACGGCGCGCGCTGGGTGGACGTCGGCACGCCGGAGCGGCTCGCGGCGCTCGACGCCTCGCTCGCGTAGAATGGACCGTCCGCGCGGCTAGAGGGTCCTCCGAGTGGCCGACTTCAAGGGTATCCCGCTCGTCACCGCGAAGAGCGGCGAGAAATACGTGACGCCGCAGGGCTTCACGGCGATTCGCGACGGCATCAAGGCGATCGCCGCCGCCGAGCCGCTCGTGGTCGGCCGCAAGCCCGCCTGGCTGCGCGCGCCGATGCCGGCCGGAGCGCGTTTCGACTCGGTGCGTGCCGTCGTTCGCGAACATCGCCTCGCGACCGTCTGCGAGGAGGCCAAGTGCCCGAACATCGGCGAGTGCTGGAACGCCGGCACGGCGACGATCATGCTGATGGGCGCGGTCTGCACGCGCGCCTGCCGCTTCTGCGCGGTCGACACCGGTAACCCGCGTGGCTGGCTCGACGCGGACGAGCCCGCCAACGTCGCGCACACCGTCGAGCTGATGGACCTCAAGTACGTTGTACTGACCTCGGTGAATCGCGACGACCTGGCCGACGGCGGCGCCGCGCACTACGCCGCCTGCATCGCGGCGATCAAGGCGCGCCGGCCAGCGACCGCAGTCGAGGCGCTGACGCCCGACTTCCAGGGCGACCTCGCGGCGGTTCGCACCGTGGTCGACAGCGGTCTCGAGGTGTTCGCGCAGAACATAGAGACCGTGCGGCGGCTGACCCATCCGGTGCGCGACCCGCGCGCCGGCTACGAGCAGACGCTGGCGGTCCTCGCCGCGGCGAAGCGGCATCGCCCGCGGCTGCTGACGAAGTCGAGCCTGATGCTCGGACTCGGCGAGACCGACACCGAGATCGAACAGTGCCTGGAGGACCTGCGTGCCGCCGGCGTCGACCTCTTGACGCTCGGGCAATACCTGCGGCCGACCGCGCACCACCTGCCGGTGTTGCGCTACGTCACGCCGGCGACCTTCCAGGCGCTGCGTGAACGCGCGCTCGCGCTCGGCTTCCTCGAGTGCGTCGCCGGGCCGCTGGTCCGTTCGAGCTACCGCGCCGAGCGCGCGCTCGAGCGCAACAACGCGGGCCTGTAGGTGGCCGCGATCGCGCGCTGGCTCGGGCGGGTGGCCTACATTCCCACCTGGCGCGCGATGCAGCGCTACACCGACAGGCGCGACGCGGCGTGGCCGGACGAGCTGTGGTGCCTCGAGCACCCGGCGGTGTTCACGCTCGGCATGAACGCCGATCCTGCGCACGTGCTGGCTGCCGGCGACGTGCCGGTGGTCCGCATCGACCGTGGCGGCCAGGTGACCTATCACGGGCCCGGCCAGCTGGTTGTCTATCCGCTCGTCGACCTGCGGCGCGCCGGACTCGGCGTGCGCGATCTCGTTAGCGCGCTCGAAAGCGCGCTGATCGCGTTGGCGGCGGAGGTCGGCATCGAGGCCGTCGCGCGGCGCGACGCGCCGGGCGTGTACGTGGCGGGCCGCAAGCTCGCGAGTATCGGCCTGCGCATCCGCCGCGGCTCGAGCTATCACGGCCTCGCGCTCAATGTCGCGATGGATCTCGCGCCGTTCTCGCAGATCAACCCCTGCGGCATTGAGGGCCTGGAGGTGGTCGACCTCGCGCGCCTCGGCGTGAAGCTCGACCTGCAGTCGGCGGCGCGGCGCCTCGTGCCGCATCTGTGGCGGACGCTGAAGCTTGCCGGCGAGGTCCAGTGGGGCGAGGCCGGCAGCGTCGGCGGCGTCGGCGCCGTCTGAGCGAACCCGGCCCTCAGAGCGAGTACAGCACGAGCCCGGTCGCGTGCAGGCGGCGGTACAGGTCATCGAGCTGTTCGCGGCTCGCGACCCGCACCGTGCAGGTCAGCGACACGAAGGTGCCATCGCGGCTGAGGCGCTCCTCGACGCGCAGCGGCGGCGACGCCGCGGCGCCCTCGGTCAGCACCGCGAGCACCTGCGCGCGGAACTCCGCGGTATGGCGCCCCATCACCTTCAGCGGGTGGTCGCACGGGAACTCGAGCGGCGAGTCGACCATCCGCCGGCCCGCGGCCGTCAGTCGGCCGGCAGCAGCGGCGTGCCGGCCAGCTCCGCGCGATGCGCGGCGAACAGCTCCTGCAGGCGCCGCGCGACCGGGCCCGGGCGGCCGTCACCGACCGCGGCGCCGTCGAGGCGCGTCACGGCGAGAATGCCGCGCGTCGCGAAGCCGAGCAGGATCTCGTCCGCCGCGCGCAGCGCCGCCTCGCGGATCGGCGCGACCTCGACCGTGATGCCGGCGCGGGCGCACAGCCGGATGGCGAGGTCGCGCGTCGTGCCGGGCAGGATCTCGGCGCCGTAGGGCGGCGCGAACAGCCGGCCACCGCGCACCACCAGCACCGAGCTCGACGAGCCCTCGCGCAGGTGGCCGTCGGCGAGCAGGATGGCCTCGGTGGCGCCGCGATCGGCCGCCACGCTCTTGGCGAGCACGTTGGCGAGCAGCGCCGTGCTCTTGATGTCGCAGCGTCCCCAGCGCTGGTCCGGCAGTGTCACCGCGCTGACGCCCGCATCGCGCACCGTGGGATCCAGCGGCGCGAGCGGCGCCGCCATCAGAAACACCGTCGGCGCGAGCGCCCGATCCAGCGCGTGGTTGCGGCCTTCCTCGGCGCCGCGGCTGACCTGCACGTAGAGGTACATGTCGCCACCGCCATTGCGCGCGACGAGCTCGGTGAGCAGCGTCGCCCACGCCGGCCGCGTCAGCGGCGAGCTCATGCGGATCTCGCCGAGGCTGCGCTCGAGGCGCGCCATGTGCTCGACGAACAGGAACGGCCGGCCGCCGTACACCGGCAGCACCTCGTAGACCGCGTCGGCGAACAGGAAGCCGCGGTCGAGCGGCGAGATGCGCGCCTCGGCGAGCGGCAGGAACGCCCCATTGAGCCAGCAGACCGGAAGTGCGGCGGCCATCAGGCGAACCAGAGCCGCACGGTGTCGATCAGGCGGCGGAAGATGTTGCCGGGCTCGACGGCGGCCGCCGGGTAGACCGGCACCTCGGCGAGCACCGCGTCGCCGAGCGTGACCTTGAGGCGGCCGACCGGCGCGCTGGCGGCGAGCGGCGCCACGAGGCGCGGGTTCAGCAGCAGCTGCGCGCGCGCGCCGGCGAGCTCGCCTCGCGGCGCGGTCGAGTACAGGTCGGCGTGCACGACGAGCGCCACGGGCTCGGAGGTCTTGTAGACGCTGGCCTGGCCGACGCGCTGCGCCGCGCTGTAGAGGCGCTTGGTCTCGAAGAAGTTGAAGCCGTAGCCAAGCAGCGTCTCGCTCGCGTCCTCGCGCGCCTTCGGGCTTGCCGTGCCCATCACGACCGCCACGAGCCGCATGCCGTCGCGCAGCGCCGAGCTCGCGAGGCAGTAGCCGGCCGCCTCGGTGTGGCCGGTCTTGATGCCGTCGACGGTCGGGTCACGGTCGAGCAGGCCGTTGCGGTTGTACTGGCGGATGTGGTTGTAGGTGAACTCGCGCTGCGAGAACCACTTGTAGTACTCGGGAAACTCGCGCACCAGCGCGGCGCCGAGGATCGCGATGTCGCGGGCCGTCGTGTAGTGCTGCGGGTCAGGCAGGCCGGCGGTATTGGTCCAGTGCGTGCCCTTCATGCCGAGCTGCTGCGAGTACTGGTTCATCATCACCGCGAAGGTCTGCTCGCTGCCGGCGATCGACTCGGCGAGCACGATCGTCGCGTCGTTGCCGGACTGCACGATCATGCCCTGGATCGCGTCGACGGCCTTGACGTTGCTGTGCAGCGGCAAGTACGAGGTTGAGCCGTCGGAGGTGGCGCCGCCGACGCGCCAGGCGTGCTCCGAGACCGGGACCTCCTGCTCGAGTCGCAGCTTGCCGTCCTTGAGCGCGTGGAACACGACGTAGGAGGTCATCAGCTTGGTCAGGCTGGCGGGCTCCAGCCGCTCGGTGTCGTTCTGCCCGGCGAGAATGCGTCCGCTCGCGGCGTCGAGCAGTACCCAGCCCTTGGCCGCAAGCGGCGGCGGCGGCGGGAGCGGCGCGGCGCCGAGCGGCGGCGCGGCGGCGAGCAGCAGAGACAGGATCGACAGGACGCGGGCGGGGAATCTCGACATCGTGCTTCAGGGCCTCGGTTCAGGGGGGCGGACGAAGGCGAAAGTGTAACGTCTGTGACAGCGCCGCGCGCCCTCAGTTCGGTGCCAGCACCACGCCGCTGACCTCGAGCGCACGCAGCCGCGCCACCAGCGCGTCGTAGGCGGCGACCGACTCGATCGGGCCGATGCGCACGCGGTACAGCGTGCGCCCGCCGACGCTGTCGCTCTTCAGGAACACCGCGCCGACGCCGGCGGCGGTCAGCCGCTCGCGGAGCCGCTCGGCGTTGTCCGCCATCGCGAACGCGCCGGCCTGCGCGTACAGCTCGCTCGGCGGCGGCGGCGGCGGCGGCGGGCCATCCGGCTCGAGCGCCCGCACCTCGACCAGCGTCGTGCCCTCCCGGACCATGTCGAGCTTGAGCGCCGCCGCAAACGACAGGTCGATGATGCGGTTGGCCTTGAACGGCCCGCGGTCGTTGACGCGCACCACCACCGACCGACCGTTGCGCAGGTTGGTCACGCGCGCGTAGGCCGGCAGCGGCAGCGTCTTGTGCGCGGCGGTCATCGAGTACATGTCGTAGGGTTCACCGACCGAGGTCCGAACGCCGTGGAAGTCCGGCCCGTACCAGGAGGCGACGCCGCGCTCGAGGTAGCCGCGGCTGGTCTCGAGCACCGTGTAGCGGGTGCCGTAGACCTCGTAGAAAGGTGGATTGCCGAGGCGGGCGCGCGGCTCCGGCCGCGGCGAGGCATCAGGCAGCGCGAGGAGCTCGGCGTCGCTCGGTCGCGCGATTTCCGGCGGCGCGACGGTCGCGGGCGGCGGCGTGAGCTCAGCCGGCGCCGGCGGGCGCTCGCGGATGCCGGCGCAGCCGGCGGTCAGCGAAGCGGCTGCGAGCAGCGCGGTCGCGGCGCGCGCCGCAGTGTTCATCGGCGGGCCGCCGCAGGCGGCGGCGCGGCCGCGGGCTCAGGCGCCGTTGCCAGCGCGCTGGCGAGTTCGGCCGCGGCGAGGGCGTACATCGCGCTGCGGTTGTAGCGCGTGATGACCCAGAAGTTGTGGAAGCCGACGCGGTAGGCAGGCGCGTCCGGCTCGCGCAGTGCCACGAACAGCGCCGGCGCGTCCTCGGGCAGGGGGCTGTCGAACTCGACGCCGCGCGCGTGCAGCGCGCCGACGCTGTCGGCGAACTCGAGATGGTTGGCCGGCAGCCCCTCGACGTCGGGGTACCAGAGGCTGGCGCCGGTGTAGATCGGCTCGCCGCGCCGCCAACCGTTCGCGACGAAGTAATGCGCGACGCTCTCGATGATGTCCGGCCAGTCGTTCCACAGGTCGATGTGCCCGTCGCGATCGCCGTCGCGCGCGAACGCGCGGTAGCTGCGCGGCATGAACTGCGGCGCCCCCATCGCGCCGGCGTAGGATCCGGTGGCCTTCAGCGGATCGACGCCGGCCTCGCGCGACAGCAGCAGGAACTGCTCGAGTTCGCCGCGAAAGTAGGCGGCGCGCGGCGGGTAGTCGAAAGCCAGCGTCGCGAGCGCGTCGAGCACGCGGTAGCGGCCGGTCAGGTGGCCGTAGGACGTCTCGATGCCGACGATCGCCGCGATCATCTCGCCGGGCACGCCGGTGCGGGTCGCCACCTCCTCGAGCAGCGCGCGATGCGCGGCGTAGAACTCGCGCCCGTCGCGGACCCGCTTGTCGGTGAGGAACATCGCCCGGTATTCGTGCCACGGCTTGACGCGCTCGGCCGGCCGGGTGATCGCCTCGATCACCGACGGCTTGCTCTCGGCGGCGCCCAGCACGCGCGCCACCCAGGCGCGATCGAGGTGATTGCGGCTGCTGACGTCGTCGACGAAGGCGCCGACTTCCGGGCGTTCGAGGTCGAGCGCTGCGGCGCGCGCCGGCAAGAGCGCGCCGAGGCCGACCAGCGCGGCCAGGAGCGGCACGACGATCCGCACCTCAGGCTCCCACGAGCTTGCGGTGGCGGTTGAGCGACATCAGCACGCCGAAGCTGGCCAGCAGCGTGACCATCGCGGTGCCGCCGTAGCTGACCAGCGGCAGCGGCACGCCGACCACCGGCAGGATGCCGCTGACCATGCCGCTGTTGACGAAGGCGTAGACAAAGAAGGTCAGCGCCAGGCTGCCGCAGACCAGCCGGCCGTAGGTGTCCTGCGTCTCGGAGGCGAGGTAGAGCGCGCGCCCGATGACGGTCAGATAGAGCCCGATCAGCAACAGCTGGCCGAGCAGGCCGAGCTCCTCGCCGATGACGGCGAAGATGAAGTCGGTCGAGCGCTCCGGCAGGAACTCGAGTTGCGCCTGGCTGCCGTTCATCCACCCCTTGCCGAACACTCCGCCGGAGCCGATCGCGATCTGCGACTGGATGCTGTGGTAGCCGGCGCCGAGCGGATCCTGCGACGGGTCGAGGAAGGTCAGCACGCGGTTGCGCTGGTAGTCGTGCATGAAGTGCCAGGCGACCGGCACGGCGGCGCCCAGCGCGGCGACCCCGGCGACGATCACGACCGCCGACATGCCGGCCAGGAACAGCACCAGGATGCCGGCCGAGGCCACCAGCAGCGCGGTGCCGAGGTCAGGCTGCTTGGCGATCAGCGCGGCCGGCACCGCGACGATCACCAGCAGCACCAGGACGTCGCGCAAGCTGGGCGGCAGCGGCCGCTCGTGCAGGTACCAGGCGCACATCATCGGCACCGCGAGCTTCATGATCTCGGACGGCTGGAAGCGCACCGGCCCCACGGTCAGCCAGCGCTGCGCGCCCTTGCCGACGGTGCCGTGCACCGCGACGACCACCAGCAGGACGATGCCGAGCGCGTACAGCAGCGGCGAGACGCGCCGCAGCCACGCCGGCGGCACCTGCGCCAGCGCGACCAGTGTCGCGAGTGCCAGCACCAGGTACTCCACCTGCCGCAGCCACTGCGCGAAATTCTCGCCGGTCGCGCTATAGAGCACGAACAGGCCAAAGGCGGCGACCGCGGCCAGCGCCGCGAGCAGCGGCCCGTCGAGGTGCAGGCGCCGCAGCAGCACCGCCGACGCTGTCAGCGTGCGCCGCGTGGTCGAATATTCGCCTTCGTCGTACAGCATGGTCAGTCGGTCTTCAGGACCGCGGCTGGTGCCGCGTCGTACTTGCCGAGCAGGAAGGCGTCGAACACCCGTCGCGCCACCGGACCCGCGGCGCTGCCGCCGTGGCCGCCGTTCTCGACCAGCACCGCGACCGCGAGCTTGGGATTGTCGGCCGGCGCGAAGGCGATGAACAGCGCGTGGTCGCGCAGTCGCTCGGCGACGTTCTTGGCCACGTATTTCTCGTTCGCGCCGAGGCTGAAGACCTGCGCCGTGCCGGTCTTGGCGGCGATCTTGTAGCTCGCGCCGTGCGCAATCGCGCTCGCCGTGCCGCCGGCCTCGGTGACCCGTTCCATACCCTCGACGACGATGTCCCAGGAGTGCTCGTCCTTGAGCTCGATCATAGGCTCCGCCAGCGGCGGCAGCTTGCGCACGACGCCGGTCGTGGCGTCGCGCACCGCGGTCACCAGCCGCGGCCGGAAGTTCTTGCCGTGGCCGGCGAGAATCGCGGCGGCGTGCGCCAGCTGCAGCGGCGTGACCAGCAGGTAACCCTGGCCGATGCCGACGCTGACCGTCTCGCCCGGGAACCACGCCTGCTTGTACTTCAGCTGCTTCCACTCCGACGACGGCACCAGCCCCGGCAGCTCGCCGCCGACGTCGATGCCGGTCGCCTTGCCGAGGCCGAGCTTGGTCAGCGCATCGTGGATGCGGTCGATGCCGAGCACGTCGGCGAGCGAGTAGAAGTAGACGTCGCAGGAGGTCTGGATGGCCTTGCGCATGTCGACCATGCCGTGGCCCTCCTTCTTCCAGTCGTGGTACTGGCGGCTGGATCCGGGCAACGTGAAGTAGCCGCGGCAGAAGTGCGCGGCGTTCGGATCGATGACGCCGTACTGCAGCCCGGCCAGCGCCATCAGCGGCTTGACCGTCGAGCCCGGCGGGTAGGCGCCGCGCAGCGCGCGATCGAACAGCGGCCGGTCGAGGTCGTCGCGCAGCGCCGCGTACTCGCGCACGGAGATGCCGCGCGTGAACTTGTTCGGGTCGAAGGTCGGTACCGAGACCAGCGCGATGACGTCGCCGGTGTCCGGCTCGATCGCGACCACGGCACCGCGCCGCCCGGCGAGCGCCTCCTCGGCGACCTTCTGCACGCGCATGTCGAGGCCGAGGAACAGGTCGTTGCCGGCGCGCGGCGGCCGGGTCTCGAGCTTGACGGTACCGCCGCCGAGGCGGTCGACGCGCCGACCCTGGGCATTGACGAGCACCTGCCGGTAGCCGGCGTTGCCGTGCAGCTCGGGCTCATAGGTGCCCTCGAGGCCGATCTTGCCGATCAGCAACGAGCCGGCGTACTGGTCGCGGTCGATGTGCTTGAGGTCGTCCTCGGAGATCGCCGCGACGTAGCCGAGCGCGTGCACGCCGGCGTCGCCGTACGGGTACCAGCGCGCGAGACGCGTCTGGATCTCGACGCCCGGGAAGTCGAACTGGCGGACCGCGAAGGTCGCGATGTCGGTGTCGGTCAGCGACAGCCGCAGCGGCACCGCCTCGAATTTGCGCCCGGAGCGGATCAGCCGGTCAAGCGCCGGCACCTGCTCGGGTTCCAGCAGGCCGATCGCGGCCAGTCGCTTCAGCGTGTCCGGCACGTCGGCCACTTGCTCTGGCGTCAGCTCGAGCGTGTAGGCCGGCGTGTTCTCGGCGATCACGGTGCCGTGCCGGTCGTACATCAGGCCGCGGTCCGGCGGCAGCGGTTCGAGGCGCACGCGGTTGCCCTGCGACAGGTCCACGTAGTAGTCGTGCTTGAGGACCTGCAGGACGAACAGCCGCCCGCCGACCACGAGCAGCAGCGCGGTCGCGGCGAGCGCCGCGAACAGGATCCGGCCGATGAACAGCCGCTGCTCCGACCAGTGATCCTTGATGCGGACCGAGCGACGCACGGCGTCAGCGCCGGGTCAGCAGGCGGCCGAGGAAGCCGCTCAGCACCGGCCACAGCACCGTGCCGGTCAGCACCGGCAGCCAGCGCACCCAGGCGTTGAGCGGGTGTCCGGTGACGCCGTCGATCCAGAACATCAGGAACTGGTAGAGGCAGAGCAGCAGCAGCACGACGAGCACCTGCTGCCGCAACGGGTACATGCGCACCCGCAGGTGGAAGCGGTGCACGATGAAGGCGACCACGACGAAGGCGAGGGCGTTCTCGCCGAGCGCGACGCCGTGGAAGGCGTCGAGCCCGAGCCCGGCACACCAGGCGGTCACCAGTCCGCCGGCGCGCGGCAGCATCAGTGCGAACCAGATCACGATCAGCAGCAGGAAATCGGGTCGCAGCAGGTCGAGCACGTGCGGCAGCGGCACGGCCGACAGCACGAGCGCCACCAGTGCGGTGCCGAGCAGCGTCAGACGCGGGTTGCGGGCGTCGCCGATCATGGCTTCGCCGCCGGGCGCGGCTTCGGGCGCGGCTCGTGCGCGGCCACCGGTGGTGGCGGCGGCTCGGCCTCGGGCAACGCGACGCGCGCCTTCGACCACAGCAGCAGCACCTCGCGATCACGGTCGAGCGCCGCCGCCGGTCGGGCGTTGACGATCGCGAGCGGCTGGCTCGGGTCACGCCGGACCTCCGCGATACGCGCCACCGGCAGGCCCGCCGGGAACACGCCGCCGAGGCCGGAGGACACCAACAGGTCGTCCACCTGGACGTCGGCGTTGCGCGGCAGGTAGGGCAGCGTCAGGCGCTCGCTGTCACCCGTGCCGACGGCGATCGTGCGCAGACCGTTGCGTTCGACCTGTACCGGCACCGCGTGCGTCGGATCGGAGAGCAGGATGACCTCGGCGGCCATCGGTCCGACGTTGGTGGTCTGGCCGACGATGCCGCTCGCATCGATGACCGGCTGGCCGCGCGTGACGCCGTCGCGCGCACCGCGGTCGATCAGCACGCGATGCCGCAGCCGATCGAGGTCGACGCGCAGCACGGTGGCCGCCTGCACGCGCTCGGCGTCGCGCGGCGCGGCGTTGACCAGCTTTCGCAGGCGCTCGTTCTCCTGCTCGATCGCCTCGAGCCGGAGCAGTTTCAGGTCGTTTTCGCGCGCGGTGTTTCGCAGCGCTTCGTTCTCGGTGAGCAGTTCGTGGCGGGTGCGGGTCGACGAGCTGACCCAGTCCCAGGCGGCGACCGGCGAGTGCACCAGCATCTGCAGTGGCCAGGCCGCGGCCGACAGTCCGGAGCGGATCAGCGCCAGCCCCTGCTGGCGGTGGTCGGCCACCATCAGGCCGATCGACAGGCCGATGAGCACGAGTGCCCGCAGGCCGAGCGTTGACACGCGCGGCGGAGCATAGCGGGCACCGGGCTCTCTCAGGGCCGGCAACCGAATACTCCGCTCACGCGCTCACTGCAGGCCGAAGGCGCCGGGGTGCTCTTCGGACAGCTCGAGGATGCGTCCGCCGCCGCGGGCGACGCAGGTGAGCGGGTCGTCGGAGATGATCACCGGCAGCCCGGTCTCTTCCATCAGCAGCTTGTCGATGTCCTTGAGGAGCGCGCCACCGCCCGTCAGCACGATGCCGCGCTCGGCGACGTCGGCGCCGAGTTCCGGCGGGGTCTGCTCGAGCGCCTGCTTGACGGCGCCGACGATGCCCTGCAGCGGCTCCTGCAGCGCCTCGAGGATCTCGTTGGAATTCAGCGTGAAGCTGCGCGGCACGCCCTCGGAGAGGTTGCGGCCCTTGACCGACATCTCGCGGACCTGCTGCCCGGGATAGGCCGAGCCGATCTCGATCTTGATGCGCTCGGCGGTCGCCTCGCCGATCAGGATGCCGTAGTTGCGGCGCACGTAGTTGACGATCGCGTCGTCGAAGCGGTCGCCGCCGATGCGCGCCGAGGCCGCATAGACGATGCCGTTCAGCGAGATCACCGCGACCTCGGAGGTGCCGCCGCCGATATCGAGCACCATCGAGCCGCGCGGCTCCTGCACCGGCAGGCCGGCGCCGACCGCGGCCGCCATCGGCTCGTCGATCAGGAACACGCTGCGCGCGCCGGCGCCTTCGGCGGACTCCTTGATCGCGCGCCGCTCGACCTGCGTCGAGCCGTACGGCACGCACACCAGCACGCGCGGACTCGGTCGCAGGAAGCGGTTGCCGTGCACCTTGTTGATGAAGTACTGCAGCATCTTCTCGGTGTAGGTGAAATCGGCGATCACGCCGTCCTTCATCGGCCGCACCGCGGTGATGTGGCCCGGCGTCCGGCCGAGCATGTTCTTGGCCTCGGCGCCGACGGCGACGATCGTCTTGCCGCCACGCGACGGCTCGTCGCGCACGGCGACCACCGACGGCTCGTTGAGCACGATGCCGCTGCCGCGGACGTAAATGAGCGTATTGGCGGTGCCGAGGTCGATGGAGATGTCGTTGGAAAAATAGCCGCGCAGGCTCTTGAACATGGGTTCTCGGTCGGTAGGCGGACGAATGAAGCGACAGTACCGGACGGGCCCAACATAAGGCCGTGCCGGCGATTCGCGTAATTTATCAACGAGGACGACAATTCACAAGGCGACGTGTATGATTGATAAGGAAATTTTGCAGCGCACCTAACCCATCCAGCCATGAGCCTGACCCGCAGAGACGTTGAGGCAATCGCCCACCTCGCCCGTCTTGAGATCACCGAAGGCGAACTGCCCGTCTACGTCGACAGCCTGTCGAAAATCCTGTCTTTCGTCGAGCAGCTGAACGCCGCCCAGACCGGCACCGCCGAGCCGATGGCCCATCCGCTCGAGGGCGAGGTCCAGCGCCTGCGGGCGGACGTCGCCACCGAGACCGACCGGCACCAGAAATACCAGGCGAACGCGCCGCAGGTCGCGAGCGCGTTGTACGTCGTGCCCAAGGTGATCGAGTGAGCCTGCACCGCCGCTCCGTCGCCGAGCTCGCGGCCGGGCTCGCCGCCAAGGAATTCTCCGCGGTCGAGCTCGCCCGGCACTTCCTGGCACGGATCGCGACGTCGAATCCCGCGCTCAACGCCTTCCTGACGGTGACCGCCGAGCGCGCCCTCGCCGACGCCGCCCGCGCCGACGCGACGCGCGCCGCCGGCAAGGCCGGACCGCTGACCGGCGTGCCGATCGCGCACAAGGACATCTTCTGCACCGACGGCATCAAGACCAGCTGCGGCTCGAAGATGCTCGACAACTTCGTCGCGCCCTACGATGCCACCGTGGTCGAACGCCTCGCGGCCGCCGGCACCGTGCTGCTCGGCAAGACCAACATGGACGAATTCGCGATGGGCTCGTCGAACGAGACGAGCTACTTCGGTCCGGTCAGGAACCCCTGGGACCTCGCCAAGGTGCCCGGCGGCTCGTCAGGCGGATCGGCGGCGGCGGTGGCCGCGCGGCTGGTGCCGGCGGCGACCGGCACCGATACCGGCGGTTCGATCCGCCAGCCGGCGGCGCTGGTCGGCATCTCGGGCATCAAGCCGACCTACGGTCGCGTGTCGCGCTACGGCATGGTCGCCTTCGCCTCGAGCCTCGATCAGGGCGGGATCCTCGCGCCGTCGGCCGAGGACTGCGCGCTGCTGCTCGGCGCGATCGCCGGCTTCGACCCGCGCGACTCGACGTCGGTGGACGTGCCGGTGCCGGACTACGTCGCTGAACTGCAGGCGCCGCTCAAGGGCCTGCGGATCGGGGTCCTCAAGGAATTCTTCGCCGCCGGCCTCGATGGCCCGACCGGGGCGCTGGTCGAAGCCTCGATCGCACAGCTGCGCGAGCTCGGCGCGCAAATCGTCGATGTCAGCTGCCCGAACCTGCCGCTGTCGGTGCCGACCTACTACGTGGTCGCGCCGGCCGAGTGCTCCTCGAACCTGTCGCGTTTCGACGGCGTGCGCTTCGGCCACCGCTGCCAGTCGCCGCGCGACCTGATGGATCTGTACAAGCGCTCGCGGGGCGAGGGCTTCGGCGCCGAGGTCAAGCGCCGCATCATGACCGGCACCTACGTGCTCTCGGCGGGCTACTACGACGCCTACTACCTGAAGGCGCAGAAGGTCCGCAGCCTGATCACCGCCGACTTCAAGCGCGCGTTCGAGGCCGTCGACGTGCTGGCGGGGCCGACCTCGCCGACCCCGGCCTTCGACATCGGCGCCAAGGTGGACGATCCGATCACGATGTACCTCAACGACATCTACACGATCGGTGCCAACCTCGCGGGTCTGCCGGCGATCTCGGTGCCGTGCGGCTTCGTCGGCGGACTGCCGGTCGGCCTGCAGCTGATCGGGCCGCATTTCGGCGAGAGCCGGCTGCTCGCGGCAGCCCATGCCTACCAGCGTGCCAGCGACTTCCACCGCCGCGTGCCGGCGGCGTACGCCTGAGGCGCGCGATGAACCAGGACACCGTCCGCGATGGCTGGGAGGTCGTGATCGGCCTCGAGATCCACGCCCAGCTCGCGACCCGCTCGAAGATCTTCTCGGCGTCGCCGACCGCCTACGGTGCGGCGCCGAACACGCAGGCCAGCCTCGTCGACCTCGGCTACCCCGGCACGCTGCCGGTGCTGAACGGCGACGCCGTGCGCATGGCCGTCAAGTTCGGCCTCGCGACCGGCGCGACGATCGCGGCGCGCTCGATCTTCGCGCGCAAGAACTACTTCTACCCTGACCTGCCGAAGGGCTACCAGATCAGCCAGTACGAGCGGCCGGTCGTCGAGGACGGTTCGCTCGAGATCCTGCTCGAGAACGGCACCAAGAAGACCATCGGCATCACGCGCGCGCACCTCGAGGAGGACGCCGGCAAGTCGCTGCACGAGGGGCTCGCGAACGCCAGCGGCATCGACCTCAATCGTGCCGGCACGCCGCTGCTCGAAATCGTCTCCGAGCCGGACCTGCGCTCGGCCAAGGAGGCGATCGCCTACCTCAAGAAGGTGCACACGCTGGTGCGCTACCTCGAGATCTGCGACGGCAACATGCAGGAGGGCTCGTTCCGTTGCGACGCCAACGTCTCGGTGCGGCGCTTCGGCAAGACCGAGTTCGGCACGCGCTGCGAGATCAAGAACGTCAACTCGTTCCGTTTCGTCGAAAAGGCGATCAACTACGAGGTCGAGCGCCAGATCGACGTGCTCGAGGGCGGCGGCAGCATCGTCCAGGAGACGCGCCTCTACGACTCGGCGAAGGACGAGACGCGCCCGATGCGCTCCAAGGAAGAGGCCAACGACTATCGCTACTTCCCGGACCCGGATCTGTTGCCGCTCGAGATCGCGCCGGCGTTCGTCGAGCAGGTCCGCGCGACGCTGCCGGAACTGCCGGACGAGAAGGCAGCGCGTTTCAGCCTGCACCACGGCCTGTCGCCGTACGACGCGGGCGTGCTGACCTCGAGCCGCGAGCTCGCCGACTTCTACGAGGCGGTGGTTCGCGAGCTCGGCGGCGCGGCCGCGAGCGCCAAGCTCGCCGCCAACTGGGTCATGGGCGACTTCTCGGCCTTCCTCAACCGCGATGGCCTCGAATTTGGCGCCGCGCGCGTGCCGGCGGCGGCGCTCGCCGGACTGCTGCGCCGCATCCAGGACGAGACGATCTCCGGCAAGATCGCCAAAGAGGTCTTCGAGCTGATGTGGGCCGATGCCGCCGAGGCTGACGCCGTCATCGAGGCCAAGGGTCTCAAGCAAATCACCGACACGAGCGCGATCGAGACCGCGATCGCGGCGGTGATGGCCGCGAATCCCAAGCAGCTCGCCGAGTACCGCTCCGGCAAGGACAAGCTGTTCGGCTTCTTCGTCGGCCAGACGATGAAGGCGACCCAGGGCAAGGCAAACCCGGCCCAGCTGAACGAGCTGTTGAAGAAGTTGCTCGGCGGGCCCTAAGGTCCATTGCGCGACGGCGATACCCTCAGGCGATTCCTGTTCGAGCGCTTCCCGGTGCGCGGCTATGTCGTGCACCTCGACGCCTCGTGGCGCGCGCTGATCGAGCACCACGCCTATCCCGAACCGGTCCACGACACGCTCGGCGAGGCGGCCGCGGCGACCATGCTGCTCGCAGCGACGCTCAAGTTCGACGGGCTGCTGACGCTGCAGATGCAGGGCCCAGGCCCGATGCACCTCTTGGTCGTGCAGGCCACCCACCGCATGGCGATGCGCGGCGTCGCGCGCTGGCGTGGCGAGCTGCCGGTCAGCCGGCCGAGCCTCGAGGCGCTGACCGGCGGCGGGCAGCTGACCGTGACCGTCGAGAGTGCCGACCGCAACTCGCGCTACCAGGGCGTCGTGCCGCTTGCCGGCAGCAGCCTGGCCGACTGTTTCGAGGCCTATTTCGCGCGTTCCGAGCAGCTGCCGACGCGGCTCTGGCTTGCGGCCACGCCGGAGCGGGCGGCCGGGCTGCTGCTGCAGCGGCTGCCGAGCGGTGCGGCGGCCTCGGCTGAGGAGATCGAGCATTCGGCGGCGCAAGGTGACGAGCACTGGAACCGGGTGCTGCACCTCGCGAGCACCCTGACGGCCTCCGAGCTCGCCGGGCTGAGCGGCGACGAACTGCTCAGACGACTGTTCCACGAGGAGGACGTCCGGCTCTTCGAGCCCGGCCCGGTGTTCTTCCAGTGCACCTGCTCGCGCGAGCGCGTCAGCGGCATTCTGCGCTCGCTCGGCGAGGCCGAGGTCCGCGACATCCTCGCGGAGCGCGGCGCGGTGGAGGTGCGCTGCGAGTTCTGCAACCGCGCCTGGCAGTACGACGCGGTCGACGTCGCCGGACTGTTCACCGACGCCGGCCCCGTCAGCGGGCCGCGCGCGCTGCAGTAGCCCGGCCAGGAGGCCGACCGCGGGTCTCGCCGCCCGGCAACGCGGTCCCGGCGCGTCACCGTGACCCCGTCCTTGTCGCGGCGTCGATCACATGCCTAGACTCGGATCGCGACGTCGTTGCCTTGCGTGTTCAGTGACCGAACCGGAGGACCGTCATGCCGTCAGCTGCCCTCGCGCATTCCTTCCCCGTGCCGCTCGGCCGCCGCGGTACTGCCGCGGCCGCCGTCATCGCCCTGCACGCGCTGCTCGTGGCCGCGCTGCTCACCGGCATCGCCGTACAGATGCCAAAGGTCGATATCACGCTGCCGCCGCCGGCCGTGACCGCGCCGCCGAAAACAGAGGCGCCGCTCGGGCGCGCCGCCGATGACCGGGACCGCTGGTTCTTCACGCGCCCGGCAGCGGACGAGGAATTCCCGCCACCGGAGCTGCCGCCGGTGACGAGGGGCGGGGAGCCGGAGGCGGTTGCGCCGCTGATCAACGAACTGCCGCCGGTCGCGGAGGCCGCGAGCGCCGCGCGCGTGCTGCGTGCCGAGGAGCCGCCCTACCCGGCGGCCGCGCGCCGGCTGGGCGAGCAGGGCGTGGTGCTCGTGCGGGTACTGGTCGGCGCCGACGGCCGCGCCGAACGGGTGGAGCTCGCAAGCTCAAGTGGCTCGTCGCGGCTCGACGATGCCGCGCTCGCGGCGGTTCGCCACTGGCTGTTCCGGCCGGCCACGGCCGGCGCCGGTCCGGTCGCGAGCTGGACGACGCTGCGGGTCGTGTTTCGGCTCACCAGCTAGGACTGCGCGAGCGCCACGCAGCCGGCACCGGGCCCGCGGGCCCGGGCGCCGTGACGGTCTCGCGCGGCGTGTCGTGCCGTGCGATCAGCCGCTCGACGTGCTCGAGCCAGCAGCGCAGTCGAAGCTCCAGCGCCGCGCGCCCGGTGCTGGCGTCGTGCAGCGTCACGACCACCTGCAGGGTCCAGCGCCTAGCAGGCCGCATCAGGGCGCTCCGACGATGGTGGCAGAAGTGCGAGGTCGAGCCCGGCGAGCGCCCGCCGTGCAGTCGCGCGGCGCAGGCTCCATTCGTACCAGGCCGGCGCCGGCGCGCCGCGGCCCAAGGTCGCGCCGTAGCCTGCCGCGAGCGCGCGCAGGGTGCAGGCGCGATCCGGCGGCGCGAATCCCGGCAAGGCGTGAACCAGTTCTTCGGCGCCATCGGCGCCCAGGCCGCGGACCAGGTAGCGGACGTCGATCCGGCCGCTGCGGGCGTAACGGCCGACGTTCGCGCGCACGATCCAGCCGGACGAGTTCCAGTAGCCGAGCGTGACGGCGGCGAGTGCCGCGGCGAGCGCCGCGCGCCGCGCCAGCCGCTCGCGATCGATCCGGCCGCACAGCTCGAGCGCGAGCGCGATCAGCGCGATGGCGAGAACCGCGATGTAGACGCCGACCTCGAGGCGCAGCCGCGTGTAGCCGTAGGCCGCTTCGTACGCGGCGAGGCGCAGCTGCGCCGACACGAGCAGCAGCAGGCATTCGCCGACCAGCAGCAGGCCGAGCGCGCGGCCGCGCAGCCCGCCACCGGCGGCGACACGCCGCTCGAGAGCGAGGATGAGCGCGGCGCTCAGCGTCGCGACCAGCGTCAGCTCGGTGAAGCCGCGGTGCACGGCCTCGGCCAGCGTGACACCGGATCCGGATCGGCCGCCCGGATTGTCGAACAGTTCGGCGAGCCGCAGGCCGAGGAAGAATGCCAGCAGCAGCACCACGGCACCCAGCACGATCCGCTGCTCGACGGCCGCCAGCGCCGGGCGGCCGCGGCCGGCCTCGCGCTGCTCGGAGTGGGTCGGCTGCGGCGGCTGCAGCGCGAGCCCGAACAGGCCGAGCGCCGCCATCGCGATCGCGGCGAACAGCATCGACGGGCCGACGAGCGACAGCCGCGCGAGCCCGTCGGCGAGATCACGACGCCACGCGCCGAGCAGCGGGTCCGCCGCGCCGAGCAGTGCGAAGAACACGCTCAGCACCGGCAGCGCCAGCAGGCAGCCGCGGGCGATGAGCGCGCCGCGGCCGCGGCCGGCGCTGCGCATCCCGGCGGCGAAACGGCGGCTGGACTCGGCGAGCACGTGCCGCAGCGCCTGCCACGGCGTGGCCGCGAGCGCCGCGAAGCCCAGCGGGCCGGCCGGCAACTGGCCGCCGACGTGCAGCGCCACCGCGCCGGTCCACAGGCAGGCGACGGCGAGCGCGAGTTGCAGCGGCAGCTCGCCGCTGATCGCGACCGCGCCGCCGAACGCCGCCGCGAGCGCGAGTAGCGGTCGCCGGCTCGCGTTGCGACGGGGCTTGCCGAGGATCGCGACGCCGGCGACCAGGCCGACCAGCAGCAGCGCCCAATTGAGCCCGATGCGGGCGTCATACAGCCAGGCGGCTGCCTCCGCGCCGAGCGCGAGTGCGCCGATCCACGCCGCACGCGACGACTGACGCCACGGCACCCGCGGCGCCGGCGTGCCGGCTGCGATCAAAATAGTACTTTGTTCCATAAAGTCATCCTCCGCAGCGAACCGGTCCGGACGGGCGGTTCAGCGCTTCAGCGAATTGCGGGCGAGCGCGATCAGCGCTTCCATGTGCGCGAGATAGCGCTCCAGCGCGCGTCGGCCTGATGGCGCCAGCCGGTACTCGGTCCGCGGCCGTCGATCGGCGAAGGATTTGGCGCAGGCGATGTAGCCGGCATCCTCGAGCTTGCGCGCGTGCACGCTCAGGTTGCCGTCGGTGGTGTCGAGCAGCGCGCGCAGCTCGACGAAGCTCAGCGGAGCGGCGCCGGCGAGGGCGCTGACGATGCCGAGGCGCACGCGATGATGGAGCAGGGCCTCGGCTTCGGCCGGATCAGCCTCACGGGCGCCGCCGGCGACGCCCTCGAGCCGGGGTCGTGCCGCGGCGGCGCGCTTGTGGGCGGCGCCGCGCGCCGCGCGCGGGGGCGCGCTAGCCACCGTAGCTCCGCGCGATCAGCGTGCCGAACAGGAGATGCAGTCCCGCGAATCCGGCGATCAACAGGCCGTCGACCCAAGCCTGCGGTGCGACCGCCGCGACGGCGCCGAGGCCGAGAAAGCACGCGCCCATCGCCGGCACGACGCGCACCGAGAACGCGCCGCCTGCCGTGAGCCCGGCGCCGTACAGCAGCAACCAGGTGGTCGGCAGGTAGTCGAGCTGACCATCGCGCAGCATCACCAGTGTCAGGATGCCGCCGGCGGCGACCGCCGGCCCGAAGCCCAGCGAGAACTTGCGGAACGGTCCTGACCAGAGTGGCTCGCCGGCGCGGCGCGCCTTCCACGCCGTGCTCGCGAGACCGATCAGCACCGACAGCGCGGCGTCGCCGAGCCACAGCCAGACGCGCGCCTGAGGCTCGCTGAGGCGGTGTGCGTAGAGCGCCGTCGCGAGCGCACCGAGGCCGACGCACACGAAGCCGAGACCTGACAGCGCGGTGAAGGAGCCGGCATTCGTCATGGTCCGGCGGATGAAGCGCAGATCGTCGAGCGCGCGATCGTGCAGGGAGGCGGCCGGCGGGTGCGGTGGCGCGTTCATCGGTGCACCGATCCTAGGATGGTGTGCGCCGACGGTCAAGTACTTTGGTTTGCAAAGTAAGTGCTCACAAGCGACGCCCGAGCAGGCGCCGCGGCGTCAGCGCCGGCCGGCCTCGACCTCGCGGATGTAGTCGGCGCCACCGAGGCCGTTCATTTGCTCGATGATCCAC
The DNA here is from genome assembly GCA_025355105.1 of Pseudomonadota bacterium. Classification (GTDB taxonomy): domain Bacteria; phylum Pseudomonadota; class Gammaproteobacteria; order Steroidobacterales; family Steroidobacteraceae; genus CAIKZZ01. The sequence goes on along the minus strand of JANYAE010000002.1, from coordinate 17,230 downwards.
GCCTGGCGCCGGTTGAGGTAGGCGCTCGGATGGTCGACGCGCAGCTTTTTCGGGTTCGGCAGCACCGCGGCGAGCAGCGCCGCCTGCGCCTGGCTGAGGTGCGCGGCATCCACACGGAAGAAATGCGGCGCGGCGGCGCCGACACCGTAGATCCCGGGGCCGAACTCGGCGACGTTGAGATAGACCTCGAGGATGCGCTGCTTCGGCCAGCACAGCTCGATCAGCATCGTCAGATAGGCCTCGAGCCCCTTGCGCACGAAGCTGGGCCCGGGCCACAGGAACAGGTTCTTGGCCAGCTGCTGGGTGATCGTGCTGGCGCCTCGCAGGCGCTTGCCGCGTTCGCGTTCCTGGATCGCCTTGTCGATCGCCTCGAAGTCGAAGCCCGGGTGAAAGGCGAACTTCTGGTCCTCCGAGGCGATCACCGCGAGCTTCGCGTGCCGGGAAATGCGCTCGTAGGGCGTCCAGCGGTAGTCGAGGTGCCAGCTCGAGTCGTGCGCGAGCCGCGCCTGCAGCGCGCCATTCAGCATGAACGCCGAGCTCAGCGGCGGCACCCAGCGCATCGCCAGCACCGCGAGCACGCTGACGGCGACGAAGCCACCGACCAGCCAGAGGAGCAGCTTCGCGAGGCCCCGCAGCAAGCCGCCGTGCGACGCCATGCAGCGTCGCTCAGCTCTCGACGACGCTCACCGACTCGATGACGACGGCTTCGACGGGGACGTCCTCGTGGTGACCGCGCGTGCCGGTGTCGACCGCGGCGATCCGGTCGGCGACGTCCATGCCCTCGGTCACGTGCGCGAACACCGCATAGCCGGCGCTGCCGCGGCCGGCATCCAGCGAGACGTTGTCCTTGAGGTTGACGAAGAACTGCGAGGTCGCGCTGTGCGGGTCGTTGGTGCGCGCCATCGACAGCGAGCCGCGGCGATTCTTGAGCCCGTTGGATGCCTCGTTCTTGATCGGCGCGCGGGTCGGCTTCTGCTTAAGCTCGGCGCTCAGGCCGCCACCCTGGATGACGAAGCCCGGGATCACGCGGTGAAACACCGTGCCGTCGAAGTGACCGGCCTCGGCGTAGTCGAGGAAATTCTGGCAGGTGATCGGCGCGTCGGCGGTGGCGAGCTCCACGAGGAAGCTGCCGAGCGAGGTCTGGAACTTGAGCACGAGGAGTCTCCCGGCGGGGAAGCGGGCCGCCGCGACGCGATTCTAGTCGCGCGGCGTGCCTGCCGTCGCGCGTTCGTGACCGGCGAGATCCCGGCAGGTGGTGACCGCGTCGAAGCCTGCCTCCGCCAGCAAGGCGCGGACCGCCGCTCCCTGGGTCGTGCCGTGCTCGAGCACCAGCAGCCCGCCGGCGATCAGGTGCGCCGGCGCGGCCGCGGCGATCACCGCCAGCGCCTCGAGGCCGCCGGGCCCAGCGACCAGGGCCGCGCGCGGCTCGTGGCCGAGTGCGGGGCCTGCGAGGTGCGGATCGTCGGCGGCGAGATAGGGCGGATTGGACGCCACGAGGTCGTAGCGCCGCCCGGCGACGGCCGCGAACCAGTCGCCGCCGAGCAGCCGGGCATTGTCGAGGCCGAGCCGGGCGCGGTTGCGCTCGGCGATGGCGAGCGCCGCGGCACTCGCCTCGACCAGGTCGACGCGGGCATCCGGGCGCTCGCGCGCGATCGCGAGGCCGATGGTGCCGCAGCCGGCGCCGAGGTCGAGCACCGCCGGTGCCGGCCGGCCGGCAAGTGCCGCAAGCGCGATCTCGACGACCAGCTCGGTTTCCGGCCGCGGCACGAGCACGCCCGGCCCGACCTCGAGGGTCAGGGTCCAGAACTCGCGCCGGCCGAGCAGGTAAGCGACCGGCTCGCCCGCGGCGCGGCGCGTGACGAGCGCCTCGAAGCGCGCGACCTCGGCGGCTGCCGGCGGCAGATCGTCGCGTGCCGCCAGCCGGCCGCGTTCGATGCCGAGGACGTGTGCGAGCAGCAGTTCCGCGTCGAGGCGCGGCGAGTCCGAGGCCGCTGCGAGCCGGGCGGCGGCGCGCGCGAGCGTCGCATCGCTCATTCGAGTTCCGCGAGCTGCTCGGCCTCGAACTCGCGCGCCAGCGGCACCAGCACCTCGTCGAGGTCGCCGTTGACGATGTCCTCGAGCTTGTACAGCGTCAGCTCGATGCGGTGGTCCGTGAGCCGGCCCTGCGGAAAGTTGTAGGTCCGGATCCGTTCGGAGCGGTCGCCGGTGCCGACCTGCAGTCGCCGGCTCGCCGCCTGCTGCGATGCCTGCTTGTCGCGCTCGGCCTGCAGCAGCTTGGCCTTCAGCAGCGACATCGCCCGCGAGCGGTTCTTGTGCTGCGAGCGCTCGTCCTGGCACTCGACGACGATGCCGGTCGGCAGGTGGGTGAGGCGCACCGCCGAGTCGGTCTTGTTGACGTGCTGGCCGCCGGCGCCCGAGGAGCGGTAGGTGTCGACGCGCAGGTCGGCATCGGCGATCGGGACGTCCTCGACCGCGGCCAGCTCGGGCAGGATCGCGACCGTGCAGGTGGAGGTGTGGATCCGGCCCTGCGCCTCGGTGGCCGGCACGCGCTGCACGCGGTGCGTGCCCGACTCGAACTTGAGTCGCGAGTAGGCCCCCTGGCCGACGATGCGACAGATGACCTCGCGGTAGCCGCCGTGCTCGCCGCGGCTGTCGGACAGAATCTCGACCTTCCAGCGCTGCGCCTCGGCGTAACGGGAGTACATCCGGTAGAGATCGCCGGCGAAGATCGCCGCCTCGTCGCCGCCGGCGCCGGCGCGGATCTCGAGGAAGATGTTGCCGTCGTCGTGCGGATCCTTGGGGATCAAGAGCCGCTGCAGCTCGCCCTCGGCGGCCTCGAGCTGCGTCGCGAGCTGGCGCTGTTCGCTGGCCGCGAGCGCGCGCATCTCCGGGTCGGCGTCCGAGCCGAGCGTGGCCGCCGCCGCCGCTTCGCTCTCGAGTGCCGCGTAGGCGCGAAAGCGCTGCGCCAGCGGCTCAAGTCGCGCGTACTCCATCGACAGCTCGCGGAACCGATCGCTGCGGCCCGGCAGCGCGGAGTCGGAGAGCATGCGGCCCACTTCCTCGTAGCGCTCGGCGAGCCGCTCGAGGCGTCGGCGGATCGAGTCCCTCATTCGGTGTCGGCGTCCAGGTGGAACAGCCGGCGCGCCGCCGCCACGAGCGCCTCGTCGCCGGCCTCGCCTGCCTGGCGAAGCTCGTGGGTCGGCGGGTGGATCAGCCGGTGCGTCAGCGTGTCGGCGAGGTAGGCGAGCGCATCCTCCGGTGTGCGACCGGAGCTGATCAGCCGGCGCGCCTGCTCGAGGGTCTGCGCCCGGATCTGCTCGGCGCTCGTACGCAGCTCGCGAATCGTCGGCACCGCGTGCTGACCGCGCAGCCCCTGCACGAAGCGCGCGACCTCCTCGTCGATCAGGATGCGCGCTTCGCGCGCGCCGTCCTCGCGCGCCTTGAGGTTCTGGGTGACGAAGCCCTGCAGGTCGTCGATCGTGTAGAGGTAGACGTCCTCGAAGTCGGCGACGGCGGCCTCGATGTCGCGCGGCACCGCGATGTCGACCATGAACATCGGTCGGCGGCGGCGCACCGCGAGGGCGGCTGCGACGTCGGCGGCGGTGATCACGACCGTCGGGCTCGCGGTCGAGCTGACGACGATGTCGGCGTCGGCGAGGTGCGTCGGCAGCGCGTCGAGGGTGATCGCCGAGGCGTTGAACTCGGCGGCCAGCAGCTGCGCGCGGTCGAGGCTGCGGTTGGCGATGATCATGCGCTTCAGGCCCTGCGAGTGCAGGTGGCGTGCGGCAAGCGCGATCGTGTCGCCGGCGCCGACCAGCAAGGCCGTGTGCTGGGTGAAACCCGCGAAGATCTGCTTGGCGAGGCTCACCGCCGCGTAGGCCACCGACACGGCGTTGGCGCCGATCTGCGTCTCGGTGCGCACCCGCTTGGCGACCGAGAAGGTGGCCTGGAACAGGCGGTTGAGCAGCGGACCGACGGTGCCCGCCTGCTGCGCGGCGCGATAGGCGTCCTTGAGCTGGCCGAGGATCTGCGGCTCGCCGAGCACCATCGAGTCGAGTCCGGAGGCAACGGCGAAGGCATGCTCGATGGCGGTCACCTCGTGGTGCTCGTACAGGCAGTCCTTCAGCTCGTAGCCGACGCCGTGATAGGTCTGCAGCCAGCGGCCGAGGTCGCCCGGCGAGTCGGTGACGCAGTACAGCTCGGTGCGGTTGCACGTCGAGACGATCACGTTCTCGCGGGCACCGCCGCTGGCGAGCGACTGGAGGGCGTCCGGCAGGTGGCTGGGGTCGAAGACCACCTTCTCACGCACCTCAAGAGGTGCCGTGCGATGGTTGATCCCGACGACGACGAGGGGCATGCGGAGCCTGAGGGGGTCGGGTGGCGCGGGATTGTCAGGTACGCGGGCGGGGCAGGGCAAGCGTAGTGGCCGTCACGGCGGCCGGCTCGGGTCCATGCGATATAGTGAACCCATGATCCATGCGGCATCCAGATCGGCCCCCGCGACGCTTGCCGGCCTCGCGCTGCTGCTCGGCGGCTGTGCCGGGCTCGGCGGCAGGGCCCCCGGCGAGCGAATGCTGCTCGCCGAGGTGGCCCTGGACCGCGGCCAGTACGCGATCGCCGCGAGCGAATACCGGCTCGCCGCGGCCGCCAGCGGTGATGCGGCGATCGCCGAGAGGGCGGCGCGGGTCGGCTTCGACAACGGCCAGGAGCGGGAACTCGCGCGCACCGCGACCGAATGGCTGGCGCGCGACCCGAAGAGCGAGGCACCGCGTCGCTTCCTCGCAGTGGCCTTGCTCGAACTCGACGACCGGGTTGCCGCCGAGCGGGCCCTCAGCGAGCTCGTCCGGACCGCCTACGCCTCGCCTGCTGAGGCCTTCACTGCGCTCGGCGAGTCGCTCGCGGCGTTGCGCAACGACACCGGCGTCGCGCGCACGGTCGGGCACCTCGCCGGCGGCTATCCGGCCGTTCCCGAGGCACAGTACGCAGCGGCCACCCTCGCGCTGTCCGCCAGCGATTCGCCGAGCTCGCTCGCCGCGGTCGGGCGCGCGCTGGCCCTGAAGCCGGACTGGCGCGAGGCTCGCTGGCTGCACGCCCGCGCCCGGATTGCCGGCGGCGACTGCGACGGTGGGCTCAAGGAAGCGAGCGGGCTCGCCGCCGAGTCCACCGACGCTGACCGGCTGGTCTACGCCTGGCTGCTGACCGCCTGCGACCGGGGCGCCGAGGCGCGGCCGTATTTCGCCGATCTCGCCCGCGGTCACGTGGTCCGCTCCGAGGCGCTGGAGGGCCTCGCCGGTCTGGACGTCGACGGTCGCCGCTGGGATGAGGCCACCAGCCACTACACCGAGATGCTGGCGACCGGACGCAACGCGGATCGTGCTTTCTTCGGCCTCGCGGTCGTCGCCGACCGGCGCGGCGAGCGCGAGCGGGCGGTGCGGCTCTACCAGCGCGTCACCACCGGGCCGCGCGCCGTGGCGGCGCAGTTGCGCGCCTACCGGCTCGCACTGGAGCACGGCGACCGATGGGGCGCCGCCCGCCAGCTCGACGAGTTCGTCGGCTCCGCGGCCGACCACCGCGTCGAGGTGACCGCCGGCCGCGCCCAGATCCTCGCCGAAGCTGGCCGCGCACCGGAAGCGCTCGCGCTGCTCGCGCGCTCGGCCCTCAGCTACCCGGATCGGGTGGAGCTGCACTACGCGCGGGCCACGGTGCTCGAGCAGTCCGGCGCCATCGACGCGGCGCTCGCCGAACTGCGCACGGTCGCGCGCCTTCGGCCGCTTGACCCCACCGCGCAGAACGCGCTCGGCTTCACGCTCGCCGATCACGGCCGCGACCTTGCCGAGGCCGAGCGCCGCATCCGCGCGGCGCTCGCGGAACGGCCGGACAGCGCGGCGATCCAGGACAGCCTCGGCTGGGTTCTGCACCGGCGCGGCCGCAGCGCCGAGGGTGCGAACTGGCTGCAGCGGGCCTACGCGGTGGATCCGGATCCGGAAATCGCGATGCACCTTGGCGAGGTGCAGTGGGCGCTCGGCGACCGGACCGCGGCGGAGCGCACCTGGCGTGCCGCGCTCGAGAAGAACCCCGGCGACCTGCACCTGAAGAAGGCGCTCGAACGGAACCTCGGCCCGCCGTCATGAGGCCCGCGCTGGCGCTGCTCGCCGTGCTGGCGACGCTGGCTGGCTGCCGATCGCTACCGACTCCGGTCGAGCCACCGGACGCCGCTGGCCGCGCCGCGATCACGGCGCTCGCGAGCTGGCAGGCCACCGGCCGGGTCGCGGTGCGGGCCGGCCACGACGGTTTCAGCGCCAGCTTTGACTGGCGCGAGCTCGCCGGCCACGGCGAGCTCGGCGTGCACGGGCCGTTCGGCGCCGGGGCGGTGCGCATCACGCGCAGCGACCAGCGGATCGTGATCGAGCAGGGCGGCGCGCCGCCGTTCGAGGTCGCGGCGCCGTTCGCGGCGCTCGAGCCGGAACTGGTCGCCCGGCTCGGTTTCCCGCTGCCACTCGAGACGCTGCGCTACTGGGTGCTCGGCGTGCCGGCACCCGGCCGGCCGGTGGACGGCGCCGGCAGCAGCTTCAGCCAGGACGGCTGGCAGGTCGCGGTGGCGGCGTTCGTCCCGGTGGCCGGCGCGCCGGGGCCGCTGCCGGCGCGCCTCACGCTGAGTCGCGACATGACCCGGATACGGGTCGTCGTCGACCGTTGGCAGGTAGGCAGCCCGTGACCGCCGATCCCTGGCCGGCCCCGGCCAAGCTCAATCTGTTTCTTCACGTCACCGGGCGGCGTGCCGACGGTTACCACGAGCTCGAGACGCTGTTCCAGCTGATCGACTGCAGGGACGAATTGCGCATCCGCGTGCGCCGTGACGGGGTCGTCGCCCGGACCGGTGGCCCGGCCGGCGTGCCGGCCGAGGCTGACCTAGTCGTGCGGGCGGCCCGCCTGCTGCGGGCGCGGGCCGGGGATCCGGACCTCGGCGCCGACCTCGACGTGGTCAAGCGGATTCCGGTGGGCGCGGGACTCGGCGGCGGCAGCTCCGACGCCGCCACGGTGCTGGTGGCCCTGAACACGCTGTGGGGCCTTGACTGGGCGCCCGCACGGCTCGCGGCGCTCGGCCTCGAGCTCGGCGCCGACGTCCCCTTGTTCGTGTACGGGGAAAGCGCCGTGGCGCGAGGCGTCGGCGAGCAGCTGGAGCCGGTGGCGCTGCCCCGGCAGGCGTTCGCCGTGATCTTTCCGGGGGTGTCGGTCTCCACCGCCGAGGTCTTCCAGGCGCCTGAATTGACAAGAAATTCTGAGGCCATCACAATACCCGGCTCCCCGTTGCCCTTTGGGTTCGGGGCGCCGCTGCCGGGACGCAACGACCTGGAGCCCGTCGTCGTCGCCCGTCATCCGGCGGTGCGTGCGGCGCTCGCGTGGCTCGGTGCGCGCGCTGCGGCGCGGATGACGGGTTCTGGCGCGAGCGTGTTCGCGGGTTTCGCCGACCGGCTCGGCGCCGAGGCGGCACTCGACGGACTGCCTGCGGGCTGGACAGGTTTTGTGGCGGAAGGGCTGCAGCGCTCGCCGCTCGCCGCGCGGCTCGCGGCGGAGCACGACGCGGCGCAGCGGCCGGCTCGCCGCTAGGGTTGCGGGTGGGGCGTAGCCAAGTGGTACGGCAGCGGATTTTGATTCCGCCATGCGAAGGTTCGAATCCTTCCGCCCCAGCCACTTTGACCGATGATGGCGACGGCGATTGAGCGGGGAGCACGCAGTGTCCGATGTGCAGATGTCAGTGTTCGCGGGGAACTCGAACCCGGCGCTCGCGCAGGAGATCGCGCGGCATCTGATGCTGCCGCTCGGTCGTGCGCACGTCGGTCGCTTCAGCGACGGCGAGGCGACGGTCGAGCTCATGGAGAACGTGCGCGGCCGCGACGTCTACATCGTGCAGCCGACCTGCCCGCCGGCCAACGATCACCTGATGGAGCTGCTGGTGATGGCCGACGCCTGCCGGCGCGCGAGCGCCGGGCGCATCACCGCGGTGATCCCGTATTTCGGCTACGCGCGTCAGGACCGGCGGCCGCGCGCCACGCGCGTCGCGATCACCGCCAAGCTGGTCGCCAACATGATCGCGACCGCCGGCGTCAACCGCGTGCTGACGGTCGACCTGCACGCCGACCAGATCCAGGGCTTCTTCGACCTGCCGGTCGACAACGTCTACGCCTCGCCGGTGCTGCTCGGCGACGCCTGGAAGCAGAAGTACGAGAACATGATCGTGGTGTCGCCGGACGTCGGCGGCGTGGTGCGCGCACGGGCGCTCGCCAAACGTCTCGACGACGCCGACCTCGCGATCATCGACAAGCGCCGCCCGCGTCCCAACGAGTCGAAGGTGATGAACATCATCGGCGACGTCGAGGGCAAGTGCTGCGTGATGGTCGACGACATGGTCGATACCGCCGGCACGCTCTGCCAGGCGGCGCAGGCGCTCAAGGACGAGGGCGCGACCAAGGTCGTCGCCTACATCACCCACCCGGTGCTGTCGGGCGCTGCGGTCGAGCGGATCACGGGCTCGGTGCTGGACGAGCTGGTGGTCACTGACACGATTCCGCTGACCGCTGCGGCGAGCGCCTGCCCGAAGATCCGCCAGCTGTCGGTCGCCGGGCTGCTCGCCGAGACGATGCGTCGCATCCGCGACGAGGAATCGGTCAGCTCGCTGTACATCGATTGAGTTTGGATCCCGCGGCGCGGTGCCGCGGGACGACGGATCCTGAACGAACTTGGTCGCGGGACGTTCGGGGTTCCACTGCAAGGAGACGATGATGAAGACCTCATTCGAATTGATCGCGGACTTCCGCGATGACCAGGGGAAGGGTGCGAGCCGCCGCCTGCGTCACGCGGGACGTGTTCCGGCGATCCTCTACGGCGGTGCGCGCGAACCCCGCGCCCTCTCGCTTGACCATACCAAGCTCCAGCTGGCGCTCGAGAACGAGAAGTTCTACTCCTCGATCATGCAGCTCAAGGTGGGCGACCAGACCCAGGCGGCGATTCTGCGCGACGTGCAGCGTCATCCCTGGAAGAACCAGGTCGTGCACGTGGACCTGCAGCGCGTCTACGAGAACGAGAAGATCCGCCTGTCGGTGCCGATCCACTACACCGGCGAGGCGGCTTCGCCCGGCGTCAAGACCGAGGGCGGCATGATGTCGCACCTCAAGAACGAGCTCATGGTCGAATGCCTGCCGAAGGACCTGCCGGAGTACCTCGAGCTCGACGTCTCGGGCCTGCACCTCAACGAGTCGCTGCACCTGTCCGACCTGAAGCTGCCGGAAGGCGTGCTGTCGGTCGAGTTGCAGTCGGGCAAGAACCCCTCGATCGTCGCGGTCCACGCGATGCGCGCCGAGGAGGTCGAGGTGCCGGTGGCGGTGGCAGAAGGCGCGGTGGTGGCTGCGGCGCCGGTGGCCGGAGCGGCCCCGGCAGCAGCGGCTGGCGACGACAAGAAGCCGGCGGCGGCCAAGAAGGACGAGCCGAAGAAGGACGCGCCGAAGAAGGACGCCAAGAAGTAGCGCGTCCGGCACCGATCGCCATCGGACCGCGCCTCGCGACGGGCGCGGTCCGGTCGCTTTCGGCGCTGACGCGGGATCCGCATGGCGGGCCTGTCACTCAAGCTGGTGGTCGGTCTCGGCAATCCGGGACCGGAACACGCCGAGACCCGTCACAACGCGGGTTTCTGGTGCATCGATCGCCTCGCGGCGGCGGTCGGCGGCAGCCTGCGACCGCACGCGCGCTACCACGGCGACGTCGGCCGAATCACGCTCGACGGCCGCGAGCTTTGGCTCCTGAAGCCGTCAACGTACATGAATCGAAGCGGGCTCGCGGTGCGCGCGCTCGCTGAATACCTTCGGATCACACCCGGCGAGACGCTGCTGGCCCACGATGAACTTGACCTGCCGGTCGGCGCCGTGCGCCTGAAGCTCGGCGGCGGGCCCGGTGGGCACAACGGCGTGCGCGACGTCATCACCCAGATCGGTGACGGCTTCTGGCGTCTGCGCCTCGGCATCGGCCATCCGGGCAACCGCCAGGAGGTGATCGACTATGTGCTGAAGCGCGCGCCGGCAGCCGAGCAGACACTGCTCGATGAGGCAATCGCGGCCGGCGCCGAGGCGATCCCGCGGCTGCTGGTCGAGGGCGTGGAAAAGGTCATGAACAGTCTGCACCGGCGCGCGCCGGCGCCCTAGGGAGAACGCGGTGGGGATCAAGTGCGGCATCGTCGGCCTCCCGAACGTCGGCAAGTCGACGCTGTTCAACGCGCTGACGCGCGCGCAGATCCCGGCGGAGAACTATCCGTTCTGCACCATCGACCCGAACGTCGGCGTCGTGCCGGTGCCGGATCCGCGGCTCACGGCGCTGTGGGAGATCGCGCACTCCGAGAAGGTGCTGCCGACCACCGTCGAGTTCGTCGATATCGCGGGTATCGTCGCCGGTGCCTCGCAGGGCGAGGGGCTCGGCAACAAGTTCCTGGCGCACATCCGCGAGGTCGACGCGATCACCCACGTGGTGCGCTGCTTCGAGCATGCCGACATCATCCACGTCGCCGGCCGCGTCAGCCCGCTCGACGACATCGGCGTGATCAACACCGAGCTCGCGCTCGCCGATCTCGACACCGCCGAGAAGGGCCTGCAGCGCGCCGAGAAGGCCGCGCGGGCCCAGGACAAGGACGCGATGCGCGCGCGTGACGTGATCAAGAGGGTCCGTGACGCGCTCAACGACGGCCGGCCGGCCCGTTCGGTCGCGCTCGACGAGCAGGAGCGACTGATCGTCCGCGAGCTGCAGCTGCTGACGATGAAGCCGGTGCTGTACATCGCCAACGTCAACGAAGGCGGCTTTCACGACAATCCGCTGCTGACGGTCGTCGAAAAGCTGGCCGCCGAGGAGGGGGCCCAGGTCGTGCCGGTGTGTGCGGCGATCGAGGCCGAGATCGCCCAGCTCGAGGACGCCGACCGGGTCGAGTTCCTGAAGGAACTCGGACTGGCCGAGCCGGGTCTGAACCGGGTGATCCGTGCCGCCTACGCCCTGCTGGGCCTGCAGACCTACTTCACCGTCGGTCCGAAGGAAGTCCGCGCCTGGACCGTCAAGCGCAGCGCCACTGCGCCGCAGGCGGCCGGCGTCATCCATACGGATTTCGAGCGCGGCTTCATCCGTGCCGAGGTCATCGCCTACGACGATTACTTGACCTGCCGCGGCGAGGCGGGGGCCCGTGAAGCGGGCAAGATGCGTCTCGAGGGCAAGGAATACCTGGTCCGCGAGGGCGACGTGATGCATTTTCGGTTCAACGTCTGACGTGCCCGGGCGCTATGCTGCCAGCGACGCCGGCGAGCCACGATCGATGCGAGGAATGTCTGTGACGAAATCACTCTTGATCCGCGCCGCCGGCCTGTTCTGGCTCGCGACCCTCGCCGCCTGTGGCCACGGCAGCCACGGACCGACGACTGTCGGCGTGGGTGTCGGCGTAGCGCTGACGGTGCCCGGCGGCACCACGATCGTCCCGCAGGGCACCACGATCGAGGTCGACGCGACGGTCAGCAACGACTCCGCCAACGCCGGCGTCAACTGGACCATCACGCCGCTGTGCGTGCCAACGACGGCCTGCGCCGGCGCGGCCACCAAGTTCAGCTTCACGGCGGCGACCGGCGTCGTCGGCGCCCGCTACGCGACGCTGACCGCCACGTCGGTCACCGACCCGACCAAGTTCGCCTCCGTCACGCTGACCATCAACGGTACGCCGACGATCGTGCAGCCGGTGCTGTTCCCGGCCAACGAGAATGTCGCCTACACGACCTACATCAGCGCCGCCGGCGGCACCGCGCCCTATACCTGGGCGCTGACCACCGGCACGCTGCCGACCGGGCTCGCACTCTCCGGCAGCACGTCCGCGACCACCGCGATCACCGGCACGCCCACGGCGCTCGGTTCGTCGACGTTTACCGTGACGCTCACCGACTCGGCGAAGCAGACCACCTCGATCGTGCTCACGCTGACGGTCTCGCCGCAGACGGCCTGCCTGCTATCCGGCCCCTTTGCGTACCTCGCGACCGGTTTCTACAACGGCGCCGCCGTGACGCGTGCCGGCAGCGTCACCGTGACGACCACCGGTACGATCACCGGCGTCCACGACTACAGCGACGGCACGCACGCGCGGCCAGCGACCGCGTTGACCTCGGGCACGTGCCAGACGCTGACGCAGAACCGCGGCCAGCTGCACATCAGCTCGTCGGCGAGCGGCAACGAGAGCTTCGACTTCGCGACCGACGCGACGCTACGCAAGGGCCACATGCAGCAGGATGACGGCACCGGCGTCATCGAGGCCGGCGAGTTCTACTTCCAGGATGCGACTGTCTTCAACCTCGCGGCGCTGGCCGGTGACTGGGTCTTCGGCGGGGTCGGCGACGACGGCAGCGGGCACCGCTTCGGCGTGGTCGGACGGCTGACGTTCGACGCGAGCGGCGTGATCTCGGCCGGCTCCGCCGACAGCAATGCCGCGACGCCGGCGGTTGCTGCTGCCCTCACCGGCACGCTCGCGGCACCGGATGCGAATGGCCGTGGCACCGCGACGCTGACGATCGGCAGCCAGGCGCTGCCGGTTGCCTACTATGTGGTCGATGCCAATACGCTGCTGCTCGTCAGCAGCGGCGCGCAGGGCGGCGTGCCGCGAGTCGCGGGCCGCATGACGCGCCAGAGCGGCGCCGGCGCGCTGGATTCGACGGCGTTCGCTGGCGCCTCGATTCTGAGCCTGTGGGGCTCGTCGACCGTCGGCAGCGTGTCGTCGGCGACCGTCACCGCCGGGCGGCTGTCCGGCTCGACGGCGAGCGCGGGCACCGCGGCCGCGACGCTCGGCGTCGAGCTTGACGTCGCCGACCGCGGCGCGCAGAGCGTCAATTTCATCTACGCGACGCAGCCCTACACGGTCGCCGCCAACGGTCGCGCGACGCTCGCGGTCGGTAGCGCAGCGACGCTGCGCAACTTCGTCGTCTACGCCGATGGCGCTGGTGGCGGCTACGTGCTCGAGCCGACGAGCACGGTGGGCAATTTCGGCGTCCTTGACGCGCAGGCGGCAGGCCCGTTCAGCGACTTCACGACCGCCTACTACGTCGGCGGCACGATGTTCCCGGGATCGACTTCGCCGGTCACGCTCGCGCCGCAGCTGCTGTTCCAGTCCGGCTCGATCGGTGGCAACGTCACGGGTAACTACGCGCTTGATCCGGCCACCGGGCGGATGGTGGCGGCTGTGTCGCGCACGATCCTCGGCGGCAGCGACCTCGTGATCTACATCGTCGCGCCGACCAAGCTCGTGATCATGGGCGACAACCTCAATATCTCGAACAGCCAGCTTGCCTGGTTCAGGTCCTACTGAGGGCTGCGGGGGCGCCTTGACGAGGGCGAGCGGCGTGCACAGAATTCGCGTCCCTTTCGACGGCCGCTCCGGCGGCCCGCGTGGCTAGGTAGCTCAGACGGTTAGAGCACGGGATTCATAACCCCGGGGTCGGGGGTTCGATTCCCCCCCTAGCCACCATTTATTCCACGTGCCGCGGCCGACCGCCTCGCGCTACGTAACTATCTGATTTTAATTTGGTTTATCTGCACACGTCCCGGCGGCCGCTGGGCGGTGCTGGCCGCGGGCGGCGGGTTTCGATGCGCACCGCGACGCCGCCTGATGGTGCGAGGAGCGCGACCAGCGGGCCGCCGGCGGTCGGTCGACCGCCTCGCTGAGCAACCGTCGGCGTGGCCTCGAGGTGGCGCCCGCGCGCCTACTGCGGCACGCACAGCATGTCGCCGAACGAGCGTTCGCCGGCCGGACGCTGCGGGTCGACGGCATCGGTCACCTCGTAGCCGTAAGCCTGCATCATCCGGATGACCTCGCGCGCCGATGAGCCGTTGCTGCGCAGCAGCGGATCGCTGAGCTCCGCGAGCACGAGCGGCCGGGAGGTCTGCAACACGGCGGTCATCCCGCGAAGGACGAGGTGTTCCATTCCTTCGACGTCAATCTTGACGAAGCCCGGCACGAGATTCCTTGCGGCGACGAGGGCGTCGACGGTCGCGGCGACCGTGGTCATGGTCTCGACTCGCGCGCCCGCAACGCTGGGATGGTCCATCGCGCCCAGACTCGAGTATTCCTCGCGGCCCGGGATCACGCTGAGCTGCAGTTCGCCAGGCCGATCGCTGACGACTCCTTCGAAGATGTCGACCCGCGAGTCGGCGCCATTGGCCGCGACGTTACGGCGCAATCGCGCCAGCGCGCCCGCCGTCGGCTCGATCGCCAGCGTTCTCCGCCGCGGCGCCAGATCAGCGAACAGCACCGTATAGAGCCCGACGTTCGCACCAACATCGACCACATCTCGGTCGGGGTCCACGCGGTCGCGGCAGATCGCGACCAGCTCCGGTTCGTAGCTGCCCGACAGCGCGATTCGTCGGAACAGATCCGACTGGCCGCCGATCGCGTATTTACCCGGGAATCCGCGCACCGCCACGACCGGATCCTCGGCCAGGCACGCCGACAGAGTGGCCACGGTCGCGGCCTCGATCGCCATGCGCCGGCGCAGCATTGCGCGTCGCAGCGCCAGCGCCGGGTACAGGCACGTGCGCAGTGCCCGTGACCGCCGCAGAGTGGTCCTCAACGCATCGACGTTGCTCACGGCAGCGATGGTCGCTGCGGCCGCGAGGCTGACGACCGGCTCGGCGAGCGCAGCGGACGACGCGCCGCGCCGGTGGCCGGCAGTCGAAGAACGCAGGCTGCGGCGGTGTGCGGCACGGGCTTCGCTTCGGTGCGGGACCAATGGTCGATGGCCAACTCGTCCGAAGCACTGTACGCGCTGAATGTTGCGTTTTGGAGCGAGCGACACAGACCCAGGTCGCGGCCGGGGCGTCGCGATGCGAACCGACGCTGACCGCGCCCAGCCCGCCGATTCCCCTCCACTGGCCCGGATTTCGCCGCGGGCGCGCCGCGCCGCCGGGACCCCGGCCGCGTCCGCGACGCGGCCGGTCGAATTCAGTGGGCGCGGGCGCTCGTCAAGGCGGCGAGCCCATCGCCACGGCCCTCGATCCGCGTCAGGTGCGGGTAGCGCGGCCCGTCGAAATAGGCGACGGCGATGCTTCGGTAGTAGTCGCCGTTCTCGACGAGCAGCACGATCGGCTGCTGTCTCACGTGCGCCTCGACGATCGCGGCGTCGAGCAGCTCGGCCGTGTACTTGCGGCCGCCGACGCCGATCAGCTTCATACCCGGGCCGAGACCGGCCCGCGCCGCGGCGTGATCCTCCAGCACGTCGACGACGTTGGCGTCCTTGTCGAGCCGCAGGCCGAGCGACCACTGGCGCTCGAGCGACTTGTGGCGCTTCTGGCGGTTCTCGACCGAGGCATTCTTGTCCGCGGAGTAGCTGAGCCGCCAGCCGGCGCGCTCCAGCGCGCCGACGAGCGCGTCGGTGCCGGTCAGGTCCAGGTGACGGTGCACGAAGCCGCGCCAGTCGCCGGGCACCACGGCCGCGAGCGCGGCATACACGTCCTGCTCCGCATAGGGCGCGAGCTGCGGCGCTCCCACCGGGCCGGCGCCGAAGCGTCGCGCGAAGTCGTCGAGACCGGCGGCGCCGTGGCTGCGCGCGCGCAGCTCCTGGTCAACGTCGAGCCACAGAAAGACCGACGCATCGTAGTAGTCGACGCTGCGGCGGCTCGACTGCCACGCGGCCGGTGCGCTGTAGAGCGCCTGCGCGGCGACGGCGGTGTCGCCCATCGGCCGCCAGCGGGCGCCGGGACTGAGCACGAATTCGGCGGCGGCGTCGGCGAGCAGGTCGCGGAAATACTCCGGCGTCAGCAGCCCGGCCCGCGCCGGCAGCACGTCGCCCCAGAATTCCGTCATGCCTTCGTAGACCCACAGCAGCGTCCCGTCCATCGGCCGCTGGTAGTCGGGGCTCAACAGGCCCTGCGGCCGTCGGAACTTGCCGTTCCAGGCATGCACGTACTCGTGACCGAGCAGGGTCGCGAGGTCCATCCGGCGTTCTGCGTCCTGCAAGGCCTGTTCGCCGTCGCGGTCGTCGCTTGACTCGTGGTGCTCGAGGCCAAAGTGCGCGACATGATCGGACAGCGACAGCAGCCAGGTGTAGCTGCGATAGGGCCGCGAGCCGAACAGCGCCCCGCTCTCGGCAACGAGGCGCGCGTAGCCGGCCGCAAAGTCCTCCGGCGTGACCAGCGCCGCGGCGCTGTCGGCCATCAGCGAGATGCTGTGCTTGAGGCCGGGTCCCGGCTCGGAGCCGGCGAGTTCCACGCGCCGCGCGTAGCGCCCGAGCTGCGCCGGCGAGTCGATGAGGCCCGCGACCGACGTGACTTCGAAGTCGTAGGCGCCGTCGGCGGCGCGCGTGGTGCGCAGCGGGCTGGCGACGACCCAGTCGGCCGGCGCGAGCAGCGTCGCCGACGCCGACAGCTTGGCGGCGTCGGCACCTTGCGGGATCAGCACGCATTCGTTCCACGGAATGACCGCGAGCACCTCGGAACTCGTGGGGCCGGCGCTGAAGGTGCCGCTCTCGGTGGCGAGACCGGCTTCGAGTGCGACGTCGAGGTGGTCGGCGCCGCGCGGCACGACGAGCTTCAGCGCGTACATGTCGAGCGGGTCGCGGCTCCACGCGAGCCGCTCGCCGTTGGCGCGAATCTCGAGACCGACGACCGACTCGAGCGGCCCGGTCGGGCCGTGCTCGCCCGGCATCCACTTCGGATACACCAGCGTCAGCGGTCCGGGCTTCGCCGCGAGGCGCAGCGCCACGTGCAGACGCTTGCGGGCCACCTCGCGGGCGTCGACGCGGACCGACAGATCGGCCGCGATCGCGGCCGTGCAAGACAGGGCCGCGAGGCTCGCGGCCACTCGTAGGAAGGTCTTCCGCACGGCGTCGTTCTCCCCTGTGGTGCCCAATGTTCGCATACCGGCCGGTCGTGGTTGCGCCTGGAGCGTCGGCGCGAGCCACGCCGCGGCGGTGGCTGGCGCGGCTCGCGATAGGCTAGGATCGCAGCGACCGCGGCCGGCGACCGCGGCTGCTGCTCCCCTCCGTCGCACCCGAGGCCTGCCCGTGGCGTTGAGCTCCGTCCGTTGCCGCTGCCGGCCGCCCCGCGGCGCCGTCGCCGCCTGCGGCCGCAGGCGCGGTTGAGGCGCGCCGTGCAGGACGCGCTGCCACCTGCCGTCGCCGCCGCGCCGAGTGCGGCGTTGCCGCCGCCGGTGGTCCGGGTCGAGGTCGAGCGCTGG
>JANYAE010000065.1 GCA_025355105.1 Pseudomonadota bacterium | reverse complement strand
CGAGGCGGTCGGCGCCTGAACGCCGGGCGCGGCGCCGCGGCGTCGGCGCTGCGCTACACTTCGCCGATGCGCGCTGCCGCCGTCCTCGCGCTGCTGATCGTGCTCGCCGGCTGCGCCGGTACACCGCCGCGGCCTGAGCGCTCTTCGGCGGCGATCACGCTCGGCGTGCGTGCCGCGGCGCTCGCCGACCGCCTGATCGGCGCGCCGTACCGCTACGGCGGCAGCTCGCCGGACGGCTTCGACTGCAGCGGCCTCGTCGTCTACGTGTACCGCGAGCTCGGCATTGCGCTGCCGCGCACCGCGGCCGAGCAGCGCGCGACGCTGCCGCGGGTACCGGCGCAGGCGCTCGCGCCCGGCGACCTCGTGTTCTTCTCGTCGCCTGAGGACCACGTCGGCATCTACCTCGGCGGCGGCGAGTTCGTGCACGCGCCCGGCCAGGGCCGCGGTGTCGAGCGCGCGCGGCTCGACTCACCCTACTTCCTGCTCGGCTACGCCGGCGGTGGTCACGTCGCCGCACCGTGACGCGGCGCACGGGCCGCCGGGCGGCGCGGCGCGCGCTGCTGTCAACGCGCAGCGCGGCGCGACGTTCGGTTGACGAGGACACCGAGCAGCGCCCATGACCGCCTCGAACGACACTCTCGCCGCGATCGCCGCCAGCCGCTTCGGCCTCGGCGCCCGGCCGGGCGAACTCGGCCAGGCGGCCGCGGACCCGCGCGGCTGGCTGCTGGCACAGGTGCGACCGCGCGCGACGCCGCCCGCCGAACTCGACGGCCTCGCGCCCGGCGCCGAGATCCTCGGCCGTTTTCTCGCCGTGCGCGACGAGCGCCGCGCGGCGAAGCGCGCCGCCGCGCGCGACACCGATCCCGTCCAGGCGCTCGGCGCGAACCTGCGCGAGGTGCTGCTGCCGCACTACCTCGCGCAGGCCGCAGCGCGCACCCGCATCGCGCTCAGCACGAGTGTCCCGTTCCGCGAGCGGCTGGTGCAGTTTTGGACCAACCACTTCGCGGTCTCGGCGGACAAGCCGATCTGCCTCGGCACCGCCGGCACGCTCGAGAACGAGGTCATCCGGCCGCGCGTCTGCGGCCGCTTCGCCGACCTGCTCGGCGCGGTCGAGAGCCACCCGGCGATGATCACCTACCTCGACAACCAGCAGTCGGTTGGGCCGAACTCGCAGCTCGGCACGCGCGCCAACCGCCGCCGAGCCGCCCCCGACGTGGCGAAGGGCAAGACCGGCCTCAACGAGAATCTGGCGCGCGAGATCCTCGAGCTGCACACGCTCGGCGTCGACGGTGGCTACGCGCAGTCCGACGTCACGAGCTTCGCCGCGGTGCTGACCGGCTGGTCGATCGGCGGCGGCCAGGGCCGCTTCGCGCAGGGCGCGCCGGGCAGCTTCCAGTTTCGCGCCGCGCTGCACGAGCCCGGCAGCAAGACCGTGCTCGGGCGGCGTTACACCGAGTCCGGTCGCGGCCAGGGCGAGACGGTGCTTGCCGACCTGGCCGCGCACCCGTCCACCGCGCGCCACCTCGCGACCAAGCTGGCGCGCCACTTCGTCGCCGACGAGCCGCCGCCGGCGCTGGTCGAGCGACTGACGCACGCCTACCGCGCGAGCGACGGTGACCTGCCGGCGGTGTACGAGGCGCTGGTCCGCTGGGACGGCGCCTGGGCAGCCGCGCCGCAGAAGTACAAGACGCCGGTCGAGTTCGTCTACTCGTCGCTGCGGGCGCTCGAGGTGCTGCCGAAGGAGCAGAAGGCGCTGCTGGCCGGCTTCGAGGTGCTCGGCCAGCGCCACTACAGCCCGGGGTCGCCGGCCGGCTGGCCGGACCGTGCCCAGGACTGGGACGGCGCCGACGCGCTCATGAAGCGCATCACCTGGAGCGTCGCGCTCGCCGACCGGGTCGGCGAGTCGCACGCGGCGCTGGCGACGGCGCAGGCGACGCTCGGCCCGCTGGCCGGCGAGCACACCCTGAGCGCACTCGCGCGCGCCGCGTCCGGCTCGCAGGCGCTCGTGCTGTACCTGATGAGCCCGGAGTTCCAGAGGAGATGAGCATGGCGAGCCGGCGCGACTTTCTCAGGATGGGCCTCGGTTCCGGCGTGGCGCTCGGCCTCGCCACGCTGCCCGGCGTCAGCTTCGCGGCGCGCGCGAGCGGCGATGCGCGCCTCGTCGTCATGATCCTGCGCGGCGCTCTGGACGGCCTGTCGCTGGTGCCGCCGTTCGGCGACGGCGACTACGCGGCGGCCCGCGGGCCGCTCGCGATCGGGCCGCCGCGCGAGCCGAAGGGCGCGCTCGACCTCGACGGCTTCTTCGGGCTGCACCCGGCGCTGCCGCAGCTCTACGAGCGCTGGCGCGCGCGCGAGCTGATCGTCGTGCACGCCACCGCCTCGCCGTATCGCGAGCGCTCGCACTTCGACGGCCAGAACGTGCTCGAGAACGGCGGCGACCGCCCGTCCGGTGCGGCGAGCGGCTGGCTGAACCGCGCGCTCGGCGCGCTGCCGTCGCCGCGCGCCGACGGACTCGCGCTCGGCCAGAACGTCCCGCTGATCCTGCGCGGCCCGGCGCCGGTCGGCTCGTGGGCGCCGTCGCTGTTGCCGGAGGTCGAGCCTGAGCTCGTGACGCGGCTGCGGGATCTGTATTCGAACGACGCGCCGCTCGCGGCCCGGCTCGACGAGGCCAGCCGCATCGGCGCGCTGGTCGACGAGGGCGGCGCGCCGAGCGGCGTCGCGCAGCAGAAGATGGCGCGCGCCGGCAACGGCGCGCGGCTGCGGGCGATCGCCGAGACCGCCGGCCGCATGCTCGCGGCGGCCGACGGGCCGCGCGTCGCCGTCATGGATGCCGGCGGCTGGGACACGCACGCCGGCGAAGGGGGCGCCGAGGGCCAGCTCGCCGGCCGGCTGCGCACCCTCGACGAGGTGCTGGCGGCGCTGCGCGGCGGGCTGGGCGATGCCTGGGCGCGCAGCGCCGTGCTGGTCTGCACCGAGTTCGGGCGCACCGTCGAGGTCAACGGCACGCGCGGCACGGACCATGGCACCGGGGCGGCGGCGCTGCTGGTCGGCGGCGCGCTGGCCGGTGGCCGGGTGCTCGCCGACTGGCCTGGCCTCGCGCCGCGATAGCGCCTGGAAGGTCGCGACCTCAGGCCGACCACGGACCTGCGCGCCGTCGCCAAGGGTCTGCTCGCCGAACACCTCGCGGTGCCGGCAAGTGCCTTCGGGGAGGTGTTCCCGGGCGCCGCAGCGGTCGCGCCGCTGCGCGGTCTGCTGCGCGCCTGAGTTGGCCATCTGTCGGAAATGCTTACACCGCCGCGGTCGCCGGCAGGCCGCCGAGGCTGCCGGTTGCGGGCGCGAGCGCTGAGCGCTCGCTCGACTGTGACGCGGGTCACACATTGGCGGTGGGCGCGACGGTGGCGGCGGCTCGATCGTCAGTGTCCTTTACGCATTTGCCGCGCGCGCCGGGCGCACGCCGGTCGATTGGCCCACGAGTTGTTCTAAGTCGTTGATTTTCTTGACTATCGTGCGCGGTGGCCCGAAGCTTGCTTTAGAGAAGGCAGGTGGCACGCCCGCCCGGCAGCGGCCGGCGCGCGATCCACAGCACTTTCAAGGACAAGGACACGCTATGACGCGCATGACGATTCTCAAGACCCTCACCGTCGGACTGCTGTTCGGGCCGCTGGCCGCGCACGCGACCTCCGTCAGCATGACCTTGACCGGCGTGCAGGGTTACGCGCTCGGCGGCGTCTACACGAGCCCGTACTCGGCGACGATCAACGGCACGCCGACGACGGTCTATTGCGACGACTTCCTGACGGACGTGTACGTCGGCCTCAGCTGGAACGCCACGGTCATGAGCATGAGTGCCCTGTCCGGCATCACGAATCCGCTGACGACGCTGAAGTTCGACTCCACCGGCACCGGCCTGGTCGCGGCGCAGAAGCAGCAGCAGGACTACATGACGGTCGCTTACCTCGCCGAGGAGCTGAGCCCGCTCAACCCGAAGTCGCAGGCTGCCGGCGATCTCAGCTTCGCGCTGTGGGCGGTGTTCGACCCGGCCGCGCTCAACAACCTGAGCGGCGCGGACCTCGCCAATGCACAGACCGACCTCGCCGCCGCGCGCGCCGCGGTCGTGGGGCTCGACCCGAGCAAGTTCGCGAACGTGAACATCTACTCGGCGAACCCGTTCGGCGCCAGCCAGGAATACCTCACGGTCGCGCCGGTCCCGGAGCCGGCGACGCTGTCGCTGCTCGGCCTCGGCCTGGCCGGCATCGGCGCCATGCGGCGCCGCAAGCCCGCCGCCGCCTGAGGCCAGCGGTCGATTGATACCCAGCCGCGGGCCCGCGCCGCGGCTTTTTTGTTGTGCTGCCGGCCGGCTGCGTTCAGGCCCTGGCGCGCGTGCCAAAGCGGAAGCGGCCATCCAACCCACGCAGCAGCCGCGGGTCGCGCCGGTAGACGTCGCGCTTGAAGATCACGTGGCCTTCCGGGTCCGCGTCCGCCGTCCAGTAGATCAGCAGCACCGGCACCGGCTGCGCGAGCCGCACGCGGCGCATTTTGCCGCTCTCCACCGCGGCGCGGATCGCCGCGCCATCCCAGCGCGGGTCGGCGAGCAGCAGCTCCGCGAGTTCGAGCGGCCGTTCGAGGCGGATGCAGCCGGAACTGAAGGTGCGCTGGCTGCGGTCGAACAGCGAGCGCGTCGGCGTGTCGTGCAGGTAGACGAGGTACGGGTTCGGGAAGTTGATCTTGACCCGGCCGAGCGAGTTGTCGTCACCTGAGTCCTGGCGAAGCACGTACGGAAAATTGCGCGCGTTGTAGTCCGACCAGTGCAGCGTCGCCGGATCCACCGGCACGCCGCTGCGGTCGAACACCCGGAGCTTCTTGCGCGCCAGCAGGTCCTCGCCGCGCTGCAGGCCGGGCAGCACGTCCTTGGCGAGGATGCCCGGTGGCACGGTCCAGGTGGGGTTGAAGACGACGTCCTCGATCTCGGCGCGGAACACCGGCGTCTGGCGGTAAGGCTGGCCGACGATCGCGCGCGCGCGCCAGATCACCTGGTGATTGCGCAGGAAGCGCACGCCGTAGCCGGCGATGTCGACCACCAGCAGGTCGCCGTCGCCGATCGCGTGCAGCACCCAGCGACCGCGCTCGAGGTTGATGCGCAGCTGGTCGATGCGCGCCGCCACCGGGACGTTGAGCTCGCGCAGCGTCGGCGGCCCGACCTCGCCGTCGGCGCTCAGCAGGTGGCGGCGCTGGAAGGTGCGGACCGCGGCGACCAGCGCCTCGTCGTACAGCGGCGAGTCGCTGTCCGGGCCGTCGAAGTCGCCGCTCGTCGCCAGCCGGCGCCTGAGCGCCGGCACGCGCGCATCGCTCGCGCCGGGCAGCAGCTTCGGGCCCTTCGCGAGCTCGCCCCAGCCGCCCGCCTGCTCGATCTCGCGGTAGCGGGCGAGTGCCCTGCGACCATAGGCGTACAGCCAGTGTGTCGGGCGGACGCGGTCCACCGACTCGCGGATCTCGCCGCGCTCGAGCGCGCGCACCACGAACTCGAGCGCCTGCTGCTCGCGCAGCGGCCGAACCGGCAGGTTCCAGTTCGGTTCGATCGCGACCGGGTCCACTTTGCCGAGATACAGGTCGTAGAGCAGCATCAGGTAGGCGTCGGTCGCGAGCAGGTCGGCATCGACGCCGCGCTCAGCGGCCGCGGCGAAGCGCGCGAGCGCGCCGAGGTGGTAGTCCGCCGGCCGCAGGCCGTCGTCGGCGGCGTCGCGGATCACCTCGAGCAGTGCCGCGAAGCGCTCCGGTTCCTGCCACAGCAGGCGTCCTCCGGTGGCCGCGTAGACGCGCGGCACGCCGAGGTGCGAGATCAGCTCGTCACCGCCGATGGCGACGCGCGCGCCGGCGGCGAGCGCCGCGAGTCGCGCTTCGAGCGGGTCCGGCGGCCCGGCGGCGGCCCGCGGGCCGCTCGCGGCGAGTCCGAGACAGCAGGCGGCGACGAGCAGTGCGGTGCGCATGCGGCAATTTTAGCGCGCGCGGCGACGGCCGCCGCGGCGCCGACCGGTGGGCTTGCCGCAATGGCGTGCGGCGCGCGCTACGGGCATGCTTCGCGGCCTGCGAGCGCGATGGAGCGGTGATGGAGAAGGTCCACTTGACGGCGGTGCGGACCGCGCGACGGCTGTGCGCCGTGCGGATCGCGGCAGCCATCCGCGCGCTTCGCGGCCGGCCGAGCGACGAGAACGTGCATCTCGCGCGACGCGAGCTCAAGCGCGCCCGCGCGCTGCTGCGCCTGGTCCGTGCCGCACTGCCGGCCGCGGCCTACGCCAGCACCAACGCGGCGTTGCACGAGGTCGGCCGCATGCTCGGCGCGGCGCGCGACGCGGCCGTGCAGCGCGCGCTGGTGCGCGAGCTGGCGGCCGGAGTCGGCGTGCCACCGGCGGCGCTGCGCCCATTGCTCGCGCGCCTCGACCGCGAGCACCGCGCCAGTCGTGCCGCGATCGATGCGCGGCAGGGGCGCGGCCTGCTGGCGACGGCACGCGCGCGACTGCTGGCGGTGCGGCTCGAGGGCGACGGCGCGATGCTGGCGGCCGCCTTCGTGCGCATCTACCGCCGCGGCCGGCGCGGCTATGCGGCGGCGCTCGAGGTGCCGCGCCCGGCGCGGCTGCATGCGTGGCGCACGCACGTCAAGCACTACTGGCACGCGCTCGAGGCGCTGGAGCCGGCCTGGCCGAGGCTGATTACCGCGCTGGCCGCCGAGGCCCATCGCCTCGCGGACGTGCTCGGCGCGCACCACGACTGCGCGCTGCTCGCGGCGCGCCTCGAGACGGCGCCGCTGTCGAAGCGCCTGCGCCTGCGGCTCGCCGCCGAGCTCGCGCGCCGGCGCGCGGCGCTGCGCCTGCGCGCCTTCGCCATCGGCGAGCGCTTCTACGAGGAGCGGCCGCGGCGGCTGGCGCCGCGCGCCGCGCAGTGGTGGCAGCTGTGGATCGACGCCGCGCCCGCCGAGATGCTGCGCGCCGCCGCGGTCACACCCGCGCCGGCTCCGTTCAGTAGCGCTGCGCGCGCCAGGGGTGGTTGAGCAGCGTGCGCAGCTCGGTCGGCAGCACCGGCTGATAGTCCGACGTGCGCTCGAGCGTGAGCTCGTGCGCGCTGTAGTCGGTGGTGAGCGCCGCCCCGTGGGTGCGCAGCAGCGCGAGGTTGCCGCCGCGCGAGCCGTAGGGCCCGTGCGCCACCCGCGGCGGCCGCCAGACGTAGGCGCCCGAGGCCATGCGGCCGGCGTTGCACAGGACATCTCCTGACAGCACGAACATCTCTTGCGCGCAGCCGTGAATCTCCTGCGGCCCGAGCCAGCCGGGAGGGTGCATGTGCGCCGGCGAGCTGATCAGCAGGGTCGCCGCGCCGCGCGCCGGGTCGCCGTGCAGCAGTTTCCAGCGCTGCCCGTTGGCGCCGACCTCGAGGCTGGTCCGGTCCTCGGTCCAGCGGCGCTCGAAGGCGTCGGCACGCGATGCCTCGCCGGCTGCACCCGGCGTGACGCTGCCCGCTCCGGCAACGGGTTCCGCGTCGTAGAACGCGAGCGCGACCGCGCCGTCTGCGGCCGAGCGCACCGCGTGCCGCCAGCCGGCCGGGAAGCAGCCGTAGCAGTCCTGCCCGTAGCGGCAGCCATCAAGCTCGAGCAGGCCGTCCAGTACGAACAGCTCCTCGCTCGCGCCGAGGCCGTCCGGCGCGGCGGCGCTCCAGCCGGAGGGGAAGCGGACAATGAGGCTGACGGCG
Source organism: Pseudomonadota bacterium (assembly GCA_025355105.1). Classification (GTDB taxonomy): domain Bacteria; phylum Pseudomonadota; class Gammaproteobacteria; order Steroidobacterales; family Steroidobacteraceae; genus CAIKZZ01. The sequence goes on along the minus strand of JANYAE010000065.1, from coordinate 14,721 downwards.
CCGGAGTCCGGGTCACGGCTCAGGGGCTTGATCTGGCAGCCGCGCAGGTGCGACCAGGGGCTCAGCTGCCAGGGTAGAGCCTGTGACTGCAGGTAGTCGATGTGCGGGCGCGGCATGCGGGTCCTTCCGGACGATGCACGCTACGCAACCTGGCGCGACCGGCGATATTGGCGAAATCCACAGGGCAGCTACGAAGCTGGCAACGGTCCGGCGCTTTGCGGTGCAGCGAATTAAGTGTTCTTCATACTTGCCGGTTTCGGCCGCCCGCGCCGCAACATTGAATGGCGACGCCCGACTGGGCGCGACGCCCTGAAAACCTTTGGAGGTTACGTCTCATGTTCAAGAAGCTCGCTCTGCTCGTTGCCGCCCTGACGCTCGCCATGCCGGTCTTCGCCGCCGATACCGCTGCCGGCGCCTCGGCCCCTGCCGCCACCTCGGATGCCAAGCCCGAGAAGAAGAAGCACCACAAGAAGCACAAGAAGGAAGAGAAGAAGGACGAGGCGGCTGCCAAGTAAGCGCCTCGTTCGTCTGACTGGATGAAGTCAGGGGCCCCGGATCGCGCGAGCTGTCCGGGGCCTTCTTCTTTGGTGCCGGCAGAACGTCCTGTGGCCTACCAGATGTGCACGCGCTCGGCCGGTGGCAGGTAAAGGCGGTCCGTCGGCTTGACGTCGAAGGCCGCGTACCAGGCGTCGACGTTGCGGACCACGCCGTTGACGCGGTACTGGCCCGGACTGTGCGGGTCGGACAGGATCAGGTTGCGCAGCGCCTCGTCGCGCCACAGCACGCGCCAGACCTGGGCGTTGGCGAGAAAGAAGCGCTGCTCGCCGCTCAGTCCCTCGAGCGCCGGCGCTGCGCGCTTGCCGAGCGAGATGTGATAGGCCTCGAGCGCCGCCTCGATGCCGCCGAGGTCGCCGATGTTCTCGCCGAGCGTGAGGCGGCCGTTGACCTTGATGCCCGCTAGCGGCTCGAAGGCCGAGTACTGGTCGGCGAGCCGGCCGGTCAGCTGCTGGAAGGCGGTCACGTCGCGCTCGCTCCACCAGGCCCGCAGCACGCCATGGGCGTCGGACTTCGCGCCCTGGTCGTCGAAGCCGTGGCCCATCTCGTGGCCGATCACGGCGCCGATCGCCCCGTAGTTCACCGCGCTGTCGGCTGCCGGATCGAAGAACGGCGGCCGCAGGATCGCCGCCGGGAAGACGATCTCGTTGAAGGTCGGGTTGTAGTAGGCGTTGACGGTCTGCGGCGTCATGCTCCACTCGTCGCGATCGGTGGGCTTGCCGAGGCGGCCGACCTCGCGGCGCCACTCGAACAGCCCGGCGCGGGTCGCATTGCCGAACGCGTCGTCGCGACGGACGTCCAGTGCCGAGTAGTCGCGCCAGCGGTCCGGGTAACCGATCTTCGGCCGAAAGCTCGCGAGCTTCTCGGCCGCGGCGGCTTTGGTCTCGGCGCTCATCCACGGGACGGCGCGGATCCGCTGCGCGTAGGCGTGGCGCAGGTTCTCCACCAGCGCCAGCATCGCCGCCTTCGAGGCTGCCGGGAAGAAGCGCGCCACGTACAGCTGGCCGACCGCCTCGCCGAGTGCGCGATTGGTGGCCTCGACGGCGCGCTTCCAGCGCACGCGCTGCTGCGGCTGGCCGTTGAGCGTATGGCCGTAGAAGTCGAACACCTCGGCGTCGACGGCGGCCGGCAGCAGTGCGGCGTGGCGCCGCAGGTAGTGGTAGCGCAGGTAAGACTGCCAGCTCCCGACCGGCGTGCTGCGATAGAGCTCGGCGAGCGGCGCCATCGCCGTCAGCTCGCTGACGACCACGTCGGCAACCCCGCCGAGCTCGGCGGCCCCGAGCGCGATGTCCCAGGGGAAGGCCGGTGCGAGCGCGACCAGTTCGGCGCGGCTGCGCGCGTTGTAGGTCCTGTCGCGGTCGCGCCGCTCGGCGCGCGGCCAGTGCAGCTTGGCGATCGCGGTCTCGAGCGCGAGGATCGTCTGCGCGCTCGTCGCGGGCTGCGGCTGGCCGGCGAGGGTCAGCAGGCGCTCGATGTGCGCTCGGTACTGCTCGCGCACCGTCGCGAACTGCCCGTCGTCGCGCAGGTAGTAGTCGCGGTCCGGCAGGCCGAGGCCGCCGTGGCTGACCTGGACCACGTAGCGATCCGGGTTCTTGCGGTCGAGGCTGATGGAGAAGTCGATCGGCGCCGGCAGTTCCAGATCCGGGCGCGCCATCAGCCGCGCCACGTCCTCGGCCGAGGTCGCCGCGTCGATCAGCGCAAGGCCGGCGCGCGCGGGCTCAAGGCCGCGCGCCTCGATCGCCGCCACGTCGAGGAAGCCCGCGTAGTAGTCGCCGATCTTGCGCTCGGCGCTCGCGACCGGCGCGGTCGCCGCGGCCGCGGCCTCAAGGATCTCGTGTGCTTGGGCGTCGGATTCCTCCCGCAGCCGCGCGAAGGTGCTCCACGAGGTGCGGTCGGCCGGCAGCGTCGTTTCAGCGAGCCAGCGGCCGTTGGCGTAGTGAAAGAAGTCGTCGCCCGGTCGCACGCTGTGGTCGCCGGCGGCGAGGTCAAGACCGTAGCGGCCGATCGCCGGATGCGGTGCCGAGGCGGAAACGGCGGCGCCGACCAGCAGTGCCAGCAGGGCGCCGGTCAGCTGCCGGGCGGGGAACGGAAGACGCAGCATGGTGCCACCTCGGTCAGCGACCTGTGAGAGGACGCGGGGGAGGCACTATGCCAGTGGACGGCCGGCTGCGGCGACGGCGCCTGTGCAGCGGAAGCGCGGGCGGGACCTGTCAGGGCGCGACCGGGTCGCGCCCTGACAGCCGTCAAGCGGATCAGGCAGGCTTCTTCACCCAGACCTTGCACCAGCCAGCGCCGGCGACGAGCTTGCCGGCGAAGATCGTGCAGGGTGCCGTCGCATCGGCGGCCTTGCCCTGGTACTGCGCGCAATTGGCGCACTTCTGGTCCGGCTTGTGCATCGGGTTGGTCTTGTCGTCCACCTTGGCGGTGTCGACGACGTAGCCGAGGCTCTTCGCCTGCGCGTCGGTGTTCGGATCCAGCATCGCGGGCGCGGCGTCAGCACGCGTCGCGAGTCCGATGACGGGGATCGCGGCGAGTCCTGCGAGAGCGCCCTTGAGCACGGTCCGGCGCGGCATCTTCTGGTCGAACATCATCTGACTCCTTGAATAGTCACTCAGGAAGGAATTCTGGCAGCGCAGCATGGCTGCGCCTGACGCCTCGGCGAGAGACGCGCCGCGCGATTCTACGCCGCTCGCGCCGGGCCGTGTCCGCCGCCAGGCACGGTCAGATCCTGAACCGGCGTGGCTGAACCGCCCCTGAAAGCGGAAACGCGAATGATTCTTGACTGGCCGGCGCTCAGCGGTGCAGGTAGCGGCGGTCGTCGAAGCTGATCACCCACTCCGGCGTGTAGACCACCGCGATCGCGACGATCAGGCCGTTCATGAACGCTTCGGCCAGCGCCATCATCGGCAGCAGCAGCAGGTACTCCTCGCCGACCTGCGCGCGCGGCAGGCTGCCGGCAAGCCACAGCAGCGCGAGGCGCGCGGGCGACGCGCAGAGGAACGCGAGCAGCGAGCCGGCGAAGGCCGCGCCGAAGAAGTAGACGAAGTAGTTGCGCGGCAGGCGTGCCTCGAGCAGCCGGTGGATCAGCGCCGTGGTGGTGGCCGGCACGACGCCGAAGCACAGCAGGTTCGCGGCCCAGGCGCCGATGCCGCCGTGCTGCAGCGCCTCGGCGCCGAGCACGATGCTGACCCCGATCACCGCCAGCGACCAGCCGTGCATCAGGGTCAGCGCACCGACCAGCAGGAACTGCAGCGTCAGCCCGGGCGTCACGCCGGCGCGCAGCAACCAGACGATCAGCGCGGCACGAGGCCGCCGAGGTAGACGTGCTGCCGCTCCGCGCGGCCGAGCCAGCGCTGCCAGGGCGCGCGCGCCGCGGCGAGCGCCAGGGCGGCAGCGCGAGCGCGAGCGCGCCGAGGCGCACGGGCGTCGTCAGCAGCTCCGCCTCGAGCTGCACGCGCGCGCTCTCAGGGAGCCCGGGGCGGCGCGCCGGCGTCGCCGTCCGGCGGCTTGTCGAGGATCGTCGCGTACTGGTCGACGGTCGCGAACTCCTCGTCGGTCTCGATCTTCTTGTAGCCGTGTCCGACCCAGCGCGCCCGGATCCGCAGCGCGCTGACGATCGAGGCCACGACCGCCGACAGGTACGGGATCGACTGCACGACCATGACCAGCACCCAGGCGCGCAGGTCCGGGCTGTCCATGCGCATACGGTCGAGGCTGGCGTTCTCGAGGTTCGCGGTCACGGCCCAGGCGCTCAGGAGCAGCGCGGCGGCCATCAGCGCCTCCTCGCGGCAGGCCTGCAAGGCGCTCCACAGCCGCAGTGTGTCGGCCTGCTTCGGCGTGCGGAAGAAGGGTTCGTTGTTGGTCAGCAGGCCCTTCAGCACCGCGAAGCCGATCGTGTGCGCCAGCCCGAGACCGGCGATCGAGGCGGCGATGGTCTGGCGCAGCCCGGCGCCGACGCGAACGCGGTACAGGTGCATGAGCTTGGCGAGCTTGAACACGAACAGCGACAGCGGCAGCACCGAGAACATCGCCATCGGCGCGTCGAACTTGGCCGGCATCGTCACCATCAGCAGCGACCAGAACAGCGCGAACAGGTTGAAGACGACGTTCAGGCCGTCGGCCAGCCACGGCAGCCAGCCGGCGAGGAAGTGGTAGCGCTGGCCGGCGGTCAGCTGCGACGGTCGGCGGCCGAGCAGTTCGGCGCCGTGCCGGCGCAGGATCTGCATCGCGCCGTAGGCCCAGCGGAAGCGCTGCTTCTTGAAGTCGATGAACGTGTCCGGCATCAGCCCCTTGCCGTAGCTGTGCGGGATGTAGGTGGCCTCGTAGCCGGCCTCGAAGATCCTGAGGCCGAGCTCGGCGTCCTCGGTGATGGACCACTCGGCCCAGCCGCCGAGTTCCTCGAGCACGCGGCGCCGGACCATGGTCATGGTGCCGTGCTGGATGATCGCGTTCCTTTCGTTGCGCGTGATCATGCCGATGTGGAAGAAGCCGCGGTATTCGGCGTGGCACATCGCCTTGAAGGCGTTCTGCTGGTCGTCGCGGTAGTCCTGCGGCGCCTGCACGATCGCGATCTTCGGCGCGCTGAAGACCGGCGCGAGGTCCTTGAGCCAGTTCGGCTCGACCACGTAGTCGCTGTCGATGACGGTGACGATCTCGACGTCCGCCGCCGTCTGCCGCAGCGCGAAATTGAGCGCGCCGGCCTTGAAGCCGGCCAGCGGGCTGACGTGAAAGAAGCGAAAGCGCGCTCCGAGCTTCTGGCAGTGCGCCTCGACCGGCCGCCACACCGCCTCGTCCTTGGTGTTGTTGTCGATCACCAGCACTTCGTAGTCGCGGTACTCGAGCCGCGCCAGCGCGTCGAGCGTCTCGATCACCATGTCCGGCGGCTCGTTGTAGGCCGGCACGTGGATCGACACCTTCGGCCGGTAGCGTCCGTCCGAGCCCTCGGCGGCCGGACCGACCAGCAGCCGGCGCCGCAGCCGCACCCAGTGGGCCTCGGCCCACTCGTGCGCTTCGGCGAGCAGCACGGCGATGACGCCGAGCATGCCGATGAACAGGAGTACGCCAACCGTGATGCTGGTCACCGTCAGGTACTGCTGCGAGTAGCTGTAGATGACCCAGGTGGTCAGCGCGCTGGTGGCGTAGATGATGATCGCGAGGAAGCTGCGGCCGCGGTTCTTCAGCGTGCCGCTGTACATGTAGAACCAGAACAGCATCGCCGCAGCGAGCACGACCGACACGGCCGCGAGCATCTGCCATTGCGGCACGCGCACGATCGGCTTCAGGAATTCGAACTTCGGCCGGCGCTCCGCGTCCCACACGCCCCAGTAGGCGCCGACTCCGCCCTCGCTCTGTGCCTTCCACGGCTGGTCGAAGGCCTCCTCGATGTAGTACGGGACCTTCTCCTTCTCGGCCCAGGCGAGGAACCGGCGCAGGAACAGCGCCTCGTTGGCGTCGCTCGCGACCGCCTTCTCGCGGGTGCGGCCGTTCGACGGCCAGCCGACCTCGCCGATGATGACCGGCTTGTTCGGGAACCGCGCCTGCACCTCGCGGTACATGTGGATCGAGTAGTCGACCGCCTTCTCGACGTCGACGCCCTCCCAGTAGGGCAGCAGGTGCACGGTGATGTAGTCGACGTGATCGGCGAGCTCGGGGTTCTTGAGCCAGACGTGCCAGGGCTCGGCGGTGCTGATCGGCTGCTCGATGGCATCGCGGGCGTGGTCGAGCAGCTTCAGGAAGTCGGCCAACGGCAGGTCGCCGCGCAGCACCGACTCGTTGCCGACGATGATCCGCACCACGTTGCGGTGCTTGGCGGCGAGGTCGATGGCCTTGTCGAGTTCCTGCTCGTCGCGCTCGCGACGCGCGTCGACCCAGACGCCCAGCGCGACGTTGAGGCCGCGCTCGGCGGCGAGCTCGGGCACGAGGCCGATGGTCCCGGCCACCGTGTAGGTGCGCACCGCCTGGGTCTTGCCCTTCAGCAGTTCGAGGTCGGCGGCGATCTCCTCGCGCGTCGGGTACTCCTCCTTGATCGCGTTCTGGCCGGGCCGGTACGGCGACAGCGCGAAGCCCCAGACCTTGTGCGGCCACTCCGGCTCGGTTTCCGGGCGGTTGAACCACGCCCACGTCCCGATCGTCACGAGCGCAAAGGCGAGCGCGATCAGGAGCGCGGACAGACGCAGCTTGAGGGTAACCATGGAGGCGGCAAGGATAACCTGCGCCGAGCGTTTCGGTCGCGGCGCTGCGGCGGATTCCGGCAAGCCGGGAAACGGCCGGGCCGCCCCGGTGCGCCACTTTGCGGTCCTGCCGCGTTCCGCTACCGTGGGCGCCCCTGCCCACGGCCGTCGCGCGCCCCATGTTGACCCCGCCAGAGTCGCCGGCTGCGCCGCGCGTCGCCGCCCTGCCAGTGCCCGCCGCGAGCCCGGCCGTCGCTGCGGCCACGGCCCGTGCCGCGGCACCGATGCTGGCGGTCGAGTCGCTGCGCAAGGTCTACGGCGGCCGCGAGGTGGTCCGCGAACTGAGCTTCAGCGTGCGCCGCGGCGAGTGCTTCGGCATCCTCGGCCCGAACGGCGCAGGCAAGACCACGACCTTGCGCTGCTGCCTCGGGCTGACCCACGCCGACGGCGGCCGCATCGAACTCGGCGGCCTGCCGGTACCCGAGGCGGCGCGGATCGCGCGCTACCGCGTCGGCGTCGTGCCGCAGTTCGACAATCTCGATCCCGACTTCACGGTGACCGAGAACCTGGTGATGTTCGCGCGCTACTTCGACATCCCGGGTCGCGTCGCCCGCCAGCGGGTGCCGCGGCTGCTCGAGTTCGCCGGCCTCGCCGATCGCGCCGGGGCGCGGATCGACCAGCTCTCCGGCGGCATGAAGCGCCGCCTGACGCTGGCGCGCGCGCTGGTCAACGACCCGGACGTGCTGTTCCTCGACGAACCGACCACCGGACTCGACCCGCAGGCGCGACACCTGATCTGGGACGGCCTCAAGCGGCTGGTCGCCGGCGGCAAGACCCTGATCCTGACGACGCACTTCATGGACGAGGCCGAGCGGCTCTGCAACCGGCTGTGCGTCATGGACGAGGGCTCGATCATCGCGCTCGACACGCCGCGCGGCCTGATCGAGAAGCTGATCGAGCCGGTGGTCGTCGAGGTCTACGGCGAGGGCGTCGGCCCCTGGGCTGCGACGCACGCGCGGCCGGTGGTGGAGCGCCTCGAGGTCAGCGGCGAGACGGCGTTCTGCTACATGCATGACCCCGAACCGCTGCTCGCGCTGGCCCGGCAGCAGCCGGAGCTCAGGACGCTGCGGCGCGCGGCCAACCTCGAGGACGTGTTCATCAAGCTGACCGGCCGCGACATCCGGGACTGAGCATGAGCCGCCGCTTCCTGTACCTGGTCGAACGCAACTTCCTGGTGTGGCGCAAGCTGATGGTGCCGTCGCTGATCGCGAACCTGGCCGACCCGCTGATCTACCTGCTCGGCCTCGGCTTCGGCCTTGGCGCGCTGGTCGGCAACATCGATGGCCGTCCCTACAGCACCTTCCTCGCCGGCGGCATGCTCTGCTACTCGACGCTCAACAGCGCCTCGGCGGAGGCGCTGTACTCGGCCTTCTCGCGCCTCAAGGTGCAGCGCACCTGGGAAGGCATCCTGCACGCGCCGATGACGATCACCGACGTGGTGGTCGGCGAGTGGCTGTGGGCGGCGGCCAAGGCGACGCTGTCCGGCGCGGCGATCCTGGTCGTCATGTACGGCTTCGGCTTCGCCAAGGGCCTCGCGCCGCTCGCCGTCCTGCCGGTGCTGTTCGCCGTGGGCCTGTGCTTCTCCGGCGTCGCGCTGATCATGACGACGCTCGCCAAGGGCTACGACTTCTTCACCTACTACTTCACGCTGCTGGTGACGCCGATGGGCTTCCTGTCGGGAGTGTTCTTCCCGCTCCACCAGCTGCCGCAGCCGGTCCAGACCCTCGCCTGGCTGCTGCCGCTTGCGCACGCCGCCTCGCTCGCGCGCGGGCTGACGCTCGGCGATCCGATGCCGTGGCCGTGGCTCAGCCTCGCGGTGCTGCTCGGCTACGGGGTGACCGGCGTGTGCGTCGCCGCGTGGATCGCCCGCCGGCGGCTGACGAAGTAGCGCGCCGCGAGCCCGCGGCTCAGTGGCGCTCGGGATCCGGGTCCGGCGCGCCGAGGCGCGGCAGCGCTGTCGTGCGCAGCTCCTCGGCCTGCGGCTCGCGCGGCAGCGTGTCGAGCGGCGCGAGCACCTCGATCTCCTTCGCCTCGGTGCCGACGTTGAGGTCGCGGAAGCGCCGCGCGGCCGGCAGTACTCGCGACTCTAGCGAGCCGACCGCGTCGTTGTAGGCGGTCAGCGCGCGCCGCAGGCCCCCGCCCATGCTCGCGAAGTGGCCACCCATGACCTGGATGCGCTCGTAGAGGTCCTTGCCGAGGTCGGCGATCTTGCGCGCATTGTCGGCGAGCGCCTCCTGGCGCCAGGCGTAGACGACGGTCCGCAGCAACGCGATCAGCGTAGTCGGCGTTGCCAGGATCACCTTCTTCTGGAACCCTGCCTCGATCAGTCCGGGGTCCTGCTCGAGCGCCGCGCTGTAGAACACCTCGCCGGGAATGAACAGCACCACGAAATCCGGCGTGTTCTCGAACTGGTCCCAGTACTGCTTCTGCGACAGCCGCGCGATGTGGTCGCGGATGTGACGCGCGTGGTCGGCGAGCTTGGCGCTGCGCGCCTTCTCGTCGCCGAGCTCGAGCGACTCAAGGTAGGCCTCGAGCGGCACCTTGGCGTCGACCACGAGGCTCTTGCCGCCCGGCAGCTTGACGACGAGGTCAGGGCGCAGGTCGCCATCCTCGCCCGCGACGTGCTCTTGCTCGAGGAAGTCGACGTGATCGACCATGCCGGCGAGCTCGACGACCCGCTTGAGCTGCAGTTCGCCCCAGCGGCCGCGCACGCTCGGCCGCCGCAGCGCGCCGACGAGGTTGCCGGTCTCGCGCGTCAGCGCCTGCTGGCCGGTGGCGAGCGCCTCGACCTGCGCGAGCAGCTGGCCGTAGGCGCCGACGCGCTCCTTCTCGATCTCGCCGATGCGCGCCTGTACCTTGTCGAGCGACTCGCGCACCGGCGTCACGAGTTCCTGGATGCTGAGCTGGCGCTTCTCGAGGTCGCCGCGCGCCGCCTGCTGCAGGGTTTCGAACTGCGAGCGGGCGAGGTCGATGAACTGCGGGTTGTTGGCCTGCAGTGACTCGGCGGCCAGCGCGCGGAACACGTCCGTGAGGCGCGCCTGGGCGCTGACGAGCAGCGCGCGCTGCTCGATCAGCGCCCGCTCCTGGGCCTCGAGCCGCGTCTCGAGCGCCTGACGCGCCTCGCCGAGCCGGCGGGCCTCGGCGCGCGCCGCGGCGAGCTCGGCCTCGCGGCCGGCGATCTCGGCGCGCAGGCCGTCCAGCTGCCGCGCCGTGGCCTCGGCCGCGGTCCGCAGGCCGGTTTCGGTCAGCAGCCGTTCCTCGAGCGCGGCGGCGCGCCGCGCGCCGCCGAGCAGGTAGCCGACGGCGCCGGCGGCCGCGGCCGCGGCGAGGGCGGTCAGGATGAGGGCCGTCATGGACGAAGTGTACTTTGCGGCGCCGGTCGCAGCATCTGCGCAGGCGACTCAAGCGCGGCCCCGGCCGGCCGATAACCGCCGCAGGGACCCCGCGAAGCACAAGGCCACCTGCCGATGTCGACCCCGGATCCGGCTTCGAGCGCAGCGCCGCTCGCGACGCTGACGCTGACGCCCTTCGACGTCAGCCGCAAGCTCGCCGCCGAGCTCGCCGCCGGCGACGTGCGCCTGCCGTCGTTCCCCGACATCGCGCAGCGGGTGCAGACCGTGCTCGAGGACCCGCGGGCCACCCCGGCGCAGCTCGGCAAGGTGCTCGGCGCCGACGCCGCGCTCGCCGCGCGGGTGCTCCGGATCGCGAACTCCTCGGTCTTCAACGCCTCGGGCAAGCCGGTCACCGACCTGCCAGCAGCCGTCAGTCGCCTCGGCTTCGAGCTCGTGCGCTGCGCGGCGACCTCGTTCGCGCTGCGGCAGATGAAGCTGGTCGATGCCGACAGCGCGCTCAGGCCGCAGCTCCAGGAACTGTGGCGCAAGGGGACGCTGGTGGCCTCGATCGGTTATGTGGTCGCGCGCGAGACGCGCGCCGCGAGCCCGGACGAGGCGCTGGTCACGGGCCTGCTGCATAACATCGGCCGGCTCTACCTGCTGCTGCGCGCGCAAACGCTGTCGTCCGCCGTCATCGAGACCGGCATGTGGGACCAGGTGTCACATGACTGGCACCCGCGCATCGGCAGCGCGATCCTCGAGCACTGGAAGTTCCCGGAGCGGATCACGCGGGCGGTGGCCGACCAGAACGCCTGGGACCGCCCGACCGCCGGTGGCAGCCGACTGACCGACGTGCTGATCGTGGCGACCTCGCTGGTGCCCTGCGTCTTCTACCGCGAGCTGCTCGACGACACGATCACCGCGGTGGCCCCGTTCCGGCGGCTCGGCCTCGACACCGCGGCGTGCAACGCGCTGCTGGTGGCGACCGCGCCGCACATCAACGGTCTCCGAGACGCGCTCACGGCCTGACGGCCGGGCGTGCGCCCGTTCCGCACGCGCGCTTGCTAGACTGCCGGCGGGGCCTGTAGCTCAACGGTTAGAGCAGGGGACTCATCGACCCGCCGGGTCGGGAAGGTGCCTTCGCGTGGTAACGCGCGAAGTGGACGGGATGAATTCAGGGAACCCTGACCGGGTCCGCGCCGGCGGATGCGATGGCAACCCTGAGCCAAGCCGGCGGTGCACCGCCGGAAGGTGCAGAGACTACCTGGGGGCTGGGCTCGCGCCCGAGTGCCCTTGATGACAGGCAAGAGCGTCCCGCACCCGAACGGCGTGCCGCCTGCGGAGGCCCACGCGCGAGGGTGAAGAGATAGTCCACTCCCGCGGGAAACCGCGGGGCAGAGTGAATCCCTTGGTTCTGGGTTCGAGTCCCAGCGGGCCCACCATCTTCGCGTCGCCGCCGGCCGGCGACCGCTACGGCTTGAGGCCGAACACCGCGACGCCGACCGGCGTGCCGACGAACACCTTGCCGTTGGCGATCGTCGGCGTGATGAACTTGTTGCCGGTGCCGAAGTGATCGGCGCCGGCGGCAGCGGCGTTGCTGTTGTAGAGCTCGTGGCCGAGGTTGGCGGCGTCGAAGGCGTGCAGCACCGCCGTCTGGCCGGTCGCGCTCTCGACCGCCCAGATGATGCCGCCGCTCGCGCCGTTGGCCGAGACCGCCGGCGAGGCGCCCGGATAGGCGAAGGTCGCGGCGGACTGCGAGGCCGGCGCGGCGCCGAGCTTGGCCTGGCTGATCGCGAAGGCCTTGAGCGTGCCGTTGACGTCGGCGTAGTAGACGCTGCCGTTGAAGTAGGCCGGCGCCGACCACACCCCGCCCGGCAGCGCGCCGGCGAGGTCCTGCCAGACGCCGTTGGCGGAGGCGCTGAACTTGCCGAGATTGTCGCGGTTGACGACGTACAGGTGCCCGTCCTTGCCGGCGCCGACCGCGAGGTGGCGCACGCTGCCGCCGGCGTCGGTGAGGTCCGGCAGCAGCATCGGCGCCCCCGAGCCGAGGTCGACGTCGGCGGCCGACTCCGACACCGCGTTCTGCATCGTGAAGTAATCGACCACCTGCATCGGGTTCGCGGTCGTGACCTTGACGAAGGCGTTGCCGTAGTCGCGGTTCACCGGCAGGCCGCCGGCGTCAAGCGTGGTGTCGAAGGTGCCGTTGCCGACCAGCGCGTAGAAGCTGCCCTGGCCGTCGGCGGCCATGGCGCCGCCGGACTGCCAGATCGCGCCGTCGCTGCCGTTCGGCACGACGTTGAGCACCTGCGTCATGCTGAGGGTCAGCGGGTCGTAGCCGATGATCCAGCCGGTGTACGGGCCGATGTCGCAGTGCGAGGCCCAGGCCGTGAGCAGCGTGCCGCCGGCGAGCAGCAGTCCGGCGCGTTCCTTGTAGCGCGCCGCATCGAAGATCACCCGGCCGTTGGCGTTGTTCGCGCCGCTGCCCGGGTAGCTGGCCTGCACCGGCACCGGGCTGCCGGCCTGCTCGGCGAGCGTCACGAGGTCGAGTGCGTGCACGCGCTGGTAGTAGTTGCCGGCGGCGTCCCTCGACATCGCCACCGCGTACAGCGTGCCGTGCGGGCCGGCGCTGCGGTCGATGACCGGGGTCGCGGTGATGCCGATCTCCGGCGTGACCTGGCCACAACCGCGGTTGTCGCTGGTCATCTCGCCGCCGCCGAGCAGGCTCACGTGCAGCAGCGCGGTGCCGTCGTCGGCATCGAAGGCGTAGACGCTGGCGTGCTCGGTCGCGACGAACACGACGTTGCGCGACGTGCCGCCGACCGCCAGCCGGGACACGACCAGCGGCTGGGCATCCACCAGGCCGTCGACCGGCAGCACGCGCAGCAGCCCGAAGCGCGCGCCCGCGACCGCCGCTGGCGTCAGGATTACCTCGGCGAGGTTCTGCGCGGTGCGCGCGCTGTCGTTGTGGTAGGTGAGCACGTCGACGAGCGCGACGCTCGCGGTCACGCTCAGCGAGGCGGCGTTGCTGGTGACCGTGCCGGCGGCATTGCTCACCGTCACCGTGAAGCTCGCGCCGTCATCCGCCGCAGCCAGCGGCGGGGTACCGTAGTTAGCGGCGGTCGCGCCGGCGATGTCCTGGCCGCCCTTGTGCCACTGGTAGCCGAGCGGCGCGGTGCCGCTCGCGACCACCGTGAAGCTCGCGACCTGGCCGATCATCGCGCTGGCGCTCGCCGGCTGGGTGACGATCGCCGGGGCAATCGGCGGCGCGGACGGCGCGCCGCCGCCGGAGCCGCCGCAGGCGGCGAGCGCGGTCGCGAGCGCGAGAACCCAAGACGGAGTCCGCATGGCAGCTGCTTCCGCGCCGCGGACCGCGCGGCTCACGGCCACTCTAGGTCGTGCCGGCGCTGGCCACCACTGTCGAAAAACGGCGACAGGCGACCGGCGACGTGCGGCCGGCGCCGGCCGTCAGGCGCGCTCGCGCCGCGGCGGCGGCGCCGGCAGCACGTGGTCCTTGAACTGCGCGCGCAAGGTCAGCTTGTGAACCTTGCCGGTGCCGGTCATCGGCAGCGCGTCGACGAACACGACGTCGTCCGGCAGCCACCAGCCGGCCACCTTGCCGCGCATGAACTCGAGCAGCGCCGCGCCCGCGAGCGCGCTGCCCGGCCGGCGCACGATGATCAGCAGCGGCCGCTCCTGCCATTTCGAATGCGCGATGCCGATCACCGCCGCCTGCAGCACCTCCGGGTGAGCGCAGGCGACGTTCTCGAGCTCGATCGAGCTGATCCACTCGCCGCCGGACTTGATCACGTCCTTGGAGCGGTCGACGAGCGCGATGTGGCCGTGGGCGTCGATGGTCGCGACGTCACCGGTCTTGAGCCAGCCGTCCTCGTCCAGCGCGCTGCCGCCCTCGCCCTTGTAGTAGCCGGAGGCGATCCACGGGCCCTTGACGCGCAGGTGGCCGAAGGCGACGCCGTCGTGCGGCAGCGGCCGCTCGTCGCCGTCGACGATGCGGTAGCGCACGCCGCAGAGCGCGCGACCGGACTTCATGCGCCGGTCGATGCGCTCATCGAACGGCAGCTCGGCGCTGCCGGGCTCCATGGTCGCGGCCGATCCGGCCACCGCCTCGGTCATGCCCCAGGCCTGCATCAGCTCGACGCCGTAGTCGCGCTCGAGCTTCTCGACCAGCGCGCGCGACGGCGCCGAGCCCGACGAGATCGACAGGCGCAGCGTCGAGAAGCGCTGGCGGGTGCGGTCGAGCCACTCGGTCAGGATGATCCACATGCTCGGTACGCCGCAGGTGATCGTCACGCCCTCGCTCTCCATCAGCTCGTAGAGCCGCTCCGGCTCGTAGTTGCGCCCTGGCAGCACCAGCCGCGCGCCGATCATCGGCGCGGTATAGGGCAGGTGCCAGGCGTTGGCGTGGAACATCGGCGCCATCGGCATCACCACCTCGCGTGAACCGTTGCGCGCGCCGACGCCGATCATGCCGTTGACCAGCATCGAGGACAGCACCGCCGTGCGGTTCGAGTAGAGCACGCCCTTCGGGTTGCCGGTGGTGCCGGAGGTGTAGCAGAGCGTCGAGGCCGAGCGCTCGTCGAACTGCG
>JANYAE010000061.1 GCA_025355105.1 Pseudomonadota bacterium | reverse complement strand
CGGTGGCGGCGGTGGCGGTGGCACGCCGCCGCCGCCGCCGCCACCGCCGCCGCAGCCGGCGAGCGCAACGAGTAGCGCGAGGGCATGACTGGGACACGCGCGTTGCGACATGCCCGCAGTGTACCGGCTGAGCGCGCTGCCCCGCCTGCCGTCGGCGTGACCCCGGACTGCCTGCGCCGTGCCGAAGGCTCGCCGCTTCGCTTAACCCCTTTGGGCCCGCAGGGCCGTTGCATATGATGCGGTGGCGGCAGCGCGATTTCCGCACACCATGCGCCGCCAGGGAGAATTCATGAGGTCGTTGGCAGCTTGGCTCGGCATCCTCGCGCTGCTGCTCGCCGTCGCCGCGGCGGGCGCAACGCCGTCCGGCCCGGCGCCCGCCACGGCCATCCCGGCCGACCTGCGGCCGTGGGAGGCCTGGGTCCTCTATGGTCATGAGGCGCGCCGCTGTCCGTGGCTCACGCCCGGCGATCCCGCCAACGAACGCGGTCACGTCTGCGCCTGGCCCGGGCCACTTGAGCTGGTGGTCGAGGCAACCGGCGCCCGCTTCTCGCAGCGCTGGCAGGTTGACGCGGACAGCTGGCTCACGCTCCCCGGCGGCGCCGAGCATTGGCCCGAACGGGTCACCGTGGATGGCGCGCCGGCAGCGGTGGTCGCGCATGGCGGCACACCGGCGCTGCGCCTCGGTCCCGGCAGCCACGCGGTCGCCGGCGAGTTCCGCTGGAGCCGGCGCCCTGAGGTGCTCGCCGTGCCGGCCAGCATCGGCATCGTGGCGCTGACCGTCGGCGGCAACCGGGTCGCGAGCCCGCAGCGCGCCGACCAGGGTGTGTTCCTCGGGCGCCGCGCGGCTCCGCGCCAGGAGGACCAGCTCGAGCTGCGCGTGTTTCGGCGATTGACCGACGACCAGCCGGCGCGCCTGCTGTCACACCTTGAGCTCAGCGTCGCCGGCGAGGCGCGCGAGATCCGGCTGCCGGCCCTGCTACCGCAGGGCTTCGTTCCGTTGGCGCTCAACAGTGAGCTCACCGCCCGGCTCGACCCGGACAACACGTTGCGTGTACAGCTTCGGCCGGGCCGGTATTCGGTTGAAATCGATGCGCGCGGCCCGAGTCCGGTCGAGAGCCTCACGCTGGAGGCACGCCCGGCGCCCTGGCCGGCGCAGGAAATCTGGAGCTTCGCCGGCGTCGACCGGCTGCGCGTGGCTGCGGCCGAGGGCGCGCCCGCGGTGGATCCAGCGGTCGCTAACGTGCCGGAGGACTGGCGCGCCCTGCCCGCCTATGCAGTGAGCGCCGGCGGCAGCCTGACGCTTGTCGAGCGCACGCGCGGCCTCGCGACCGAGACCGGCAACGACCTGCGTCTCGAGCGGCGTGTGTGGCTCGATTTCTCCGGCGACGGCTACACCGTCGTCGATTCGATCGACGGCGCGATGCGCCGCGCGTGGCGACTGGATCTCGCCACACCCTATGTACTCGCGAGCGCGCGCAGCGGCGACACACCGCTGCTGGTGACGACGAGCCCGATGCCGGGTGCGAGCGGGATCGAGCTGCGCAGCCCGAAGGTGGACGTCACCGCTGTCGCACGCGTGCCGCGCACATTCACCCCGCTCGCGGCGACCGGCTGGCGCGAGCGCTTCGCGCAGGTGAGCGGCGAGCTCGTCGTGCCGCCGGCCTACCGGGTGCTCGCCGCGATCGGGCCGGACTCGGCTCCCGGCACGTGGCTCGAGCGCTGGCATCTGCTCGACCTGTTCGTCGTGCTGCTCGCGACCGTGGCGGCGTGGCGCTTGCTCGGCTGGCAGGCCACTGCGCTGACGCTTGCGAGCTTGACGCTGACGCACCAGGAGCCCGGCGCGCCCTCCTGGCTGTGGCTCAACGCGCTGATTGCACTCGCACTGCTGCGTGCCGCGCCGGCCGGGCGGCTGCAGCGGGTGGCCAGCGTCAACCAGCTCGTCGCGCTCGCACTGCTGGCGGTCGTGCTCGTGCCGTTCGCCGCGATGCAGGTCCGGCTCGCGGTTTATCCGCAGCTCGAGGCCGCCACCGAGCCCGCGCGGCGACTGCAGGCGTTTCCCGATGCCGGGACCAAGGACGTGACGCGCGACGAGGCCACGGTCTTGCTCGGCGCGCCGGTCAAGCAGCCACCGCCGCCAGCGGTGTTCGCACCGGCCACGGCGCCGGCGGCGGAGCCGGAGGGCGGCACGGACGCCGAGCAGAACGAAGACGAGCTGACCGGACCGGATGGCACGCGACTCCTCGGCAAGGCCGCCGCGACCTCTAGCCTCAGGATCCCGAGCCAGCGTCGCGGCATCTCGGAGATTGTCGTCACCGGCGCTCGACGCGTCGCCGGCTACGAGCCGGGTGCGCTCACCCAGTCCGGCCCCGGCCTGCCGCGTTGGCACTACCGGGTCTACCCGTACGCCTGGAACGGTCCCGTTGAGGCCGGCGAGTCGGTGCGCTTCGTCATCTCGCCGCCATGGCTCACCCGCCTCTGGCGCATCGCCGGCACCGTTCTGTCGGTCCTGCTGCTCTGGAATCTGGCCGCGCCGGCGCGACCGATGCTGCAGCGGCTCCGCTCCGGGTGGGCGACGCCCGCCTCCGCCGCGCTCTTCGTGGCGCTGGCGTGCCTCGGCATTCCCCGGCCTGTTGCGGCCGAATCGACGCCGGATCCATCGATCCTCGAGAGCCTTGGCAAGCGCCTGCTGGCGCCGCCGCGCTGCGCGCCGAACTGCGCTGACGTGCAAGCCGCCTCGGTGGATGTCGGCCCCGGTCGACTCACTCTCGTCCTGACGGCAAGTGCGCTGGATCCGGTCGGGCTGGAGCTGCCGAACGGCGATCCCGGCTGGATCCCGGACCGCGTCGAGGTGGACGGTGTCGGTGCCGGTGGCATCTTCCGCGACGACGCAGGCGGACGCTTCGTGCCGCTGGCGCGCGGTCGCCACCTGATCCGCATCGAGGGCTCGATCGCGGGCAGCGATGCGCTGTCAATCACCTTTCCGGTCCGGCCGCACGTGATCGACGTGGCCGCGTCAGGTTGGGAGGTCGGTGGCGTCGCGGATCGCCGTCTGCTGTCAGGGGCGCTTGAACTCGCCCGGCATCGCGCAACGCCTCGCGCCAGCGGCGCGCAGGGCCCGCAATCGGAGTTCCCGCCGTTTGTCACCGTGGCGCGGAGTATCCGCCTGGCGCACGACTGGGCGGTCGATACGCAGCTGAGCCGCGTCGCACCGGCCAGCGGCGCCTTCACGACCAGAGTCCCGCTGCTGCCGGGCGAGGAACCGGTCACCCCGGACCTCGCCGTCAGTGACCGCATCGTCAGCATCGGCTTCGGCGCTGCCGAGAGTGACCGCAATTTCAGCTCGACGCTGCCGCAGTCCGAGACGCTCGAGCTCACGGCGGCGCGCGACCCGGCCTTCGTCGAGATCTGGCGCTTTGACGTCAGCCCCTCGTGGCACGTGGCCTTCGACGGCTTGCCGGCGATCGAGCCGCAGCTCGGCCCGGGGGAGAACTGGCGCTTCGAGTACGCGCCGCGTGCCGGCGAGCGGCTCGTTGCCCATATCACACGGCCGGCCGCGGTGAGCGGCGCAACGCTCGCCTATGACCGGGCGCAGCTCGAGGAGACGATCGGCGCGCGCGCGCGTGATGCGCGCCTCTTCCTCGAATACCGGAGCACGCAGGGCGGTCGGCAGCTGGTGACGATCCCGGAGGATGCGCAGGTCAGCGTGGTCCGCACCGACAACAGCACGCTCGCGATCCGACCGGAGCACGGCATCCTGTCGATTCCGGCGCTGCCGGGTAGCCACACGGTGGAAGTCCGCTGGCAGACCGGCAACGGCGTCACCACCGCGGCACGGGCGTCGCACGTCGCGCTGTCGGCCCCGGCGAGCAACGTCCACGTCAGCGTCTCGGTGCCTGACGATCGCTGGGTGCTGTACGCCTTCGGGCCGGGCGTCGGCCCGGCGGTCCTCTACTGGGGCGAGCTGCTGGTGTTCCTCGCGATCGCGATCGTCGTCGGCCGCTCGGGACGGACGCCGCTGACGACACAGGACTGGCTGCTGCTCGGCCTCGGCCTGTCGACGTTCTCCTGGCTCGCGCTCGCGGCCTTCGCCTTGTTCGTGGTCGTATTCCAGGCGAGGCGGCGCGCCGAGCCCGCGCCGGCGAGCGCCGCCCGCTTCAACCTGATGCAGGCCGGCCTCGCGCTGCTCGCGATCAGCGCCTTCGTCGCGCTCATCACCGCGGTTCCGACCGGGCTGCTGTCGTCACCGGACATGCGCATCGCCGGCTCGCACTCGACCAGCGGCGCCTTCCAGTGGTTCATCGACCAGACCGCAACCGAACTCCCGGCACCGGGCCTCATCTCGGTCTCGCTGTGGTGGTACAAGCTCGCGATGCTAGCGTGGGCGCTGTGGCTGTCGTTGGCGCTCACCCGTTGGGCGCGCTGGGCCTGGGAGATCTTCCGCAAGGATGGCTTGTGGCGCGGTCGCGTCCTGCAACCGTCGCCCCCGCCGCCACGGGAGCCCGGCGCGAAGGACTGAACTCGTTGCAGCGCCAGCGTGCGCGCAATCCGCGCGCGCTCGCCGCGCTCGGCGCCCCGCGGCGATGCCTCAGGGGACGCCGGGCTTCCAGCTGAACCCGTCGCCGTCGGCGCCGACGTGGCCGACGTGGCCGACGCCAGGGAACGGGAAGTGCGGCGAGAACACTAGCTCCTGGTCCTTGGCGAGGCGCGCGAGCGTCGCCTTGCGCGTCACCTTGCCGAGCGCCGCATCGCTGTCGAAGCCCATCGTCCAGTCCGGCCTCCTGAGCGACACGATCGAGCTGTGGGCCAGGTCGCCGATGTCGAGCAGCCGATGCGTGCCGGACACGATCTCGTAGCCGACATGCCCCGGCGTGTGGCCGTCGAGCGCGATCGGCGTCACGCCCGGCGCGATCGGCTTGCCCGCCGTGAACGTCTCGACGCGTGCGGCGATCGCCTTGACGAGTGCGGCGGCTCCCTGCTGGCTCTTCATCCAGGCCCACTCTGCCGCGGACATGCGGATCACGGCCTTCGGGAACGCCAGCCCGCCGGCGGCGTCCAGCAGGCCGCCGACGTGGTCACCATGCGTATGCGTGATCACAACGTCGGTCACCGACTCGGGTGCGACGCCCGCATCCTTGAGGCTAGCGATCAGCGCACCGTTCGCCTTCGGGCCGAGGCCGGAGTCCAGCAGGATCACGCGCCGCCCGGTACGCACGAGCAGCGCGTCGATGCTCAGGGTGAGCCGGTCCTCCGGCAGGCCGCTCGCCTTCAGCACCTCGCCGACGGCAGCGGCGCCAACGTCGACGCCGAACACCTTGGCATCGTTGTGCAGCACGATCTGCGCGTCGCGCAGCACCACGAGCTGCAACTTGCCGAGCTTGAACGCCTGCGACGCAGGCGCGACGGGCTGCGGCCCGAATCCGTCCTCGGCGAGCGCCACGTCCGAAATGCCGAAGCCGACGATCGCGAGTGCAGCAATGAGGACACGCATCGGTCACTCCAGAGGATGGGAAGGGGGGCGCATTCTACCGGGCCGGCGGGGGACGATGCGACTCCCGTCGCCGCCCCGCTTGCGCGCCGGCCACCGCACGGCCGCTCGCGGTCAGGCGCCGCGCAGGCTCATGACACCGAGCACCGCCACGAAGTGGCAGCCGACGCCCGCCAGCACGAACACGTGCCACACCGCGTGCGCGTAGGGCCGTCGTTTCCACACGTAGAACGGCACGCCGCAGGTGTAGATGATTCCGCCGGCCACCAACCACGCGAGCTGCAACGGGGTCAGCCCGGCGCTCAGTTCGCGGATCCCGAACATGCCGATCCAGCCGATCGCCACGTACAGGGCCGCGGACAGGCCCGGGACGCGCAGGCGACCGGAGAGCTTCGCGACGACGCCGACAATCGCCAGCGTCCAGACGATCCCGAACAGCGTCCAGCCCACCGAGCCGCGCATGACGCCGATGGTGAATGGCGTGTAGGTTCCGGCGATCAGCAGGTAAATCGCGCAGTGATCCAGTGTGCGCAGCACAGCCTTGGCGCGCGGCGAGCGCGCCGAGTGGTAGAGCGTCGAGGTGCCGAACATCAGCAGCGCCGTGATGCCGAACGCGACGCCGCCCACCAGGCGCAAGGCGTCGCCGTGCAGGGCGGCGGTCACGATCAGGAGCGGCAGCGCCGCGAGGCAGGCAACGACGCCGACGCCATGCGTCAGGGAATGCGCGAGTTCCTCGCGCGGTGTGTAGCCGGCCGTGGTCATGACCTGAGGCTACGCGCTGCGTCTCGGCCGGGCTACTGTGTCCGGCCGCGACACCCGGGCCCGGGCGGTGCATCGGCACCGGCCCGGGCCATCGCTGGCCGATCAGTTGTTGGCCGCGCCGGCCGCGACCCACGACTTGATCTGGTCGATCGTCACCTGATCGAGCGGCGTTCCGCCTGCCGGCATCCGCACGCCGCTGATACCCGCCGCGCCCTCGACCTTCTGGACGAGGTAGCTGTTGGCCGGATCACCCGGCTTGACGCGCATCAGCGACGGTAGCTCGTGGCTCGTGACGCCGACGATGTTGGCGTAGGTATTGCCCGCGGTCAGGTTCTGCGAGGCCGGCAGCGCGCCGCTCGTCGCCACGCTGCCGTTGTGGCAGCCCGAGCAGATCGGCGTGAACACCTTGGCCTGCAGGAACGACAGCGTGCTGGGAGTATTCTGCACGGTCACCGTGACGCCCGACGAGGTCGCCGCGTTGGCGTCGGCGTTGGTGGCCGTCGCGGTCACCTGGTAGGCATCGTCGCTAGCCGTGGTCGTGTCCCACGTGATGCTGTAGGGCGCGGTCGTCACGACGCCGAGCGAGGCCGTGACATGCGTCGTCGAGCTGGTAGCGAAGAACTCGACCTTCGAGATGCCGAGCGCGTCGGTGGCGGTCGCCGTCACGGCCGTCGTCCCGGTCGTGAGCCCGGTGGTGGTCGGAGCGGTCAGTGCCACGACCGGCTTCGCGTTCAGCGTCGGCGCCGCGCCGGCGTCGATGCGGCCGTAAACGCCGTTGGCCTCGTTGTTGAGCCCGGCCGTGTAGAACAGCGTGTTGTGCGGCTGGTTGTGCGCATCGTTGCCGAAGGCGATCGCCCACAAGCCGGGAGCCGCGAACGCCGCCCCGGTCGAGTCCGCGACCCTGCCGATGGGGGCGCCAGTCGCGGCGTCGAAGGCGTTGATCTTGCCGTCGCCGAAGTTGCCGACCAGCAGCGCGCCGCTCAGTGTGCCGAAATCCGGCGGCGCGAGCGCCATGCCCCACGGAGCGTTGAGTGCGCGGCCGGCGGCGACCAGGTGCTTGATCAGCACGCCGTTTGTGTCAAACACGTTCACCAGCCCGAGGCCGGCCCCGTTGGCGTTGTCATGGTTGCCCGGCGGTGACTGCTGAGCGTAGCTGACGTACAGTTGGGTCGCGCCGCTCGCACCGTTGTTGAGCGCGATGATGCCGAACGGCGCGTAGCCGGCAGGCAAGGTCGGGTCGGTGAACGCGAATGACGACGCGGACGGCGTCTGCCTGACGAAGCTCGAGTTGAAGACGTCGATCTTGGCGTTGTGGAAGTCGGTCGCATAGAGGAAGTTGCCCGAGCCGTTGTTGGCGAGCGCCAGGCCCTTGTACACCGCGCCGCCGGCATCGGTGTAGGTCACGACGGCGTGCGTTGCGTCGACCGTCCTCGACCAGCCGCCGATCATTCCACCCTCGCCGGTGAAGATGAAGGCCGCAGAGCCGGATACGGCCCCGGCGGTGACGACGAAGTCGGTGACGGTGCCGTTGTAGACGATGCCGGTCGGATCGAAGCTGACCGCCGCGCCGCTCGCCGGCAGATTGACGACCAGCGCGGTCGCCAGCGGCTGAGCCACGCCGTCGCCGTCATAGAGCGTCGACGTCTCGCTGTGGTTGTTCGCGACCCAGACGAAGCTCGTCGGGCTGAAGGCGATGCCCCACGGATTGACGAGGTTGGCATCCGTGGTCAGCGCCGCGGCGGCGGTGTCGCCGACCAGCGCCGTCGCCGTGAAGGCGGTTGGCGCGCTGACGGCCAGCGTCACGCTCTTCGACACGTTGCCGCCATAGGCCCCGCTGCCGGTGCAGCTCAGTGTGTAGGTCGTCGGGCCCGCCGCGGTCGGCGTCTGCGGCGCACTGCCGCTCGCCGGCTCAGTGCCGCTCCAGGCGCCGGTCGCGTCGCAGGTCGAGCCATTGCTCGAAGTCCAAGTCAGCGTCGCGGTCTGGCCGAGCACGATCGTGGTCGGCTGCACCGTGAGCGTGATCGCCGGCGGCGGCGGCATGCCGGAGCCGCCGCCGTAACCGCCGCCACCGCACGCGGCAACGAGCGCTGCCGCGGCGGCGATGGCGGTGAGCGTCCATCTGCTGCCGAAAATCCTGATCAACGCCGGTGCAATGCGCGTCATGTTGAGGTCCCCTTGCCTTTGGAAGATGCCGGACGCCGAGAGCGCGACGCCGGTGTCGCTAGATGTGTACCGCGCCAGCCGCAGCAGGTTCAGCGTCGAACCGCGATTGTCGCCGTCGGCGCGATTTATCCTCCGGCGGTGAACCGCAGGCGCCGTCGCCGGCACTTACACGGCAGTAACACCACGCGGGCGGGCACGATGCGGCTTCGATTCCTCTGGCTGTGTCCGCTCGCGCTGGGCGTGGCGGCACTCGGCGCCTGCGCAGGCAGCGGCGAGGGTCTCGACATGAACGGCCGCCCACTGGGTTCCGCCGGCGGCGGCGGGCCACTCACCGCAACGTTCCAGTCCATCCAGGACAACGTCTTCACGCCGATCTGCAGCGTCTGCCACGCCGGCGGCGCAGCGCCGCAGGGCCTGCGGCTCGACGCCACCAACAGCTACTCGATGATCGTCGGCGTGCCGAGCGCTGAGGTCTCGTCGCTGCTGCGCATCAAGCCGGGCGATCCCGACAACAGCTACCTCGTGCAGAAGATCGAGGGCCACGCCGCCGTCGGCGCGCAGATGCCCTTCGGCGGGCCGCCGCTGCCGGCGGCCACCATCGCCGTCATCCGCCAGTGGGTAAGCGACGGCGCGCTCGCCGCCGTCGCTGCGACCCAGGCGCACGTCTTTCGCATCACATCCGCCGTGCCCGCGACCGGCGACCTGGTCCTCGAGGCACCTGCGCGCATGGTGCTCGGCTTCAGCGACGAGCTCGACGCGACACGCATCGATGCCGGGTCGGTGCGCCTCGAGCGCGTGGCGACGCCCGGAAATCCCGCCGTGGAGACCTTGGCGGTCGCCGTCGCGATGCCGTCCGGCAATCCGGCGGCGCTGCTCGTCACGCCACGCGAGCCGCTCGCCGACGGGCGCTACCGGCTCGTCGTGGCGGGCAGGCCCGGCGCGGGCCTGGCCGACCTCGGCGGCCGGCCGCTGTCCGCCGCCGAGCGCGACGCCGTGGTCGCGGACTTCGTCCTCGAGGCCAGCAAGTGAGCGCGCGCCACCAGCTCGTCGCCGCCTGGCTTGCCGTTGTCGCGCTCGGCGGCGCGACGAGCGCGCAAGCCGAGCCTTACCTCGCGGTCCAGCAGGGCTACAAGTGCGTCACCTGTCACGTCAATCCGACCGGCGGCGGCCTTCGCAACGCCTTTGGCACGGTGTTCACGGAGAACGCGTTGCCTGCGAACACGCTGCCGCCGGACTTTCCGGTGTGGAGCGGAGCGATCCTCGACCGGATGCGGCTCGGCGCAGACCTGCGCGCCAGCGACACGCAGATCGAGGTACCGGACAGCGCTACGGTGCGCACGCGGCGCATCGACCAGATCCGTGCCTACGCGAACCTGTCGCTGGTCAAGGACTGGCTCGACTACTACCTTGACGAGGGCCTGGCGCCGGGCGATGCGCGGCCGATCGAGTATTACGGCAAGCTGAACGAGCCGAAGTCCGGGCTGTACCTCAAGGGAGGTCAGTTCTACCTGCCGTTCGGCTGGCGCTTGCAGGACAACACGGCCTTGGTCCGCGAGACCAGCGGCATCGGCATGACGACGCCGGACCGCGGCTTCGAGCTGGGCCTCGAGCGGCCGGAGTGGTCCGCGCAGCTTGACTACAGCCGCGGCGCTGCGAACTTGCAGAGCGGACACGGCCACGAGCTGACGGGCCAGGTCGTGTGGATCCGCAGCGAATGGCGGGTCGGTGCCGCCGCGTCGCTCACCAGTTCCGCGCTCGGCGACCGGCAGGTGGATGGGCTGTTCGCCGCGCTGCGCACGGGTGCCGTCGCCTGGCTCGGTGAGCTCGACCTTGTGCGCGATGACGGCTTCCCGGAAGGAACGCGGCGATTCCTGGGCGCGCTCGGCGAGGTCGACTGGGCGATCCGCAAGGGACACAACCTCAAGCTGACCGGCGAGTATCTGGACCCTGACCGCAGCCTCGCAAACGATCAGAAGACCCGTTGGAGCGCACTCTACGAGTACACGCCGATCCCGTTCGTGCAGCTGCGGGCTGGCTTTCGGCGCTACCGAGGGATTCCGCAGAACGAGGTCGACAACCGGCGGATGCTGTTCCTCGAGTTACACCTCTTCCTGTAGCCCGGGGACGAATCCCCGGGCCGTGTCAACGCAGCCGGACTGGATCGCGAGGCGAGCTGGCGAGGAGCTTGACCAGGCAGCGCACCTTGATCGGCAACGGCTCGCGCGCGTTGCACTGCAGCCGCGCGCGACTGCATCGCGCCATCGTCCGGCAGTTGAGCGAGGACCGCGCCGCATCGCTGGCCGCCCGCTACCGGGTCCGATCGCCGGATCGAACGCTGATCGGCCAGCGCGGCCTTCCGGCCGGCGTCGCCGCTGTCGGTGGGGAGGCAGGCCTCAGCGGGCACGCGCAGCGCGACGACGGGCGAGGCCTTCGAGCGCGTCACGTGCGCCATCGGCCAGCCGCAGGACGGCGCGATCGACGAGCACGACCCGAGCCGGGACCCGCAGCAAGGCGTTCGGCAGATCGGCCTCGGGCCGCCGTCGCGGCGCGTGCGACGGCGGCTGCGGTAGACTGGTCGTGGCGGACGAGCCGCAACGGCGCCGGGCACCGATGCCGAGTTGGAGCGCTCGGCCGGCCGCGTTCGGACCGCGACAGGAGACTTCCATGCACACTGCTTCGTTCGCCGCGAGGGCCGCCGCGGCCTCGCTGCTGCTTGCACTCATCGGCGCCACCGCCGCCTGTCCCGCGCGTGCCGGCGCGCTCGACGATCTCACCTCGAAGGACGCGTCGAGCGGCCTTCGCGCCGCGCTCGGCCAGGGCGTTGACAAGGCCGTGGCGCACCTCGGCGTGCCGGATGGCTTCCTCGCGAACCCGAAAGTGACGATTCCGCTGCCGCCGGCGCTGGAGAAGGTGGATCGCGGTCTGCGCCTCGTCGGCATGGGCGGCGACGCGGATGCGCTCAAGGTCGCGATGAACCGTGCCGCAGAGTCGGCGGTGGGCACCGCAAAGCCGGTGCTCAAGCAGGCGGTGCAGAAGATGACCGTCGAGGACGCCAAGGGCATCCTCGCCGGCGGTGACGATTCGGCGACCCAGTATTTCCGACGCACCACGCGCGATACGCTCACCGCGAAGTTCAAGCCGGTCGTGGCGCGCGAGACGGCCAAGCTCAAGCTCGCGTCGCTCTATGACCAGTACGCCGGCAAGGCGGCCGAGTTCGGGCTGGTCCGCGGCGAGGACGCGCACCTCGATGACTACGTGACGGCGCGGGCGCTGGACGGGCTCTTTGCGGAGATCGCCGACGAGGAACGGGCGATCCGCAAGGATCCGCTCGGGCAAGCGAGTTCGCTGCTGAAACGCGTGTTCGGCGCCGCACAGTAGTCCGGGTGCAGGGGGGTGCCGCCCGCGCGGGTAGCCAGGCAAGCCGGTGCGAGCGGGCCGGAATGATCCGTGCTATACCGCACCGATGACTGCGTCGCAGGGAAGCCGCTGCGGCGTGCTGGAGCAGCTCCGGGCCTTGCCTGCCGACGCCGTGTCCCGCTGCCCTCAAAGGATCGCCGTTACCTCGCCAAAGGAATGTGCTGAGAGCTGATAATCAGACGCGCCATGCGGACAGACGATTCGCCTCCCGGTGATCCGCAGGACCTGATCGCGGTCCATGCCCGGCGTGGGCCGACGCGCGGCGTGACGCCGCTGCTCCCGCACTATTCGACACCGCTCGCCTGCGTGATGGTCGGCCTGGCCTACTCCGCTGCCGGCGGCGCCGGCGTCTGGCTGCTGCAGCGCATCCTCACGCCGGCGCTGGCAGGGATCGCCGCGGACATCGGCATTCCGTGGCTGCCAGCCGGGATCGGCGTCGCCGGACTGCTGCTGTTTGGGGTCCGCGCCTGGCCAGGTGTGTTCGCCGGCTCGTGCGTCACCTGGGGCCTCGTGCAGGGTGACGCCTGGGGCATGGTCCTGCTCGGCGCAGGCAGCGAATCGCTGAGCATCGTCCTGATCGCGTGGCTCCTCAACAGCTGGGGCTACCGGGTGTCGCTCGAGCGCTACCGCGACGCGCTGCTGCTGATCGCCGCGGCGGCGATTGGCCGGGTCGTCACCTCGGGCACCGACGTGATCGGCCTGATCGCCGACGTCTGGCTCAACGCGGGCCACTCGCCTCTGATCCTCGACGAGGCCGGCGTCCACCGCAGTGGCGACGTGCTGATGGTGAGCCCGGCGCTGTTGCGCTATGCCCTGCGCTGGTGGGCGAACACGACCGCCGGAGTGATCCTGACGGTGCCGCTGCTCGCGTTCCTGAGGCCGGCCGGTCAGCGACCCGAATCCGGCACGCTTCACGAACTCGTCCTCTGGGGCCTCACCTCGCTTGCCTGGGTCGCCGGCGCGCTGCTCGTCCGTGGCGCCGACCCCCGCCTGCCGCTGATCGCGGGCGCACTGGTGCTCGTGATCTGGGCGGCGGTACGCTTCGGCGTGACCTTGGCCTCGCTCGGTACGCTGCTGTTCTCGATGACGGCGGCGCTGGGCTTCGGCCTGCAACTCGGCACCTTCGCCGGCATCGAGGGTCGCGAAGGCACGGAAGTCGCGTGGGGCTTCATCGGTGTGCTGTCCGGCACAGCCCTGTTCCTGACCTCGCTGCTGTCGCAGCGCGAGCGGACCCGGCGCGCGATCGCCGCGTCCGCGGAACGATACCGCCGACTGTTCGTCAGCAATCCCTATCCGATGTGGGCCGAGGACCTCGCGACCGGCCGGGTGCTGCTGGTCAACCCGGCGGCGCTGCGCGAGTATGGCTATGACGAACTCGCATTCCTGCGGCTGCGGGGCGAGGCGCTGCTCGTCCACCCGGCGCTGAGCCAGAGCGCGCGCACGGCGGGTGGCCGCTCGACGGTGACGGCCGAACGCCATCGCACCAGCCACGGGGCCGAGATCGAGGTCGAGGTCACGCGGGTACCGGTGGATTTCAGTGGCCGTGCGGCGCGCATCTGCTTCGTCGAGCCGATGTCGGAGCGCAACGCGATGCGGCTGGCGGCACTCGGCGCCGCGGACCTCGAGCGCTTTCGCCTCGGCGGCACGATTGCGACGCAGCTCATCCCGAGGCTGTCCCGGGCCGCCTACGCCGCGCACCAACTGTCGCAGGCCGACGGGCGCGATTCCGGTTCGGCGGAGCGGATCCTCGCCGAACTCAGTGATGACGTCGCGGCGGCCATCCTGGTCTGCAAGGGCGTCACGCGCGGCGTCTCGCCACTGCTGTCCGCCGATGGCGATCTCGCAGAGTCGCTGCGCCAGATGTCGAGGTCCTTGCCCGGTCTTGCCGCGCAGCTCACCGTATCGGTCCATTCGGTGGCACCGGTGGAACTGTCGATCGAGCGGCGCGACCACGTCTACCGGCTGGTCGAGGACGCGGTACGCACCGCCGCCTCGCGTCCCGGCGTCACCCGGGTGTCGATCGCGCTCGAGGCTGCGGCCGACACTCTGCGGGTGCTGGTCGAGGACGACGGCACGGCGGCCGTCGACCCGTCGTCGGCCGACGAGCTCGCACACCGCTCGATGGCGGCGCGCGCGGCGGCCGCGAGCGGTCACCTGCGGGTCAGCGCACGACCGTCCGGCGGTACCATCATCCGCTTCGAGTGCGAGCCGGACCGGCCGTCCGAGCTGGAACGCGCGACGGCGCCGCGCGCGGCCGCGCCGAGCGAGGCGGCGGCGCACGCCGAGCTGCCGCAGCGCGATGCGCCGCGCACCGTAGAGATCACTCCGCCGACGCCGCCGACCGTGGCCTGGCTGCGTCACGCCGCGCTCCTGACGCTCGCCTATACCGCGACTGCCGGACTCGGACTCGCGTTCGTTCGCGAGGTCGATACCCTCAACGTGTCATATCAGCCAGTGCATGCGCTGCCGTGGCTCCCGAGCGGTGTCGCCGTCGTCGGGCTGCTGCTCGGCGGCGCGCGGCTGTGGCCGGCGATCGTCGTTGGCTACGTCGCCATCTGGTGGGGGGCCGCCGACGAGGGCTGGCGCACCGTGCTGCTCGCGGCGCCAGCCCAGGCCGTGGCCGTGCTGGCGACCGTTCGGATCCTGCGGCATTTTGGCTTTCGGCGCTCGTTCGACCGGCTCCAGGACTTCCTGCTGCTGGTCGGCGCCGCGGCGCTCGGCCGGGCCCTCGTCATACCGGCCGATCTCGTCGGCCTGCAGCTCGCGAACGCGGTTTCGCCGCTGACGGCGGGTCCGGAGATGCGCGACGTCGTCGCGCCGGCACACGCGATCCTGCTCGGCCTCAGCTCCGCCAAGCTGCTGGCCGTCGCGCGCTGGTGGCTGAACGGCGTCGCCGGCATCGTGCTGGTCGTGCCTGCGCTCGTCTCGTGGACCCGGCCGCTGCGGGATGTGATCCGCCGCCAGCGCGTCGAGCTGCTGCTCGCACTGCTGGCGCTCGTGGCGGCCATCGCGGCGCTGCTCGTGGTCGGAACGCCGGGCTGGCGCCTGCCGATTCTCGCCCTCGGTCTCGGCGTCGTGACGTGGGCGGCACTCCGCTTCGGCACCGGGCCGGCCTCGACGGCGACCCTGCTGCTGTCGCTTGCCGCCGCCGCGAGCTTCGGCCTGGCGACGGGCGCGCTCGCGCCGACAGGCCCCGATGAGGGGCTCAGCATGCTGTGGGGCTTCATCGTGCTGCTAGCGGCCGCGGCCCAGGTCCTGACCGCGCTGCTCGCGGGCAGCACCCGGGCGGAGCGGCAGCTACAGGAGCTCGACCGCCAGTACCGCGAGCTGTTCGAGGCCGTGCCGCACGCCGTCTTTGCCTTCGCAGCAGCTGACCACCGCATCCGCGTGGCGAACTCGGCCGCTGCGACGCGCTTCGGCATCCCGGCGGCGGAACTCATTCACGCCAGTGCCGCTGCGCTCTGCAGGGATCCGCGACTGCTGACGCCGTTGCGCCCTGAGGCCGCCGCAGCCGAGCGACTGGAGGTCGGCGTCGCGACGGCTCACGAGGCGCACGTCGACCTCGAGGTCACGCGGGTCGCGGTGGACCTCGATGGCGAGCCGGGGGTCCTGTGCTTCGCGATCGACGTCAGCGAGCGCAACCGGCTGCGGACCCGGGTGATCGAGGCGACTGATCTGGAACGACGCAACCTGGCGCGCGAATTCCACGACGGACTCGGCCAGATCCTGACCGGGCTGCACCTTGGCGTCGCGTCGCTGCGGCGAGCCACCGAGCACGGTCGCACCCAGCGGGCGTCAGGCGTCGACTTCGTCGCCACCGCGGCCGACGAGGCGCTGCGGACCTGCGAGCAGATTCTGCTCGGCGTCTCGCCGCTGCAGGGCACCGACGGCGATCTCGTCGACGCCATCCGACGGATGCCCGGCCGCCTGCCTCCGGACGGCAGCGTGCGCCTCGCGGTGGCGATCGCGGTCACCGCACCGCTGTGCTTGCCGCTTGAGCTGCGCGAGCACGTCTACCAGATTGCCCAGGAGGCGGTCACCAATTGCCTCAAGCACGCGGGCGCGACCGAGGTGTCGGTGCGCCTGGCGGTTCGGCCCGGCGAGATCGAGATCGAGGTCGCCGACGACGGCGTCGGCTTCGAGACGAAAATGCCCAGTGAAGGCCTCGGGCTCGAGTCGATCCGCATGCGCGCGGTGGCGCTGCACGGCCACCTCACGATCGAGGCACGCGCCGGCCGCGGCACGGCGCTGCGCTGCGTCTGTCCGCAGCCCGCGGCGGAGGCCGCGCCGAAGTGGGCGACGGCGGAGGCGCGCTTCCCAGTGTACGGCGCCGCGATCTGAGACGGAACCGACGCCGACCGCGGCTTCGACATCAGCCCCGCGACGATCGGGCCGAGCGCACCGGGCGGACGGCGAAGTCGGGCGGCAGATCCTCGCCGACCGGGCAGACGTCGATCGAGCAGGCGGACATCAATGGCACGTCGCCACGGCGTGCGGCGGCCGCATGTGGCGCGGTCGCGACCCGCGCGGCGACCCAGCGCGTGAAGTCGTCGGCCGGCATCGGCTTTGCCACGAAGTAGCCCTGCACGAGGTCGCAACCGAGCCGTTCGAGTAGGTCCCAGCTGTAGGGAACCTCGACGCCTTCGGCGACCACCTTCAGGTTGAGTGCGTGGCCGAGGTTGATCGTCGAGCGCACGATCACGTCGTCCGCCTGCCGGGTCTCGAGCTCCTGGACGAACGAGCGGTCGATCTTGAGTTCGTCCACGGGCAAGCGCTTCAGGTGGGCCAGCGAGGAATAGCCGGTGCCGAAGTCATCGATCGAGAAGCGGATGCCGAGAACACGCAACTGTTCCATGACGCGTAGCGTCTTCGGCAGATCCTTCATCGCCGCGCTCTCGGTGACCTCGAGGACGAGCCGCGTTGCGTCGGCGCCGGTCTCAGCTAGCATCACGGTCACCGCGTCAGCGAATCCTGGATCCGCGAGGTCCGCCGGCGACACGTTCACGGCGACGTCAAGGCCGATGCCGGCTGCCTCCCACGAGCGCATCTGCCGCAGCGCAGCCGCAAGCACCCAGGCCGTCACCGCGCGGATCAGGCCGGTCCGCTCCGCGTCCGGGATGAAGTCGCCCGGCGCAATGAATCCGCGCTGCGGGTGACGCCAGCGCACCAGCGCCTCGCAGCCGACCGGGACGGCGGCCGGCAAGGTCACCTTCGGCTGGTAGTACAACTCCAGCTGGTCCGCGGTGATGGCACGCCGCAGGTCGCCGAGCACCGCCAGGCGATGACGGTAGCGTTCGTCGTCGCCGCGCACGAAGCTGCCGACCGTGACGCAGGCTTCCTTGGCTCGCAGCAGGGCGAGGTCGGCGCATTGCAGGAGCTCTGCCGCACGGTTGCCGTCGTCCGGAAACACGCCGACTCCGATGCGCGTCTCGAGCTGCAGCGACACGCTCTCGTAGTCGAACGACTCCCGCAGCCGCTCGCCAAGCGACTCGGCGCGCCGAGCGGCCAGGCGCGCGTCGACGCCGTCGAGGACTGCGAGGAACTGGTCGGTTCCAACGCGCGCGACGCGACCGCCCATGCCGTCGCCCTCGGTCAGGCGCCGCGCCAGTTCGCACAACAGCTCGTCGGCCGCCGCGTGGCCGAAGGAACCGACCACGTTCTGCAGCTGCTGCACCTCGATCAGGCAGACGGTCACGGCGCGACCGCCGCGGCGTGCCGCGACGAGCACCTCGTCCAGCAGGTCGGTCATTCGGGCGCGCGTCGGCAGCCCCGTCAGCGCGTCGTGTGCCGCCTGATGCAGGATCGTCCGCTCGCGCTCGCCGACGGCCCGCCGCATCGCGTTGAAGGCGCTCGCGAGTCGCGACAGCTCCTTGGTCGCCGCCCGCGGCAGCTCGGCGTCGTAGTCACCGGCCTCGAGCCGCTCCGCCGCCCGCGTCAGCTCGTCGACGGGGCGCGTCGCGCTGCGCGCCAGCAGCACCGCCAGCGCCGAGGCGAGCGCCAGGATCACGAGCCCGATCAGAATGATCGCGTCGCGCAGCTGCTGATACGGGCGCAGTGCGCCTGCGACCGAGCGCTGCAGGACGAGGGTCAGGGAACCGTTGGCGGAGCGGATGGGGTTGGTCCAGGTCAGGTACTCGCCGGCCGCGGCGGTGAGCGTGAACGGCGTCCCCGGATCTCGATCGACCGCACTCGCGAGCGCGTCCCGCAGCGGCGGTGCGAGCGAGCTCGCGATGATCGACCGTCCGCCGGCAGCGGCGACAAAGGAGACCTCGACGCCCAGCAGCGCGGCGAGGTCTGCCGCCACCTTGTCGTCGAGCGCGAAGCCCATCGCGGTCCAGGCGATCACGTCAGGAGCGAGCACCGGAGCGAGCACCATCTGGTAGGGATGGCCATCGATCAGGCGATACAGCCGCAGCATCTGCCCGTCCGGATCGGTGGCCACCAGCTCCTGGAGATCGGCGCGCGCGCTCGCGGACATGCTCGCCAGCGTGCTGACGACCGGGTGCCCGGTCGGGTCAAGCACGATCAGGATGTCGGCGCCGATGCGGCCGCGGTGGTTGTTGATCGCAGACAGGAGCGTCGGCGCATCGCCCGAGGCGATCGCCTCCTTGAAGCCGAAGTCGGAGTTCAGTACCTCCGCGGCGCTGGTCAACTGATTGCCGCGAAAGCGCAGCGCTTCGCGCGCGGTGACGGCGGCCGTGCGCAGCTGCTGCGACACCGCGCGCCCGACCTCGGAACGGGCCTTGGCGACCACCGCGATCACCGTCGCCGCCAAGACCACAGTGACGAGGCCCAGCACTAGCGCTAGGATACGGGTGCGGAAACTGCGCATCAGGATCGAAGGCAATCGCATGGCCCAGTCTAGGTCGATGCGCCGATCCAGTACCGGCGCCGCAGTCCGATCTGCGACCGGCTTCGCGCACACCGCGCGGCTTATTGCCAACCCGGTCACGGTCGCACTCCTGCTGTGCTGCGCCATGGCCGCACCTGGCCTCGCGGGCGAACTGTCGGTCACGGTCGTGGATCGCTCCGGCCGCGGCGTCGGCAACGTCGTCGTCACGGCCGTGCCGGTCGAGCACGGCCCGGCGCCGGCGCGGCGTGCACCCTCGGCCGCGGTCATGGACCAGCGCAACCGGGCTTTCGTGCCGCAGGTGCTGGTCGTCGCGGTCGGGTCGTCGGTCGAGTTCCCGAACAACGACAGCGTCAGCCACCAGGTGTATTCGTTCTCGCCGGCGAAGCGATTCCAGCTGCCGCTCTACAAGGGCGCGCACCATGATCCGGTCACCTTCGACGCCGAGGGGCTGGTCGTTCTCGGCTGCAACATCCACGACGAGATGGCCGGCTACATCTACGTCACGGCGGCGCCGGCCTTCGGCACGACGGACGGCGACGGCACGCTGCGGCTGCAGGAGCTCGCCGCGGGCGACTACCGGGTCACGATCTGGAGCCCACTGGTCGCGGACCCACCGGCGTCGCTCGAGCGCGTCGTGCACGTCGCCGCGCAGGATCCGGCGATCAGCCGGATCCAGCTAGCGCGCGGGCTGCGCGCTCGGCCGGAGCCCCGCCCGCGACGCGGCGACTGGGAGTACTAGTGCGCTCGCGAAGCGGTGCCGCGCTGCTGCTCGTCGCCTGGTGCGCCCGGGCTGCCGCCGGCGGCGACCAGCTCGCGCTCGATGGCGAGCTCGACCTGCGCTGGCTGCATTCGAGCGCGGAGCCGTCGTTTCTGAACGGCGGCGTGGGCACGCTGCGCTTCGACCCCGGGCACGAGGACGTGCGGCTCGGGCGGGCCTTCCTGGCACCGCGGCTGAGAATCTCCGACACCGTCACGCTGCATGCCGTGGTCGACGCCTACGGCGACCATGACCGGAACCCCGTCGATCTGTCCGAGCTCTGGGCGGAATGGCGTCCGTTCCCGACCGGCGCGGTCCGCTTTCGAACACGGGTCGGCGCATTCCACATGCCGATCTCCATGGAGAACCGCGGCCCCGGCTGGAGCGACGTGTACACGATCACGCCATCCGCGCTCAATACCTGGCTCGGCGAGGAGTTCCGCACGATCGGCGCGGAGTTCGAGGCCCGCTGGCTCGGCGCGAGCCGCGGCTACCTTGGCGACTTCGCGTTCGTCGCGGCAGCCTACGGCTGGAACGATCCGGCCGGCGCCCTGGTCGCGGACCGCGGTTTCGCGCTCACCGACCGGCCGTCAACGCTGTTCGGCGGACTCGGCCGGCCGCCGATCACGTTCTATCACGAGATCGATCGCCGACCAGGCTATTACGCCGGACTCACGTGGCGGCATCACGACCGCCTCGAACTGCGCGCGCTGCGCTACGACAACCGGGCCGACCCTGGTGCCGAGACCGAGGCCGGCGGCGGTGCGTGGCTGACGCGATTCAACAGCGTAGGAGCGCGCCTCGAGCCCGACAGACGGTGCACGCTGATCGCCCAGTATCTCGACGGCGAGACGATCATCGGACCGAACTCCGCAGGCGCCGGGCAGTTCCGGATGGCGTACCGTGCGGCATTCGCGCTCGCGAGTGTCGAGTGGTCCAGCGACCGCCTGACCGTGCGCTACGACGACTTCCACACCCATCAGCTGAGCGGCTTCTACGGGTCGCCTGCCGACGAGGCCGGGCACGCGTGGACCCTCGGCTGGAGCCACGATCTCGCGGAGCCCTGGCAGCTGGCGGCCGAGTGGATCCGGGTGTCAAGTCACTTCGCGCCGCGTGCCGACTACGGTGTACCGATTCTGCTGGTCGAGTCGCAGCTGCAGCTCGCGCTGCGCTACCGCCTGCACGTCACCCTCTGATCGGCGACGCCGGTGCGTCCGGCCGCCGCAGCGGAGCGGCAAAAACGGACGCCGGGCCACAGCACCCGGCGTCGCTGGGCTACAGCTCGCCCGGAATCTCCTCGGCGATGATCGTCGTCAGTCGCGAGCGGATGCCGACGGCGCTCGCGTGGGCGTTGAGGCAACGGGTCGCGACCATGTACTGGACGACGTCGCGGAACTTCAGCGGCCGCTCGATGGGCCAGGAGGCGAAGCTGCCCTCCGCGCGCTCGAGGATCTCGCGGACTCCGGAATCATCGAGCCCCGTCTGGCGGGCGACCACCGCGTGGTATCGCGGCCAGCCGGACAGTTCCGGTGCCGAGACCTCCACCTCGCGATAGATGCGCAGCGACTCGCGGCTCACCTGTCGTGCCGTCGAGCGCTCGCGCCATGTCCGGACGATCCCGGAACCCAGAACTTCGAACCAGCGCGTGCCCGATCCGAGGATCGAGGCGGCGCCGCCTGCGTTATCGGCCATCAGTGATCTCCCCCACTCGATCGTTATTATGTCGTGACGCGCCGGCGAGGCCGGCGCGCTTCCAAAGTTCAATCGTCATCGTGGCACTTTCTCGCGGCACGGAACCTCCCAGAGGTCAGTACCGCGACCCGTGCCGAAGGTTCAATGCCGGCAGCGTCCGGGCCGGTACGACGCCGGCGCCGCGCGCCGTGACTCTTGGCCGGCCAGCCGCCGCTAGGTCGGGCCTGAATGCGTCGCCGCGGAGGCCACCTTTTCCGAGCGTGCAGCGCACCGGCCGCGGTGCCGCAGCGAAGCAAGCGCGGCGCAGGCGTTTGGCCCGGTGGTGCCGCCGGCTGCGCTGTCGTTGAGCAGCGTGACCGCCTCGCGCGCTGTCAGCGCCGGGCGCTCGGCCTTCAGGAGTGCGATCAGGCCGGACACCTCGGCTGCCGCCAGCGAGCTGCCCGAGTAGAAATCGTAGTGGCCGTCCGGTGCGAGCGACAGCACGTCGCGGCCGGGTGCGCGCACCACGCCTGCCATCTGCCGGCCTGCTTCCGCCATGTCCACCGCGACGACCCCGATGATCTACACCGGGAAGCCGCGCCGGATGCCGTCGCGCGGCATCGCGCCGACCACGATCGCGCCGTCGGACAGCGCCCGGCGGATCAGCCGAGTGAGCAGCGCATCGCTCGGTCCGCCGAGGCTCAGGTTGATGATGTCGGCGCGCGCCTCGATCGCGGCGGCGAGCGCCTGCGCGAGCGTGAAGGTGTTGCAGACGGACGGCGCGCCATCGGTCCGTACGGCGTCGGGCTTCGCGCGCCAGCACGCCTTGTAGACCAGCAGGTCGACGTCCGGCGCGATGCCGACGATGCCGAGGCCGTTGTTGGGTACCGCGCCAATGACGCCCGCCACCGCGGTTCCGTGCGCGTCCTCGCGAAACTCCGCCGAGTCCGCATTGACGAAGTTCCGGCCCTTGGCCGCGTTCGGACGCAGGTCCGGATGCGCGACGTCGGCGCCGGTATCGACCACGGCGATCCGCACGCCGCTGCCGCGACTGACCGCGTGCGCCTCGGTGATGGCCATCTGCGCCACGTTCTGCTGCAGCTGCGCGTAGGGGTCGTTGTAGGCGTCGGCCTGCGTGTTGAAGGCCTGCAGCGGCTGCACCGACTCGACGCGACGGTCGCGTTTGAGTGCTGCCGCGACCTGGTCGGAGTCGCTGCCCTGCGGAATTCCGTACACGAGACAGTGCACGCCGAGGAGCGCGATCGGCCAGCTCGATACCTCCAGCAAGCCGTAGTCGGCGGCAAGCGCCTTGCCGGTGTCGACCGCGGCGCCGCCGGCGATGTACGGCCCACCGCCGTCGTAGCCGCGCGGCGTCGAGGCCGCCCGCACCGGCGCGAGCACGACGGGATTTCGGATCGTCACGACGAGATAGCCGGCCGGCTGCACGCGGACCTGCTCGGGCAACGTGGCGCTGCGCGGCAATACCGACTGCGCGGCACACGCCGACAGCAGCGCCAGCGCCAGCGCGGCTGTCGCGGCCTTCATCGCGGCAGTGCTCCGTCGCCGGCCAGCGGCTCGGCGAACAGCACGTGCGGATCGGCGCGCAGGGCTGCGAGCGGCACGTCCCAGCGGTCGCGACCGGGCGCGGCGTCGGTCGCGCCGAGCGTGAACACGCCCGCCTCAGTCGGGCCGGCGACGATCAGCAGGTGTTGCGCCGCGAGCAGCTCCTTGAGGCGACCGACCGTCATGCCTTCGGCGAACACCGCGCGGATGCGCGCGCCGCTCGCGACGGCGGCCGGCGACGAGAGAGTCGCATAGCCCGGCTTGCTGCGATCCGCGCGCTGGCCGACGAGATAGGAGCCACCGATCGCGCCGAGACCGATCGCCTGCAGGACCACGGCAGCGGTCAGCCACTGCGTGGCACCGAAGCGGCGGCGGCGCGCCCGTCCGTCGCGCTCGGCGGCGGCGGCGTCGAAGCCCGACGCCGGCTCGCGCGCGAGCTCATCGATGCGCGCCATCGTCTTGGCGAGGCCGGCCTGCGGCGCGAACTCGACCGAGCTCGCGGTCCGCAGGGTCGTGCGCAGCTCGCGCTGCGCGGCGAGATCGGCGCGGCAGACCTCGCAGTGCTCGAGATGCTGGGTCACCCGCTCGGCATCGGTCGTCGACAGGCGGCCGGTCGCGAACCATGGCAGGAGGCGCGCTGCCTCGGTGTCGCAAACGAGGCCGTCAACGTCAATGGTCACGGCGGTCTCCCGTACCGGAAGCATCCTCGTTGAGGAACGTACGGAGCTTGCGGCGCGCGTGGAACATGCGGGTCTTCACGGTGTTCACAGGGCATTCCATGATCTCGGCGATCTCCTCGCACGAATGATCGAGGTAGTAGGTGAATTCGAGCACCAGCCGCTGCTCGAGAGGCAGCTGGCGAAGCGCCTGCTCGACCAGCTGCCGGTTGGAGGTCGCCTCGTGGGAGTCCTCGGTGGACTGCTCGGCGTCGCTCTGCTCGAGCGCCATCACGCGGGCGTGGGTCGCGGCGCGCCGGATCAGCTTGAGCGCGCGCCGGTAGGCGATGCCCATGATCCAGGTCGACACGCGCGATGCGCCGCGAAAATCGCCGGCGCGTTGCCAGACGATCCAGAGGGTGTCGTTGATCACCTCTTCGGCATCCTCCCGGCCGCGCGTCAAGCGGGC
This sequence comes from Pseudomonadota bacterium, assembly GCA_025355105.1. Lineage (GTDB taxonomy): Bacteria > Pseudomonadota > Gammaproteobacteria > Steroidobacterales > Steroidobacteraceae > CAIKZZ01. The sequence goes on along the minus strand of JANYAE010000061.1, from coordinate 43,158 downwards.
GAGGAATCGGGCCAGACGCCGGTGATAGCGCAGGTACAGGTCACGAAACGCGTCGCGGTCGCCGTTGCTGATCCGCCGCAGGAGCGCCCGCTCGGCCTCGTCCGCCTCACTGGGCGGGGAGACGAACGCGACAGTCTTTTCCAATGAATCCAAAAGCTTAACTCACTTCAATGGCGACTGATGCAATCCACTGGAGGTAGGTACCGCCGGCTGGCCCCGCGGTTCAATGCGGGCACGGCGGCAGCTCAGAAGCGGCATACGGCGGTCGCCACCCAGCGGCCGTCCGCCGAAGCGTCCTGAAACAGCCGTCGCACGGTCCCTTCGGCGAAGAAGCGGGTCACGTCGAAACTGAAGCAGCCGCGGACCCAACTGACGCCAGTGTTGGCGGACCAGTAGCCCACGCCGTACAGGTGGCTGAGGTCGTAGTAGCCTGCACCGCCGACCAGTGCGAACCCGCGCGGCAGCGGCCAGCGCGCGGTGAGTTCATAGGCCGCTGACGGCTTGTTGCGGACGTAGCCGAGCGTCGAGAATCGCGCGCTGTCCGGCTGATAGGACACCGTCGCCGCGAGTCGGTCGGAGTAGCCGAGCGTCAGCGACAGTTCGCCGTAGTCGTACGGCTTGGGGCGCTTATCCCACGCATACAGGTAGCGGGTATAGCTCGCGCGCGCGCTCCAGTTGCTCGCGAGCGCCCAGCCGACGCCGCCGTATAGATTGACCTCGGCGAAGTCGGCGCCGAACGGGTACGGATCCACGTTCGAGGCCCATCCGCCGGCGAACCAGCCGGTCGGGTTCTGATAGTTGAGGCCGCCCTGCAGGGCGGCGCCGCCGTAGGTCTGCGATACCCCGCGAAAGACGTAGTCGGTCGTTGCCGCGAGCGACCCGGTCCAGGGTCCGTCGGCATGGCAGAGCGGCACCACGACCAGCAACGCCGCAAGCAGCACAGCCATCTGCGCGGCCGCGGCGCCGCCGTGCCGAGCTCTCATGTTCCGGATTCCATAGAGATTCAGTATACGACCCCGCTCCGGCCCCCACCTCAGGCGCGGCGGGACGCACGTCATAATCTCGCGTTCATGATACGGGTCAACGCGTCGCGGCGCCCCCGGTGCACGTTGCAAACGCAAAAAGGGGGCCGGCGCTCGCGCCGGCCCCCGTGGTCCCCTCAGCGGGAATCGGTCGATCAGTCGTCCTGGCCCTCTGCCTCGCCGAGTGCGGCCTGGCTGGCGGTCAGCGTCGTGCCGTCCCAGCTGCCGATCGCCGCAGCCACCTTGCCCACGAGCCCGGTGAAGAACAGGTCCGAGGTCGTCGGCGCACCCTTCGAGTCGCTGAACACGGTGGCCGGCGTCGTCGCGACGTTGACCGACAGGATCGTCAGCGCCGGCGCGGTGGCCGTCTTGACGACCCCCGCCAGCAGCACGTTCGTCTGAGCGCTGCGGCGCTCGAGCCGCTTGGCGACGACCGCGTTACTGCCTGCCGGGCTCTCGCTGCCGCGCACCTCGAGCCAGTCGCCGGTGTGCACGTCCGCGAGGCTGAAGGTGCTGAGATTCGCCGCGCTGTGATCCTCGAAGCGCGTCATGGCCGTGACGCTGACCGTGACGCCGAGCATGGTGACGGTCCCTGCGGTCGCGTCAACGGCGTCGACCTGCGCGAAGATGCGCGTGTCGGCCGCGCGCTCGATGCGCACCTTGGCGGCCGCCAGCACGCCGGCGCTGTCGACCGTGCCCTCAGCCTCGACGCGGACGTTGAGCGCGAGATCGGCCACCGTGCCGCCCTCGAAGCTCGTCGACGACGACGTCGACACAGGGCGCCCGGCGACGTCGAAGTCCGTCGCGGATGCAAAGCGCGTGACCAGGCCCTCCACCTCGGACTCGCCGTCCGTGTCGGCCTTCAGTTCCTTGCCGCTGCGCAGCTCGAGGCGCGTCGCCTGCAGCTCGCCGCCGGCACCGAGCATGCTGCCGTCCGCCTCGACGAGATCGCCGTCCTTCGGTCCTGTGGACGGGAAGTCGACCAGCGTCGCCGCCGTGAAGTCGACGGTCAATGCGTTGATCTTCAGCGTCTTGGCGGTCGCGTCGGTCGCTGCCGCCGTGCCGATCACGCGGAACGAGGTGCCGGCCGGCTTGCGCTCGATGCGCGTCGCCTGGATGTCGCCGTTGGCGTTTGCCATGCCGCTGACGCGCAGGATGTCGCCGACGGCGATGCCGGCGATCGACGCGGGTGTGATGCCGTCGCCGAACGAGGTGTCGGTTGACACGATGACCGTCTGGCCGAGCACGATCAGCTGCAGGTTGACCGCATCGACCGCCGTGACCGGGCCCTGCACGTTGCTGTGCAGCTCGATCTGATCGGCGATGTCCTTGCCGCTCGACGAATCGTGATGGCCCTTGACCTCGACGACGTCACCGACGTGCAGGTCACCCTGGGTCGCAGCCTGGCCGTCGACCGTGATCGCCGCGCTGGTGGTCTCGAACTTCTTGCCGTTCAGGTGCACGCTGCCGAAGCCGGTGATAGAGCCGACCGACACGGTCGCAGGACCCATGTTCGCCGCCGGAGGCTGGTAGCTGCTTCCGCCATAGCCGCCGCCGCCGCCACACGCGACGACGACCGCCGTCAGAACGATGGCCGGCAGCGCGAGCCAACCCCGTCGCGCCGGTCCAAATATCGATGTCCAGGAACGCATGCGTTGCTCCTCACGGCCCACTGGCCGGTCAGTCAACCGATCGATTCTTGTTCAGGTCTCTTGGACCGCATTGATGCGTACCGCCGGCGAGCGCCCCGGTTCTGGCCAAACCTGTCGCCTTGCGGCGTCAAACGCGATTGAATTCATCGCGCCGCAGTCATCAGGTCGATCGGGGCGCCGTCGGCATGCACGACTTAACGTGTCGTCGCGAGCCCCTGCCCTTGGCAACGCCCCCGGGGCGAGGCGATTGTCGGCAGCCGGCGACGGCGCACCAAAGGGGCCCCGCCCGAACCGCCGCGGACGCTCATTTTTTTGGAGTGACTGCGACCATCGACTCGCGGCAGTCGGGTTTCGCTGCGGCAAGCGGATCAGCGCGCCGGCGCACTGCGGTCAAGACGCCGGTGCTCGCGATGGACATGTACGAGCACGCCTACCAGATGGACTACGGCGCGGCGGCCGCGAGGTTCGTTGATGCCTTCCTCACCAACGCCCAGTAGGACAACGTCGCGCTGCGGTTGGAGGCGGCGTCGGTGCGAGATCCGACGTCGTGAACACCGCTTCGGTGGGCCTGCGTCACCCTTGAGCGGCGCGCAGCGGGACGTCCGCGGCGCGTCGTCCCGGCAATGCCAGTTGCGCGCCGACTGGCGTCGACGGGCGATTTGGCACGCACGCCGGCATCGGCGTCAGCGCGCTCAGCCGGGACCATGCACACTTCGGCTCGGTCGGATCTCCACCACCGCGCTACGGCGCCGCCGGCAGCAGGCCCTTGTCGACGAGCGCCGGAGGGTGACGGTGGTGGGTGGCCTGCTCCCAGGCATACGCGTAGCCGAGCAGATCGCCTTCCTTCCAAGGTCGTGTCGAAAATTCGAGGCCGAACGGCAGACCGCCCGGGTACCAACCGCCGACGACCACTACCGCCGGCACGCCCAGCATGTTGACCCAACTGGTCGCCGAGTGCGGTCCACCGCTCACGCCGCCATCCTGCGGCAGGGTTTCGTCGACCGGTGGCATCTGGATCGCCGGATACACGAAGCCGTCGAGGTGCAAACGCTCCAGCGTCTCGAGATAGAGCGCCAGCGTGCGGCGGCGCGGGCCGTGGTAGTTGACCTCGGCATCCGGGTCCGTCTCGACGCTGCGCTGCAGGACAGCGATGTCCGACCCTTGCGCCTGCGCCGAGCGGAACACGGAATTCGCAGGCTCTGAGCCGATCACCGGCGCACCGAGCGGCGCCCCGATGACGCCTTCGTATGCGGCGGCCGAATGGTATTCGGCGGGGCCAAAATGACCGAGGAATCGGTCCGTGCCCTCGCGCACGTAGGCGTAGGTGCTGATCCGCGCGGCACTCTTCGCGAAACTCTCCGGCAGGCACGTATCGTCGATGACCACCGTCGCGCCGGCGGCGCGCAGCTCCTCGAGCGCCTGCATGAAGGCCGCACGGGTCCGCGGATCGAGCGGTATCGCCTGTTCGGTGGCCTGTCGCGCCGCCGCGAATTCCGGCACCGCCGCCGGCGTGCCGTGGAAGGGGATGCCTGTGCCCTGCAGGATGAACGCCGGCACGCCGAAGCGCCTGCCCTTGAGCGTGTCGGTCCGCAGGTATCGCGTGTAGGGCCCAGGCTGTGCCTTGGCCGCGGACCCGGCGGTCGCGGGATCCAGCTGATCTTCGCCGGCCATCACCGAGAGCGCGATCGCGGCGTCGGTGACGTTGCGTGCGATCGGGCCGGTGTTGTCGAGCAGCCAGTCAAGCGGCGCGATACCGGCGATGCTGACCAGTCCGCGCGTCGGGAACACGCCGATGACCGCGCTGGTCGCGGCCGGCATCCGGATCGAGTTGCCCGTGTCGGTGCCGGTGCCGAGCAGCGCCAGGTTCGCGGTGACCGCGGTCACCGTGCCGCCCGAGGAGCCACCGGGCGAGAAGCGCACGTCGTAGGCGTTGCCGGTGCGGCCGAAGGAACTACTGCGATTGGTGTCGGAATTGGCGAAGTCCGGCATGTTGCTGTGGCCGATCAGGACGGCGCCGGCGGCGAGCAGGTGCGCCACGACGGTCGCATTGCGCGGTGCGAGCAGTTCGTGTCCGGGGATCGTGTAGCCGCTCCAGCCATCGGTCGTCACTTGCCCCGCGATGCTGGTGTTCGCCTTGATCACGACCGGCACCCCCCAGAGCGGCCGGCCTGCTCCGGCTGGCGTCGCCTCCGCATCCTCGTGGGCCGCCACCGCCAGCGCCTCGGCCTTCATGACCGTCTCGAGCGGGCGGTAGACGCCGTTGTAGCGCTCGATGCGGTCGAGATACCACGTGACCACCTGCGTGACGGTGTATCGATGCTGCGCGTAGAGACGCTGCAGCTGCGGGATCGTAACCTCGAGCAGGTCCCGGTCAAGATCCGCCTGCGATGGCGGGCTCGCGAGGCACGATGGCGCGATCACTGCTGCTGCGGCGCTGAGCAAGAGGCAGATCACGAATGGCCGGTGGCGCATGGCGGGTTCCGCGGTCGTGAGGAGGTTAGCCCGTCACTCTACTAGATGCCGCCGCCTGACCGCGACCGCGGGCGTTGCGGCGATGCGGCGGCGGCCCGCAGGTGCTTTGGAGCCCTGCCGGATCCGGACGCGCCACTGGCCCAGATGGTGCAGAATCGACCGCGACGATCGCGTGGGAGATGACCTTGAAGTACACGCTCCGGGTCAACGGTGCGGATCGCTCGGTCGACGTCGACGCCGACACGCCGCTCCTCTGGGTGCTCCGCGACGCGTTGCAGCTCAAGGGCACGAAGTTCGGCTGCGGCGCGAGTCTGTGCGGCGCGTGCACCGTGCACCTGGACGGCGCGCCGGTGCGGTCCTGCGTGCTGCCGGTTTCGCGCGTCGGGTCGGCGGCGGTCACCACCATCGAGGGCATCGGCACGTCGTCGCTCGGCAAGCGGGTGCAGGACGCATGGCTTGACGTCGACGTCGTGCAGTGCGGCTACTGCCAGGCCGGACAGATCATGGCGGCGACAGCGCTGCTCGCCGCCACGCCGAAACCGACCGACGCCGACATCGACCGCGCCATGTCCGGCAACCTCTGCCGCTGCGCGACCTACAACCGCATCCGCGCCGCGATCAAGCAGGCGGCCGGAATGCCGACGACCGACACCCGGGGGTCCTCCGCATGAAGCCCGCCAACACCGCCAGGAGCCACCCCACCACTACCCGCCCGGCGGATCCATCCCGTCGCGCGTTCCTAACGGCCGGCGCGGCGATCGGCGGCGGGCTGCTGCTGGAACTCACGCTGCCGGCAAGCGCTGTCGCGGCAGTTGCCGGTTTGACGCCGACGCCGGGCGCCGAACTCAACGCCTATATCCGCATCGCGCCGGACGGCCTCGTCACCATCGTGTCGAAGAACCCCGAGATCGGCCAAGGCATCAAGACCATGCTGCCGATGCTGATTGCCGAGGAACTGGACGTCGACTGGAAGGACGTGCGCACCATGCAGGCGGACAACGACCCGGCCCGCTACGGCCGCCAGTTCGCCGGCGGCAGCCGCGCAACGCCGCTGCACTGGGACCCGCTGCGGCGCGTCGGCGCCGCGGGAAGGCAGATGCTGGTGAGCGCCGCGGCCGACACTTGGGGCGTACCGCTGGCCGAGTGCCGGACCGCAGCCGGTAGCGTGCGCCACGAGGCCTCGGGCCGGGTCCTCGGCTACGGCGCGCTCGCGGCCAAGGCCGCGACCCTGCCGGTACCAGACCTCAAGAGCGTGGTACTTAAGGACCCGCGGGATTTTCGCATCATCGGCCGCTCACAGCGCGGCGTCGACAGCCCGCTGGTCGTGGCCGGCGAGCCGCTGTTCGGCATCGACGTGCAGGTGCCGGGTATGCGACACGCGGTGTTCGTCAAGTCGCCGGTGTTCGGCGGCAGCGTCGCCACCGCGAACCTCGACGCGATCAAGGCGCTGCCCGGCATCAGTCATGCCTTCGTCGTCAGCGGTGGCGAGTTGTTCGACGGGCTCACGAGCGGCGTCGCGATCGTCGCCGACAGCTGGTGGACCGCGCACAAGGCGCGCGCGAAGCTCGAGGTCCGCTGGAACGACGGCCCGACCGCCGCTCAGGACAGCAAGGAGTTTGCGCGCCAGGCCGCGGTACTCGCGCAGCAGGCTCCGGCACTGACGATTTACACGGAGGGCGACGTGCAGGCTGGCCTGGCGAGCGCCGCGCGCGTCGTCGAGGCCTCCTACAGCTATCCATTCATCGCCCACGCGACGCTCGAGCCGCAGAACTGCACGGCGAGCGTGCGCGACGGCAAGGCGGAACTCTGGGCACCGACGCAGAATCCTGACTCCGGCGCCAAGATCGTCGCAAAGCTGCTCGGCCTCGCCGAGCCCGACGTGACCGTGCACCTGACGCGTTGCGGTGGCGGCTTCGGCCGGCGGCTCATGAACGACTACATGGCCGAGGCAGCCTGGATCTCGAAGCAGGTCGGCAGTCCCGTCAAGCTGCTCTGGGACCGCGCCGATGACCTCAGGCACGATTTCTACCGGCCGGCCGGCTTTCACTTCTTCAAGGCCGGGCTTGACCGCGCCGGCAAGCTGGTCGCGTTCCGCGACCATTTCGTGTCCTTCGGCAAGAACGGCAAGTTCGCGAGCAGCGCGGGTCTCGGAGCGACCGAATTCCCGGCGCGCTTCGTGCCGCACCTCGAGCTCGGCGCCTCGCTGATGCCGCTCGACGCGCCGACCGGCCCGCTGCGCGCACCCGGCAGCAATGCGCTCGCGTTCGCCTTCCAGTCGTTCATCGACGAGCTCGCTCACGCGGCCGGTCGGGACCCGGTGCAGTTCCGCCTCGACCTGCTCGGCGCGCCGCGCCGCTTGGCCAATCCGCCGGGGCCGGCCGGCGCGACGCCGGACTTTGACACCGGACGAATGCGCGCCGTGCTCGAAGCCGTGGCCGAACGCTCCGGGTGGGGCAAGCGGCCGCTGCCGAAGGGCTCCGGCCTTGGCGTCGCGTTCTACTTTAGCCATCTCGGCTACTTCGCCGAGGTCGTGCAGGCCAGCGTCGACGCGCGCGGCAAGGTCCGCGTCGACAAGGTCTGGGTGGCCGGCGACGTGGGCAGCCAGATCATCAATCCGACGGGCGCCGAGAACCAGGTGCAGGGTGCGGCGCTCGACGGCATCAGCGCGGCACTCGCCCAGGTGATCACCATCGATCGCGGCCGCGTGACGCAGCGAAATTTCGACGACTACCCGCTGATGCGCATCGACGCCGCGCCTCCGGTCGACGTTCATTTCGTGCTCACCGACAATCCGCCGACCGGCCTTGGCGAGCCGGCGCTGCCCCCGGTCGTGCCGGCGCTCTGCAATGCGATCCATGCGGCGACCGGCCAGCGGATCCGGCATCTGCCGATCGCGTCGCTCGACCTGCGCAGCAGCTGACGCTCAAGTGCCGCCCGCCGGGCGCCCTCAGAAGCGGTAGCCGGCACCCCGCGCGACGACGTCGGTGTCGCGATCGGAGTCGGTCACGATCCGGTGCCAGTCGAAGCGCGCTTCGATGCGGTCGACCGACTTCGGCCAGCCGTTCAGGCTGCTGATGGAGCCTGCGAACAGCGAAAGGTCTTGCGCCGGCGCGCCGACCGGCAGGCAAAGCATGGCGGCGGCGAGCGCGCGGGCACGACGACCGCGACGGCTCGCTGCTGCGCCAGGGAGATCCGTTCCCGAGCAGATCATCGCCGCCTCAACCCCCGTGCGCCGCGGGTCCCCTCATCCGCCACCGTGGCCGGCAACGGCGTCGCGCAACTTCGGCGTTCGCCCCGAAGCCGTCAACCGGCCTGGCAGCGCGCGTCAGCTCTCGGCGGCGCGGAATGATGCGAGAATCACCTCTCTCGTCGCCTTGCCGCCGTTCGACCGTGCGTGGGACTCATGCCGATCCTGACGCTCAGCTACGCCCTCGCCTGCGTGTTCGGCGCCGCCGTCGTGCGCGGCTACAGCGGCTTTGGTTTTTCGCTGCTCGCCGTGACGGCACTGTCGGTGCTGCTGCCGCCCTCGCAGATCGTGCCGCCGATTTTCGTCATGGAGCTGGTCGCGAGCGCGCACCTCCTGCCCGGCGTCTGGAAGGACATCCACTGGAGCGCGTTGCGCTGGCTCGCGCTCGGCTGCATGGCCGGCACGCCGCTCGGTGTCTATGCGCTCGCGCATGTCCCGGCGGCGCCGATGACGCTCGCGCTCGCCGTGTTCGTGTTCGCCGCGGCCGGACTGCTGGCGCGTGGCCACGTGCTGGCGCGCGTCCCTGGGCCCGCCGCGACCTTTGCCACTGGTACCGCGTCGGGCCTGTTCAACGGCGGCTTCGGCATCGGCGGGCCGCCGGTGATCCTGTTCTTCTTCAGTTCACCGGCCGGCGCAGCCGCCGGCCGCGCCTCGATGATCGCCTTCTTTCTAATCACCGACGTCGTCGCGCTCGGCTGGCAGGGGTGGAACGGCCTGCTCGGCCTGGCGACGTTGTGGCGCGCGCTCGGGATGCTGCCGGCACTCGTCGCCGGTATTTGGCTCGGCAACCGCGCCTTCGCCAGCGCCGACCCAGTCGCCTTCCGGCGCTGGGTGCTGCGCCTGCTGATGTTGCTGGCGGCGCTGACCGGCGCGCGCGCCGTGCTGCAGCTGGCCTGACGCGCGCTAGTACTCCGCCAGCGCGTCGCGCAACATCGCGGTCATCTCGTCGATGTGCGCGTGCGTGGCGATGAACGCCGGCGCCACGATGGCCACGTCGCCGGTGGTCTTGACGTGCAGCCCGCGGTCGAACAGCCGCGCCTGAAGCTCGCTGCCGCGCGCCCCCGGTGCCTTGCCAGGCTTGACCTCGACGCCCGCGAGCATGCCGTAGCCACGGACGTCGCTGACGACCGGCATGTCCTGCAGTGCGAACATCGCGTCCTGGAAGTACCCCGACAGCTCGCGCCCCTTCGCGAACAGCCGCTCGGTCTCGTAGATCTTGAGGGTCGCGAGCCCGGCGGCGCAGGCCGCCGGATGTGCCGAGTAGGTGTAGCCGTGGAAGAACTCGGGCGCGCCGCCCGGCGCCTCGTCGATGATCGTGCGGTAGACGCTGTCGCGCACCGCGACCGCGCCCATCGGCTGGGCGCCGTTGGTCAGGGCCTTGGCCATCGTGATCAGGTCGGGCGTAACGCCGAACGAGGCCGCGGCAAAGGGCTCGCCCGTGCGGCCAAAGCCGCAGATCACTTCGTCGAACACCAACAGGATGCCGTAGCGGTCGCAGATCGCGCGGATCCGCTCGAGGTAGCCGCGCGGCGGGACGATGACGCCGGTGGAGCCCGCGATCGGTTCGACGAAGACCGCGGCGATCCGCTTCTCGCCGACGAGCTGCACGAAGCGCTGCAGGTCCTCGGCGAGCTCCGCGCCGCTCGCGCCCATGCCGCGCGTCAGGCGGTTCTCCGGCAGCAGCGTGTGCCGCAGATGCAGCACGCCCGGCAGCAGCGCGCCGAACGCCTCGCGGTTCTTGACCATGCCGCTCAGCGCGGTGCCGCCGATGTTGACGCCATGATAGGCGCGCTCGCGAGACACGAAGTAGGTGCGCTGCGCTTCGCGGCGGGCGAGGTGGTAGGCAAGCGCGATCTTCATCGCTGTGTCGACGGCCTCGGAGCCGGAGTTGCAGAAGAACACGCGATTGAGGTCCTTCGGCGTCAACGCTGCGACGCCGTCGGCGAGCGCGAACGCGCCAGGGTGGCCGCGCATGAACGACGGCGTGAAGTCGAGAGTCTGCAGCTGCTCGGCGACCGCGGCCGCGATCTCGGGCCGGCAGTGCCCGGCAGCGCTCGTGAACAACCCGGAGCTGCCATCGAGAATCTTCTGGCCGGTCTGGCTCCAGTAGTGCATGCCGCTCGCGCGCACGAACAGGCGCGGCTCGCGCTTGAACTCGCGGTTGGGCGTGAACGGCAGCCAGTGACGCTCGAGTGCCTCGCCGGTCAGTTCCATGGTCATCTCCCGTGTTCCGTCCAGTATGTAGTCGCCGACCGGCGCGCAGCCGCTCAGCCGAAGGTCGCGCCGATGTCGTCCGCCGCGGCCCGCAGCTGCGGTACGAACTCGATGGCCCGCATCAGCGGCAAGCGCGCGGTTGCGCCCTGCACCGCGACCGACGCCACCACCTCGCCATGGCGGTTGCGCACCGGCACGGCAACGCACGCCACGCCGAGCACGTATTCCTCATTGTCGACGGCGTAGCCGGCCGTGACGATGCGCTCGAGCTCCGAGGCCAGCACCTGGCGGTCGGTAATCGTGCGCTCGGTGAAGCGCTCGAGCGGCATCAGCTCGAGGAGCCGCTGACGCTCCGCGGCCGGCAGGCAGGCGAGCAACAGCTTGCCGCTCGCGCAGCAGTGCAGCGGAATCGCGACGCCGCCGACGGGGATCTGCAGGCGCAGCGGCCAGTCCGCCTCGATGCGGTCGAGGTAGATCAGCGCTCCCTTGTGGAGCACGGCGAGGTTGCAGCTTTCGCCGATTTCGCTGACGACCCGCCGCAGGACCATGCGTCGTTCGGTCGCGGCGCCGTCGTTGCGCAGCACGTCGAGACCGAAGCGCGACAGGCGCTCGCCGATGATGTATGCGCGCCCGCCCGGCTCGCGGGCGAGGAAGCCCGCTTCCTCAAACAGCGCGAGCGTGCGGTGCAGGGTCGGCTTCGGCAGCTCCGTGGCCTGCATGAGTTCGGAGAGCGTCACCGCGCGGCCGGCGCGCACCAGCACCTCGAGGACCCCGAAGGCTTTCAAAGTCGAGGAGGTCTCGCCGGCGATATCGGCCGGCGACGCAGGCCAGGACAGCACCCGGCTGTTCATGCTCCGCCCCATCGTTTCCGATAAACGATATTAAAAGAGGCCAAGAATAGAATCATCTGGCGCTCCAACGCAGCTTTCGGGCTTTTATAGTCAAATAATAAGATGTATTGTCTCTCTTATCGAGATTATTGCAACAGGGGTTGAGAAGTCCATGAGCCAGTCGCAGCGGATGGGCCCTTCAGAGGCGCTCGTCGAAACCCTCGCCGCCAACGGCGTGACCCACGTGTTCGGAATCGTCGGCTCCGCCTTCATGGATGCCCTCGACATCTTTCCGGCGGCGGGCATCCAGTTCGTGCCGGTGGCGCACGAGCAGGGCGCCATCCACATGGCCGATGGCTTCGCGCGCGCCTCCGGGCGCCACGGCGTGTGCATCGCGCAGAACGGACCGGGCGTGACCAACTTCGTGACCGGCGTCGCGGCCGCGTACTGGGCGCATTCGCCGGTGGTATTCATCACCCCCGAGACGGGCTCGATGTCGATGGGACTGGGCGGCTTCCAGGAGACGGAACAGCTGCCGATCTTCTCGAAAATCACCAAGTATCAGGGCCACGTTAACAATCCGAAGCGCATGGCGGAGATCGCGGCCCGCTGCTTCGACCGGGCGATACTCGAGATGGGCCCGACCCAGCTCAACATCCCGCGGGACTTCTTCTACGGCGAGATCGACGTGACGATCACGGCGCCGATGCGCATCGGCCACGGGCCCGGCGACTCGGCAGCGCTCGACGCGGCCGCCGCGACGCTCACGGCGGCCAACTTCCCGGTGATCCTCGCCGGCGGCGGCGTGATCATGGCCGGCGCAGGCGCCGAGGCGATCGCGCTCGCGGACCTGCTCGGCGCGCCGGTCTGCAACAGCTATCTGCACAACGACTCGTTCCCCGCCTCGCATCCGCTCGCGGTCGGGCCGCTCGGCTACCAGGGCTCGAAGGCGGCGATGAAGCTGATCGCGCAGGCCGACGTTGTGCTCGCCCTCGGCACGCGCCTCGGGCCGTTCGGCACCTTGCCGCAGCACGGCCTCGACTACTGGCCGAAGCAGGCCAAGATCATCCAGATCGACGCCGATCCGCGCATGCTCGGACTGGTCAAGCCGATCTCGGTTGGCATCCACGGCGACGCGCGTGCCGCCGCCGCCGCGCTGCTCGAGCGACTCCAGGGCCGGACCCTGACGGCGACCGCGAACCGGGCTGACCGCACCCGGCGCATCCAGGCGGAGAAGCAGGCCTGGGAGGCCGAGCTCGAGGCCTGGACGCACGAGCGCGACCCGTACTCGGTCGAGATCGCGGCGAACTCCGGCGACATGCATCCCCGCCAGCTGCTGCGCGAGCTCGAGAAGGCGATGCCGGCCAACAGCATGGTCTCGACCGACATCGGCAACATCTGCTCGGTCTCCAACTCGTACCTGCGCTTCGACAAGCCGCGCTCGATGTTCGCCGCCATGAGTTTCGGCAACTGCGGCTACGCGTTCCCGGTCATCTGCGGCGCGAAGCTCGCGGCGCCTGACCGGCCGGCGTTCGCCTACGTCGGCGACGGCGCCTGGGGCATCAGCTTCAACGAGCTGCTGACGTGCGTCCGCGAAAAGATCGGCGTCACGGTCGTCGTGTTCAACAACGGCCAGTGGGGTGCCGAGAAGAAGAACCACGTCGACTTCTACTCGCGTCGCTACCAGGGCGTGAACCTCGAGAGTCCGAGCTGGGCGGGCGTCGCGCGAGCCTTCGGCTGCGAGGGCGTGACCGTCGAGCGGCTCGCGGACGTCGGCCCCGCACTGCGTGCCGCGGCGGCCGCGCAGAGCGCCGGCAAGACGACCGTTCTCGAGATGATGGTGACCAAGGAACTCGGCGACCCGTTCCGCCGCGATGCGCTGTCCAAGCCGGTCCGCCACCTCGCCAAGTACAAGGACTACGTCTGACGCTCCGTCAGTGGCGGCGCGCCGGTGGTGAAGGCCGGCCCCCGCAGATGGTAGGGTGGTCATCCGCACCGGCACGGCCCGCACACGGAGGCCGCAGCCGGCGCAGACGCCGCCGGCCGGCGGCCGGTCCAACCGAGCGAGGCGCGATGCAGCAACTTCCCTGTCGGCGGTGCCCATGGAGCCGCTAAGCGACCCGGCGAGCGGACTGCGCCGCACGCTGCAGCGGCGCCACATGCAGATGATCGCGCTCGGCGGCGTCATCGGCGCAGGCCTGTTCGTCGGCAGCGGCGTCGTCGTGAGCTCCGCTGGTCCCGCCGCCGTGATCTCGTTCGCACTGACCGGGACGCTGGTCGTGCTCGTGATGCGCATGCTCGGCGAGATGGCGGTCGCGCACCCGGCGGTCGGCGGCTTCTACGAGTACAACCGCCTTGCGCTCGGCGAGCTTGCCGGCTTCCTGACCGGCTGGATGTACTGGTACTTCTGGGTGATCGTCGTGGCGCTCGAGGCGGTTGCCGGCGCGAAGCTGCTCGGCGTGTGGATGCCCCAGGTCGCGCCGTGGCAGTTCACGCTCGGGCTGATGACCTTGTTCACGATCGTCAACCTGCTGTCGGTGCGCTCGTATGGCGAGGCGGAGTTCTGGTTCGCCTCGATTAAGGTCGCAGCGATCGTGCTGTTCCTCTGCGCCGGCGTTCTGTTCGTCACCGGCCTCTGGCCCGGCATGGCGGGCGGCGTTGGCCATCTGACGGCGCACGGCGGCTTCATGCCGAACGGTATCGTCCCGGTGCTGACCGGCGCCGTCGCGGCCACCGGCTTCTATTTTGGCGCCGAGATCGTCACCGTCGCCGCGGCCGAATCCGCCGAACCCGAGCGGGCAGTTGCCGAGGCCATGCAGTCGGTCATCTGGCGCGTTCTGACCTTCTACGTCGGCTCGATCTTCCTGGTGGTCGCGATCCTGCCGTGGAACGACGCCACGCGGATCGAACGTCCGTACGTGAGTGTCCTCGAGACGCTGCACGTGCCTGCCGCTGCCACATTGATGAGCGCGGTGATCCTGACCGCGGTGCTGTCGGCGCTGAACTCCGGCCTGTTCGCGTCCTCGCGGATGCTGATGGCGCTCGCCCGTCGCGGCGACGCGCCGCGGGTGTTCGCGGTACTCGACTCGCGCGGTGTCCCAGTGGCCGCGATCCTCGCCGGGACGACGTTTGGCTACGTGACGGTCATCATGAGCTACGTGTCGCCCGACAAGGTGTTTGCCTTCCTGGTGAACTCCTACGGCACGGTCGCGATCTTCGTGTACGTGCTGATCGCCATAGCGCAGCTGCGCCTGCGCCGGCAACTGGAACGCGACGCGCCGGAGCGGCTGCGGCTCAAGATGTGGGGCTTCCCACACCTCACGCGCGTCACGATCGTCGCGATGCTCGCGATCGTGGCAGCGATGGCCTTCATCCCCGACCAACGCGCGCCGCTGCTGTTCGGTCTGGTGAGCGTCGCCGTGCTGCTCGCGGCCTATGCGCTGCGACGGGCCGCGGGGGAGCGCGTCGTGCCCGCGCCCTGAGGACGGCTCTCGCCGTGACAGGTCACCGCCGCCAGGGCGCCGGAGGCCGGCGCGTGCGTGCCGCGTCGCGTCGTCGTGACCGCTGGCGGCCGCGCCGATGCCCGCACGGAGGCCAGCCGGCCTGCCGGCGGCTTTCCACACTGCCCCACGGCGAGCCACGATCGTAGGCTCTGAGAACGGGCCCGCCACGACGCGCGCTTCGCGCCGCGGACGGCGTGAAGGCGCAGGGCCCTCGGAGCCGGTGCAGAACCGTGATCAAGTCCGGACGACGCGACGCCGCCGACCTGCTGCTGTTGCACGCGCCGAGCGTCTACGACTTCCGCGAGCGCTCGATCCTCTACGGCCCGGTCAGCGACATGGTGCCGTCCTCGACCGTGTTCGAGATGTACCCGCTCGGCTTCCTGACGATCGCGAGCTATCTGCACGCCAGGGGCCTTCGCGTCCGGATCATCAACCTCGCGCTGCGGATGATGAACGACCGACGCTTCGACGTGCCACGCTTCCTGGCCGGCATGCGACCACGCGCGATCGGCATCGACCTGCACTGGCTCCCCCACGCGCACGGGGCGCTCGAGGTGGCGAGGATCGCCAAGGCCGCGCACCCGCAAGTGCCACTGATCATGGGCGGCCTGTCGGCAAGCTACTACCACGAAGAGCTCATCCGCTACCCGACCGTCGACTTCGTGCTGCGCGGTGACAGTACCGAAGCGCCCTTGCACCAGCTGCTCGTGACGTTGCGCCAGGGCGGGCCGCTCGACGCGATCCCGAACCTGACCTGGAAGTCCGGCAGCGCCGTCCGCGTCAATCCGCTCAGCTTCGTGCCGCCGTCGCTCGACTACGTCGACCTGCGTCCGGATCTGGTTGCCGACATGGTCATGCACTACCGTGACCTGCAGAGCACGCTGCCGCTGATGCGCTGGTGGCGCAACCCGATCGCGGCGCTGTTCACCGTCAAAGGTTGCGGACACGACTGCATCACCTGCGGCGCGTCGCGCACGAGTTGCGCCCAGCTAACCAAGCGGCGCATGCCGGCGTTCCGCTCGCCGCCGAGCCTAGTGGCCAACATGCAGGCGATCGCACGCCTGTCGCGCGCGCCGATCGTCCTGGTCGGCGACATCCTGCAGGCCGGACCCGCGGCGGCGCGCGCGGTGCTGCAAGGGCTGCAGCGCGCGCGGCTGCCGAACGAGATCGTGTTCGAGTTCCTCGACCTGCCACCGGTCGGCTTTCTGCAGGAGATCGACCAGCACGTATCGTGCTGGAGCATGGAGCTCAGCCCTGACAGCCACGACCAGGCCGTCCGGCGCGCCCAGGACGGCGAGCCGGCCTACACCAACGGGCAGATGGAGGCTGTGTTCGACGAAGCGCTGCGCCTGCGCTGCCGGCGCATCGACGTGTTCTTCATGATCGGGCTGCCGCAGCAGACGGTCACTTCGGTGGGCGAAACGATCGACTACTGCGAACGGCTGTTCAGGCGCTTCGACCGCCGCCTCGCCTGCTTCATCTCACCGCTCGGCCCGTTCATCGACCCGGGGAGCCGCGGCTTCGAAGACCCGGAGCGGTTCGGATACCGGCTGTTCGCGCGCACCCTTGAGGAGCATCGCCTGCTGCTCGTCCAGCCGACGTGGGAGCACATGCTGAATTACGAGACGCGCTGGATGAGCCGCCGCGAGCTGGTGGACGCCACCTACGACGCCGCGGATCGGCTGAACGCCCTGAAGCTGCGCTATGGCCGGATTCCGCCGCGCAGCGGCCGCGCCGTGGCGCACCGGATCCGCGAGGCGCGCTCGCTGCGCGCCCGCCTCGATGCCGCTGCCGGGACGGCCAGCTCATCGGCTGCCGCGGAGGAGCTGCGCGGTGACATCACGCGCTTCTCGCTGTCGACGGTCTGCGACAAGGACGAGCTCTTCTGGCCGCGCCATCTGGTCAATTTCCGGATCACGGAGATGGCGCGCCTCGCCGTGCGCTACCTGATCGGCCGGCGTCGGTCGGGCTAGCGGACCGCGCCGATCGGCGCCGACACGGCGCTCGGCAGGACGCCGAGCGCCGACCGGCCGCCGGTGTCAGCCGAGCTGCGCGCGCAATACCCGCATGCGACGGTTTTGCAGCCGCAGGCCACGCTCAAGTTCCTTGAGCCGCGACTGCAGAATCGACCGCTCCCAGCGATCGGCCATCGCGCGGCGGGTCGTGTCGAGCCACTGCTCGCGCGCCTGAGTCCAGGCGGTGATCGCCGCCTGGAAGGCCGCGTACTCCTCGGCGACGCGCTGCCGCAGCCGCGCGATCTTGGGCCGATCCGGCTGGTGCTCCAGCTCACGCTCGGCGCGCTTGAACTGCGTCTCGAGGATCGCTCGCTGGATGCGGAACCACGGCACGCTCTTGAGATTGGACGCCAGCCCGAGGCCATGCATGGCGCCGATGAACCACTTTGACGGATCCCACTGCCACCAGCGCACGCCGTTGCGGTAGTCGTGCGCGAACATGTGGTGAAAGTTGTGATAACCCTCGCCGAAGGTCAGCAGCGCGACGGCCGCATTGTCGCGCGCCGTGTTCTCGTCGGTGTACGGCTGCGTGCCGATGATATGGGCGAGCGAGTTGATGCAAAAGGTCAGGTGGTGACTGACCACGAGCCGCAGCAGACCCGCGAGCAGCAGCGTCCCGAGAACGTCGCCGCTCGCCCAGCCGAGCAACAGCGGCAGCCCGAAGTTCATGCCGAGCGCCACGGCGAGGTAATGGCGGTGTTGCCACATGACGAGCGGGTCCTGCTGCAGGTCACGCACCGTGCCGAGATCCGGCTCGCCGCTCGGATAATTGCGCAGCATCCAGCCGATGTGCGAGAACCAGAAGCCGCGGCGGGCGCAGTACGGATCACGCTGCGGATCGTCGATGTAGCGGTGATGAATGCGGTGACCGGCGCTCCAGATGAGCGCGCTGTTCTGCAGCGCCATCCCGCCGAACAGCAGGTACACGAGCCGCAGCGCCGGATGGGCCTCGTAGGTGCCGTGCGCGAACAGGCGATGGTAGCCGCACGTAATCGCGAGCTCGTTCGCGCACAGCACCAGCGCGAACCACATCCAGGCGGCACCGCTGTAGCCGTGGCCGAAGCCGTACCACGGCACGAGCACCAGCGCCGCCAGGAAGGTGAGCGCGAACATCAGCGTCGTCGTCCAGTTGCGCGGCGCCGCTTTCCACTCGGTGGCAGTCATAATTCGTCGTTTCCGCTCCGACCGTTGCGCACATGGCGCTGGCCAATACCGCTAAGCTGCCACGCCGGCGCAGGCGATTCACGGCTTTCGACCCGCGCGATGCTGCGGAAACTACGGATGGTAGCGCGGCAGGCCTTGATTCCTTATCCGATCAATGACTTAGCGCGTACACAGGGGTCAGCGGCTGTGGGCGAAGTCCCAATAAAGCTCGCGCGCCCGGCGGTAAATCGGGCCAGCCGCGATCGAGCGGCCGTCGATGCGCGTGATCGGCGCGACCTTGGCGAAGTTGCCGCAGCTGAAGATTTCGTCGGCCTGCTCGAAGTCCGCGTAGCGCAGGACCGCCTCGCGCACCTCGACCCCGGCCGCGCGCAGCAGCCCAATGACTCGCTGGCGCGTGATGCCGTTGAGGAAAGTGCCGTTGGCGATCGGCGTCTGAACGACCCCGTCCTTCGCCATGAACACGTTGGCGGTCGCGAGTTCGGCGACGTTGCCGAGCAGGTCGCGCAGCAGGCAGTTGTCGAAGCCGCGGCTGCCGGCCTCGGCGAGCGCTCGGGCGTTGTTCGGGTACAGGCACCCCGCCTTGGCGTCGACCGGCATGGTCTCGATCGACGGCCGACGAAACGGCGAGAGCGTAATCGATGTGTTCCCGGGTGCCGGCATCGGCGTGTCGTACATCGTCAGGCACCAGCGCGTCGATTCCGGGTCCGGGGTCACCGCGAGCGGGCCGCCGCTCTCGGCCCAGACCATCGGGCGGATGTAGAGCTCAGGCGTCGCTCCGAAGCGGCGTACGCCATCGCGCACCAGGCCGAGCCACGCATCGACCGTCACCGGGGCCTTGAGGCCGAACTTGGTGGCCGAGTCGTTGATCCGCGCGCAGTGCCGCTCGATGTCCGGCGTCACGCCCTCGAAGGCGCGTGCACCGTCGAAGACCGAAGACCCGAGCCAGGCGGCGTGAGTCCGCGGGCCGAACAGGGCGACATCGCCGTCGTGCCAGTCGCCGGCATAGAAGGTCCAGATACGGGAGGCACGGGCGGAATGGGCCATGGCGGTGTCGTCGGTGGAGCGCGCAACGCGCGATGGCGAAAGTTTAGCCGAACGCGCCGGATCCGGGCGGGCTGCCGGCGCAGCCCCGCCGATGCTGGCCCGCTGGATCGCGCCCGGCGTCAGTTGGCCGCAGGCGCCCCGGCCGGGCGGCGATACACGACCTGGCCGTCGAGCAGGGTCAGGTCCACCAGCGTCTGGTGCAGCTGCTCGATCGGCGTCCGCAGCGGGTCGCGGTCGACGACGATCAGGTCTGCGCGCTTGCCGACCGTGACCGTGCCGGTCTGCCGCTCTAGGTACAACTGATAGGCCGCATTGGCGGTGCGCGCGCGAAGCAGCGTCGGCAGGTCGACCGCGTGGTTCGCGATCATCGGCTGCCCAGTGCCGTTGCCTGGGTCCTTGGACGTGGCGCCGGACTGCATCGCCCGCCACGGGTTCTCCTCGGTATAAAACCAGTCGCTGCCTGCGGCGAGCCGCGCGCCGGCGTCCTTCAGCGGCCGGTACGGCATCAGGCGCCCGCCGAGCCACGGCCCGATCGGGCCGGCGGCGGTGCTGCGAGCGTAGTCGTAGCCGGGGGGGCCGCCGAACGCCGCCGGCGCGAGCCAGCCTTCCTGGATGTTCGCCACCACGCCGAGGCGCCGGAACCTCGGCAGGTCCGAGTCCGCGACCCAGCACAGGTGCGTCAGCGTGTGACGCCGTGCCGTCGCCGGCCGCAGCTTGCGCGCGGCAGCGATTGCGTCGAGCACCTGTCGCGCGGCGCCATCGCCGATCACGTGCACGAACACGCTGAGCTGCGACGCTTCGGCGAGCGCGACGACCTCGTGCATCTGCGCCGCTGTGTAATACCCGGGTGTCGCGGTCTCCGGCGGGCCGTCGTGGTTGAGGAGGCTGCTCAGGCCGACCTCGGGGTTGCCATCGGCCAGCACCTTGATGAAGTCGAGGCGCACGTGCGGCGACTGCCACTTCGCGCGGCTCGCGGCGATGCGCGGGATCTCGGTCCGGTAGTTGCTCGGCAGCACCGGCACGGCCAGCGACACGCGCATCGTCAGCTTGCCCTCGAGGTCCAGCGCGCGATAGGTGTCGGCGGCATCGGCGTCGACGAACGCGTCGAGGATCGACGTGATGCCGAGACTATTGAGGTGCGCCATGGCCGAGCGCGAGACTTCCGCGGTCGATGCGCCGTACGGCGAGTTGTGCTGGATCCGGTCCGTCACCGCGTGATTCGCGGCGTCGATCAGCATGCCGGTCGGCTCGCCGCCTGCATCGCGGACGATCTCGCCGCCGGCCGGCGAGGGCGTATCGCGAGTGATGCCGAACTCGCGCAGCGTCCTCGAGTTCACCCACAGCGTATGGATGTCCTTGGAGATCACCGCGAGCTTGCGGTCCGGCACGAGTGCGTCGAGCTGCGCGCGGGTGACCGCGTCGTAAGCCGGGTTGTCGAGGTCGTACCAGCCGTAGCCCACCACCCAATCGCCCGCGGGCGCTATCGCGGCGCAATGGCGGAGCTTCGCGAAGCCCTCGTCGACGGTGTAGGCGTGCACGTCGCACAGCCGGTGGTTAAGGAACTCACCGAGCGCCGGGTGCACGTGCGTATCGGCGAGCCCCGGCAGCACCGTCCTGCCGTGCAGGTCGATGACCGCCGTGTCTGCGCCCTGCCAGGCGCGCGCGCCTTCGCTGGTGCCCACGAACACGATCGCGCCTGCCGCGACGGCGACCGCCTCGGCGAGCGGCGTCCCGGTCGATTCGGTGCGGACGATGCCGTTCGTCAGTACGAGGTCCGCGGCCACCGGCGTGGTGCGGCGCGACGGTCGCTCGTCCTGCCCGGCCGCATCACTCGGGCTGCCGAGCACCGTCGCGAGGACCAGCGCGGATGCGGCCGCGGCACGGCGGCCGAAATTGACGAGCGTCATGGTGAGGTCCCCTCGGACGCGAGTGAATCGTGCGCGCCGGTGCGGCGCCCGCGATTGTTCAGAACGCTTTTCGGGCCCCCGAGCCGGCGCCGTTCGCGTAGCCGCGCCCGCCGCAGAGGCCAGGAATGCGCCTGCGTGCTAGAAGTTGCACGCGCCGCGGCCGCAGGCCGGTGCCCCGCAGGGGCCGCTATCGCACGGGCGTTCCCGCTTGCTGCCGAGCGAGCTGGCGCTGACGACGTTGCCGGCGCTGATCCAGCGCTCGACCGGCGCGTTGGCCGGCGTATGGCCGCGGCCAATGCCGGCGCGTCGGCAAACGTCACCCCACGTCGTGACGCTCTCTGCCATCCGGTGTTCGACCTCGATGACCTGGCCGTTGGCGGGACAATGGTAGTCGTAGCTGGGCATGGCGGCTCTGACTTGGCTCTGCGCGGCGGATGGCAATCGTAACGAATTCCCTGCGGTGTGCGCCATCGGTCCCGGAGCGCCGCGCGGCCATCAATACACCTACTCGGCCTCCGCCACCGGCTGCGGACGGGCGGCGGCGACCACGGTCGGGACCCTCGCCCGCGCCCGACGGTGGAAATAGAGGGCCGCGCCGAGCACCAGAGTCACGCCGACGACGCTCGTCGCATAGGCGCTCGCGATGTAGACCTGCAGCCACTTCAGCGACACCAGCCCGAAGTTGCGCCAGATGAGCAGCGCGCAACTGCCTGCGTATCCGGACGCGTCGGCGACGTAGATCAGAAAGCCCGCCGTGCCGATCCGCCCGCTGACGGCGATCAGCCGATCGAAAAGCATCGCGTTGAAGGGCGTGTAGGCCATGTAGAGCCCCGCGCCGCTCAGGATCATCCAGCTGATCGGGCCGAGCCAGCCGGCCTGGAAAGCGAGCGTCGAGCCGCCGAGCAACGCGAGACCGGCGACGATCACGGCGTGGATGACCATCAGTGCGCGCTCGTTGTCGCGCACCGCGATGATCAGTCCGAGCACCGCCAGCGCGAGCATCGCCACCGGCAACTCGGTGGCGGTGAAGATTGAGGCGGCGTCACCGTAACCGAGACCGGCCCAGAGCTCCGCTGCGAAATTGTCGCGAAAGTCCCGCAGCGCCGTCGTCAGCACGTAGGTTGCGACCAGCAGCCCCACGCCGACGCCGTATTCGGCGAGGAACGAGGCGCGCGCCGCGGCGCCCATCGGTGCGCGCCGCACCCGCGCGGCCTCGTCCAGCGCGTCCGGCGGCGGCAACGACGACAACGCCCACACCGACAGAAACAGCACCGGGAAGAACAGCGCGCCGGTCACGGCGGGCATCCAGAACGGGCTCACGTGCCAGTGGCCCATCACCAGCTTGCCCACCGACTTGACCGCGCCGGAGGACACGATGAAGCTCGCGCAGACCACGGCGCCGAGCACCTCCGAGATGCGCCGCCCTTCCATGTAGCCGAACACGAGCCCCCAGATCATCCCGAGTGGCAGGCCGTTGAGGAACATCGCCGCAACATTCCACGGCGCCGGCACGACGGCGAACAGCAGCAGCGCCACCCACGACAGGCCGATCAGCCCCACGATCGCCGAGGCCCGGCGCGCCGGGTCGAGCTCCGAGATCACCTTGATGCCGATCATCTTCGAGAGCGCGTAGCCGACGACCTGCGCCAGGACCAGCGCGATCTTGTAGTCGAGCGCGAAGGTCCAGCCGGGCACGACCGCGAAAGTCGCGACCGAGAACGGCTTGCGAAACGCATACATCGAGAAGTACGCCGAGAAGCCCGCGAGCCCTGCGACCACCGTGAATACCAGGCGATTGGAGCGTTCGAGCACGTGGCGCAGGCTGGCGGTCACTGGCGATCCTTTCGAGTCGTACCTTCACGCGCCGCGCGGGCCCTGAGCTGCAGCGGAGCCGGAGACGGCCTCAAGGCCGCAGCCGCGCGCCCGCCTCCCCCGCCGCGACAGCCCGTATCGCCTATGATTGCACGATGGCCTCGGCAAGAGACTTCGACATCGCGGTCGTGGGTGCCGGCATCGTCGGCCTGGCCTGCGCGCTCGCCGCGGCGACGCGCGGCCTGCGGGTCGTGGTCATCGAGCGCCATCCACGCGCCCGCGGCGCCTCGGTGCGCAACTTCGGCCTGGTGACGATCACCGGCCAGGACCGGGACGCGATCTGGTCGCGCGCGCGACGCTCCCGCGACATCTGGCAGGCGGTTGCGGCGGCGGCCGGAATTCCGATCGTCCGCCACGGCCTGTGGGTCGCCGCCCGCCGCGCCGAATCCGCGGCGCTCCTGGAAGCCTTCCTGCACTCCGACATGGCGGAAGGCTGCGAGCTGCTGACGCCATCGGCCGCGAACCGGCGCTGCCCGGAGCTCGCGACCCGCGGGCTTCAGGCCGTCCTGGTCAGCCCGCATGAATTGCGGGTGGAGCCGCGCGATGCGATGCCGGCCCTCGCCCGCTGGCTCGCCCGCGAGCACGGCGTCACGTTCCTGTGGGACACGGCTGTGCGGACCGTGGACCTGCCGCGGCTCGACACCTCGCGCGGTGCGCTGTCCGCGGGCACGGCCGTCGTCTGCCCGGGCGACGATCTCGCGACGCTGTTCCCGGAGCGATTGGCGGCGGCCGGCGTCAGCCGCTGCTCGCTGCAGATGCTGCGTCTCGAGAACCCCGGTTTCACGCTGCCGGGCACCGTGATGTCCGATCTCAGCCTGGTGCGCTACGGCGGCTTCGCGGGCCTGCCGGAGGTCGCTGCACTGCAGCGGCGACTGTCGGCCGAGCAAGCGGAGTGGCTGCGGCACGGCATCCACCTGATCGTCGCCCAGAGCGGCGACGGCAGCCTGGTCGTCGGTGACAGCCATCACGACGCCGACGCCGTCGGTCCATTCGCCGACGAGCGCATCTACGCGCTGCTCCTCGACGAGTACCGCGCCGTGACCGGCCGCGAGCCGCCGCCGGTCCGCGAGCGGTGGATCGGAAGCTACGCGGTAGCGAACGGTGCCGTGCTCGTCGACGTGCCGGCGCCAGGCGTGCGGCTAGTGCTCGTGACCAGCGGTAGCGGCGCCTCAACCGGGTTCGCGATCGGCGAGGAAGTCATCGAAGGGCTCGGTCACTGAGCGTTTCGCGCGCTTGACCTGCCTCAGGTGCCGCGCTGTCGGCGTTGCGATGGAATTCGCATGACGCAGGCTGGATATAATGTGGTGGCGTGCGCCGCGCCCAGTGCGCGCATCGTCCGACCGCCCGCGGCGCAGGAACCGAAGGAACCCCCACTCATGAGCGAACCGATCCTCCTGACACCCGGCCCGCTGACGACCTCGGCTCAGACCAAGGCGGCGATGCTGTCGGACTGGGGCTCGTGGGACGGTGCGTTCAACGCGCTGACCGCGTCCGTGTGCCGCGACCTCGTCGAGATCGTCGACGGCCAGGCGGAGCATGTCTGCGTACCGTTGCAGGGCAGTGGGACCTTCGCGGTGGAGGCGGCCATCGGCACGCTCGTGCCACGCAATGCCAAGGTGCTCGTCCCGGACAACGGCAGCTACTGCAAGCGCATCGTTCGGATTCTCGGCTATCTCGGCCGCGAGGCCGTCGTGCTGCCGCACGGTGAGCAGGAGCCAGCCGCTCCGGCGCGCATCGACGCAACGCTGAAGGCGGATCCGTCGATCACACACGTCGCCCAGGTGCACTGTGAAACCGGCACCGGGATCCTGAACCCGCTGGCGGAGATCGCCGCGATCGTCGCGCGTCACGGCCGCGGGCTGATCATCGACGCGATGAGTTCCTACGCCGCCATCCCGATCGACGCCCGCACGCTGCCCTTCGACGCACTGATTGCCGCCTCCGGCAAGTGCCTTGAGGGCGTACCCGGCATGGGCTTCGTGATCGCGCGGCGTGCGGTGCTCGAGCGGTCCGGCGGCAACAGCCGGTCGCTGGCGATGGATCTCGTCGACCAGTGGCAGTACATGCAGAAGACGGGGCAGTGGCGCTTCACGCCGCCGACGCACGTCGTCGCAGCGCTGCGCGCCGCAGTCGACCAGTACCGGGCGCAGGGCGGGTTGCCGGCGAGGCAGGCCCGCTATGCCGAGAACTGCGCCGCGCTGGTCTCGGGCATGCGCGCGCTCGGCTTCAAGACCTTCCTGCCGGACGCGCTGCAGGCACCGATCATCGTCACCTTCCACGCGCCGCGCGACAAGGCGTACGACTTCGGCGAGTTCTATCGCCGCGTGCGCGACCGTGGCTTCATCCTCTACCCGGGCAAGCTGACCGCGGTCGATACGTTTCGCGTCGGCTGCATCGGCGCGATCAACGCCGACGTGATGCGGCAGGCGGTAGCCGCGGTCGCCGAAGTTCTCGGCGAGATGGGGGTGCGCGACCGAAACCCGGCCTGACGCCGGCCGCTTCGGGGCCGCTTCGGCGCGTCGTCGGTGCGCCGCTCGTCAGGCGACACCTTCGCGGCAGTCAGGCGCGTTGCTCGCTGCCGCTCCGATTACGCATCAGCAGGCTAGGCCCAGCCGGTCCGATCGGGACTAGAATTTACGTAACATATTGTTAATGAACATTTTTTTACCGGAATCCGGTGCCCCACAATACGCGTCGGTCTACGCACAAATTGCTTACTGTCGACAGTTTACAATTTTGCTAAGATTCGGCCATGCGCGATCACCCGGACCGACTGACCACAGCCCCTACCGCCCCGACCGCGCTGCAGCTGGTGCAGTCGAATTCGCTCCCGGCGCTCGTCCAATCCGAGATCGAACAGTTGATCCTGCGCGGCGATCTTGCCATCGGCCAGCGCGTCAACGAGAGCGAACTGGCCACCCGCTTCGGCACCAGTCGCGGCCCGATCCGCGAGGCGCTGCGGGCTCTGGAGGAGTCAGGGCTGGTCCGCGCCGAGAAGCACCGCGGCGTGTTCGTCCGCGAAATCTCGGTCGCCGAGGCCGATGAGATCTACGACGTGCGCGAAGTGCTCGACCAGCTGATCGGGCAGAGGGTCGCGGAGCGCTCGACGCCGCAGCAGCTCGCGGAACTGCGGACGGTGATCGCCGAGATGGACCGCGCGACCGCGGCGCAAGATCTCAAGCGCTACCACGCGCTCAACCTGCAGTTCCACGACCTGCTGGTCGAGTTCGCCGGCAACGCCCGCCTCGCGGAAAGCTACCGGCTGCTGACGAAGGAGCTGCTGCTGTTCCGCCTGCGCGGGCTGCAGGACGGCGGCGGCTTCGCGGTGTCGAACACCGAGCACCGCGCCGTGCTCGAGGCCATCGTCGCACGCGATGGTGCCGGGGCCGGACAGCTGCTGCGCCAGCATGCCGCGAAGAGCCGCGCCCGCATGCACCGCGCGGCCGCCGCCGCGTCAGACCGATAGCCGAGCAATTGCCGCGGCCCCAGGACGGGACCGCGGCTATCACGGGAGCAGAGACCTTGCCAAACGCCATTACCGTCAACGGCCGCAGCTACCAACGGCTCGACCGCCCCCTCGTCGTCGTCTGCATCGACGGCTGCCAGCACGAGTACATCACGGCCGCAGTCGCCGCAGGCGTCGCGCCGTTTCTCGGCCGGCTGCTCGCCGGTGCCGGCACCTGCGTCATCGCCGACTGCGTGATGCCGAGTTTCACCAATCCCAACAACCTGTCGATCGTCACCGGCGTGCCGCCCGCCGTGCACGGCATTTGTGGCAACTACTTCTTCGACCCCGAGCGGCGCGAGGAAGTGATGATGAACGACCCCAAGCACCTGCGCGTCGGCACGATCCTCGCGGCGTTCGCCGATGCCGGCGCCAAGGTCGCCGTCATCACGGCGAAGGACAAGCTGCGCAAGCTGCTCGGCCACAAGATGCAGGGCATCTGCTTCTCGTCGGAGAAGGCCGACCAGGTCACGATCGCGGACAACGGCATCGAAAACGTCGTCGCGCGCGTCGGCATGCCGGTGCCCTCGGTTTACAGCGCCGAGCTGTCCGAGTTCGTGTTCGTCGCCGGCGTCAAGCTGATGGAGCGCGAGCGGCCAGACATCATGTACCTGTCGACGACCGACTACATCCAGCACAAGGCGGCGCCCGGCACGCCCATCGCCAACGATTTCTACGCGATGATCGATCGCAACCTGGCGCGGCTCGACGAGCTCGGGGCAACGATCGTCGTCACCGCCGACCATGGCATGAACGCCAAGCACGGCGCCGACGGCAAGCCGAACGTGGTCTACCTGCAGGACGAGCTCGATCACTGGTTCGGCGCCGGCGCCGCGCACGTCATCCTGCCGATTACCGATCCTTACGTCGTGCACCACGGCGCGCTCGGCTCGTTCGCGCTCGTCTACGTCGCCGACCATCGCCGGGAGGCGGAGATCCGCGCCCGGATCGCGGCACGGGACGGCATCGAGAGCGTGCTGTCGCGCGCCGAGGCGGCCAGCCACTACGAGCTGCCGGCGGAGCGGAT
The DNA here is from genome assembly GCA_025355105.1 of Pseudomonadota bacterium. Classification (GTDB taxonomy): domain Bacteria; phylum Pseudomonadota; class Gammaproteobacteria; order Steroidobacterales; family Steroidobacteraceae; genus CAIKZZ01. The sequence continues at coordinate 15,684 of JANYAE010000061.1, read as the reverse complement.
CGGCGATCTGGTGGTCGTCTCGCGGCAACCGGTCGTGATCGGCACCAGTGCCGGCATGCACGACCTGTCCGGCCTGGACGTGCCCTTGCGCTCGCACGGCGGCGCCTCCGAGCAGAAGGTGCCGCTGCTGGTCAATCGCCGCATCGCGGCGCAGCCTGCCGGCCGGCGCTGGCGCAACTTCGACGCCTTCGAGCTCGGTCTCAACCTCGCCGCCCGTCCCTCGTAGGAGCTGCCGATGCCTGCCAGCGCTGCCACTGCCCCGCTACACGAGCCGATCCGGGAATCGCTGCGCATCGCGGGCGAGAAGCTGTCCCGCGACCAAGTCATCGAGGTCCGCCACCCGTACAGCGGCGCCCTCGCCGGGACCGTTCCGAAGGCGACGCTCGAGGACGTGCGCCGCGCGCTGCACATCGCGCGCAACTACCGCTCCACGCTGACGCGGCATGCCCGCTACAAGATCCTGATGAACGCCGGCGCGATCATCGCGCAGAAACGCGGCGAGCTCGCCCGCCTCATCACGCTCGAGTCGGGGCTCTGTCTCAAGGACTCGCAGTACGAGGTCGGGCGCGCCTCGGACGTGCTGCTGTTCGCGGCCAACCAAGCGCTCGTCGACGACGGCGAAGTGTTCTCATGCGACCTGACCGCGCACGGCAAGAGCCGCAAGGTCTACACGCTGAAGGAGCCGCTGCTCGGCGCGATCACCGCAATCACGCCGTTCAATCACCCGCTCAACCAGGTGATCCACAAGGTCGCGCCCGCGATCGCGACCAACAACCGGATCGTGCTCAAGCCCAGTGAGAAGACGCCGCTGACGGCTTTCGCGCTGGCCGACATCCTCTACGAGGCGGGACTGCCGCCCGAAATGCTGTCGGTGCTCACCGGCGATCCGGCCGAGATTGCGGATGAGCTGCTGACGAGCGCCGACGTCGACCTCGTGACATTCACCGGCGGCGTGCCGATCGGCAAGTACATCGCCGCCAAGGCCGTCTACAAGCGGCAGGTCCTCGAACTCGGCGGCAACGACCCGATCATCGTCCTCGAGGACGCCGACATCGAGGAGGCGGCGACGCTCGCAGCCGGCGGCTCCTACAAGAATTCCGGCCAGCGCTGCACCGCCGTCAAGCGCATGCTGGTGCAGGAGAGCGTGGCCGACCGCTTCGTCGAGCTGCTCGTCGAGAAGACTCGCGCGGTCAAGTACGGTGACCCGTTCGACCCGGCCATGGACATGGGCACGGTGATCGATGAGCCCTCCGCGCAGCGCTTCGAGGCCGTGGTCAACGAGGCGGTGGCCGCCGGCGCGCGGCTGCTGATCGGCAACGTCCGGCGCGGCGCGCTCTATTCACCGACCGTGCTCGATCGGGTGACCCCGGAGATGACGGTGGTCAGGGACGAGACCTTCGGCCCGGTTTCGCCGGTGATTCGCTTCAAGACCGTCGATGAGGCGATCCGGATCTCCAACGGCACCGCGTACGGCCTGTCGTCGTCGCTCTGTACCAACCGTCTCGACCTAGTCACGCGCTTCATCCAGGAGCTCAACGTCGGCAGCGTCAACGTCCGCGAGGTGCCGGGCTACCGACTTGAGATGACGCCGTTCGGCGGCATCAAGGACTCCGGCCTCGGCTACAAGGAAGGCGTGCTCGAGGCGATGAAGAGCTTCTGCAACACCAAGACCTATTCGCTGCCCTGGTGAGCGACCTCCGCTGCCCCGGGGCAGCGGCGCGAGCGGTCGTCGCGGGATGCGCGGGCGACGCTCAGTGAGTGTCGCGCTCGTCGCCGTCGGGAACTGAGTCCTCAACGGCCGGCAACGCGGCGTCGGCCTTGCCGGCCCGCCCACGCCCACCCTTGGTGGCCGCACGGCGGCTCCCGGGCCGCGCGCCGCTACGCGGCCGGTTCAGCACCGGATAGGCGAAGCTTGCGAGGTGCGAATGGATGCGCCGCAGGTCGCGCACCACGCGCAGCACGCCGCTCTCGTCCGGCGGCGTGGGCGCGCCGTCGGGCCCCGCCGTGCGGCTCGCGAGTGCCGCGTCGCGCAGGCGCTGCACGGCCAGCGCGGTGGTCCCCGCTTCCATCTCGCGCAACCGCGCTTTGCGCTGCACCAGCCGCTGCGCATCCGACGGGTCGCCGCGCAGGAAGATCGTCATCGCGAGGCGCAGGCTCTCGAACAGCTCGGCGTGCATCGCGGCGATCGCGTCGAGCTCCTCGGCGGCGAGCGTCTGGCCCCGCTTCTGCTGCTTGAGCGCGAACTCCATCAGGCTGTTGGCGATGATGTCGCTGACGTGTTCGACGTTGATGACGGCCGCGAGGATGTCCTGCAGGCGCGCCCCCTCGCGGGCATCGTCGAGCGTCTGCTCGCTGCCGATCGCAACCAGGTAGCCCCGGATCGCGCTGCCGAGCTGACCGATCGCGCGGTCGGTCGCGGCGACGCTGGCGGCGAGCTCGCGGTCCTGCGAGCGGAACACGTCAAGCGAATGCTTCAGCATGCCCTCGACCATGTCAGCCATGCGCAGCGTCTCGCGCGTCGCGTTGGCGAGCGCGACGGTCGCCGAGTCGAGCGCGGCAGCCTCGAGGTAGATCGCACGACCAGGATCCGTGGGCTGCGGCGGATCGGGCAGGATCCGCACCAGCAACGTCGCGAGCCGCTCGACCACCGGCAGGAAGGCGACGGCGAGCACCAGGTTGAAGACCACGTGGAAGTCGACCGCCAGGCGAGCATCGGATGGGTTGATTCGGTGCACGAGGGCCACGGCCTGCGGCAACCACGGCAGCACCAGCACGACACCGGTCAGGCGCACCAGCAGGTTGCCAAGCGGCAGCCGCCGCGCGACCGGCGACGAGGCGTGCACGAGCGCCGGCATGGCGCCGCCCAGATTCGCGCCGAGCACGAGCGCCAGCGTCCCGGGCGCGCCCAACAGGTGCGACGCCGCGAGCGATGAGACGAGCAGCACGATCGCCACGCTGGAGTGGCACGCCCAGGTGAGCAGCGACGCGAACAGCACGGCGAGCACCGGGTCGCCGCTTAGCGACTCGAGGATCGAGCGCAGCAGCGGCGTGTTCTCCACCGGCTCGAGCGTGTGCTGCAGCCCGGCGAGCGCCAGGATCATGAGACCGAGGCCGATGGCGGCGCGGCCGACGTTCTTAATGCGGCTGCCGGTGGACCAGCGGAAAGTCAGCACGCCCGCCAGCAGCAGTGGTGGCGCGACGAGGCCGACGTTGAACGACAGCAGCTGGGTCACGAGCGCGGTGCCGACGTTGGCGCCGAGCATCACCGACAGCGCCGGCGCGAGCGCGATGACGCCGGCGGCGGTGAACGACATGGCCATCAAACCGGTCGCGGTACTGCTCTGTAGCAGTGTCGTGACGCCAATACCGGTCAGGAACGCCCACACCCGTCGGCCGAGATTGCGCTCGAGGGAGCGTCGCAGCGCGGTGCCGTAGCCGCGCTGCACGCCCGTGCTGACCATGTGCGTGCCCCAGAGCAGAAGCCCGACTTGGCCGGCTAGATCGATGAGGACGCGGGTTCCGGACACTCGAGGCTCCATGCGATTCGAAGACGGGGCGGTCGCGAGCGCGTCGCGCGGGCCTCAGCGGCCGCAGGGCGTGCCCTTGCGACCGAGTGTACCCGCGCTGGCCCCGCGGATGCGGCGACCAGATCACGCCTGAGCGGTCGGGATCAGCGCGCGCGGTCCGCGCGCCGGCGATCAGCCCCGCCGGCGACAGTGTGTCAGGACCTCCCGGTCCAGCCAGTTGCGCAGCTCGGCGAGGCGCAGGGCCTCGCTCGTCATCGCCTCGCCGAGGCCATGCTTCCACGCGAGGGCGCCGTCGTCCGGCCGCGCCTGCAGCTGCCTCAGGTCGGCGGCGAATTCGTGGAGCGCCGGCTCGTCGGCAAACAGCCCCTCGTCCATCAGCGCCCTACCGTAGCGCTCCGCGGCCGCGGCGATGTCGATGAAGTCGTACTCCGGGTGATACTGCACGCCCCAGAACGTCGAGCGCCCGTGGCTGAAGGCTGCCGCCTGCAGGCCCATGTCGTTGCTGGCGAGCGTCACGGCGCCGCTCGGAAGCGACTCTATCTCGTCACGGTGGATCGTCGGCGCCTCGAACACCGGCGGTTTGCCGGCGAAGAGCGGATGGCCGCGACCGGCCTCGGTCAGCAGGATGCGGCGCGCGAAGCCGAATTCCCTGCCGCGCGGGTTCTTGCGCACCACGCCGCCGGCCGCCGTCACCGCGATCTGCAGCCCCCAGCAGCTGCCGAAGAACGGTACGCCGGCCGCGAATACCGCCTTGGCGGCCTCGATCTGGCGCTCCACCGGGCCGCCGCCGTTGTAGACATTGAGCGCCGAGCCCGTGATGGTGACGCCGTCGTAGCTCGACAGGCTGACGCCGGCCGGCAGCGCGGGCGCCGCATCGGCCGGGCGCACGACGTCGCAGTCGAGCTCCGCCATCAGCCGCTTCAGGACTCGCGCGTAGCCTGTCCCCGAGTCGTAGCCGACCGCCGCCATCTGTCGTGCGCGGATCTCGGCATCGTTGCCGTCGATGATCAAAATGCGCGGCGCCGCCATAGGTCAGGCCGCGGCCGCGAGCTGCCCGAGCACCGCGGCGCGAAAGATCCGCTCGAGGTCGGCGGCCGTGACCGGGATCGGATTGCCGGCGGCCGACGGATCGATCGCCGCCTCGGCGCCAATCACCGCCGACTGATCCACGCTGACGCCGATCTCGGCGAGCGTGTGCGCGATGCCGAGCTCACGTCGCAGCTCGAGGACCCAGGCGTAGAGGCCGTCGAAGCCGCGTACCGGCAGGTCGAGAACGCGGGCAATGACCTCGCACTTGGCCTCGATCGCGCGGCGGTTGAACTCCATCACGTAAGGCAGCACGACCGCGTTGGTCAGCCCGTGATGAGTGTTGAAGAACGATCCGACCGGGTGCGCGATCGCGTGCACGCCGCCAAGGCCCTTCTGGAACGCGGTGGCGCCCATCGAGGCCGCGGCCAGCATCTGCGCGCGCGCCTCGATGTCGGCGCCGTTCGCGCACGCCCGCGGCAGGTAGCTCGCCACGAGACGCATGCCCTCGAGTGCGATGCCGTCGGCGAGCGGATGAAAACCCGGCGCGCAGTAGGCCTCGAAGCAGTGCACGAAGGCGTCCATGCCGGTCGCGGCGGTCACCCAGCGTGGCAGGCCGACCGTCAACTCCGGATCGGAGATCACCACTTTCGGCATCATGAGCGGATGAAAAATGATCTTCTTCTGGTGCGTGGTCTCGTTGAGGATCACGCCGGCGCGGCCGACCTCGGAACCGGTGCCGGCGGTCGTCGGGACAGCGACCACCGCGGCGATGCCGGCCAGGTCCGCTCGAGTCCACCAGTCGCCGATGTCCTCGAAGTCCCACAGCGGCCGTTTCTGGCCGGACATGAACGCGACCACCTTGCCGGTGTCGAGCGCGGCACCGCCGCCGAATGCGACGACACCGTCGTGGCGCCCGGCACGATAGGCCACGAGCCCGGCCTCGACGTGTGCGGCGGTCGGGTTGCCCTGGACGCCGCCGAATACCGGCGCACCGCCGAGTGCGTTCGCCGCGGCCCGCACCATCGCACTATCGAGCAGGCCCTGGTCGGTGACGACGAGCGGCCGCAGCATCCCGCTGCGCTGGCACGCGGCGGGCAGCTCCGCGATTCGTCCCGGCCCGGCCCAGATCGTGGTCGGGTAGTTCCAGTTGCCTTTGAGTACGGCACTCATGTCTTGATCCTGAAGTGATGGGACTTGGGTCGCGTCAGCTGCTCGAAGCCGACCCGCGACAGGGTGCAGCCGCGGCCGGAGTTCTTGACCCCTGCCCAGGCGAGCGCCGGGTCAAGGTAGTCGCAGCGATTGAGGAATACCGTGCCGGTCTCAAGTCGGTCGCCGAGCGCCTCGGCAAGCTCGGCGTCCCGCGAATAGATCGCTGCGGTGAGGCCGAAGGCGCTGTCGTTCATCAGGCGCACGGCCTCCTCGTCCGAGGTCACTTGCATGATGCCGACGACCGGGCCGAAGCTCTCCTCGCGCATGACCGGCATCGCGTGATCGACATCCACCAGCACCTGCGGCGCCAGGTAGGCGGTGCCCGGGCGGCTTGCAGGAAAGCGGCGCTCGTCGATCAGCTGGCGGGCGCCGCGACCGACCGCATCGTGCACCTGGGCGCGCAGCGCCGCGGCGGCGGACGGGCGCACGACCGGGCCGAGCGTGGTCTCCGGATCGAGCGGCGAGCCGAGCTGGTAGCGGTGGGTCAGCTCGACGACGCCGTCGACGAACGCCTGGTAGGCCGGCGCCTCGACGTAGATGCGCTTGATGCCGCAGCAAGACTGCCCGGCGTTGAAGAACGCCCCGTCGGTCAGCGAGTCGATCGCGTGCGGCAGGTCGGCATCGGCGCGGACGTAGGCAGGATCCTTGCCGCCGAGTTCGAGGCCGGCGGTGGCGAAACCGTGCGCGGTCGCCGCGACCACGGCTCGTCCGCCCGAGACCGAGCCCGTGAAGCAGACGTTCGCGACTCGCGGGTCCGCCATCAGCCGCGAGGTGTCCGCGTGCGACAGGCACAGCACCTGGAACACGCCAGCCGGCAGGCCGGCGGAAGCCAGCGCCTCGGCAAAGCGATCCGCGCACAACGGCGTCTGGTGGGAGTGCTTGAGGATCACCACATTGCCGGCGATCAGCGCCGGCCACACCGCGTTGACGGCGGTCAGGTACGGGTAGTTCCACGGCGCGACCACGGCGACGACGCCGAGCGGGACGCGCTTGACCTGGCGGACGAAGCCCGGCTTCTGGCCGGGCTCGACCGGTGCGAGCGCAGCGGCGGCGATCGACAGCATGTGACGCGCGCGTTCCTCGAAACCGCGCACCTCGCCGGGTGCGTGCCGGACCGGCCGGCCCATCTGCCAGCTGATCTCCGGCGCGATCTCGTCGGCCTTGGCGACGAAGGCGTCGATGGCGCGACCGAGCAGCGCCGTCCGCTCGGCCAGCGGCCGGTGCGCCCAGTCACGCTGCGCCGCGTGCGCGCGATCGAGGGCTCGGCTGATCCCCGCCGCATCGTGCAGCGTGTGTTCGACGTAGACCCGGCCGTCGACCGGACTGATGGTCTGCTGCATCGCGGGCATGGCGGCCTCGTCAGATAATCTCGAAGTAACGGGACAGTTCCCAGTCGGTGATCGCCTTGCGGAACTCACGCTCCTCCCACTGGCGGGTGGCCGCGTGGTGCTCGACGAACTCGTCACCGAACAACGCGCGCGCCGGCTTCGACGCGGCGAGGCGCTCGGCAGCTTCCTGTAGCGTCCCCGGCAGGCGCCGCTGCGGAGGATGCTCGCGATCGTAGGCGTTGGCCGCGATCGGCTCATCCGGTTCGATGCGATGTTCAATGCCCCACAGGCCGGAGCCGATCGCGGCCGCGAGCGCGAGGTACGGGTTGATGTCGGCGGCCGCGATCCGGTACTCGACGCGCTGGCTTGAGGGTCCGCCGCGGATGACGCGCAGCGCCGTCGTGCGGTTCTCGACGCCCCAGGTCGCCGAGGTTGGCGCCCAGAACCCGGGGACGAGTCGCGAATAGCTGTTGACGGTCGATGCCACCATCGCCAGCAGTTCCGGCATCAGCGCCTGCTGGCCGCCGACGAACCAGCGCATCGAATCCGACATCTCGTTGGGCTTGGCTGGATCGTGAAACACGGATCCGCCACCCTGCTTCTGCATCGAGACGTGCAGATGGCCGCTCTGGCCCGGGTACTTGTTGGACCACTTGGCCATGAAGGTCGCCATCAGCCCGTGGCGCTGCGCCAGCACCTTGGTGAAGGTCTTGAATAGCGCCGCTCGATCGGCGGCCTCGAGCGCCTCGCAGTGGGCAAGCGCCGCCTCGAGGACGCCGGGACCGGTCTCGGTGTGCAGGCCCTCGATCGGGAAGCGCATCGCCTGCGCGAGGTCGAGAAGCTCCTGATACAGGGCGGAGTGCACGGAGTTGCGCAGCACCGAATAGCCGAAGAAGCCGGGCGTCATCGGCTGGAGGTCGCGGTAGCCCTTGTCGCGCACCGTCTCCGGCGTCTCGTTGAAGAGGAAGAACTCGAACTCCGCCGCGGCGCTCACCGAGTAGCCCATGTTCGTCGCCCGCGCCAGCACGCGACGCAGCGTCGCGCGCGGGCAGACGCTCTCGGCGCGGCCGGCGAACTCGCACAGAATCAGCACCGTCTTGGGCTCGAAGGGAATGTCCCTGCACGTGGCCGGCAGCACCCGCACCGGGGCATCGGGGAAGGCGGTGTGCCAGCCGGTGAACTTGACGTTGTCGAACAGCTGGTCGTTCGAGTCCCAGCCCAGCACGACGTCGCAGAAGCCGAGCCCCTTGTCGAGCGCCGACAGGAATTTGTCGCGGTTGACGTACTTGCCGCGCAGGATGCCATCGCCGTCGAAGACACCAATCTTGACGTGCTCGATGCCGCGTTCGGTCAACAGCTTGCGCACGGCGGCGGACTGCTCGGCGTTCGACTTTTCCATGACGGTCCCTTATCTAAGCCTTACCTAAAGTCGAGCCTTCGGCAGGTCCGCACAGTCGCCGCGGCGGCGGTGGCGACTGCGCCCGTGGCGGCACGACGTGCGCATCATAGTCGGCTCATGATCACTGGCGGGCATCGCCGCCCTAACCGCGAGCGGCAGCAGCGTCCTTCGCGACCGGCGTGACGACCTCGGGCGCTCGGCAGCTCAGCAATAGCGATCGTTGAGCGTCGAGTCCGGACACGCTGAATTCGGACAAGTGTACGAGGCGTTGGCGCCGGCCGGCATTCCGGCCACGCCGAACCACCGACCTGAGGCGTCATCGTGATTGATCGCCGCGGCGTCCGGGCGGGTTCAGGCGTCAGGGGTTGTGCTCACCCGGTGATGGCGGTGCGCCGGTCGCGAGCTCGCGCAACACGTCACTGTTGTGAAAAAGCATCAAGGTCTTGACATCTTCTCTTTGGCGGACGAAAGTCGGACAAACCGCTTCCTGGACGACAGGGGACGGACGGGAACGCTCGAACAGGCCGTTTGTTCGCCACGTTCCGGTCGGAGACGCGGAATGGCAGGCGGTGGACCAAACCTCGTGTCACATTGATGCAACAGCAGCTCGCTACTGTTGTGTCGCGGCGGGCGGTTTTGCGCGGAACAGACAGTGCGTATCAGGCAGGGGACTCCGGTTGTCACGAAACGGACACGTCAGGACTCATCGTTGGTCCTTTGCCACACCGCCTCGCTGTCACTGCACCTCGCGACGACACATTCGACCTGATCCTTCGACCGCCAAGGCGCGTGCCGCGTCTGCCGCCGTCGGGACGGGAGTTTCCTGATTCGCGCGCGTAGGGCTCAGCCTGGGCTGTGCGTGCGCGCTACTCGATTTTTCTTTTACTGCTCGACCGATTCGATAACAACTGCCTCCGGGGAGAGAGCCTTGAAAACCAATCGCAAGCTGAAACTGGCTGTGCTGGCCGCGCTGAGCGCGAGCACCAGCGCGTCATTCGCGGCCGCCGAATCCACCGGTGGCCTCGAAGAGATCGTGGTCACGGCCCAGCGCCGCACGGAATCGATCCAGAACGTCCCGATCACGATTCAGGCCATTACCGGCGAAGCGCTCGGCAGGCTGTCGGTGGCGACGTTCGACGACGTGGTCAAGCTGCTGCCGAACGTGACGTTCAGCTCGAACGGCCCCGGTCAGGGCAACATCTACATGCGCGGCCTGTCGGTCGGCTTCGCCGGCAGCCAGTCGTCGGCCTCGATCAACCCGTTCCCGAACGTTGCGACCTACCTCGACGAGCAGTCGCTGACCTTCCCGGGACGCAACCTCGACGTCTACATGGTCGACATGGAGCGCCTCGAGGTGCTCGAGGGTCCGCAGGGCACGCTGTTCGGCGGCGGCGCCGAAGCCGGCGTGCTGCGCTACATCACCAACAAGCCGAAGCTCAACGTCGCCGAAGGCCGCGCCGAAGGCGGCTACAGCGTCACGGCGCATGGCGATCCGAACACGACCGCGAACCTCGTGGTCAACATTCCGGTCATTCAGGACAAGCTCGCCGTGCGCGGCGTGTTCTACAACGAGCGTCGTGGCGGCTACATCGACAACGTCCCGACGACCTTCACCCGCGATCCGAACGTCGACCGCGGGCCGAACGCCTACAGCTCGCACTACCCGGCGCACCTCGACAGCTACAGCAACTCCCAGCTGGTGCAGCGCGACCAGAACCCGACCACCTACCAGGGCATGCGCCTGTCGGGTCTCTATCAGATCAGCGACGACTGGAACGTGCTGATCCAGCAGAGCTACCAGTACCTGGACGCGGAGGGAATGCCGTTCCAGATGCCGGTGAGCCTCGGACTGACGCCGCTGCAGCCGCTGCAGGAGTCCTCGTTCCTCCCGACCTACAACCGCGACAAGGCCTCGAGCACGGCCTGGACGGTCAACGGCAAGTTCGGCGACCTCAAGGCCATCTACACGGGCGCGTACCTCACCCGCCACGTCGACGCGGCCATGGACTACTCGAACTACACGCGCACCGCGGGCGGGTTCTACTACTCCTGCACCGGCGGCGGCGGTTCGAACTTCGGCAATCCCGGTCCCGCGACCTGCTACTCGCCGGTCATGGGCTGGACCGACTACTTCGAGAACACGCACATGAGTCACGAGTTCCGGCTGTCGACGCCGGACGACTGGCGCCTGCGGTTCCTCGCCGGCGCGTTCTGGGAAGACTTCCAGATCAAAGACAACATGAACTTCAACCAGAAGACGATCCCGTCCTGCAATCCGGCGAATCTCGCCGCGGCACTGGCCGGCGGTCCGATCTGCCTGTCGAACGTGACGCCGGTCAACGCGGTGATCGACCCGACGACCCGCGGCGACAACGACAACTTCGGCGAGGACATGCAGCGCGGTTACAAGCAGACCGCGTTCTTTCTTTCGGCCGATTTCGACCTGCTCCCGAAGGTGCTGACCGCGACTATCGGTACCCGCCACTTCAAGTACGAGGAAGAACAGCACGGTTCGCAGTGGACCACCGGCGGCGGCTGCGTGAACAAGGCGAACGGCTTGTGCCTCGCGACGCCGTTCAGCTACAACGCGACGTACCAGGGGTTCAAGAGCCGCGTCAACCTGACCTGGCACATTACGCCCGACACGATGCTCTACTACTCGATCTCGCAGGGCTATCGACCCGGTGCGTTCAATCGCCTGCCCGGCGGCCGGACGACGGTGTGGGTCGACGCCACCGGGACACCGCTGCCGAACGGCGTGCCGTCGGGCCCGGGCGACACTAAGCCGGCGCAGTTCAGCAAGCCGACCGCGTACGCTCCGGACTCGCTGATCAACAACGAGGTCGGCTTCAAGTCGGAGTTCTTCAACCGACGCCTGCAGGTCAACGCCACGGTCTACCAGATGGACTGGAAGGACGTGCAGACGCTGATTTACAACCCGCCGGTGTATGGCAACACGACGTTCGGACTGACCGGCCCGACCTACCGGATCAAGGGCGCTGAGCTGCAGCTGGCGTTCAAGGCGACCGACGGCCTGACGCTGATGGCCAACGCCTCGTACAATGATGCCAAGCAGTCCACCTCGCCGTGCATCCGCTCACCAGGCGTCACGCCGAAAACTCCGCTCAATCCGACGCCGCTGGGCCAGTGCATCACGCAGGTGCGGGCAGGCAACGTCAACATCGCGATCCCGGATCCACTCGGCTCGGTCGGCTCGGTCCCGGCGTTCTCGCCGAAGCTGCAGTACAACCTGCGGGCACGCTACGACTGGACCGCGGGCGACTACAAGGAGTACGCCCAGCTCGGCATGAGCCACGTCGACGACATGAGCAACCAGCCGAGCAGCTTCCAGTCAGGTGATGGCGTCGCTGTGCCGACGACCACCTGGCTGCGCTACACGATGCCGGGCTACAACACCTGGGATGCGTCGTTCGGCGTCTCGAAGGGTGCCTGGGACGTGATGATCTTCGGCCAGAACCTGACCGACGTGCAGGCGAGCACGTTCACGTCCTCGGGGCAGGACATCCGGGCGGAAATCCCGCTGCGTCCGCGCGTGCTCGGTGTGAAGGTCGGCCTGAAGTTCTGACCGAGTCGACGCCCGCGACCCGAAACGGTTGCGGTACACTCAAAGGGCGGACAGCGATGTCCGCCCTTTGCTTTTTCGGGGGTCCATGACTGTGACGGTGGCGGCGGCGGGATCCTCCAGCATTGAGCTCGAGGTGCAGCGGATCCGGGGCCTGATCGCCGCACAGCGCTTCGCGGAGGCGGTGGCGGCCGCCGACGCCTTGCGGCCGGCGGTGCCGGAGAACCGCGACGTCCTCTACCTTCTCGCCCTCGGGCAGCGGCAGACTCACCGTTTCGGGGACGCGATCGCCACGCTCAAGGACATGGAGCGGCACCACCCTGGCTCCAGCCTTCTGTACCAGGAGCGCGGTCACTGCTACGTCGCGCTCAAGGACGCGCCGCGCGCGATCGAGGCGTACGAACACGCGGTGCGTATCAACCCTGCCCTGCCGCCGGCCTGGAGCATGCTCGAGGGCCTCTACAAGATGGTCGGCAACGACGCGCGGCGGCAGGCCGCCGCCGCGCACTCCGCCAAGCTCAAGGCGATCCCGCCGGACGTCATCAAGGCGCTCGGACTCTTCTGCGAAGGCGATCTCACGGCCGCGGAGAATCTGGTCCGCGCGTATCTCCTGCAGCACGGCAATCACGTCGAGGCGATGCGCCTGCTCGCCCGTATCGGTGTGGCGCACGAGGTGCTCGACGACGCCGAGGTCCTGTTGGCCGCCGCCCTCGAGCTGCAACCGAACTACGCCGAGCTGCGCCGCGACTACGCCTGCGTGCTGCTCGATCGCCACAAGCACGCCGAGAGCATCGTGCAACTGGACCAGTTGTTGGCCGACGACCCCAGGAACATCGACTACCGGACGCTGCGCGCCACCGCAACCGTGGGGCTCGGCAACCACGAGGGCGGCATGCGCGGCTTCGCCGACGTCCTCACGGATACGGAGCCGAAGTCGCGGGCGGCGGCCGATCTGCACCTGTCGATCGCCCACTCGCTGAAGACGCTCGGCCGGCGCGCCGAGGCGATCGATACCTACAAGGAAGCGATCGCCGTCCGGCCGAACTTCGGCGACGCCTACTGGAGCCTCGCGAACCTCAAGACCTACCGCTTTTCGGACGCGGAGATCGAGCAGCTGCGCTGGGCGGAGGCCGACAGCTCGCTCGCCAGCATCGATCGGTACCATATCTGCTTTGCGCTCGGAAAGGCCTTCGAGGACCGCGAGGACTACGCGACGAGCTGGCAATACTACGAGCGCGGCAACGCCATGAAGCGCGCCGAAAGCAAGTACCGCCCTGAGCTGCTCGAGCAGAACACCGCTAACCAAAAGCGCGTCTGCACCCGGCAGTTCTTCGGGGCCCGGCGCGGCTGGGGCGCCGCGGCGCGCGATCCGATCTTCATCCTCGGCCTGCCGCGCGCCGGCTCGACGCTGCTCGAGCAGATCCTCGCCTCGCACTCGATGATCGAAGGCACGCAGGAGCTGGCAAACATCCCGCGCGTCGCGCTTGACCTGCAGGGCCGGAACCCGGACCTCGACAACCCGCTCTACCCCGCCTGCCTGGCCGACATGACGGCCGTGGATTTCAAGGCGCTCGGGGAGAACTATCTCGCCGACACCAGGATCTACCGCAGCGGCCGGCCGCTGTTCATCGACAAGATGCCGAACAATTTCCGGCACGTCGGACTTGTCCATCTGATGCTGCCGGGCGCCACGATCATCGATGCGCGCCGCGAACCCATGGCTTGCTGCTTCGGCAACCTGAAGCAGCTGTTCGCCCGCGGCCAGGAGTTCTGCTACAGCGTCGACGACATCGCGCGCTATTACCGCACCTACCTCGAGCTCATGAAGCACTGGGATGAGGCGCTGCCTGGGCGGGTGCTCCGGGTGCGACACGAGGAGGTCGTCGAAGACCTTGAGGGCAGCGTGCGCCGCATCCTCGAGCACTGCGGCCTGCCCTTCGAGCAGGGCTGCCTCGAGTTCTACAAGACCGAGCGCAGCGTCCGCACCGCCAGTTCCGAGCAGGTCCGCCAGCCGATCTACCGCGAGGGGCTCGACCAATGGCGTCGTTACGAGCCGTGGCTTGGGCCGCTGCGCGAGGCGCTCGGCGACGCCGTCAACCACTACCGGGACTGACGCCCCGGAGGCCGGCAGCGCCGACGGCTGCTGTTCCCGCTACCCGTTGAGGCCATGATGATGAAGCAGATCCTGGAGGCTGCCCGCGCAGTCGACGTAGTCCTCGAGACCGATGTCCTGGTGGTCGGCAGCGGCCCTGGCGGACTCGCCGCCGCGCTCGCCGCGGCGCGCGCCGGAGCGCGCACCGCGCTCATCGACCGCAACGGCTGCTTCGGCGGCAACATCACCCAGGTCGGCGTCGAGGGCTTCGCCTGGTACCGCCACGAGCAGACGATCGACTGCGAGGGCATCGGCATCGAGTTCGAGGCCCGGGCCAAGGCGATGGGCGCGGCCATGCCCGAGCCGCAGTCGTTGAGTCACGCGCTCGACGCCGAGATGTTCAAGTGGGTTGCCGACGTGCTGGTCGAGGAGGCCGGCGTGAAGCCGCTGCTGCACCGCCTATGCGTCGCGCCGATCCTGGAGGGCGGGGTCATCCGCGGCGTGATCACCGAGAGCAAGGCCGGTCGCGAGGCGATCCTCGCCCGGCGCGTGATCGATGCGACCGGCGACGCCGACATCGCGACGCGCGCCGGCGCCCCGGTCCACAAGACGCCACGCGAGAAGATGATGGCGGCCTCGGTCATGTTCTCGATGTCCGGCGTCAGCAAGCAGCGCTTCATCGAAGCCGTCAAGGCGGACCCTCAGACCTACGCCGACTGGTCCGGCAACGGCGAGTGGGACTACGAGACGACCGGCAAGGAGGACAAGCTGTTCTCGCCGTTCCTGCGCAAGCCGTTCCAGAAGGCGCTCGACGCCGGCATCATCCCGCCGTACCTCAAGACCATCGCCGGCACCTGGGGCACGGTGACCGACCAGGGCGACCTCACCTACCTGAACCTCGTCCACGTGCCGGAGATCGACGGCACCGATCCCAACGACCTGACGACCGGCGAAATCCGCGGCCGGCGCGAGGCAATCTACGCGATGGAGGCGCTGCGCAAGTTCATGCCGGGCTGCGAGGACGCGAAGCTGCGCAATTTCGGCATGACGCTCGGCATCCGCGACACGCGCAAGATCGACGCGCTCTACAACCTGACCGGCGCCGATGTCCGTGGCCAGGCCCGCTTCGACGACGCGATCGGCATCTTTCCCGAGTTCATCGACGGCTACGGCGTGCTGATCCTGCCGACGACCGGCCGTTACTGGCACGTCCCCTACCGCGCGCTCGTGCCGAAGGGGGTCGGCAACCTGCTGGTCGCCGGCCGTTGCATCGGCGGCGACAACATCTCGCACGCCTCGGCCCGCAACATGATGTGCTGCGCCGTCAGCGGCCAGGGCGCCGGCGTCGCCGCCGCCGTCTCGTTGCGGCGCGACGAGGCCTTCGACCGGCTCGACGTCGACGCCGTGCAGAAAGAGCTCGCGCGCCAGGGGGTGCGCTTCCGGTGAGCCACGCCACGGCGGCAGCGGACGCCGGCGACGGCCGTGGCACCTCGCCGCTGCGCTGGCTGGCGCTCGCG
>JANYAE010000037.1 GCA_025355105.1 Pseudomonadota bacterium | reverse complement strand
CGCTCGCAGGCCGACTCCTCCCCAAACCAGTCCAGAAACTCCGTCCACGTGCTCGGATAATCCGCGCCCGCAACCGCCTCTCTTTCCATCGACCCCATCGGCGCAGAATGCCACTTGTGGAGCTAACCGGATATCCCTTATGGATATACAGGTCCATCGCCGGCGTCAAGCGCCCGGAAAGCGGTCCAGATTGCGCAGCTCCGGGAACCAGCGGGTCCAGGCGAAGGCCACGGCCAGGGTCGCAAGGCCGCCGACCACCACCGCCGGAACGAGCCCCCACCACGCGGCGGTGAGGCCGGATTCGAACTCGCCGAGCTCGTTGGAGGCGCCGATGAACATCCAGCTGACGGCGCCGACCCGGCCGCGCATCGCGTCCGGCGTCTCGAGCTGCACCAGCAGGTGGCGGACGAAGACGCTGATCATGTCGGCGGCGCCGAGCGCCGCGAGCGCCGCGAGCGACAGCGTGAAGCTGCGCGACAGCCCGAACACCACCGTGGCGATGCCGAACACGGCGACGCCGACGAACATCGCCCGGCCGGCGTGACGGCTGATCGGCCAGACGGTCAACGCCCCGGCCATCAGCGCCGCGCCGACGCCGGGCGCGGCCCGCAGCCAGCCGAGTCCCTCGACGCCGACCTGCAGCACATCGCTCGCGTAGGCCGGCAGCAGCGCCGTCGCGCCCCCGAACAGCACCGCGAACAGGTCCAGCGAGATCGCACCGAGCACGCTGTGGCGCCGCCACACGAAGCGCAGGCCCTCGACCAGCGTGTGCCAGCTCGCCGGCTGCTGCGGCGGCGCCTGCGCAGGCGCGGTGATCGCGCCGGTCGCGGCGACCGCGACCGTGAGCAGCGCGGCAACCGCGGCGTACACGACTCCGGGCCCGGCGTACGCGTAGAGCGCGCCGCCGACCGCGGGCCCGGCGATCGTCGCCACCTGGAACATCGCCGAGTTGATGCCGACCGCATTGCCGAACAGCGTGACGGGGACGAGGTTCGGCATCAGCGCCTGGCTGGCCGGCCCCATCGCCGCGCGCGCCGCGCCGAACAGGACCATCACCGCGAGCACCGGCCAGGGGGAACGCAGGCCGGCGTAGGTGAACCAGGCAAGCGCCAGCGAGCAGCCGAGCAGCAGCGCGTAGCACGCCAGCACGATGCGCTTGCGGCTGAAGCGATCGGCGGCCTGGCCCGCGATCAGCACGAACAGCAGGAACGGCACGACCTGCGACAGCCCGATGAGGCCGAGGTCCAGCGGATCGTGGGTCAGCCCGTAGATCTGCACGCCGACCGCAACCGTCTGCATCTGCGCCGCGAACGCGCCGGCGAAGCGCGCCAGCAGGAAGTTCGTGAAGGAGCGGTGCGCGAGCACGGCGCGCAGCGTGCCTGAACCGGGTGGGGACGCGTCGGCGGTCAAGGATCGTCCGGGCTGAGCCGCGCAGGCACGATTATAGCGGCCACCTGCCGCAGCGGATCGAACGCCGGCTCAAGTCGGCGCGCTGCCGGTCGATAGAGAGACGGTCCGGATCGCAGATCTCTTCCCCCTAGCGCGATACCGGAAGCCTGCAGGGCAGGCCGCCCGAATCGGCCTGCCCTCTTTTTTTTCCTGGCAGGCCCGGGCCCGGCCGTCACTTCGCGACCACCACCGCCACCCGCCAGCCGCCGTCGGTGCGCACGGTCGTGTACAGCCACTCGGTCTCGTGCGGGACGCTGCCGTCCGCACGCTCCTCGCTGGCGAGCACGTGCACGAGTGCCACGGTGTCGCTGACCGGGTCGACGCGCAGCAGCAAGATCCGCCCGCCGACGAGGCCGCGCTCGCGCCGACCGCGTAGGAGACGGGCCTGCAGCGCCGCGAGCGCGGTCTCGTCGGCGCAGGCGAGCCAGCGGCCACCGATCCAGGCGCACGCCGGGTAGACCCATTCGGCGCTGTAGGCCAGTGCGTCGCCGGCGAACAGCGCGTCGACGCAACGGCGGATGCATTGCATCGGGCCCTCGGTGCCGCCGCCTGCCGGCACCTCGGCGCCGCCACGCTGGGCGGCAGATGGATCGGCGCCGGGGCGCTCATGACCGGCCGCGCCCTCGTCCTCGCCGATCGGCTGGACCCGCTCGCCGCCGTCGCGCCCAACCCCGCGCGGCTTGGCCGCGACCGGCCCCGGCAGGATGTCCGGCCGGTAGAGGAGCTGCGGCGATCCCGGCGGTTGCCCTGACGCCGCGAGCGCCTGGCCGACGAGGCCGCGCACCGTCCCGATCGCGGCGCGGCCGGCCAGGTCCGCGCCGACCAGGCGCAAGGCGCGCTCGCTGCCGGCGGCCACCACCGTGCGAATCAGCTCCGGCCTTGCGCCGGCGCGCGCGAGCTCGCCGCGCAGCCAGCCGACGAGCGCCTGCGCGGCATGGCCGGGATCCGCGCCG
>JANYAE010000128.1 GCA_025355105.1 Pseudomonadota bacterium | reverse complement strand
TCCATCATCGGCGCGGCAGACAGCCGCCGCGGATCGCGCGGGATGCTCATCGGCAGCGCTGCATGGGAGCGGCGGCGCTCAGCCGAGTCCGGTCGCGGTCTCGCGGACCAGCCAGTCGACCACCGCGGCGAGCGCCTCGCGCTCGCTCGCGCCACGGGCCTTGGCCTCTTCCCAGACCGTCACCTGGCGGTGCGCGCTGGTGCCGCGGCGCAGGATGGTGCGCGCGTGCTCCACGTCCTTGAGGCAGCCGAGCGCCTCGGCGTCCTCGCGGATCAGCTCGATGAGCTCCTCGAGCAGCTCGGCGAAGGGCACGAGCTCGGCGCGCGCCAGATCGAGCAGCCCCTCGTCGAAGCCGTAGCGCATCGCACGCCAGCGGTTCTCGGCCAGCAGCATGTCCGGGTACATGCGCCACTGCTGGTTGCGGCCGCGCAGCCGGTACAGCATCCGCAGCGTCGACTGCACCAGCGCCGCGAGGCAGGCGGAATCGTCGACGCTCGTGCAGCAGTCCATGATGCGGGTCTCGAGCGTCGGATAGCGCCAGCTCGGGCGCATGTCCCACCAGATCTTCGAGGTGTCCTGGATCAGCCCGGTGCGGATCAGCGTGTCGATGTGGCGCTGGTACTCGGCCCAGCTGGCGAAGCGCTCGGGCAGCCCGGTGCGCGGCAGCGCGTTGAAGATCGTCAGCCGAAACGAGCGAAAGCCGGTCTGCTCGCCCTCCCAGAAGGGCGACGAGGTGGACAGCGACAGGAAGTGCGGCAGGAAGTAGGACAGCTGGTTCATCAGGTCGATGCGCTGCTCGTTGTCGTCGAGGCCGACGTGCACGTGCATGCCGCAGATCAGCATGCGCCGCGCCGCGGCCTGCATCTCCTTGGCGAGCGCGACGTAGCGGTCCTTGTCGGTGTGGCGCTGCTCGATGGTGCGCGCGAACGGGTGCGTCGAGGCCGCGATCGGCGCGAGCCCGTGCTGGTTGGCGACCTCGACCACGGTCTTCCTGAGCCGCTTCAGGTCCTCCTTGGCCTCGGGAATCGTGCGGCACACCTTGGTGCCGATTTCGATCTGCGAGCGCAGGAACTCCGGGCTCACCTGACCGCCGCAGCGCTGATGGCACTCCTCGACCAGACTGTGCGGCGGGTCGTTGTCGAGGTCGCGCGTCTTCAAGTCGACGAGCAGGTACTCCTCCTCGATCCCGACCGTGAATGGCGGCTCCTTCGGCATCGGCTATCTCCCACCGGCCCGCGCGCCGCGGGCCTGCCAGATGGCGTACAGCGACTCAGCGGCGAGGATCGCCTCGAGCGCGCCGCCGATCCGCTCCGTCCAGCACGCGATCCCGGCCGGCGTCAGCAGCTCATCCTGGCGCACCTCGAGACAGACGTGCGGCAGGCCTGCGCTCTCGGCATGGTGGTCCACCGTGTAATCCGCCGGATGCCGGCCGGAGTACGGCTGGTTGTCGCCGACCACGAGCCCGGGCTCGGCCCGCAGGCGCGCGAGCAGCGGCACGGCGATCCTCGGGTCATGGTCCCACAGCACACCGACATTCCACGGCCGGGCCTCGGTGCCGAGCACCGGCGTGAAGCTGTGTACCGCGATCAGCGCCGGGATCACGCCCTGCCGGGCAAAGTCGTGCAGCCGCGCGGCGATCGCCTTGTGGTAGGGCTCGTGGCAGGCCGCGGCGCGGACGCGCCGGTCCGCTTCCGTGAGCCGCTCGTTGCCGGGCACGCGCTGGCCGTCGCCGTAGGCGACGAAGCAGCTGGGGTCCTCGAGCCGGCGGTTGCAGTCGACCACCAGGCGCGAGTAGCCGGCCAGCAGCGCCGGCGCATCGAGCCGCTGGCTGAGCGCCCGGGCCAGCTCGGCCGCGCCGATATCCCAGGCAATGTGCCGCCAGGTGGCCTCGTCAGGCAGGCCGAGGCCCCCGAGCGAGCGCGGAATCGCCCGGCTGGCGTGGTCGCAGACGATCAGCGCCCGGCGCCGGCCGCCGTCATGGTGGACCTCGAAGGGCGGCGGATCGCCCTCGCCGAGCAGCCGCGAGTGGAGCTCCGGGTGCTCGGCGGCGTGGGCGTCAGCGCGGGCGGCGTCGGTCGGCACGGGATTCGCGGGAGCCTCAGAGGGCGGTCCCGGTCATTCTAGACGAGAGCGGCCCGGGCAGGGCCGCGAGTCAGCGCTTGGCGCCCCGGGCGAGCGATGCGGCGAGCCCGGCGATTGGCTCCGGCCGCGCCACCAGGAAGCCCTGCGCGTAGTCGACGCCGATCGAGGCCAGCGTGTCGAGCACGTCCTGGGTTTCGACCCGCTCGGCGATCGTGCGGATGCCCATCGCGCGGGCCACCTGGCAGATGGCCTCGACCATGCTGCGATCGACCGAATCGCGGCACACGTTCTCGACGAACTGGCCGTCGATCTTCAAGAACTCGACCGGCAGATTCTTGAGGTAGGAGAAGGACGACAGGCCGGAGCCGAAGTCGTCGAGCGCGAAGCGCACGCCACGGTTGCGCAGCTCACGCATGAAGAAGACGACGTTCGAGAGCGAGGCGATCGCTGCGGTCTCGGTGATCTCGAAGCACAGCGACCCCGGCCGGATCTCGGTGGCCGTGAGCTCGGCGAGCAACCACTCGAGGAAGCCCTCATCAGACAGCGTCGTGCCCGACAGGTTGATCGCGAAGCTGGCGTGCTCGCCCACCTGGCCGCGGGCGAGGACGGTCGCCAGCACGTGCTTGACCACCCAGCGGTCGATCGCCGGCATCATGTTGTAGCGCTCGGCGGCCGGGATGAACTCGATCGGCTGGACCAGGTTGCCCTCCTCGTCCCGCATCCGCAGCAGCAGCTCGTAGTGCTGCTGGCGGTCCTGGTTGCGGCCGATCGGCAGGATCGGCTGGAAGTAGATCTCCAGGCGCCCGTCGTCGGAGGCGCGCTGCAGGCGCGACACCCACTGCATCTCCTTGTGGCGCGCGGGCACGTTGTCGGCCTCGTAGACGTGCACGCGGTTGCGGCCGCCGTCCTTGGCCGCGTAGCAGGCGACGTCGACCGCGCTCATCACCGCCGCCACCGAGTCGCTGCTCTTGTCGATGCTGACGATGCCGATCGAGGCGCCGATCTGGATCTGCTGGCCGGCCCACTCGTAGCGGAACTCGCGGATCGACTGCCTGAGGCCCTCGGCGATCTTCATCGCCTGCTCGAGCGCGCAGTCCTGCAGCAGGATGCCGAACTCGTCGCCGCCGAGGCGCGCCAGCGTGTCGCTGGTGCGCACGCGGGTCTGCAGGAGGCTCGTCATTTGCTTCAGCAAGCGGTCGCCGGCCGGGTGGCCGCAGGTGTCGTTGACCACCTTGAACTGGTCGAGGTCGACGTAGACGAGCGCGTGCTCGATCGGCGAGTCGCCGCGCGTCTCGGCGAGCGCGGCGTGCAGCCGGTGCTCGAATTCGCGGCGGTTGAGCAGCCCAGTGAGCGCGTCGTGGGTCGCCTGGTAGGACAGCGCGCGCCTGAGGCGCCGCTCGCGGCTGACGTCGCGGAACACCACCACGGTACCGAGCAGACGCCCCTCGCGGTCGCGGATCGGTGCCGCCGAGTTCTGGATCGCGACCTCGCGGCCGTTGCGGGCGACCAGCGCGGCCTGGTCGTTGCCGAGGATCACGCGGCCTTCCTTGAGGCAGCGCGCGACGAGGTTTTCCGCGCTGTCGTGGCTCGCCTCGTTGACGACCCGCAGCACCGCGTCGAGCGCCTGGCCGCGCGCCTCGTCGAGCGTCCAGCCGGTCAGCTGTTCGGCGACCGGGTTCAGATAGTCGATGACGCCGGCCGCGTCGGTGGTGATCACCGCGTCGCCGATCGACTGCAGCGTGACCTGCGCGCGCTCCTTCTCGGCGTGCACGGCAAGCTCGGCGCGGCGCCGCTCGGTGATGTCCCAGAGCGTGCCCTCGAAGCCCTGCACGGTGCCGGCGGCGTCGCGCACGACGCGCGCGTTCTCGACCACCGTGATCAGCCGCCCGTCAGGGCGCTTGAGTTCGTATTCGGCGTTCCTGATCTCGCCGTCGCGCAGCAGCCGGGTCCGAAGCTCGGCGTGCACCTCCTGGAACAGGTACAGGTCGCGCGTGCTCTCGAGGGCCATCAGCTCCTCGGCGCTGCCGAAGCCGAGCATGCGCACCAGCGCCGGGTTCGCGGCCTTGAGACGCCCGCCCGGGCCGCTCTGGTACACGCCCTCGACGACGTGCTCGAACAGGCCGCGAAAGCGCGCCTCGCTGAGCCGCAGCGCCGACTCGGCGCGGCGGCGCTCGATCGCGATGCCGGCCAGCTGCGTCATGCGCGCCATGAGCTCGGCGTCGCGCCCGGCCGGCGCGCAGGGCGTCGTCAGGTAGATCGCGAGCGTGCCGATCACGGCGCCATCGGAGGCCCGGATCGGGTTCGACCAGCAGGCCCGCAGCCCGGAGCGCAGCGCCGCCTCGCGCCGGTACTCCCAGTACGGGTCGGTCGAGATGTCGGCGACGATGACCTGGCGCGACAGGTAGACGGCGGCGGCACACGAGCCGAAGCGCAGGTCCACCGGCACCTCATGCAGCGCCTGGCAGAACTCGCGCGGCAGGTGCGCGGCCGAGACGTGCCGCAGCATGCCGTCTTCCTCGAGCAGCCGGATCGTGCAGCGGTCGCCCGGGTGCAGGCGCTCGATGACGTCGGTGATGGCGTCCAGCGCGGACTCAAGCGAAGCGTTCGAGGCCAGTCGCTCGAGCACGCGCCGCTCGCCGGCCGCGTAGACCTCGGCGCGCTTGCGTTCGGAGATGTCGGTGATCGAGCCGCGCACCAGCCGCCGGCCGGCGCTCGGCAGGCCGACGAGGCGCACCTCGCAGGGCAGCTCCTTGCCGTTGGCGTCGAGGTGCACCCACTCAAACACCGGCGTCTCGCCGGACAGCGCGCGGTCGATGTGGCCGCGCACGACACCGAACGACGGCGTGCCGTCCGACTGGAACGCCGGGCTGATCTGCTCGGCGCCCGCCGACAGCAGTTGCGCGCGGTCCATCTTGAAGAACCGCAGCGCGTGGTCGTTGCAGTCGACGAAGCAGCCGCGGTCGACGTCGAGCACGACGATCGCCTCAGGGGCGTTCTCGACCAGCAAGCGGTAGCGCGCCTCGCTCTCGCGGGTCGCGCCCTCGGCCAGCTTGCGCTCGGTGGCATCGCGCAGGCACAGCACGTAGACGTACTTGCGGCCGACGCGTGCCTTCGAGACCGCGAGCTCGGCGGCGAAGCGGTCGCCGTTCTTCTGCCGGCCGGTGGTCTCGTGGGCCGCGAGATCGACGTGCGTGTCGTCGCTCTTGAGGGCCAGCTGCTCGAGGCGCTCGGCCAGGCGGGCGGTGCCGGTGCCGAGATCGGGCAGCAGGAAGGCCAGCGGCCGGCCGATGATCTCGGCCTGCGAGTAGCCGAACACGCGCTCGCCGGTCGGGTTGAAGGACTCGATGTAGCCGCTCGAGTCGACGGTCAGGATCACGTCCTTGACGTGGTCGAGGATCGCCTGCAGCTGGCTCGCGGTCTGCTCGCGCAGCTCGCGGGTCAGCTCCTGCGCCTCGTCGGACATCAGCTGCATCGAGCGCACGATGCCGCGGCGCTCGTCGTCGACCTGGTCGTAGTAGCGGGTCGCGACCTCCATCAGCCGGTCGACGCTGAGCTCGCCCTCGACGGTCGCTTCGCGCAGGTGCCGGGCGAGCGTGCGGTTGATGCCGGGGAAGCGGCCGGAATAGCCGCTCGGCAGCGTGGTCGACTGCGTCGGGTTGAGCGGCCCGAACACCTCATCGCCCTCCGCCGCCGGTGCGACAGCCGTCGGGTTCCGCGGCAGCGGAATGATGCGGGACGGGCTTCGGGACGACGACATAAGGCCAGGCGACCCTGCCAGCCAAGGCGACGGACGATTTGACGATGTTAGGGATTACCCCTACCTGGGGGTGTGAACCGGGTCCCGGTTCGACGCAGCGTTAGCCGGCCGGGCGGCTACATCGGCCCGGCGGTGCCGGATGGCGGCGCCCCGGGCAGTGCCAGGCTGTGCTTGGGCGGTCCGTAGCTCAGGCCGAGGTAGATGACGTTCTCGACGTAGCCGGCAAAGATCGGGTCCGCCGGGCGGTCTTCGCGGTGGTAGGCCAGGGACACCGTGAGCCAAGAGCCTGCCCGCCAGTCGAGCCCGAGGTCGGCGATCGTGGAGCGAAAGCCCGGCTGCTGCGCGGACGTCTTCTGACGCGCCGCAACCGCCGATGCCCGCAACGACAGCGACTGTCGTAGCTGGCGCGTGACGGTGGCACCGACCGTGGTGTATTCGCGATCGAGCGCCGAGGCGCCGAACTGGTAGCGCTCGCGCGTCTCGTCCGCCTTCAGGTCGATCGTCGTGCGCGGGCGGACGAAGTCGAGCGACAGGCCGACGTGATCGGCGCGAAAGATGCTGTTCGCCACGATCACGTTGCCGACGCCGCCGGCAGATCCGGGCGGCGCGCCCGGCGGGCCGGCCGGCACGACCTGGCCGTTGACGACATGGGTGCCGGCAAGCGCCGACTGCAGCGCGATGCCGGAGTTCTGGAACTCCGATCCTGCCGACAGGTTGAGGTTCCACGACGGCGTCAGGCGCCGATAGACCGTGGCACGCAGCAGCGGGTCGCTCACCGTGCTGCCGGCCTCGCGAACCTGTGTGTAGCCCGCGTCGACGATCGCTCCGGTGCGCATCGCCTGGGTGCTGTAGCGGACGAACGCGTCGCTCTCGTCGAAGTGCGGCGTGCCAGGCTCCTTGTACTCGAGCCGCGACTCGCCGACGTTCAGCGACAGCGAAGAGGCCGCCGAGAAGTGCTTGGCGAGGCTCACGTTGGCGCTGACGCGCTGGTCGTTCGCCTGCGCGGTCGGGTTATTTTGGAAGTCGGTGCGCGCGTAGCGCGCGCCGAGGCTGAGCCCCAGGTCGCCGCCGAAGCGGAAATTCGCGTCGGGGCCAGTCGAGAGCATGTTGGCGTTGATCCGGTTGCTCGGCGTCGTCGGCAGCGACGGATTCAGCGACGCCTGGCCGTAGGTGTCCTGCACCACCCAACTGAGGCGCTCGGGCACGAACTGGTAGCTCGCGAGGCTGCGCAGGTTGCCGACGAGGTGCCCGGGAAAGGTGTGGTCGATGTAGTCCTCATAGCGCAACACGCCGTCGAGGTCGGCACGCAGCCGCCCGCTGTCCCGGTACAGGCTGCCCTCGACACCGGCGGTCGCGATCTCGTCACTCTTGCCGACCGGCGCCAGCGTCGCGTTGTCGGTATAGCTCGCGCCGGCCAGCAGCGCCCAGTCGGCGTGCGCCGTCTGCAGACCGCTCCAGCCGTCCTCGGCCCAGGCCGCGGCCGTCGCCACGAGCCCCAAGACCAACACCACCTGCCGGATCGATCGCCGTGTCCGTTGGCTCTTCATGCGCGGTCCCCGTACCCCTGCGGCCTCGTCAGTCTACCCGCTCAGATCGGCGCCGCTCGTGCTCCTTGAGGAAGCGCTTGCGCAGCCGGATATTGGCCGGAGTGACCTCGACCAGCTCGTCGTCGTCGATGAACTCCATCGCCTGCTCGAGCGTGAAGCGGATCGGCGGGCTGAGCACCGTGTTCTCGTCCTTGCCGGCGGCGCGGATGTTGGTCAGCTTCTTGCCCTTCAGCGGGTTGACGACCAGATCGTTGTCACGCGTGTGGATGCCGATGACCATGCCCTCGTAGACCACATCGCCATGGCCGATGAACAGCCGGCCGCGCTCCTGCAGCGCGAACAGCGAGTAGGCGAGCGCCTCGCCCTCGCCGTTCGAGACCAGCACGCCGAGCTGGCGCTGGGCGAGCGCCTTGTCGACCACCGCGCCGTAGTGATCGAACACGTGGTAGAGCAGCCCGGTACCGGAGGTCAGCGTCCGGAACTGGGTCTGAAAGCCGATCAGCCCGCGCGACGGCATCATGTACTCGAGCCGCACCCGGCCACGGCCGTCGTTGCCCA
This sequence comes from Pseudomonadota bacterium, assembly GCA_025355105.1. GTDB lineage: Bacteria > Pseudomonadota > Gammaproteobacteria > Steroidobacterales > Steroidobacteraceae > CAIKZZ01. The sequence goes on along the minus strand of JANYAE010000128.1, from coordinate 66,103 downwards.
TGTTCGTCAGCTGGCCGCCGCGCTCGCCGAGCGACTGCATCACGCCGCCCTGCGAGCGTTCCTCGATGTCGACCGTGACCTGTTCCCACGGCTCCTGGCGGGCGCCATCGACGATGCGGACCACGACCTGCGGTCGCGACACCGCGAGCTCATAGCCCTCGCGGCGCATGTTCTCGATGAGGATGCCGAGGTGCAGTTCGCCGCGGCCGTAGACCTTGAACTTGTCGGGGTCCTCGGTGTCCTCGACCTTGAGCGCGACGTTGTGCAGGATCTCCCGCTGCAGCCGCTCGCGAAGCTGCCGGCTGGTGACGAACTTGCCTTCCTTGCCGAAGAACGGCGAGGTGTTGGTCTCGAAGGTCATGCTGATCGTCGGCTCGTCGACGACCAGTGTCGGCAACGCGTCGATGTGCTCCGGATCGCAGATGGTGTCCGAGATCTTCGGTGCCTCGATGCCGGCGAAGGCGACGATGTCACCCGCGCTCGCCTCCTCCACCTCGACGCGGTCGAGGCCCAGAAAACCGAGCACCTGGCCGATCCGCTCGGCGCGCGTATTGCCGTCGCGGTCGACGATCGCGACCGCCATGTTGCGGCGGATCGTGCCGCGAGTAATGCGGCCGATGCCGATCGTGCCCACATAGCTTGAGTAGTCGAGCTGGCTGACCTGCAGCTGCAGCGGACCCTCGGCATCCACCTTCGGCGGCGGGCAATAGCGGACGATCGCCTCGAAAAGCGCCTCCATGTTGCCGCCCCGGTGCTCCGGATCGAGCGAGGCGTAGCCCTTGAGCGCCGAGGTGTAGACCACCGGGAAGTCGAGCTGCTCGTGCGTCGCGCCGAGGCGGTCGAACAGGTCGAAGGTCTGGTCGAGCACCCAGCCGGGGCGGGCCTCGTCGCGGTCGATCTTGTTGATCACCACGATCGGGCGGTGACCGTGCTGGAAAGCCTTCTGCGTCACGAAGCGGGTCTGCGGCATCGGACCGTCGACGGCGTCGACCAGCAGCAGCACCGAGTCCACCATCGACAGGACGCGCTCGACCTCGCCGCCGAAGTCGGCGTGGCCCGGCGTGTCGACGATGTTGATGCGCCACTCGCCCCAGCGGATCGCGGTGTTCTTGGCGAGGATCGTGATGCCGCGTTCGCGCTCGAGGTCGTTGGAGTCCATGACCCGGTCGGGCACGATCTTTCGGGCATCGAGGGTGTTCGACTGCTTGAGCAGGCAGTCGACCAGGGTCGTCTTGCCGTGGTCAACGTGCGCGATGATCGCGATGTTGCGGAGGTTCGTAATCACGCGGAGATCTCGGGCTGGGTCCTGAAAGGGGGACCCTCGGGGAAGCCGGCCATTATACGTGGCCGAGGCCTCCACTGCGACGCGGAGTCAGCGGGCCGTGGCCTTGGCTGCGGGAGCCGGTGCCGGGGCAGGCGCCGCTGGCCCGCCGACCACGACCGGGAACGCGAACACGCGCGACTCCGGGCCACCCGGCAGCTCCATCGTCGCCCGGACCTGCACCAGGCGGGTCCCGGCGGTCGCGGCGCTGGCGCGGATCTTGAGGCGCGTCAGGGAACCGGCCTGCACCTTCTCGAAGGCCACGAAACCGTCAGGCTCGAGGATCGTCAGCCCCGCGCCGCCCGTCACTTCGAGCCGCAGCACCGGCGCCGGCGCAGCTGGCAGTGCCGCCACGTCGATCACGAAGGCCTCGCCGGGGCGGGGGACGGCGGCCAGGTCGAAGCGGATTTCGAGCGGCGCGGTGCTGCTGCCGATCGGTACCCCGGAGGCCATCGTGCGATTGGCCTCGGTCACGGCCGGATCGATCGCCGCCTCCGCCGGCGGCGTCAGCTTCTTGGCCACCGGCTTGCCCACCGGGTTGGCCGGGTTGCCGTCACCGGCGTGGCAGCCACCCAACAGCAGCGCGGCGAGACCCAGGCTCGCAACGATCCGTCTTGCCTGCACCAAACTTCCGTGTCGTCGCCGCATGCCGCCGCAACCCCTCACGTCGAACCCCAGAACTATAACCGCAGTGGCGCCTCGTCCAGCGCCTCGAGCTGCTCGGTGAGCTGGCGCACATGATCGTCCCAGTAGCGCGGCGCCGCGAACCACGGAAAGGCCTTGGGGAAGGCCGGATCATGCCAGCGCCGCGCGAGCCACGCGGCATAGTGGATCATACGTAGCGCCCGTAGCGCCTCGATCAGCCCGAGCTCGACGCGGTCGAACTCGGCGAACTGCTCGTAGCCCTCGAGGATGTCGGTCAGCTGCCGGCGCACCTCCTCGCGATTGCCGGCGAGCAGCATCCACAGGTCCTGAATCGCCGGGCCGGTCATGCAGTCGTCGAGATCGACGAAGTGCGGGCCCTTCTCGGTCCAGAGGATGTTGCCGCGGTGGCAGTCGCCGTGGATGCGGATTCGCCGACCAGGTCCCGCGGCCTCGAAGGCCTGATGGATCCTTCCGATCAGCGCCTCGGCCACCTCGGCGTAGCGCTCCACCTGGTAGTCCGGCAGCCACTCGCCGTCGAGCACGAACTCGGCCGCCTTGACCGCCATCGCCCCGGCGTCGAGCACCGGGCGGTACTCGAAACGCCGGCTGCCGCCCACGCGGTGCAGGCGGCCGAGAAAGCGGCCCATCAGGATCCGGTCGTCGCCGCTATCCAGGTCCGGCCACCGGCCACCGCGGCGCGGATAGACGGCGTAGGGATAGCCGTCGGCCTCGAGCAGCGTCACACCGTCGAGGACCAGCGGCGCGACGATCGGGATCTCGGCGGCGGCGAGCTCGAGCGCGAAGCCGTGCTCCTCGAGGATCGCCTCGCGGCTCCAGCGGCCGGGCCGGTAGAACTTGACCACGACCGGGGTCCCTTCCTCGAGCCCCACCTGATAGACCCGGTTCTCGTAGCTATTGAGGGCCAGCACGCGGCCGTCCGGCACGAATCCGGCCCGTTCGACCGCCTGGATCACCAGATCCGGGGTCAGCCGGGCATACGGCGTTTCGCCGCTGGCGCTGGTAAATACCTGTTCCATGGCCTGATTATGCCGAAGGCGGCCGGGAGGGCCGGCGAAACTGCGGCGCCGGTCGCACGCCAGCGTCAGCGGAGGTTGCTATCCTCGCGGGGTCACAACCAGGGACAGGATGGACCAATTCGTGAATGGTCAGGGCATTCTCGTCACCGGCGGCGCCGGTTACATCGGCAGTCACGTCGTTCGCCAGCTCGGTGAAGCCGGTGAGCGCGTCGTCACGCTCGACAACCTGTCGCGCGGCTTTCGCGAAGCCGTGACCCACGGCTCGCTGGTGGTCGGCGACACCGGCGACGCCGAGCTGGTGCGGCGGGTGCTGCGCGAGCACGAAGTCGGCACGGTGATGCACTTCGCCGCCTACACGATCGTGCCGGAGTCGGTTGCCCAGCCGCTCAAGTACTACGAGAACAACACCTCGAGCACCCGCTCGCTGCTCGAGAGCTGCCTGGCGGAAGGCGTCGGCCAGTTCGTGTTCTCGTCCACCGCCGCCGTCTACGGCATGCCGAGCGGCGGCATTGCCGCGGAAGACTCGCCGCACGCGCCGATCAATCCGTACGGCACCTCCAAGCTGATGAGCGAGTGGATGCTGCGCGACGTCTCGGCGGTCACCAGGCTGCGCCACGTGGCGCTGCGCTACTTCAACGTCGCCGGCTCGGATCCGGGCGGCCGGATCGGGCAGTCGACGCCTGACGCGACACTGCTCACCAAGGTCGCGGTCGAGCACGTCGTCGGCAAGCGCTCGCACGTGTCGATCTACGGCACCGACTACCCGACACCGGACGGCACCGGCGTGCGCGACTACATCCACGTCGAGGACCTCGCCTCTGCCCATCTCGCGGCGCTCGCCTACCTGCGCTCCGGCGGCAGTTCCACGACGCTCAACTGCGGCTACGGCCACGGTTACAGCGTGCGCGAAGTGCTGGCGGCGGTCGAACGGGCCGCCGGCCGGCCGCTCACGATCCGCGAGGAGCCGCGCCGCGCCGGCGATCCGCCGATGCTGATCGCGAAGGCCGAGCGGATCCGCAGCGTGCTCGGCTGGGCGCCGCGACTCGACAACCTGGACCAGATCGTCGGCGACGCGCTGCGCTGGGAACAAAAGCTACGCGCGCAGTCGGCCGCCTGAGCGGCCGCGTTCGGTCCCGGGCGTCACGCACTTTCGAGCGCGGCTTGCACCCGGCCATCCGCAGCGGGTGACACTGATATCATGGCCACAATGCGTCTGGTACGCCCGAAGTCGCTGAGCGGCCTCCTGGTGATCGGCTTCGCGCTCGTCGCGATCCCGCTCCTCGCCGCCGTCGTCAACGCGACGGTGCAGATGCGCCGGCTCACCCAGCAGAGCGAGGCGCTGGCGCACCTCGGGGTCGAGGTAACCCGCCACAACCAGGAACTGGCCGAGAGCCTGACCGGCCTCAGGCGCAACGCCGGCTTCTACCAGGTGACCGGCAAGGACCTGAACAAGAAGCTCATCTTCCAGCACCGCGACGAGGTCGAGGCGAGCCTGCTGGCGCTGGAAGGCGCCAATCCCCTGCCGCCGACCGCGCAGCTGACCGCCAGCATCCGCGCCGACGTCGAACGCCTGACGCGCGTGTTCGAGGCCGCCGACGGACCCTCGCCGACGCTGGCGCGCGCGATCGACGAGTTCGCCCACACCGAGGAAGCGATCTCCGCCCTCGGCCGCCAGACGACGACCGACCTCGACACGCGCCTTGAGGCCCTGCAGGTCTCGGCGATCGAGACGCAGAAGCAGCTGTTCTGGCAGGCCGCGGCGCTGGTGCCGATCACCGCGGTGATCCTGGTCGTGTTCGTGAGCCTGCTCGCCCGTCCGATCCGGCAGATCGACCAGGCGATCAGCGAACTCGGCCGCGGCACCGTCTCGCGCCCGGTCGTGGTCCGCGGCCCGAGCGATCTCGAGCGCCTCGGCCGGCAGCTCGAATGGCTGCGACTGCGGCTGCGCGACGTCGAGCACGAGAAGAACCGCTTCCTGCGGCACATGTCGCACGAGCTCAAGACGCCGCTCGCCAACATCCGCGAGGGGACGGAGCTGCTGATGGAGGGCGCGGTCGGGCCGCTCGACCCGAACCAGCGCGAAGTCGCGAACATCCTCAGGGAGAACAGCATCAAGCTGCAGCGTCTGATCGAGAACCTGCTGTCCTTCAGCGCCTGGCAGGCGAAGGCGGTCGGGCTCGAGCTCAGTCAGTTCTCGCTGCGCCACCTGGTGCGCTCGGTGGTCAGCGCGCAGCAGCTCACGGTGGTCGCGAATCGCATCCGGCTCGACGTCAAGGTCCAGGATGTCGAGATCACCGCCGACCGCGGCAAGCTGCGCCTCATCCTCGACAACCTGCTGTCGAACGCCGTGAAGTTCACGCCGCGCGAGGGCACGATCTTCATCCACGCGCTGACCTACAAGGATCACCTGATTCTCGACGTCGCCGACACCGGGCCGGGCATCCCGCGCGACGAGCGCTCGGCGGTGTTCGATGCCTTCTACACCGGCAAGACCGAGCAGGCCGGCAAGGTCAAGGGCACCGGCATCGGTCTGTCGGTGGTGACGGAATTTGTACAGGCGCACGGTGGCACGATCGAACTCGTCGATGGCGTTCATCCGGGCGCGCACTTCCGCATCCGTCTGCCGGCCCGGCCGGCGAACCGCCGCGCCGAGAACCAAGCGGACGCCGCCGCATGAAGCACCGGAGCGGCGCCGTGCGGCTCGCATTGTTCACCTTCCTTGCCTCGCTCGGCGCGTGCGGCGGGCTCGGCGGCTCCATCATCAAGTCGGTGCCGAGCAAGCCTGAGACCGCAGTCAGCAGGCCGGCCGCCGACGCCGAGGCCGCCCGCGGCTACGTCGCGACCCTCGGCGAGCTGCACTCCGGCGCGCCGGCCGCGCAGGCGGAGGCCTTCCAGGCCGCGCGCGTTGCCGCGGAGAGCGCGCCGACGACGCTGAATCGGCTGCGCTACGCGTTGATGCTGGCGCTGCCCGGCCACGCAGGCTCTGACCCTGTCGCAGCCCGCAGACAGTTGTCAGATTTGGTGGCCAGGCCAGAATTGCTGTTACCGTCGGAGCGCGCGCTCGCCTCGGTGCTGCTCGCGGAAGTCGACGAGCGGTTGGTACTGGCGGCGGAGAATCGCCGCCTGCAGCAGGAGGCAGCGGGCCGCGACAAGGATCGCTCGGCGGCGCTCGCCAAGCGCCTGCAGACGGAGCTCGACGAGAATGCGCGGCTGCGCCGAGCGGTGGAAGATGCGCAGAAGAAGCTCGACGCCGTCATGGAGGTCGAGCGTTCGCTGACCGGCCGGGGGAACCCGCCGAAACCTTGAATCGGACTGGCGGAGCTCAAGATGCAGGCCCAACGCAAAGACTCGACCAAGCGGCGCGCGAAGATCCTCGCGGTGGACGACGACCCGGGCCTGCTGCGCCTGCTGACCATCCGCCTGCGATCGGAGAACTACGAGGTCGAGGCGGTGCAAAGCGCCGCCGAGGCCTTGGCCGCGGTCGGCCGCTTCCGCCCGGACCTCGTCATCACCGACCTGCGCATGGACCAGATGGACGGCATCGGTCTGCTGAAAGAGCTGCAGGTCCGCTGGCCCGGCCTCAAGGTGATCCTGCTGACGGCCCACGGCACGATCCCGGACGCCGTTCGCGCCACCCAGAGCGGCGCCTTCAGCTTCATGACCAAGTCGGTCGAGAAGCAGGAGCTGCTTGACCAGGTGCAGAAGGCGCTCAGGATTTCGGGCTTCCCGTCGGTTGACGAGGAGTGGCGCGCCGACCTCGTCACGCGCTCGCCGCTGATGGAGGAGAAGCTCTCCCAGGCGCACATGGTGGCGGCGACCGACGCGCGCGTGTTGATTACCGGCGACGCCGGCGTCGGCAAAAAGCTGCTGGCGCGCGCGATCCACCGGGCCAGCACGCGACGCGACGGCCCATTCGTCGTGCTGTCGTGCACCGAGGTCGCCGAGAGCGACCTCGAGACGGACCTGTTCGGCTACGACAACGGCACGATCCCGGGCGCCGCCAAGACCCAGAAGGGCCTGCTGCAGGCGGCCGAGGGCGGCACGGTGGTGCTCGAGGAGGTTGCCGACCTGCCGTTACCACTGCAGGCGAAGCTGGCGCGCGCGCTGCAGGAGAATCTGGTGCGACCGGCCGGCACCGACCAGACGCGGCCGGTGAACGCGCGCGTCATGGCCACGACGCGGCAGGACCTGGCCCAGCTGATGGTGCAAGGAAGATTCCGCGAGGATCTGTACTACCGTCTCAACGTCGTGCACATCGACGTGCCGGCGCTCGCGCGTCGTCGCGAGGACATCCCGCTGCTGGTCGCGCACTTCCTTGAGCAGATCGCGGTTGAGACCGGTTCGCGCAAGATCTATGCGCCGGAGGCCGTCGAGTTCCTCGCGACCGCCGAATGGCCCGGCAATATCCGCCAGCTGCAAGCGGTGGTGCACCAGAACGCGACGATCGCTCAGACCTCGGTCATCAGTGCCGAGATCGCCGAACAGGCAGTCGGCGCCGGCGCCGCGGGCCTGCCCTCCTACGACGCGGCGCGCGACGAGTTCACGCGCAACTACCTGGTGCAGATCCTGCAGATCACCGGCGGCAACGTCAGCCAGGCCGCGCGCCTCGCCAAACGCAACCGCACCGACTTCTACAAGCTGCTCGCCCGCCACACGCTGTCGCCGGAGGAATTCAAGGCGCGCTGATCAGCGCTTGGCGAGCGTCGGGCCGAGGCACGCGAGGCCGACGACGATCAGCGGCAGCACCATCAGCAACTGGTAGACGATCGAGGCCGCGAGCGCCGCCTCGCGCGCCACGCCGAGCGGCACCAGCGTGACCAGGAAGGCAACCTGTACCGAGCCGGCATAGCCCGGCGCGTTCGGCAGCAGGAAGGCCACCACGATGCCGACGACCACCAGGCAGGTTGCGGCGAGACCGGCGTCGAAACCGATGACCGCGGCGCAGCCGTAGACGGCCAACGCCACCGCGAGCCATTGGACCACCGACCACGCCAGCACGCGCACCGAGGTGGCGACCGATTTTACGGGCGCGAGACCGAGCAACGCCGCCGCCGCATGCCGTGCCACCCACTGCTGCACGGCCGGCGGCAACGGTCGCGTGCATCGGCTGACCAGTCGCTCGATCGACTGCGGCCATGAAACGAAGGCGACAACGCAAAGCGCGAGCAGCGCGGCGATGGCGCCGATCAGACGCAGCGCCATGGCGAGGTCGGCGTTCGCCGGCGTGAACGCCGCCGCGAGCGAGCCGAGGATCAGCACGCCGAATAGGTCGAAGACCCGCTCGGCGACGATCGAGGACAGCACGGCGGAGGCCGGCTGGCCGGTGCTGCGCGCAACGGCCACCGCGCGCACGAATTCGCCGGAGTGCGGGATCAGGGCGTTCAGCGCGAGGCCGCTCAGCACCGGCGGCGCCAACGTCCGTCGACGCAGGCCGGCGCCGAGCAGATAACGCCAGCGCGCCACCTTGGCAAGCACGAAGAGGCCGGTCCCCGCGACGACCAGCAGCGCCGGCAGGCCCCAGCGGCCGTGGCGCAGCAGTTCCCAGACCGCGGCGGGTGGCGTTGAGCGGAAGGCCAGCGCGAGAAAGGCGCCGCCCGCGAGCAGGCCGGCAAGCGGACCCAGGATCCTTGACCAGGCACTGGACATGCTCGCCAGCCTCAGCGCCGGGGCTGCGCGGCGCGCCCCGCGCTCGGCGCCGGCGCGATCCGGGGAACCCTCGCCCGGGACGTGACCTGAAGCGGCGGGTGACGCGGCGGCATGCGCTCAGTCTATCGGGGCGCACTGCGCGCCGCTGCGGTGCGTACCGCGGCCGGGCCAGCGGCTGCCGTGGCAGATCGCGTCGGCCCACGGGCGCGTCCGACCACGCTCCGGCCCTGCCGCCCGGGCTCCACTCTGGGAGCCGTGACGTGCATTATGTCAATTGTGGGCGGTCGGCCCGGACCGCTTGACGTCTGCGCGGCGACACTGCCGGCGCTGGGAGAGACAGCCATGAATGTGGGCCGGCCTGAGCACGACCTGGCGCCAGGGCCGAGCGGCTGCTGCCGCGCCCGCGAGCGCCGCGTGGACCGCCGCAGCGCAACCCGCGCGGCCGGCACCTTGCCGCGCCGGCGGGCGCCGACGGCATCCGCCGGTGATCGCGTCAACGTCCTCGTGTGGAACCGGGCGCCTGTTCGCAGACACCTGCCAGGAGGCCGCTTCAGCCGGCGCCAAACCGGTGCCGGTTGCGGTGCCGCCCCGGCACGCCCGTCTCGCCAAACCGGACGATCGGCAGCACGGCGGCCAAAAGCGGCAGCCCATCACGTTCTTGTCATCGCACGCGTCATAAACTATTTGGAAACATGGATCTACAGGTGGAATCGTCCACCTGCAGCGACAGGGATGACGCCGGTTTCACGGAGGATCGGTGTCCGCCGGGGGCAAGCGCGTTCCGACCGGCCGGCGAGATGAGATGCGAAGGACCCGCTTACAGACGAAACACGGCGCCCGTTGCCCACGGTCGCCCGGGACGGCCTCGTGCGGCGTCCCCACACGCGACCGACGTGCACTCGCACCGCCTGCCTACCGAGCGCACCGGGTCGCCGGATTCGGACCGGCGCGCGCGTCAGCCGTATTAGAATGGTGGGTTAATCAGAGACGGGAATCAGCATGCCGATGAACGTGATGAGCGGATCCGAACAGCGCGACGGCGGCGGCGTGCCAGCACCCGGCACGGCAGCCGAGGCCCGGCCGCTGGTCTCGCTGGTCGTGCCCGCATACAACGAGGCGGCGCTGATCGGCAATTCGCTGCGCCGGCTGTGCAGCTACATGCGCGGCCTCGAGGCCGACTATCGCTGGGAGATCGTCCTGGTCAACGACGGCAGCGTCGACGACACAAGCGCGATCGCCGAAGAGTTCGCGCGCGCGACGCCTGAGGTCCGCGTCTTTCATCACATCACTAATTTCGGGCTCGGCCAGGCCTTTCGCTTCGCATTCCGCCAGTGCCGCGGCGAGTACATCATCACGCTCGACGCCGATTTGAGCTACGACGTCGAGCACATCGCCCGGCTGCTGGAGCGCATCCGCGCGACCCGCGCCAAGATCGTGGTGGCCTCGCCCTACATGAAGGGCGGCGAGATCTCCAACGTCCCGTGGCTGCGGCGCACGCTCAGCGTTTGGGCGAACCGCTTCCTGGCGAAGACGTCGAGGAGCAGCCTGTCGACGCTGACGAGCATGGTGCGCGCCTACGACGCGCGATTCCTGCGCTCCCTGAATCTGCGCGCCCGCGGCATGGACGTCATGCCCGAGATCATCTACAAGGCGATGCTGCTCGGCGCCCGGGTCGAGGAAATTCCGGCGCATCTTGACTGGAGCCTGCTGAAGGAGGCACCGGCGCGTCGCTCGAGCATGCGCCTCTGGAGCCACACGCTGCGCACCATCCTGTCGGGCTTCCTGTTCCGGCCGGTGATCTTCTTTCTGCTCCCGGGCCTGCTGATGCTCGCCTTCGCGATCTACTCAAATGGCTGGGTGATCGCGCACTTCATGGACCAGTACCACCAGCTCGGCCAGTACCCGGACTTCTTCGCACGTTCCTCGGCGGCGGTCGGCGCCGCGTTCGCCGCCTCGCCGCACACCTTCATCGTCGGCATCGCCTCGCTGATGATCGCCATCCAGCTGATCAGCCTCGGCGTCCTGTCGCTGCAGAGCAAGAGCTACTTCGAGGAACTGTTCCACCTCGCGAGCACGATCTACCGGGCGCACAACGAAGCGCGCCACGACGACGCGTCGGCGCGACGCGACCGTCGCGACTGACGGCGCACGCCGCAGCGCATCTACCGTTTCACTACCCAGATTGCACGAGACCTCAGAGGCACGAATGACCAGCCGTCCGCAGAAGTTCCTTGTAACAGGCGTCGCAGGATTCCTGGGCTCCCATCTCCTCGATCGGCTGCTCGAGGCCGGTCACACGGTGGTCGGCGTCGACAACGTGTCGATGGGCCGCCTCTCCAACGTCGAGCACCACTCGGCGAACCCGCGCTTTCGACTCGTGCAGGCCGACATCACCCGCAAGGACACCTTCGACGCGCTCGACAGCGACTTCGACTGCGTCGTGCACCTGGCGGCCTTCAAGATCCCGCGCTACGGCAAGGCGATCGACACGCTGCGGATCAACTACCTCGGCACGGACGAAATCCTGCAGTTCGCGGTGCGCTCGAAGTGCAAGTGCGTCATCGCCTCGACCAGCGACATCTACGGACGCAATCCGGCCGTGCCGTTCAGCGAAGAGAGCGAGTCGGTCATCGGTTCGTCGAAGGTCGCGCGCTGGTCGTACGCCGTATCCAAGCTGTTCGACGAGCACCTCGCCTTCGCCTACCAGGAGAGCTTCGAGATCCCGGTCACGGTACTGCGCTTCTTCGGCTCGTACGGCCCGCGCCAGCACCTCACCTGGTGGGGCGGACCGCAGTCGGTGTTCATCGACTCCGTGCTCAACGGCCGCACGATCCCGATCCACGGTGACGGTCAGCAGACCCGCAGCTTCACCTTCGTGACCGACACCGTCGAGGGCATCTACCAGTCGGCTGTCAATCCCGCCGCGAATGGCGAAATCATCAACCTCGGCAGCAATCGCGAGGTCACGATCCTGCAGTTGGCGCAGCTCATTCATCGCCTCAGCGGCCAACCCGGCGAAGCCAAGATCGAGCTGGTGCCCTACGAATCGTTCACCGGCAAGCGTTACGAGGACGTGCGCCGCCGGGTTCCGGACGTGAGCCTGTGCGAGCGCTTGCTCGGCGTGAAGGCCAAGGTGAGCCTCGAAGACGGCCTGACGCGCACGATCGAGTGGCAAAAAGCCTTCACCGCGAAGGGCGGCAAGTGATCGTCGCCGATCGGCCTGCGGCGGCGGCCGGCGCTCGGTGAAGATCGGCGTCATCGGCGGCGGCCTGATGGGCCTTGCGCTCGCGCAGCGGCTGAGCGCGCAGGGCCATCGGGTGACCGTCTACGAGCGGGATCGCCAGGTCGGCGGCCTGACGACGTGGCATGACTACGGCGCCTTCGAGTGGGACAAGTTCTACCACGTGATCCTGCCGAGCGACGCGCAGCTGATCGGCTTCATCCGCGACATCGGCCTCGGCGAGCGGCTGTGCTGGGCGCGCACGCTGACCGGCTTCTACGTCGATCGCCAGTTCCACTCGATGAGCAGCGCGGTCGAGTTCCTGCGGTTCCCGCCGGTGAGCCTGATCGGCAAGCTGCGCCTCGCGCTGACGATCCTGTACTGCGCGCGCATCGACGACTGGCGGCGGCTGGAGCGCATTCCCGTCGGCGCCTGGCTCGAGCGGCTCGGCGGCAAGGCCACCTACGAAAAGATCTGGAAGCCGCTGCTGCTGGCCAAGCTCGGCGACAACTACCAGCGGGTCTCGGCGGTATTCATCTGGTCGTACATCAAGCGCATGTTCTCGGCGCGCGAGGGCTCGGCCCAGAAGGAGCAGCTCGGGCACGTCGCCGGCGGCTACAAGACGCTGTTCGGCCGGCTGCAGAGCGTCATCGGCCAGGCCGGCGGCGAGATTCGCACCGGCGTCACCGTGTCGCGGGTCGCCGCCGCCGCGGACGGCGCCGGCATGACGATCGAGTGCGGCACGAGCGCCGAGCGCTTCGACAAGGTCCTGTTCACGAGTCCCGCCAACGTGCTCCGTCAGGTGGCCGAGCCGGGCCTGGTGCGCGACGACGCGCGCGGGCGCGAGGTCGAGTATCTCGGCGTGATCTGCATGGTGCTGGTGACGCGTCAGCCGCTCACCCCCTACTACATCGTCAACATCGCCGACCCCCGCATCCCGTTCACCGGGATCATCGGCATGAGCAACCTGGTCAGCCCGACGCAGACTGCCGGCCTGCACATGACCTTCCTGCCGAAGTACGTCGACTCCAACAGTCCCGTGCTGCGCCGCCCTGACGACGAGCTGCGCCACGAGTTCCTCGAGGGCCTGCGGCTCATGATCCCGGACCTCGACGAGCGCGGCATCGAGTCCGCGGTCATCAACCGCGCCATCAAGGTGCAGCCGCTGCAGGTGCTCGAGTATTCAAGCCTCGTGCCGAGCATCGAGTCCGCGCACCCCGATTTCTTCGTCGTCAACACGTCGCAGTTCACGCACATGACGCTGAACAACAACGAGGTCATCCGCGCCGTCGACGGCTTCCTGGCCGCCTACGCCGAGCGGCTGGCCGCCGCGCCGCGCGCCGCCACCGCGAGCGTCGCGAGCCCGAGCCCCATTCCTCATCCCCAGCGAGCCTGACATGAGCACCGAACAGCCGTACTTCGTCCACGAGTCCAGTTACGTCGACCAGCCGTGCCAGATCGGCAAGGGCACCAGCATCTGGCACTTCTCGCACATCATGAAGGACACCGTGATCGGCGAACGCTGCAACATCGGCCAGAACGTCGTGATTTCGCCGGGCTGCCGCGTCGGCAACAACGTCAAGATCCAGAACAACGTCTCGGTTTACACTGGCGTGATCCTCGAAGACGACGTGTTCTGCGGCCCCTCGATGGTGTTCACCAACGTCATCAATCCGCGCTCGCACGTATCGCGGCGCGACCAGTACCTGCAGACGCTGGTCAAGACCGGCGCCAGCATCGGCGCCAACGCCACGGTCGTCTGCGGCTCGACGCTCGGGCGCTACTGCTTCGTCGGCGCCGGTTCGGTGGTCACCAAGGACGTGCCGGACTACGCGATGGTCTACGGCAGCCCGGCGCGGATCCGCGGCTGGGTCTGCAACTGCGGCACCAAGCTCGCGTTCGCGGCCGGCGACAGCGCGCGCGCCGCGTGCGATGCCTGTCATCGTCAATATCAGCGGGTCGGCGAGGCCGTCACCGAAATCGGCAAGTAAGGAGAGCTCATCATGAACGCGAACACCGCCGCCGGCGCACAGGCCACACCCGTCGTACCGCTGCTCGATCTCAAGGCCCAGTACGCGACCATCGAGAAGGAGGTCCTCGAGGTCATTCGCGAGGTCTGCGCCAGCCAGATGTTCATCCTCGGCGCGAACGTCGACCGCCTCGAGAAGGAGATCGCCAAGTACTCGCAGTGCGGCTTCGGCATCGGCGTGTCGTCCGGCACCGACGCGCTGCTGGTCGCGCTGATGGCCCTCGACGTCGGCCCCGGCGACGAGGTGATCACGACGCCCTACACGTTCTTCGCCACCGGCGGCACCGTCGCCCGGGTCGGCGCGCGGCCGCTGTTCTGCGACATCGACCCGGCGACTTTCAACCTGTCGCCGCAGTCGGTCGCCCAGCTGATCGCTGAGCTCGGTGAGCTACGCAGTGGCCAGCTCTACAATCGCCGCACCGGTGGCCGCATCAAGGTGCTGATGCCGGTCCACCTGTTCGGCCAGGTTGCCGACATGGATCCGCTGATGGCGATTGCCAAGGCCAACGGCCTCAAGGTCGTCGAGGACGCGGCACAGGCGATCGGCTCCGAATACCGCGGTGGCGTGCGCGCCGGCAGCATCGGCGACATTGGTTGCTTCTCGTTCTTCCCGAGCAAGAACCTCGGCGCGTTCGGCGATGCCGGCCTGTGCACGGCGAACGACCCGGCGCTGGCCGAGCGCCTCAAGATCCTGCGCGCCCACGGCGGCAAGCCGAAGTACTACCACTCGGTGGTGGGCGGCAACTTCCGCCTCGACGAGCTGCAGGCGGCGGTGCTGCTCGTGAAGTTCCGGCTGCTGGACGGATGGACCGCGGCGCGGCAGCGCAATGCGGCCGTCTACGACCGGGCGTTCGCGCGCCCGGCATTCGCCGGCAACGTCGCCACCCCGGTCGTCGTCCCGGGCTACCGCCACATCTACAACCAGTACGTGGTCCGCGTTCGTGACCGCGAGGGCCTGAAGAAGCATCTGCACGACGCCCACGTCGGCACCGAGGTCTACTACCCGGTGCCGCTGCATATCCAGAAGTGCTTCGCCAGCCTCGGCTACAAGGCCGGCGACTGCCCCGAGTCCGAGAAGGCGGCGAACGAGACGCTGGCGATTCCGATCTACCCGGAACTGACCGCCGCGCAGCAAGAGCACGTGATCGCCACGATCGCTTGCTTCTACCGCAAGTGACCGTCAAGCTGCTGAGCATCGTCGGGGCCCGGCCCCAGTTCGTGAAAATCGCACCGTTGGCGCGTGCGATCGAGCGGCACCGCGCCGCGGGCAAGGCGGACGTCGAGCACGTGCTGCTGCACACCGGCCAGCATTACGATGCGGCGATGTCGGATGTGTTCTTCGGCGAGCTGAGCCTACCGGAAGCAACCTTCAACCTCGGCGTCGGCTCCGGGCCGCACGGACGGCAGACGGGCCTGATGCTGGACGGCATCGAGCGCGTGCTGCTCGAGTCGCGCCCGAACGCGGTGATCGTCTACGGCGATACCAACTCGACGCTCGCCGGCGCGCTGGCGGCCGTCAAGTTGCACATCCCGGTGGCGCACGTCGAAGCCGGGCTACGCAGCTTCAACCGCGCCATGCCGGAGGAGATCAATCGCGTTGCCGCCGACCACGTCTGCGACGTGCTGCTGGCGCCGACGCCGGCGGCGCTCGGCCACCTGACGGCGGAGGGTCTGGCGGCGCGCTCGTCGCTCTGCGGCGACGTGATGCTCGACGCGACGCTGCACTACCGCGCCATCGCCGGTCGCAGCGCCACGGTCGGGCCGCGGCTGGCGCTCGAGGCAACGCCGTTCGGCGTCGTCACGGTGCACCGCGCCGAGAATACCGACGACCCGTCGCGACTGCGCTCGCTGCTGGGCGCGCTCAATCAGCTGGCCGAGGACGGCCTAACGCTGGTGTTCCCGGTTCACCCGCGGACGCCGCAGTACATCCGTGCCGCGGCACCCGACTGGACCGCGCATCCGCGGCTGCGCTTCATCGAGCCGGTCGGATACCTCGACATGCTCTGGCTCCTCGACCATGCGCAGCTCGCCCTGACCGATTCAGGCGGCCTGCAAAAGGAGGCGTTCTTCCTCGGCTGTCCGTGCGTGACGCTGCGCGACGAGACCGAGTGGGTCGAGACCGTCGAATTCGGCGGCAACGTCGTCGCCGGCACGGCGCGCGACAGCGTGCTCGCGGCGGCGGCCCGGATGCGCGCCACCGGCCCCGTGGCCGAACGCGCCGCGCCGCTCGCCGCGCTCGCGGCCTTCGGCAACGGCGAGGCCTCGGCACGGATCCTGGACGCCGCGATCGCGCTGGCGCAGGGCCGCGACCGGTCCGCACCCACCGGCGGCAGCCCGTCCGTCGCCGCCTGACCAGAATCTGCAGGAGTCCAGTCATGATCGAAGTTGGCTTGGTCGGAATCGGCGGCTGGGGTAAGAACCTGGCGCGCAATTACCACCAGAATCCGCGCTGTCACCTGAAGACGGTCTGCGACCTCGACGAGAAGAAGCTGCGCCAGATGCAGCCGGCGCTGCCCGGCGCGACGATGACGACGCGCTTTGAGGACATGCTCGAGGACGCGGCGCTGCACGCCATCGTGATCGCGACCACCGCGCCGTCGCACTATCCGCTGTGCAAGGCGGCGTTGCTCGCCGGCAAGGATGTCTACGTCGAAAAGCCGTTCACGCTGTCGACGGCTGAGGCGGAGGACCTGATCCGGCTGGCCGACGAGCGCGCGCGGATTCTGATGGTCGGCCACCTGCTCGAGTACCATCCGGTCGTCAATCGCCTCAAGCAGATGATCGAATCGAAAGAGCTCGGCGACATCTACTACATTTACAACCAGCGGGTGAACCTCGGCACCGTACGCGGCGACGAGAACGCACTCTGGAACTTCGCGCCGCACGACATCTCGTCGATTCTCTACTTGCTCGGCGGCGAGCCAACCGACGTGTCGGCGCGCGGCCAGTGCTACCTGCAGCCCGGAATCGAGGACGTGGTGTTCCTGACGCTCAACTTCGGTGACAAGCGCATGGCCCACGTGCATGTCAGCTGGCTCGACCCGCACAAGATCCGCAAGATGACGATCGTCGGCAGCCAGAAGATGGCCGTGTTCGACGACGTCGAAGGCACCGAGAAGCTGCGCATCTACGACAAGGGCGCTTCGACCAACCCCGACTACAGCAGTTTCGCGGAGTACGTGACGCTGCGCTTCGGCGACATCACGATCCCGCACCTCAAGATCGGCGAGCCGCTGCAGCTGGAGTGCACCCACTTCCTGGAATGCGTTCGCGACCGCAAGACCCCAACCAGCGATGGCCGCGACGGCCTGCGGGTGATCAGGGTGCTGGAGGCGGCGCAGAAGTCGCTGAAGCAGAACGGCGTGCCGGTACCGCTCGCCTAGAGCCCCTCTCCGAACCCCCCGAGGATCTATGACACTCCCGGTCTTCCTGATGGTCGTCACCTGCGTGACGATTTCCGCCGTCGCGCAACTGGTGATGAAGCTGGGCATGTCGAGCGGCGCCGTGCAGGCGAGCCTGAGCAAGGGCGGCCTCGTCAATGTCGCGCTGACGACGCTGCTGAATCCGCTCGTAATGGGCGGCTTGATCGCCTATATGCTCGGCGCCGGCCTGTGGCTGTTCGTGCTGTCGAAGGCCGAATTGAGTCTCGTCTACCCGTTCGTCGCGCTCGGCTTCATCATGACGATGCTGCTCGGCGTGTTCGTGCTGCACGAGGCGGTCGGCCTGTATCGCATCGTCGGTACGCTGCTGATCGCGGTGGGCGCCGTGCTCGTGGCCCGCTCGTGAGGCCGGCGCCGCGAGCCGATCGGTCGCCTGCGCACGCGTCGCGCGACGGCCGCAGCGCCCGTCGCTGCGCTCCGGTCCGCTAGCAGACGCTGGAGCAGATCGATGCAACCCGTGGCGCCCCACGAGCGACGGCGATGACGTTGCCGTCCGGCAGCGATCATCTGGCGGCAGCGCAGGTCGGCACCGCGAGCCCGGCGGCGCCTGGCCGCCGCGAGCGCCTCGGCCTGCTGCTGGTGGTCGCGCTGCATCTGGCGCTCGTGCTGCCGCTCGCGGCGCTCCTCAACATCTGGGTGGACGAGGCCTATACGCTCGAGACCACCGACCAGGGCATCGGGCACGCGATCGCTCGATCGCTGGGCTTCGAACTGCAGCCACCGCTCTACTACGTGCTGCTGACGGTCTGGCGCGCGCTGAACGATTCCGCGTTCTTCGCCCGGCTGTTCTCCGTCGCCTGCACCGCCGCGGCGATCGTCGTGACCGCGGGCCTCGCCCGCCGCTATCTGGCGCGTTTGCCGCCGGTGCTGGTCGCTGCGGTCATCGCCTGCAACCCGCTGACCGTCTACGTCGCGGTCGAGGCGCGCTACTACGCGCTCGCGCTGCTGCTCTCGGCGCTGCTGCTGCTGAAGTTCTACGACGGCTACCTTGCCGAGCAGTCCTCCGCAGCGGCCCGGCGCTGGCACGCGCTGCTGGCGATCGCCGCGCTCTACACCTACTACTTCCTCGGCTTCCAGTTGGTGGCCGAGGCCGCCGTGCTGCTGGCGTTGTGGCGCCGCCAGGCGTTGCGCCGCTACCTGCTGGCGATGGCCCTGACCGCCGCCGCCTTCGCACCCCAGGCATTGGCCACTCTGCAGCAAATGCGGACCGTCGGCACGATCGGCGTCACCGCCAAGCACTCGCTGCTCGAGGCGGTGCGTCTTGTCCGCGCGACATTCTGGCAGCAGGTCCTGCCGCTGGACCGGAACCCGGCGCTGGCGCTGGCGCGAACCTGGATCTCGCGTCTCGCGCTGCCCGCCGCACTCGTGGCGGCCGTATTTCAGCGGCGGATGCCTCGTCGCGAGCTGATCGTGGCGCTGCTGCTCGCGAGCGTCGTCAGCTTGTTCTTCATCGTCATCGCCTTCGGCCTGGGACCTGACTTCCTGCGCGCCCAGCACACCGTCGCCCTCTACGTGCCCGTGCTGATCTCGGCGCTGGCGCTCGCGAGTTACGCCGGTGGCGCTCGCACCGCGGTCATCGTCGCGGTGCTGAGCCTCGCGTTCTCGACAGCCTACCTCCGCGAGTACTACCGCCCGCTTGCCAAGCAGGGCGACTGGATCCGGGTCGCGCACTACATCGAACAGAACGAGCACGCGGCCGAGCCGATTCTGGTGTTCAAGGCAGAGTTCGTGCTCGACTTCGGCCATCACTACGCGGGCCTCAACCGGCTGGTGCCGATCCCGGGGCCCACTGACCGCAGGCGCTACGACCCGACCGAACAGGTCCTGCACGGCGAGCCGGATGTCGCGCGTCCATTGCATCGGGCCATCGGTGCGTCGCGCCACTTCTGGATCGTCACCGGCGTCGTGACGCCGCTGCGCGGCATCGATCCGCACGCCGAGATTCTCGAGCAATTCGTCGCGAGCTGCTGCGAGGTGCTGCGGGACGAGCGCTTCATGGCCTCGCGCGCCCGACTGCTCGGCCTGCGAGCGGACTTCGTGCTGCCCGCCGCGGACTTGCCTGCCGCGCCGCCGGCGCCCGGCGCTGCGATCGGGCCGCAGCGGCCATGAGCACCGCGCGGGTCATCGCCAGGAACATCTTCTCCAATTGGGCCAACCTCGCGGTCAGCATTGCGATCGGCTTCTTCATGCTGCCGTTCATGGTGCATCGCCTCGGCGACAGCCTGTACGGGATCTGGACGCTGGTGGTCTCGCTGGTCGGTTACGGCAACCTGCTCGACTTCGGCGTCCGCTCCTCCATCGTCAAGTACGTCTCGCAGTACCACGCCGCCGACGACCGCGAGCGCTTGCGTAGCCTGTTTTCGACGACGCTGGCGCTCTACTCGGCGATCGGCCTGCTGGTTCTCGCCCTGGTCGCTGTGACGGCCGTGTTCCTGCCGCAGCTGTTCACGATCCCGGCGGAGATCTCCAGCGAGGCGCGGTTCGTGCTGCTGATCGTCGGCTTGAATCTCGCGCTCAAGTTCCCGGGTGGCGTATTCGAGGGCTTCGTGACCGGGCTGCAGCGCTACGAGGTGGCGAACGCCATCTCGATCGGCTTCAGCCTGTTGCGCACGGCGCTCACCGTGATCATGCTGCTGAACAGCCAGAAACTGCTGGCGCTCGCGGCCGTCGGCCTCGCCTCGGAACTACTGATGATGGTGACCATGGCGGTCGCGTGCCACCGCGGTCTGCCGTGGCTTTCGCTCGACCGTCGCGCGGTGAACCCGACGATCCTCGGCAAGATCTACGGCTACGGGCTGTGGAGCGCAGTCATTGCGCTCGGCACCCGGGTCCTTTACGACAGCGACTCCATCCTGATCGGCCTGTTCCTGCCGACGCTGGCCATCACCCGCTTCGCGGTCGCCAATAACCTGGTCCGCTACCTGCGACAGCTGGCTTACGGCTTCGGCAACGTCTTCAGCCCGGCCGCCAGCAGCCTCGAAGCGAGCAGCGAAGGTGACCGGCTGCGCAATCTGCTGACCTTCGGCACGCGCTACGCGCTGGCCGTGATCCTGCCGGCCGCCGCGTTGTTCACGCTGCTCGGACGCGAGTTCCTGACGCTGTGGATGGGGCCACGATTTGCCACCGAAAGCGGCACGGTGCTGATCATCCTCACGTTGTCGCAGACCGTCGCGATGGCACAGTTCCCGGCCGGCGCCGTGCTGTACGGGCTCAATCGCCATCGCTACCTGGCGTTCGTGCTGCTCGGCGAGGCTGCGCTAAAGGTCGCGATATCGGTCGCGCTGCTGCCCTCCTACGGCATCCTCGGCGCAGCCTGGGGCACCGCGGTGCCGGAGGTCCTGGCCTCGATGCTGTTCGTACCGCTGCTGGTGACGCGCTTCGCCGGGATCTCGATCGGCCACTACCTGCGACAGGCGTTTCTGCCGGCGTTCGCGAGCATCGTGCCCGCGGCGGCGCTGATCGTCGCGGCCAAGGCCGCGCTCCCTCCGGTCTCCTGGCTGACGCTGATTGCCGAGGTTGCCGCGGCGCTGGTCGTCTATTGCATCGTCGCCGCCAGGCTGTGCCTGGACCGGCCGCAGCGGGCGGCCCTCGCGACGGCGGCGGGACGGCTCGTCGGCCACAAGGCCTGAGCCGGGGCCCGTCGACCGGCCCGGTACGTCTCGCCGGGACCCGCGCGCCGCAGCGTGCGCCGGGCCGGAGGGCCGCGACGCGCTTCGGCGGCAGCGCAAGGCTGACGGCCGACGCGTCAGCTCAACGCGCGGCGCCCCGCCTGAGGTGCGCGCGCAGGCGGGCCACATAGAACGCCCGGTAGTAGCGCAACCAGAGCGAATTCTCGAACAGGCCAGCCCGGTCGAGCGTGAGCGCGGCGCGCACGAATCGCATCAACGCCGCGGCACCGTTCGCGAGGGTGAAGAGCGGGATGCCGGCGATGTGGCGGCCGCGCGGCTGCTCGAGCGATCCGCGCGTCTGTCCGGTCGCACGGTACCAGTCGCGGTAGTAGCGCTTGGTGAGTCGCGCACCCGGAATGACGTGCTGCACGACGACCGTCGGATCGTAGTAGACGCTGGCGTCGTTCGCGGCCAGTCGGTCAAACAGTTCCTGATCCTCGCCGCGCGAACCGAGCGTCGTGTCGAAAGCACCGAAGCGCGCGAACACATCGCGTCGAAAGGCGAAGTTCACGCCGTACAGCATGTAGGGCGGAGCGCGCCAACTGAGGCGGAATTCCCGCTCGCCGCAGTCGAGCAGAGCGAGCACGTTCAAGTGCCGGTCGGCGAGCCAGTGCGGGCGCGGTGCTTCCCAGAGCGGCACGACCCGGCCGCCGACCCCGTCCGCGCCGTGCCGGCCGATGCAGCTCAGCATGGCGGCCAGCCAGTCGGGCGCGACGATCGCGTCGTCGTCGGTGAACGCAAAGACCTCGCCGCTCGCTTCCCGAAGGCCCCGATTCAGCGCGAAAGTCTTGCCCGGCGTCGGCTCGAAGGTATAGCGAAAGCGTGCGCCATAGGCCTGTTCGAAGCGTCGCACCGTCCCGCGCGTGTCGTCGCTCGAGCCGTTGTCGACCACCAGCACTTCCCACTGGATGCTGGCGTCGACGGCCATCGCTGCCAGCGAATGCAGCGCCTGACCGAGCTGGGCGGCCCGATTGCGGGTGCAGAGGATGACACAGGCGCTGGTCGGAATCGGGCGGCCTGACGGCGGAGCCTGGCTCGTCTGTGCAGCGGTGCCGGCCGGCGGTGACAGCATCGAATCCTCTCCACGGACGCGCAAATCAGGTGTCTGGACGGCCGCCCGGCACGGCCGCCGGCACGGCGCGGCTTCGGGAGCCACTCACCGACGCCAGTTTACTGGCTGGCAACGAAGACGCCGCGGCCAACTGCTCGGCTTGCGACGCAGTCGGCGGCTCGCGGTCGCCGGCGTGGGCGCGCCTTGGCCCGGTGGACGACGCGCGCCGACGAATGGCGGGCGTCGTCCGGGACGTTTAGGGCACCGAGGAACCGTAGGCGGACAACGGGCAGTCCGGATAGCGCGTCCCGCTCGTCCAGGTTGCCGGCAGGGCCGTCAAACCGTTGACCGCGCTGGCCTCGCTCGAGCAGCCGCCCTGGCGATCGCGGAAATGGACGGTGCCGCTCTGCGTCCCGAGGACCGCGATCCAGTACGGCGTGTTGGTCGTCACCGCGACCTTCGGGATGGTGATCGTGTTCCACGCCCCGAGCGCCGCGGCCGAGACCGAGCCCTGCGCGAGCAGCGCGCCCGGATGGCCGGCGGAATCGGTGTACAGCCCGACGACGATCGTGCCGGCGGTGGAGTTCGGAGCGACGTACAGCGAGATCGAGCCGATGTTGCCGCAGTTGGTCGCCGTGACCTGAAAGGCCTCCGGAGCGCCGAGCGAGTTCGAGTCGTCGTTAGCGCCGATCGTCGAGTCGCCGAGCAGCTGCACCGACGGCACGCCGGAGGAGCAACCGGTGGCGACTGACGGCGCGAACGCGCGCAGCGTGCCCGCGCTGCTCGACGCAAAGCCGTCCCACGAGCCGACGAACAGCTTGCCGGCCGCCACCATCGGCGAGGCGAAGGTTGCGACCCCGACGGTCGAGCCACTGTTCCAGAGCTCCGCGCCGCTCGCGCCGTCGTAGGCGTGGACGCGGCCGTTGTCGCCCTCGCCGATGAAGACGACGCCGTTGGCCACCAGCGGAACGCTGTTCGGCGAGTTGGCGCCGCCGAGCGTCACGCTCCAGGCGGGCGCGACGGTGCAGGCTGGCGCCGCGCCGATCGTCAGGCCGACCACACCAGCGGCGACGCCGCCGAAGCCCGGCCCGGTATCGCCGACGAACAGCATGCGACCGCCGGACCAATAGGCCGGGTTGCCACCGATGCCACCGTTGCCGAGCGAGTCGCTCGCGACGTTGAGCTGGATGGCCTGCTGTGCCGGCAGGCTCGCGGCCAAGTCGGCGGTCCGCAGCACGTACAGGAAGCCGTTCTTGTTGCCCACCGCGGCCATCGTCGGGCAGCCGGAGGGCTGGAACACGGTCGGTGTCGCGCCGAAGTCAACGTCACACGGTGCGCTCTGGCACAGGTAGCTGGTCGGATGCGACGGTACGAAGGTACCGAGCACGTTCAGGGTCGAATCGTAGGCGATGACGCGGTTGGCGTTCGGCGTGTAGCCACTATTGACGTCGGAGCCGGACGCCGCGAGCACCTGGCCGGTTGCGGAGTCGATCGACACGCCGCCGTAGCCCCAGATGCCGCCACCGCGGTCGTTGCCCGTCAGGCCAGTCACCGCGTAGACGAGGTTGCCGAGCACCGGGGCCGCGCCGGAGACGTCGACGCGGATGACCTGCCCGGACCAGGGCTGCGTGTCGCAGCAGTCGCTACCGGTCGCGATGTAGAGATTGTTGCCGAGCTTGTTGAGCGCACCCCAGACTTTGTTGGTCAAAGGCTGGGCGATCACGCTGAGCGCGGCTGCGAGGTCGGTACCGGTGGCAAGCGCCACGGTATGTAGCAGGCCGTCGTCGGATACAAGGAACAGCCGGCCGTTCGCGCGGTCGATGACCGGCGGCCCGATGATGCCGAAGCCTCCGGGAATCGAGATGTTGTTGGCTTGCGCGCCGAAATTGCGCTGCCAAAGCACGCTGCCGAGGTCCGCGTCGACCGCGAACAGGCTGTTCGCGTCGGTCGCCGCAAACACGACGTTGTGCGTCCCGCCGGCGACCGTGAGGCTGCCGGCGTACAGCGGCTGCGAGGTGATTTTGCCGTCGAGAGTGGTCGCCCACAGCGGCGCGAGGTTCTTGGCCGTCGCGGTCGTGATGGTCGTCTCGGCGGAGGCGTTGTTGCTGCGCTCCGGGTCGTGGAAGCCGGTCAGCCAGTCGGCAGACGTACCGGCGGCCGAGTTGACCGACAGGTTCACGGCGATCGTCTTCGGCGAACCCTGCACGCCGCTGGACGTCACCGTCACGTTGCCGGCGTAGCTGCCGACGACCAGCCCGGTGGAAGTCGCGGCCACCTGCAGCGAGGCCGGCGCCGTGCCCGACGCCGGGCTGACCGCCAGCCACGACGAATCGCTCGAGGCGGTGAAGCTGAGACTACCGGAGCCGGCGTTGGTGACCTGCAGCGCGGCCGGTGGCGGATTGCTGCCGCCGGCAAGTGCGGAAAACGCGATCGTCGTCGGAGCGACGCTGAGAATCGGATTCGGCGACGCAGCCGTTGCGCCGTACGCGGCAAGCGGGCTGTCCGTGTACGCCGTGCCGCTGGTCCAGGCGGTTGGCAGAGTCGTCAGGCTCTTCGATGAACTCGTCACGGACCGCGTGCCGCCGGACTTGTCGCGGAACACGACCGCCCCCGCAGCCGCCGGGCTGAGCAGCGCGATCCAGTAGCTCGTTCCCGAGGTCACCGCCGCGGGTGTCGTCAGCGGCACCGTGTTCCACTGACCGGCCACCGGCGCCGACAGCGACCCCTGGCCGAGCAGCGTCGTTGGCGCGGTGGCCGTTCCCGCGTACAGCCCGACGACGATCCGGTTCGCGGCGGAGCCCGCGGCGATGTAGACGCTGATCGTGCTGACGCTGCCGGTCGCCGCTGCCACCGCCGTGAAGGCCTCAGCCTGTCCGGCCGCGTTCTGGTCGGTGCTCGAGGTGATCGTCGAGCTGCCGATCAGCGTCGTTTGCGCGAGCGCCGGGACGGCGGCGGCGCCGATCGCGACGCCGGCGACGAGGCCGCAGATTCTCAGTGTGAAATGACGTGACATCATGACGACAGATCCCCTTCGCTACCGGCGCTCCCATCTGGGCGGACGCGGCGATTTGCTATTCCGTTACTCGTTCGACTCCGCGTCTCGGCCCGTGGCGTGCAGGAGTGCCGCCACGGCACCTCGCACCGCGCCGGCATTCGGCGCGCCTCGTCCCCAGCGCGGCGCTACCGCCGCGTGTCGCCGCGCGCCGCTGCTGCCGTCCGCAGCGAGGCGCGGTCGCCGCCAACAGCACCGCCCAGGGACCTGACGGCGCCGGGGCGGCCCACCGTTAAGGCGTGATCGCCGTTGTCTGGTCGACGGCGATCTCCGCCGCGCTCAGCGCACGGTTGTAGACGCGCACTTCGTCGATCCGACCCTGGAAGTACTCGCCGAACGGATTGTTGCCGCCGATCCACAGCGGATTGAGGCTGGTCGCGAGCGCACCGGTCGCCGTGCCGCTCGCCACCTGCGTACCGTTCACGTACAGACGCAGGATCGTGCCGTCGTAGGTCACCGTCAGGAACTGCCACGTATTGAGCGCCAGCGCGGTGCTGCCGGTCGTCTGCAGCACCGTCCCGCCGATCGTGCCCCCGCCTGCCGGGACGCGCGCCCGCGCCGCCTGGCTGGCGCGCAGGTACGCGACATCCTGCTCACGGTAGATGATGGTGCGATTGCCGGTCTGCGCCGCCGTCGGAAACACCCACGCTTCCAGGCTCATGCCGGCGGTGAAGTTGAGGCTCGAGGACGCGTTGACGAACACCCGCGAATTCGTGCCGTTGAACACCAGCGCCTTGCCGAAGCGACCGTTCATGGTCCAGGTCGCGCCGGTGATCGAGCCAGTATTGCCGTTGCCCGACGCGTCGTTGACCGTCACGCCCGTGCCCTCGTTGAACGAGTACGCGGCAACCAGGCCATAGCCGGCCGGCGGATTGAAGGTGACCGTGAGCGTCGCCGTCTTGCTGTTGCCGGCAGCATCTTTCGCCGTCACGGTGATCACGTTCGAGCCGGACTGCAGCGCGACGCCTGCTGCCGACCAGCTGGTGGTGCCGCTCGCCGTGCCGCTGCCGCCACGACTGTTCACCCAGGTGACCGAGGCGACGCCGACGTTGTCCGAGGCCGTGCCGCCGACCGTCAGCGACCCGGCGGTGGTCGTGAACGTCGCCGCCGTCGTCGGGCTGGTGATCGCGATGGTCGGCGGGGTCGTGTCCGGCGGCGCCGTGTAGGTCACGCCCAGGGTCGCCGTGGCGACGTTGCCGGCGGCGTCGCTCGCGGTCACGGTGATCGTGTTGAGCCCCGACTTCAGCGCGATCGTCGGCACGCTCCAGGCGCTCGTACCGGTGGCCGTGCCGGCCCCGCCGAGGCTGTTGGTCCAGTTGACCGCGACCACCCCGACGTTGTCGGCGGCCGTGCCGCCGAGCGTCAGCGGCGCCGTGCTGGTGCTGAACGTCGCGGCGCTGGTCGGCGCCGTGATGGCCACAGTCGGCGCGGTCGTGTCCGGCGGCGTGTAGCTCACCGACAGCGTCGCCGCCGAGTGGTTGCCGGCCGCGTCGCTCGCCGTCACGGTGATCAGGTTGCTGCCTGCTTTCAGCACGATGCCCGCCGCCGACCAGCTCGTGGTGCCAGCCGCCGTCCCGGAGCCGCCGAGGCTGTTGCTCCAGCTGACCTGCGTGACGCCGACGTTGTCGGCGGCCGTTCCGGCGACCGTCAGTGTCGCGGCGGTCGCGGTGTAGGTCGCTGCGGCGGTCGGCGCCGAGATCGCGACTGACGGCGCAATCGTGTCAGGCGGCGGCGGCGGCGGCGGCGCGTTGGCCGCGAACGCCACGTCGACCCAGTAGTTGGTCGCGTTGAAGGTCGACGCCGGCAGCGTGCTCGTGACGCCGTAGCTGAACACGCCGTCGCCGCCGTCGATGCCGTCGGCGAGCAGGTGCAGCGGCGCGTTGTCGACGCCCTTGCCGCTGAAGAAGCCGCCGTCTGCCGCGAAGTGGCCGACGTTGGTGTGGTACGAGGCCACGTAATCGGTGTTGGCGGTGATCGCCACCGGGCTCGCGAAATTCGCCTGCTGCCAGCCGGATGCGCTCTCGTTGCCGAACGTCGCCGTTGCGAGCAGCGTGCCGGAGGTCGTCCACAGGTTCGCCACGTGCGTGCCGGTGTTCGCCACCGACTTGTAGAAGCGCACGCCGGTGATATTGCCGCTCACGTCGGAGCGGAACTTGACGCCGAGCTCAACCGGGCTGTCGGGACCGGCGTCGCTGACGGTCGGAGTCGCCGCGGTCGCCCAGGCGGACGAGCCCGCGGCTGCCACGACGAGCGAAACGCTCGCGCTGCCGGTCTTCGAGGGGTTCTGCGCATCGGCCACCTGGACCGTGAAGCTCGAGGACCCGGCGGTGGTCGGCGTGCCGCTCAGGTTGCCGGCGGCCGTCATTGACAGTCCTGCCGGCAGCGCGCTCGTCGCGGTCCACGAATACGGCGCCAGTCCGCCGGTCGCGGCCAGCGACGCGGAGTAGCCGGCCGCCTGGGTCGCGGTCGGCAGGGTCACCGTGGCGACGGTCGGCGCACCGGGCGCAAAGGCAACGTCCACCCAGTAGTTGCTGGCCTTGAAGCCCGTCGCCGGGAACGCGCTCGTCGCACCGTAGCTGTACGCGCCATCCGGACCGGAGACACCATCCGCCAGCAGGTGCACCGGCGGCGCGTCGATTCCGGCGCCCGCAAAGTAGTTCTGATCAAGCGCGTAGTGGCCGCTGGTCGCGTGGTAGGACGCCACGTAGACCGTGTTCGCGGTCACCGCGACCGGCGTCGCGAAGTTCGCTTGCTGCCAGCCTGAGGCGCTGTCGTTGACGAAGGTCGCCGTCGCGAGCAGCGTGCCCGTCGAGGTCCACAGGTTCGCAATATGCGTGCCGACGTTGGCCGCCGACTTGTAGAAGCGGACGCCGGTCACGGTGCCGTCAGAATCGGTGCGGAACTTCACGCCGAGCTCGGCGGCCGCGTCAGGGCCTGCGTCGGCGAGCACCGGGGTCGCCGCGAGCGGCCAGCCGCTGAGCGCCCCGGCGGCGACCGTCAACGTCACCGAACCGGCGGCGGTCTGAATCGGACTCGCCGAATCGGAGACCTGCAGCGCGATGCTGAACGTGCCGGCCGCGGTCGGCGTACCGCTGATGGCACCGGTCGTCGCGTTCAGCGTCAGGCCCGCGGGCAGCGCACCGACCGCCGCCCAGCTGTACGGCGCCGTGCCGCCGATACCGGACACGAGCGCCGTGTAGCCCGCGTTCTGGTTCGCCGCCGGCAGCGCCGTCGTTGCGACGGCCAGCGGGATGACCTTGACCGTGACCGGGACGGCAGTCGCGAGACCACCGATCGACGCCGTGATCGTCGAAGTGCCGGTGCTGATGCCTCGCACCACGCCGGTCGCGCTGACGGTGGCGACCGCGGTGTTCGCGGACGTCCAGGTCACCTGGGTCGTGACGTCGCCGCTGCTGCCGTCAGGATAGGTGCCGGTGGCGCTGTACTGCTGCGTAGTTCCCGGCTGCACGACGCCGTTGGTCGGCGCAACCGACACCGAGGTCGGATTCGGCCGCTGGAACGCAACGTCGACCCAGTAGTTGCTCGAGTTGTACGTCGAGCTCGGGAACACGCTCGCCGAGCCGTAGGCGAAGACGCCGTCCGCGCCCGACACGCCGTTCGCGAGCAGGTGCAGCGGCGCGTTGTCGACGCCCTGCGTCGCGAAATAGCTGGCATCGAGGGCGAAGTGGCCGCTGGTCGAGTGGTACGAGGCGACGTAGACGGTGGCGGCAGTGACCGCCACCGGCGCGGCGAAGTTCGCCTGCTGCCAGCCGGAGGCACTTTCGTTCGCGAAGCTTGCGCTCGCGAGCAACGTGCCGGCCGCTGACCACAGGTTCGCGACGTGCGTACCGGTGTTGGCGGCGGACTTATAGAAGCGCACGCCGGTGATCGATCCGGACACGTCCACGGTGAACTTCACGCCCAGCTCGACCGCGCTGTCAGGTCCCGCATCGGCGACGGTCGGCGCGGCCGTCACCGGCCACGCAGCGAGCGCGGCAGGCGCCACGGCGAGCGCCACCGAGCCGGGCGCGGTCTGCGCCGGCTGGGACGAGTCGGTGATCTGCACCGTGACGTTGAACGGGCCAGGGCCGGTCGGCATGCCGCTGATGACGCCGGTTGCGGCGTTCAGCGTCAGGCCGGCCGGCAGATTGACCGCCGACCAGGTGTACGGCGGTGTGCCACCGGTGCCGGCCAGCGTCGCCGAGTAGCCGGCATTCTGGTTCGCGGCCGGCAGCGTCGTGGTCGTCACGCTCACCGGGATGACCTTGACGGTCGCGACGACCGAGCTTGTCAGGCCGGACACCGACGCTGAAATCGTCGCCGTACCGTTGGCCACGCCGGTCACGACACCGCCGCTGCTGACCGTCGCTGCGGCAGTGTTGGATGAGCTCCAACTGACCAGGTTCGAGAAGTCCTGCGTCGAACCATCCGAGTAGGTGCCGGTCGCGGTCATCTGCACGGTACTGCCGATCCCGACGATCGGGTTGGACGGCGTGACGGCCAGCGATGCGAGCGTCGCCGAAGGCTGGAAACTGACGTCAACCCAGTAGTTGGACGCGCTGAAGCTGGTGGTCGGGAAGATGCTCGTGGCGCCGTAGGCGAACACGCCGTTGCCGCCGCCGACCGTATTGCTCAGCGCGTGCAGCGGCGGGGTGTCGGTGCCGTTGCCGACGAAGTAATTGATGGTGTCGGCGTAGTTGCCGCCGGTCGAGTGGTACGAGGCGACGTAGACGGTGTTCGGTGCGATGGCGACGGCCGTCGCGAAATGCACTTCCTGCCAGCCTGAGGACGCTTCGTTGGTGAAGGTCGCGCTCGCCAGCAGCTGACCGGACGCCGACCACAGACTGCCGATGTGTGTGCCGGCGTTCGCCGCCAGCTTGTAGAAGCGGATACCGCTGATCGTGCCCGGGACGTCGGCGCGGAACTTCACACCGACCTCGATCGGGTTGTCCGGTCCGCCGGACGCCAGCGCCTGCGGCTCCGAAGGATTGGCCGTCGGCGACCAGATGTTGTAGCCGCCGCCGCTCACCGTGACGTTGACGCCCGCCCCCGGCGTCTCGACGTTGCCGCTGTCGTCGACCGCGCGGCTCATGATCGAGGCGTTCGCGAGCCCCGCGGCGGCCCAAGCGTAGCTCCAGCTGGACCGACCGGAGGCCGGGTGCCAGGTGACGCCGCCGTCGACCGACACTTCCACGCCGGCGACCACGCCGCCCGTGTCGGTCGCGGTGCCGGTGATCGTCACCGTCGCGCCGGCCGGAAAGCTTGCGCCGGCCGACGGGCTGCTGATGTGCGAGGTCGGCGCGATCGTGTCGGTCGACGCGGTCGCGAGAACGAGGCCTGCCTGCAGGGTGGCCGGCTGGATGCGTACGTCGGCCAGGAAGTTGACCGTCGCCTGCTGCATGCTCGAATCGGTTGAGCCGCCGGTCGCCGGCTGATCGTGATTCGTGTCGAGGCCCCACGACCACCAGTAGGTGCCGGTGCTGAGCACCAGGGCGCCGCTCGAGTGGCGGTATAGGGTGACCGCGTGCGTCGAACTGCACGTGCTGGTGATGTTGCCGTAGTCAACCAGACAGTCGCTGCCGGTGATCGGCGTCGTCGACAGGTGCATCAGGCCGGCAGGACGGAAGCCGTTGTCCTCGTCGATGTCAACCTCTTCGCCGAGCGATCCCGGCGCCAGCGCCGTCGTACCACCGGTCGGCAGCGAGGCCACCGGCGTATTGCGCCAGAAGCGCAACTGACCATCCGCCTGGGCGACCGAGATCGCGCCGATCTCCGAGGTCACGTAGCGCGACAACATGCCCATCAGCGCGTTCTCGGGCCGGCCGCCGTCAGACGGCGGGCTGAAGCGCGGGTCGCGCCACGTGCCGGTCCAGGCGGCGTTCGGATCGATCTTGGCGTTCGACCAGGTCTCCTTGTACGAGACGAGCGTGCGGTACGGCGTCCCCGAGCCGTCGATGCTCGACTCCCAACGCGTCTTCCAGTAGATGGCATTGCTGCTGAAGAACGCGAGGTTGACGCCGGCCGCGCGCGCCGCCTCGACGTTGGCGCGTTCCGCGCCTGACCAGTACTCGTCGTGGCCGTTCGACAGGTACAGCTTGTGATTGAGCAGCAGCGCGCCGTTGCGATCGGTGTCGGTCGCGGTCGAATAGCTGACGTCGTAGCTGTTCGCCTCAAGCCAGCGAATCATCGGGTACTCGCCGGAGAACACCCACGTCTGCGGCTCGAAGCTGCGGGTATTGAACGGGCGGTTGTAGCTGACTTTGAAGGCGCGGCACG
This sequence comes from Pseudomonadota bacterium, assembly GCA_025355105.1. Taxonomy (GTDB): domain Bacteria; phylum Pseudomonadota; class Gammaproteobacteria; order Steroidobacterales; family Steroidobacteraceae; genus CAIKZZ01. Next base: position 34,718 of record JANYAE010000128.1, on the reverse strand, counting down.
CCTGGTTGAAGCCGCCGCAACCGTAGAAATTCTCGCCGCCGTAGTCGTTGTAGGCCTGCCACGAGGTGTCGGAGGCCTGGAACAGAATCGCGGCATGGCTCGTGTCATCGCGGACCACGAACACCATGTGGCTCTTGCCACCGGTGTCGGTGCGCTTGAGGACGACGAAGTAGATTCCGGAGACCGCGTTGGCCGGCACTGCCCACGACGCCGACACGGCCCAGTTGCCGCAATCGATCAGATTCGTCGCGGCATCGGTCAGGCAGGCGGGCTGAGCCTGCGGCAGCGGCACGGACGGGGTCAGGCTCGTGACCTTGCGGGCGCCGTTGCCCTGGTAGTAGCCCATCCGGTACACGTCCATCGTGTACGCGTTGGCCGTCGTCTTGACCTTGAAGCTGACCGTGCTCCCCGGGGTCACGCTGATCTGGGTCGCGTAGCCCTGGATCGTCGCGTCGCCCGCGTCGCTCGTCGGGATGTCCCAGACGGTGTCCGGCGTGCCCGGCAGGCAATTCTCGGCCTCAATGGCGTTGGCAGGCGTGGCACAGGACGCGTCGGCTGCCGCTGGCAACACCGCCAGCATCGTCGCCACCAGAACCCAGGACGCCATTTGACGAAAGCCCATGCGCACGCTCCTCGACGGGGATCAGGATCAATGCCAAGGCAACTCCGCGTTCTGCGGAAACCCGCCTCGGCACCCTCACTATGCAAGGATCAGGCCGCCCTCCCTGAGGCGGGCAGCGGGCCCCTCAATCGGCCGGAATTGTGTGACGCAGCCGACGGTATTGGGGCGCTGCAGGCGCGGGCGACGAGCTTCTGCCGAGATCGCCGGGCAGCCCCGCTAGAGCCATGGTGCATCGCAATGTGCGACTGTAAGAATCCTCGACACCGGACCCCTTGGGGCGGTCGCCGGTCCGGGAAGTTGGAGGCGTTCGGCCGGGCGCCGGAGCCCCGTGACCTGGGTCAGGTCCCGTCACCTTCGCGGACCTCAGGCGCTGTCGGCCGGCACCTGGCGTGACGGAGCGGCAGCGGTCGTCGCTGGCCCAGCCGGACACGTCGCCGCCCTCGCCCGGCGCGCGATTCCGCCCGGCACTCGCGAGAGGCCGCGGCGTGAGCGCCGGACGGGCGCTGCGACCGTCATCCCGGTGCCACACGCCGCGGCCCTGAACGTGCCGCGAGCGCCACAATCTGTAAAATTTTCCGACGTAGCGGCGGGCACGGCGCCCTGGGGCGCAGCGTTGCGATCAGCTGCCGGAGCTGGACTCCGGCGGGGTGCCGTAGCCGTGGTAGTAGTAGCCGGCCATTGCCGCGGAAACGCTCTGGTTGAGCACCAGCGAGACGCACGGCCGGCTCGCGAGATAGCTGAGCGCATCCAGCACCTCACGGTGCGACGTGGCGTCCGCCCGGACCACGACGAGAATCTGGCCGGCCACCTGCGCCAGCGCCTGCGACTCGGTGGTCAGCAGTAGCGGCGGCGAATCGAGCACGACGATGAGATTCGGGTCGCGCTGGATCAAGCCCTGCAGCACTTCCACCATCCGCGCGCTGGCGAGCAGTTCGGTTGCCTGTTCAGAGCGCCGTCCGCTCGGCAGCACCGACAGTCCCGGAATATCCGTCGGCACCACCAGATCATCGAGTTCGACCGCGGGCTCGCGCAACGCGTCCAGCAGTCCGCGCTCGCCGTCGATGCTGAGCAAGCTGCTGATGCGCGGCTTGGCGACGTCGGCGTCGATCAGCAGCACCCGCACGTCCTTGTCCATCGCGATGCTGAGCGCGAGATTGAGCGAGGTGAAGCTCTTGCCTTCGCCGGGCAGCGCGCTCGCCACCATGATCAGCTGGCCGCGGTCGAGCCGCGGCGTCCCGCGACCGATCGCATTCGCGATCAGTGGCCGTTTGATCTGCCGATATTGCTGCGCCAGCTGGCGCTCCTGCGACTCCGGCGGGATCAGTCCTGCGGCGCGCAGATTGCCGCGGTTGATGTTGAGAATGCGGCCGCCGCCGGCGGCCGCGCGGCGCTGGCCGACCGCGGCGATCGACGTCTCCGGTGCACGCCCGAGGGCCGCGACCGGGCCTGTCGGCATCGCGCGCGGCCCTGCTTCGTCGCCGCCGCCACGCGCCGCGGCTTGCATCTTCTTCAGCGCTTGCTCGACGAAGCTCATGCGATGCCCCGCACCAGATGCGCGATCCGCGACTGCAGCACGACGATCACGGCCGCGACCAAGAACAGCGCCAATACCGCGCCGGTGTAGCGCAGCGCGTCGATCCGCAGCCGCGCACGGTGCGCCTCGAGCCACGTCATGCTGACCGCGCCGAGCACCGGCAGCTGGGTCACCTCGGCGAGCTGCCGCACGTTGCTGAACACGGGTCGCATCACCGAGGTCAGGTAGGCCGCCATGCCGCCGGCGCCGATTCCGAACGCCAACAGCAGCGCGATCAGCAACGGACGATTCGGAGCCACCGGGTCGTAGGGTGCGTTCGGCGGGTCGATGACCTCGAAACGCACGATTCCGGTCTCCTGCGCGTTCTCGCCAAGCTTGGTCCGCTCGAGGCGCTCCAGCAGCGCCTGGTACTGCGCCTTGGTGACGTCGTAGTCGCGGTTGAGGCGCGCGTACTCCGCCTCCACTTCCGGCGCGGTATTGACGACGCTGCGCAGGCTCGCGATCTTGTGCTGCCGGTCGGCGACGTCGGCCTCGGCGGCGGCCAGATCAACCTCGGCCTGGTTCGACTGCAGCTGCAGGCTCTGGTAGACGGGGTTGGCCGCGAGGCCGCTGCGATCGATGGCGCCGGGATCGCCGCGCTTCACCGCATCAAGTTCCGTCTGCTGGCGCAGCTTGAGCTCCTCGAGCGTCGCGCGCATCGCGATGACGTCCGGGTGCTTGTCGGTGAAGCGCAGCAGCAGGTCGTCGAGCCGTGCCTGCGTCTCGCGGATGCGGCTCCCGGTGTCGGTGCCGGCGCCCGTCAGCGCCCCGCCCGTCGCCGATCCGAGGCTTGTGCCGCGCGGCGTGACCGGCTCCTCGCCGCGCAGCTGGCGGCGCAGCTCGTCACGGCGGCGCGTGGCGAGGCCGACCGCCGACTGGGCCTTGCCGAGTGCCTCCATCTCGGCCTGCAGCCGCGTGAAGTAGTCGCCCTGGGCACCGGGCATCAGCCCGACGTTGCGCTTCTTGAAGTCCGCCAGTCGTTCCTCGCTCGCCGACAGGCGGTGCTCAAGCTCGGCGATCTGCGAAACGAGGAAGTTCTGCGCCTGTGCAGAGCCCTCACGCTTGCCGGTGAGCGTGCCCTGCACGAAGGTCTTGAGCAGGCGATCGACGACGCGCAACGCCGTGTCGCGGGAGCGATCCTTGAAGGAGATCACGTAGACGCTCGCCCCGACGCTCGCGGTGCTGGTGATCTCGATGCGCTTGCGCAGGTCGGCGATGACCAGATCCCTGCTGCGCGGGTCAACGACCCCGGTCAGCAGGCCCGAGTCGGCGGCCACCTTCTCGAGTTGCGGGCCGCCAAGCAGCGCCTGGCGCACCTTGACGATCTGGCTCTCGACGTCCGACTCGCCGCCGATACCGCGGGTGACCTGGCTGAGCGGCGTGTTGGTATCGATGAACACGCGCGACGAGGCGCGGTAGGAGTCCGGCACCAGAAAGACGATGCCCCACGCCACGACGCAAACCGCCGTGGCGATCAGCAGGCCGAGCCAGCGGAAGCGCCACGCGCCGCGTACGCGATCCACTGCCGATTCGATGGCGGGCAGCATGAGATCGTGGCGCGCTAGAGCAGTGACTCGGGAACGACGAGCACGTCACCGGGCTTCAACGCGAGGTTCTGCGTCATGTCGCCCTTCTCGACCAGGTCCCGGAGCTTGACGCGGATCTCGGTGTCCTTGCCACCGACCTTGCGGATGATTCTGGCGCGATTGCCCGCCGCGAACTGCGTCAGGCCACCGACCTGCAGCACCGCGTCTAGAACCGTCATGCCGTCCCGGTACTGGACGGCCTGCGGCTTCGCGACCTGCCCGACCACCTTCAGCTGAGTGAAGATGCCGGCCGGCTGCGTGACGATGATGTTGACCTTGGGCGACTTGATGAACTCGGCCAGCACCACCTCGATGGCGCGCGCGAGCTCGGACGGGCTGCGGCCGACCGCGACGATGTTCTCGACCAGCGGCGTCGAGATCAGACCGTCCGGGCGCACCGGCACCGTGACGGAGAGATCGGGATTGCGCCAGACGAACACCTGCACCACGTCGCCAGGACCGATCTGGTATTGATTCGCATCCGCGGCCGGCTGCGACGGCGCGACGCCTGCCGCCTGCCCCGTCTGCGCGCGACTCACACCGCTCGCCAGCAGGCCGAGCATCGCGACCAGTACCAGATTCCGTAACATCGGGTTTTGTCCGTCCAATATCCACTGAGAGGCTAACAGAACGTCGGTGGCAGATCTGAGACCGGGTCCACGGAAGCTTCTCGACGATCATGTCAGGGGGGGCAACGGAGCCTGTCCTTGCTTCCGCGGAGGTGCCCTCGGGCCAGGTCGCGCACCGTGCGACGCCCGCCACGGTGACCGCCCGACTCGCCGCACATTCTAGCGGAGTCGCCCGCGCCCCGCGCGGCGCGTAGTCAGACGCCGCGACCGGGTAGCACGCGTCCGTAGATCCCCTTGTAGCGTGCCGCGATCACCCGCCAGTCGCGCTCCCGGCGAACCGTGCTCAGCGCCTCGGTCTCGAGGCGCTGACGAAGCTCCGAATTTCCGGCCAGCGTCACGATCCGCTCGGCGAGCGCGCTGCCGTCGCCGGCGGCGAACAGCAAGCCGGTCGATCCGTCGGTGACCAGTTCGCGCAGCCCGCCGACGTCGCTTGCGACGCAAACCTTGCCGAGCGCCATCGCCTCCAAAGGCTTGAGTGGCGTCACCGTCTGATTGATGCGGGCGTCGATGCGCGGGTACACCATCACGTCCATGATCGAGTAGTAGCGGATCACGTCGATGTGCGGCACGAGTCCCGTACACCGAACGACGCCCTGCAGGCCGAGCTCGCGCGCCCGTGACTCGAGACGCACGCGCTCCGGGCCGTCGCCGACGATCAACAGCCGCGCGCGCGGCTCGCCGCGCCGAATCGACGCGAACGCGTCGACCAGCAGCTCTAGCCCCTCGAGTTTGCGCAGCGAGCCGATGAAGCCGACGACGAAGCAGCCCGCCAGGCCGAGCTCGGCCTCAAGTGCGGTGTCGCGCGGGCACGGGTTGAACTGCTCGGTATCGACGCCGTTCGGCACGACGTCGATCTTCGCGGGATCGATTCCCGCGGCGGTGATCGCCCGCCGAATGCCCTCCGAGATGACTACCAGACGTTGCGCCAGCGTCATCACCCGATGCTCCATGCGGCCGATGATTCGGTAGGTGAAGGATTCCGGCCGCAGGCCCTCCTCGACGACCGCGGCCTCGCCCCACAGCGTCCGCAGCTCGTAGATAAAGGGCACGCCGGTGACACGCGATGCGTACGCGGCCGCCAGGCCGTTGGTGTAGGACGAGTGCGCGTGGATTACGTCCGGTCGCTCGCGACGGACCAGCTCGGCGAGGAAGCGGCGGTAGCGACGCAGCATCAGCAGCCGCGTCCAGTAGGCCGACAGTCGGCCTTTGCTGCGGTCGGGGCGCGGAATGTGATTGCTGCGAAAATAGCGGATGCCGTCGATGACTTCCGGCTGCGGCCCGACGGCGCCCTTGAAGAACGGCGACGTGACGACCAAGGGGTCAAGCCCCTGCCGCCGCTGGTGGGTAACGATGTAGCGTCCGCGGACGGTGTAGCCAACCAGCTCGGGTACCGAGGTTTCGAGGGCGTGAAGTATTTTCATTTCGCAGCGTGCACTCAGTCGTCGAGCGTGCGCGAGGGCGCCACCGCTTGTTCGTTGATCCAAAGCTCATAGCCGCCTGGCAAAGCGACCTGCGGCCGCGGGTCACCCGCGGCGCTGCGGATTGTACAGCGGCGGCCGCTGAGCTCGAGCACGGTGAGCGGCGACGGCGCGCGGACCTCGAGCAGCCCCGGGACCCGCAGCTCGCGAAATGCCGACGCACGGACCACGGGTGGCTCCCGCAGCGGCCGGTCGAGGTACACGAGGTCGCCGTCAAAAGCGTGTCCGGACCACTCGCTGCGCCCGGTCAGCTGCGGGCGATACAGCAGCGACTCGGTGCCGCCATCCCGCTCGACACCGCAGTGGTACGCGTCGTCGATCAGCGCCGCGAATGGGCGCGCGGCGGCGCTCGCGGTGATCATCGTGCCGTAGCGTAGCGGCCCGACCGTGCGCCCGCGGACCACGAGCGCCTGCGCCGGAATTCGAACGCCGTACTCCGGCGAGTACCACGCACCGGTCTCCTCTTCGCCGCCGGTGACGTGCGTCACTGCACCGCGCCCGGCGCCGGCAACCGGGGTCCAGAGGTGCAGCTGCGCGCCGCCCGGCGAGCGCAGCTCGAAGCGATCGGCGGCCATCGCCCGCACCTCGCAGTCAGGTAACAGATGCCAGCGTGCCTCCCAGTCGTGCTGCTGCCGGCATGCGAGTTCATCCCAGATCCACCACGTGTGTGGCCGGAAGCACACGACGACGCGCCGGTGGAGCACCGGGTCGTTGAAGCGCGCGTAGCCGTCGTGCTCTCCGACCAGCACGTCGAAGCGCGGCTCGCTGATCCAGAATCGCGCCGTCGCCACCGCCTGCGTCCGCCACGACATCCGGTCGCTCGGATCGGACTGATCGGCGCCGTCCACGGTGAGCGTGTTGTGCGCGCGCGTACCGCGGAACCGGTTGCGCCAGCGATAGTCGAGGTTGTAGGAGAACGTGCCGGCGTCGACCAGGAACGGATAGCCGGCGGCGTGCAGTTGGATGCTGAGGGCGTCGGCGTGACCGTGCCCCGCCGGGCCGAATCCGAGCGGCCCGCAGTCAACCGCCAGAACCGCCTCATGCGCGGCCCAGCCACTGCGCAGGAAGTAGTAGCCGCCGTCGGGGTAGGCGGCCGAGAGGTGCTGCGGAGGTCGCGGCCGCAGCCGCTCGAAGCGTGCCAGCCCGCGCTCGCCGAGCAGCCAGAGCAGTTCCTCGGGACTGCCGCCGGCCGGGTCTAAGAACTCCGGCCTGTCAAAGGTGACCGCCGCCAGCGCCAGCAGTGCTCGGTAGTCGCGGCTGCTGTCGCGGTGGACCCACAGGCCGCGCGCCTCGTCGGCGTCGCCGAATGCGAGCGGTGCGCCGCTCGGGGCGATCGCATCGCGAAGATAGCTCGTCGCGCGCTCCATTCCGGCGCGCGTCGCCGCGCCGAAAGCGCGGCCGTTGGCGGCGAGCAGGGCGTCGACCAGGTAGTAGTGGTCGAGAAAGAACCGGTGGTAGCCAACACTACGTTCGACGTGCACGCCGTCGCGCGTCAGTTGGCGTCGCAGTTCCCGCTCGAGCAGCGCGATGCCGCGCTCGACCCAACGCCGGCTCGCCTGACAGTCGACGAACAACCCGCCGACCACCATCGCCGCGGCCTCGCCGACCAGGTGGGTGTTGGCGTACGGGCCGGTCGACAGGTGCGCCTCGACGAAGCGCACGTGCACCGCCACGGCGTCGACGAGCCGCCGGCGGAAGGCCGCATCGGTACGCTCGGCATAGAACGGATAGGCGAGCACCCACGAGATGACGCGCGCCCCGATCTCGAGCGCGCTGATCCAGTGGATTCCGCGCCGGTACGGATTCGCGACCAGCCAGTCGTCGATCTGGCGGATGATTTCGTCGGCGAACGATTCATCGCCGGTGAGCCACGCGGCCTTGCCGAGGGTGAAGAAGTACTGGTGCTTGTTGAGCTCCCACGGCAATTTGATGTCGCCGAGACGCGCGGGCCCGTGATAGCGGATGTCCGGCGAATAGGCCGGCGGCCAGTCATGACCGGAAACCGGATCTCGCGCCCACGCGATGCGCTCGCCATGCGCCATCTGGTGCCCGAGCATCGCGAAGCGGTGCTCACGGTACTGCGTCGCTGCCGCGATTTCGGTCGCGACCGCGTCGGGGCAGCTCTGGCGATAGCGTGCCACCAGCGCCGTGCGTTCGCGGCGGTCGAGCACGTGTACGAAGCCGTCGGCCAGCTCGCATCGCGGCGGGCGGGCCTCGGGCAAGCCCAGGCGGTAGCGCGCCCGGTCCCGCAGGGCCCGCAGGCGCCGCCGGACCCGCTCCGGGAGCCGGCGCAGGCGCGACCAACAGTCGCCGTTCACCGTCAAGCCGCCATCCCCGCCCGCTGACGCCCGGCGGCGGTCAGGTACTCACGTCGCCACAGTTCCAGATTCAGCATTGCCCAGAGTTCCATGGAATTGCCGGCGCCGGCGCGGAAGCGCGCGACGCGCGACTTGACCCAGTCGGCCTCCAGCAGGCCGTCCCTCAGCGTCTCGGCGTCTAGCAGGAGCTCGACGAAGGGGTTGCCGGGAGCCTGCATCCAGCGTGCGATCGGCACCGGGAAGCCTTGCTTGCGCCGGTAGACGACGTCGCGCGGCAGCAGCTGCTCGCTGACGCGCTTCAACAGATGCTTGCCGGTGCGACCGCGGATCTTGTCGCGGTCCGGCAGCGACAGCGCGAGCGACACGAGCCGATGGTCGAGGTACGGGACGCGGGTCTCGATCGACGCCGCCATGCTCATCTTGTCCTGCTTCATCAGCAACGCGACGAGGTAGGTCTTGAGCTGAAAGTACAGCAGCCGGTCGAGGAAGGTGCCGCTGCGGCCGCCGAGGCCGAGTTCGCGCTGCAAGTCCTCGTCGTCGGCCGCGGCGCCGGGCAGCTGCAAGCGGCAGGCGCCGATCAGCTGAGCCGAATCCGCGAGCCGGAAGCTGTCGAGGATCAGCTCGGACGGCGTGAGCGCGGCGCGGCTCGCGACGCTGCCGAGCCGACCCGGCAGCTGCAGCCCGGCGAGCGCCCGTCGCAACCCGTGCGGCACGGCGGAGGACAGTCGGTTCAGCCAGTAGGCGCGGACGTCCGTGCCGTAGCCGGCGAGGATCTCATCCGCGCCCTCCCCGCCGAGCATGACGGTCGCCTCGCGCTTCGACTCGCGCGACAGCAGGTAGAGCGGGATGCTCGCCGGAAACATCAGCGGCTCGTCGTTGTGCCATACCAGGCGCTGCAGCAGCGAAAAGAAGTCCTCGGAACCGAGTACGAACTCATGGTGCTGGGCGCGACAATGCTCCGCCACCCTCTTCGCCCAGCCAAGCTCACTCTCCTCGTCCGGAATGAAGCCGACGGAGAACGTCCGCACGCGGTCGGTGTGGCGCGCCATCAAGGCAGTGATCGCGCTCGAGTCCACGCCGCCGGACAGGAACGAGCCGATCGGCACGTCGCTGATCATCCGCAGCCGCACCGAATCGTCGAGCAGCGGCAGGAATGCGCCGGCATCCGCGCCCGCGGCGCCGACCTCGCGCTCCGGCACGTCCCAGTAGCGGCGCACCGTCACGCGGCCTTGCTCGGCGATCAACCAGTGCCCTGGCGGCAGCTGGCGTACGTCCTTGAACAGCGTTGCCTCGCCATAGGGGAAGCGGTAGGTCAGATAGCGCCGCAGGCCCTGACGGTCGATCTCGGCCGGCAGCTCGGGCGCACGCAGCACGCCCTTGATCTCCGACGCGAACCACAGTGCGTCACCGCGATGCGCGTAGTAGAGCGGCTTGACGCCGAGGCGATCGCGCGCCAGAAACAGGCGCTGCCGCCGCGCGTCCCAGAGCGCGATCGCGAACATGCCGATGAAGCGTTGCAGGCAATCCGGGCCGAGTTCTTCGTACAGATGGACGATGACTTCGGTGTCCGAGCGACTGGTGAACGTGTGCCCGCGTGCCAGCAGCTCGGCGCGGATCTCGGCGAAATTGTAGATTTCGCCGTTGAAGACGACGGTGATCGTGCCGTCCTCGTTGCTGATCGGCTGGTGCCCGCCGCTCAGGTCGATAATCGACAAGCGCCGGTGCCCCAGGCCCACCGCCCCGGCGACGAAGATGCCCTGATCGTCGGGGCCGCGATGCACCATGGTGTCTCGCATCGCCACGATCTCGTCGGCCGTCACCGGCCGGCCGTCAAGGTTGTATCGGCCGCAGATTCCGCACATCGCTAGCGCCTCGCTCGCCGGGACCCGTCGACAGCGTCGACCAGCACCCGGTACTCGTGTTCCAGAAGGTCCATGCAGCGTTGATAGTCGGCGCGCTCCGCGACCAGGCGGCGCGAGGCGGCGCCGAGACGGCGCGCCAGCTCGGCGTCCTCGCACACGGCGGCGAGCGCGCCCGCCAGCGCCTGCGAGTCTCGCACCGGAACGATCAGGCCGTTCTCGCCGTCCACGAACCAGTCGTCGCAGTACGGCAGCCGGCTGACCACCAGCGGCGCCGCGCACGCCGACGCCTCGAGCACCGTCACCGGAAAACCGTCCGACGACGGCACCGAGGCAACGACCGTGGCAAGGTTGTAGTACAGTGGCATCTGCGTGTTGTCGACGCTGGGCGCCAGCCGGTAGCTGTCGCCGAGGCCGCGCTGCGCGGCGAGGGCCGCCAGTCGCCGCCAACCGTCGGTCCGCGACGGATCGGCCATCTGCACACAGACGGCGGACGGCAAGCGCTGCCGCAAACGCGCGAAGGCCTCAATGACGACGTCGAGGTTATAGAGCGTCTCGTCGATCTGGTAGCGCGGACTGAGGACAACCGGCCAGCGGTCGCCGAGTTCGAGCTGGACCCGCAGGCCGCTGGTGTCGAGCCCCGGGCGATAGGCCTCGAGGTCGACGCCGCGCGGCAGCAGCAGCACGCGCTCCGCGGCAACACCCAGCTTGACGGCCGCGCTGACCATGTGGCGCCCGGTCACGATCAGCCGGTCTGCCCCACGGCAGGCGCGCGCCGTAAGCGCGCGCTGCCACGCTGGGCGGCCGACGGTCTGCTCGGGCAGCAGGTCGCCGCCGTAGGCGTGAATGAGGTGCGGCCGCCGGCCCGCGAGTGCCCCGTACCACGCCGGCCCCCAGGCGTTGTGCGAGTGCACGACGTCGGCACCGATGCGGTGCGCGAGGCGGCGAACCTGCCACATCCGCGCCGGAACGCGCGCCGGTGCCGGCAACGCCGCGATCGGCAGCGAGTGCCACTCGACGCCGCTCCAGGCCTCCGCCGAGGGCGGGATCGGCACGACATGCAACTCATGGCCGCGACGCACGAACGCGTCCACGATCGCCTTGATCTTGAAGGCCCGACCGTTGCCGATGTGCAGGATTCGCAGCGGGCGGCTCATCGGATCACGAGGGGGCTCAGGCCGCGGCCGGCCGCGACGACGGCAGCGGCAGCAGCGCCTTCAGCGCCCACTTCCACGAGCGCCGATCCCACGGGTCGTGGCCGAGCGCGGCGGCAATGTAGCGCAGCGCGAGCCCGCGACTCCCGCGGTTCAGCGCCGCGGCGCCGGCGGTCGCCAGATGCCGCGCCCGCGAGCGGCGGTAGACGTCCGGCCGCTGGCCACGATACTGGCGATGATCGCGCCAGAAGCTGTCCACGACGTCGAGCGCGGCGCGCGCCGCAAACAGCTTGTCGCCGGACAGGCTGCCAGGCGTGTAGCGGTAGCGGATCAGCGCGCGCTCGATGTAGCCGACGGGCCATTCGGCCGCGATTCGCAGCCAAAGCTCGAAGTCCTCCGAGACGCGGCGCTCGAGACCGAACAGCCCCGCCTTGAGCAGAACGGCGCGCGGCGCCATCACGGTCGAGGTCGTGATGAAGTTGCCGAGCAGCAGGCGATCGAGAATCTGGCCGCCGCACGGGTCCGAGAAGGCGCGGCGGCTGCCGTGAATCGTCCCGCGTTCGTCGAAAGTCATGAGGTCGGTATGCACCAGGCCAAGCTGCGCGTCGGCATCGAGCAGCCGCGTCTGCTCGGCCAGCCGGTCCGGAAGCATCAGGTCGTCGGCGTCGAGGAACGCGCAGTAGCGGCCCGCGGCCGCGCGGATGCCGGCGTTGCGCGCGGCGCCCGGCCCGGAGTTACGCTGCTCGAGCACCTGGACGGCAAGGCCCCTCGCGGCGTCCCTTGCGACCTCGACGGTGCGGTCGGTCGAGCCGTCGTCGACCACGATGACCTCGAAGTCGTGCATCGACTGCGCCCGCACCGACTCCAGCGCCTCGCCGATGTAGCGCGCCGAGTTGTACGCCGGGATGACGACCGTTACGGCCGGCACGGCGCGATCCCCACGGCGCCCGGCGCCAGCCGCGCGTCGACCCGCTGGTGCCACAGCTCGAAGGCGTACAGCGACCAGATCTGGTGCTCGCGAAGATCGTTGCCGCGGAGGAAGTCGTCCGTCATCCGCGTCACCGCCTGGCGATCGAAAAGGCCGTGCCGGTTGCCACCGTACAGCGCGTCGAGCACGTCGCCGCGCAGTTCGTTGCGCATCCACTTGCTGAGCGGAATGCTGAAGCCCTGCTTGCGCTTGGTCAGCACCTCCGCCGGCAGCAGCGGCGCCACCGCCTGCTTGAGGATGTACTTCGCGACGTTGCCGCGGATCTTGAGGCGGCTCGGCACCTGCGCCGCCAGCTCGACCAGATGGTGGTCGAGCAGCGGCTCGCGAGCCTCCAGCGAGACGTACATGCTCATGCGGTCGACTTTCGTCAGTATGTCGTTCGGCAAATAGGTCTTGAGGTCGTACTGCATCATCCGCGCCGGCCACGACCGGTCGCTGCGGCCCGCCAGATTGACGAGATGGGCGGCGAACGGATCCCGGTCGGCGACCGCCGCGGCGAACGCGCCGGAATACAAGCCCTTGCGGTCGTCCTGATCGAAGACCGCGAGCGCGTCGAGGATGTAGCGCTCGTAGGGCACATGCGCCTGGCGCAGGTAGTTGCTCCCCGGCACCGATCTCGGCAGCAGGCTGCCGAGCGCGCTGATGCCCGAGCGCACCGCGAGCGGCAGCCGGCTGAGCACGCGTTGGTAACGCGGCCGGACCTGTCGCCACGGATAGCCGCCGAACAGCTCGTCGCCGCCGTCGCCGGACAACGCCACGGTCACCTGCTCGCGCGCCAGCTTGGAGACGAAATAGGTCGGAATCGCCGACGAATCCGCGAACGGCTCGTCGAACTGCTGGAGCAGCGCCGGGATCACCGGCTGAATCGTCGACGGCGTGAGCATCAGCTCGGTGTGATCGGTGCCGAGGTGGCGCGCGACCAATGCGGCGTCCGACGCCTCGTTGTAGGCGCTTTCGGTGAAGCCGATCGAGAAGGTCTTGACCGGCCGGTCCACGAGGCCAGCCATCAATGCGACCACGCTGCTCGAGTCGATGCCCCCGCTCAGGAACGCACCGAGCGGCACGTCGGCCACCAGGCGCACGCGCACCGCATCGCGCAGCGCATCCAGCACCCGTTCGCGCCACTCCTCCTCGGTGCCGGTGGTCGCGTCCCGGAACTCGACGTCCCAGTAACGTCGCAGCTCAACTCGGCCACCGCGCAGCGTCAGCGTATGGGCGGCGGGAAGCTTGTAGATGCCCCGGTAGATGGTCAGCGGGTCAGGCACGCTCAGGAACGAGAAGTAGCCGTGCGCCGCCTCGACATCCAGCTCGCGTCCGCTGCGGACGCGTTCGTCGCCCATCAGCCCCTTGAGCTCGGACGCGAATACGAAAGCCTGTTCGTTGAGCGTGTAGTACAGCGGCTTCACGCCGATCCGGTCGCGGGCGAGGAACAGGCTTGCGGAGCGGGCATCCCAGATCGCGAACGCGAACATTCCGCGCAGCCGCTCGACGCAACGCTCGCCAAGCTCCTCGTAGAGCCGCAGGATGACCTCGGTGTCGCCGTCCGTGCGGAAGTGGTGGCCCTTGCCGATCAGCTCCTCGCGCAGCTCGCGATAGTTGTAGATCTCGCCGTTGAAGGAGATCACGACCGAACGGTCGTCGTTGGCCATCGGCTGGGTTGACGCCGCCAGGTCGATGATTGACAGCCGGCGATGCCCGAGGCCGACGTGCCGGTCCAGGTACGTCCCGGCGGCGTCGGGCCCGCGATGCAGCATCCGATCGCGCATCAACTCGATCTCGGCGGCCGAAGCGCGCCGCTGGGTGTCGAGATAGACCTTGCCGCAGATTCCGCACATCGCTAGTCCGCCCCCGGGCCGCAAGCCAGCCGCTCAGCCACGCCGCCCGTCACGCGGGCACGCTCGCTACACGATAACGCCCGTCCATGACATCAATGGTGAACAACCTCGTCTGCACCCCGTGGTGCGAGCCGTCGCGCGACGCGTCGACGACCGTGCCGTCAGGTTGTGTGAGCCGCACGGCGGTCGCGTCCGTCGTTCCCGGCGAGGCGCAGTTGACCCGCAGCGTCAGCCGCGGCCGAGGCACGCCGCCGACGTACGAGACGGCGAAGCCGTCGGCCGCCACGTCGTGCACGGTGGTCCGCTCGCGGGCCGCGACGTAGGCGGCGACTTCGCTGCCGGTGGCGTACCAGACGTCCTTCGACCGCAGGTAGGCAAACAACGCCCGCAGCTCGTCGATGTCGTCGACGATGTTCGGCGTCTGCACGAGTCCATCCGGTCGTACCGGCGCGATGTGCTCTTCGACGGCGATCAGCTGGCGGCACGCCAGCAGGCGCTCGACCTGGCCGTGCGTCCAGAAGCGGCCGTGAACCGTGGTCGGCAGGGCGATCACGCCGCCGCGACCGAACAGCTGCGGCTCGTAGTACGCGTCGGGAATGACCCCGGTCACGTCGCGCGGCGTCCAGTCACGGCACCACCACTGAAATCCGCAGGCGTCGACAGCCGCGTCGCCAAACTCGTTGTAGTCCCAGCCGCCGTACTTGCCGCCCCGCGGCGCGCGGCCGATCGCCTGGGTGAAGATCTCGATACCCCGGCGCGTCTGCTCGACCGCCGCGTCAAGCGACTCGAAGCCGCGAAATTCCTGCAGAAATGCTGCCGTCTCCACACCCGGGGTACCGTGGTTGTAGCCGTGATAGGCGAGCTCGAAGCGCGGATCGTCGGCGATCGCGCGGAAGAAGCGCCGGCTCTCCCCGGATGCATCGAGCGCCGCGGCAAAGCTGAACGGCTGGTGGCGCGTGTAGGGCGAGATCGGGCCAGCGACCGTGAAGAACGTCGTCCGCACCTGCGGGAAGTCGGCCAGCAGGCGTTCCTCCAGGAACCGCAGCGCCGAACCATCGCCCCGCAGCCCGCCACCCCAGTCCCCGCCCTGTTCCCAGCGCCGGCCGCCGCCGCGGTCATGCCAGGCGTTGGTCAGGTCATCGATGCTCAGCATCACGGCACTCTGTGCGTCGTCAAGCCAGGTCGCCTTCTCTACGACGAGCCGCAACGGGTGGCCAGGTGGCGTCCGCCGGCCGGCACCGATCCGGTGCCGCGCGTTTTCGAGACGTCGCCGGACAGCGCTCATCAGCGACGCTCCTGCGCGCGGGGCAACGATCGGGCCATCCATGCGAACCTCAGGTGGAATGCAACGTATTGAACCAGGCCGAGGTCGACGGATCGATAGGAACGCCCCGCGACGCCCGCCTTGCGCATGACCTGCACCTGTCCCGCCGCGATGTCCGTCAGCGCCCGATTGTAGAGTTCGGCACCGTGCACGATACATCGATGGTAGACGGACGTAAGCGAGTCGTCGCGGTACACCGGCACGGCGCGCTGTTGGATGATCGGGCCGGTGTCGATGCCGCGATCCACGAAATGAATCGTGACCCCCACGTTCTTCCAGTCGCCGCGGTACATCGCCCAGAAGATCGGGTCGGCGCTCCGGTATTCAGGAGTAATACCCGTATGGATATTGACTGCGCCTTTGGGGGCAAGCGAGAAGACCTCTGGACGAATCACCGTCGTGCCGCACACGGCGAGCAAGTCCGGCGACAGGCGTTCGATGAATCGGATGCACTCGGCGTCGTTGATGCCGCTGACCACCAGCGTCGGCACCTCACTCGCGTAGGCAACCGCGGCACCGCCCGGAAACAGCAGTTGCTGAAGCGTGGCCGACTCGCGCTCCAGGGCTCGCCCGGACCGAAGACGGTTGTAGAGCAACTTGTTCAGCGTGCGGAACAAGCCGAATCGATCGATCAGCTTTCGCCGGCGGCTCATCTTGTCGCCGCCGCTGACCGCCAGCGGCCGGCGCTCGACGACCACGCCAATCACCTGATGGCGGGCCATCAGCTGGTTGACGAGCCAGACGTTCGCCGGCGTCTCCGACGTCAGGACCACGATCTTCACTTTCGCTTCACCGGTTCGTTGCGCGTCGTCATCGCGAGCAGCAGGCCAAAAAGTCCCCAATAGACCGGCGCGACCGAGCGCGTGAACATGTGCATGTCCGGGTAGATTGCCGCCAGAAACGCGGTGACGCCGACGCCGGTGCCGAAGATCAACGGCGTCGCCGACGACTCGCCGCTCGTGACCGCAAAGCGCGATGCACGGGCGAGCAGGATCAGGTTGGCCAGCGCGAATGCCGCGAGCGCCGGGATGCCGGCGTACACCGACATCTGCAGATAGGAATTGTGGGGATTGTCGAGCGACTGCTGTCCGTAGCGCTCACGGAAGCCGTACGCATCCATCGTGCTCACGAACTGCGGCTCGCCGAATCCGACGCCGGCCAGCGGGTGGTCGGCCACAATGCGGGCGGCGTAGACCCAGACACTCTGGCGGGAACGCGCTTCGACGGTTCCGGTTTCGACACCCAGCGATGGATCCTCGAAGCGTTGAATCGCGTGCTCGATGAACCCTGGCATGAAGAGCGTGAACACCAGCGCGAAGGCGACGAGGAAGCCCAGTCTGCGGCCGCGCGAGATCCCGCCGCACGGTCCGAATACCAGCAGCGGGACCATCACGGCGAATGCCAGCATCGGCGCGCGTGACTGCGTCTCCACCAGGCAGAAGACCAGCGCCAGCAGGGCGCCCCAGAGCAGCAGCCGAAAGCGCAGCGTGGACTCATTGGCCGCGGCGACGAACACGATCGGGAACATCAGCACCGCGAAGGCGCCGAGGAAGTTCGGATTCAGGAAGATGCTGCCGTAGCGGCCTTGGTTGTGATTGGTCGAGTACTCGCTGTCGAACAGCATGTCGCTGTGCAGCAGTGCGGTATCGAAGAAGATGTCCCACAGATCCCAGATCGCGATCAGCAGGACCAGCGCGGCGACGCCGCGAAGGAACCGCTGGTAGTCGGCGGCGGATGCGAAGCCACGCGAGGCGATCGAGAGTGCGAGCACCTGCGGCACGATCAAGGTCCGGAACTCGAATGCGGCCTTCATCACGTCAGCGCTGCGAAACACCGACAGCAGCAGCAGGCCGAAGTAGATCACGACGAGCCAGCCGATGGCCCGCCGCAGCCCGCCGGCCGGAACGGCGGCGGGACGCAGAAACAGCAGCACCACGCCGCACACCTCGGAGTAACGGATGCTGCCCTTGTCGAGCCCGGGTATGTGGATCCCGGTGTTCAGGAAGCCGTCGACGACGATCACCAGGCCGAAATAGAGCGCAAGCCCGACCGCCATATCCTTGCGGACCACGGTGCGCCAGGTCGCCCACACGAGCAGCAGCAGTACGATCGGGACGTAGAACCGCTGCAAGAGCAGCAACGGGCTGAGCACTTCTCTCACCGCGCGACTCCCGCAGACCCGGCGTCCGGCGGTTGGCCTGGGCCGTGCAGGCGATGCCACAGGTAGCGGAGCATGCCGGTCTCGCGGCGCAACGTCGGTGTGAGGTCCGGCGCATCGCTGCGTATGAGCGTCGCGCCGTGAGCGGCGATGTCACGCGCCGACACGACCTGTAGCTGCTGTGCCTGGATCTCATCGAGCAGCGCGTCTAGGTTCGCGCGTGCGACGGCGTCGGCCACCGGCGGTCCGCCTCCAGGGTCGGCCCGCAGCAGCGAGAAGCTGTGCAGGAAGATCACGATCACCGGCAGATCCGCGGATACGGCGGCATCGATCGCGGCGCGCGATTGGCGCTCGTCGGCCAGCCAGTTGACATCGATCTTGCGCAGCGTCGTCACCGGCGCGAGGTGGTTCGTCAGCCACGCTGGACTCTCCGCCTGGAGAAACACCGTCACCGGGACCTCGATCACGTCGCCGGATCTTGCCGGGAGGTTGCGCTTGAGCGGCGGGACGGTCAGGCGACAGTGCGCGTGCCCCGCCAGCAAGGAGCTGTCGATCGGGATGCCGTTGCGCTGCAGCGCGAGCAGCGTGTTGGGATCGGCGGCGTAGTCGCCGGCGCGATGCGCAACCACCGGACGCCCCGTCCAGCGCGACAGGAGCGCCGCACCGTCGCGGATAATCGCGGTCTGTTCGTCGAGCCGGTACTGGAACATCTCGTTGCGTGTCGGGTCGTACGCGAACTGCGGATGCGTATGCAGTTCCACGTCATGGCCGTCGGCCTGCAGGCGGCCGACGATGTCGCGCAGCGCCGGCTCACCCCAGGTACGGTGCTCGAACACGCTCAGAAAGAACGTGCCCGCCAAGCCGCGACGAGCGAGCGAGCGGCTGATCGCCATCAGCCCGCAGCGTGAGCCGTCGCTGCAGGCCGCATCGACCTGGGCAGGCAAGCCGAGCGCTTGCGACTCGACGTCGATCGTGATGATCACGACCGGCTTTGCCCAGGCTGCGGCCGCGAGGAGCGCGATCGCCGCGCCGACCACGAGCCGCCATCCCAGGCCGAGTGCCGGGCTCGACGGCCGCGCACGCGGCGCGCACCCCTGCCCGCAGCGCCGCGGCAGGCCGCCGATTCGGAGTGCCGGGCGAGGCAGGCTCACGAGAGCCCCGCGGCAACGCGACAACCGGCATGCTCCGACGCACGAGACGCGACCGGGATGCTCCGAACCGAGGGGTGTGCTCGTTCCATAGGTTTCTTAGTAAGGGGCCGGATCTGCGATCCGGTGGCGGCGGCCTCTGCTCTGACTCCGTTCGGCCCCGCGCTTGCGATCGCGCCGGGGATGCTCCTTCGATATGTTAAACCGCGCGCGGCCCGGCCCGTGGGAACCCCCGGCAGCGACCTGCCCGCTGTTGCGCCCGGCGAGCGCGCCATCCAGTGGCGCCCGCCGCCGCACAGACGCTTGCAGCGGCCGCACGGCCTGGCCGCATACAGCCGCAAAGGATGCCCGAGAATCGACGCCCGGTAGCGGTAACCTGTCGCGGATTTCCGACGGCCCCGGTCGCGCCGGCACGGTTCGCGAGGAGTGGATACGAGCGCTTGACGGCGGAGCTCACGCCGGCTATGGCGTCATCGACGGCGCCGCGCGCACCGGCCACCGAGCGTAAGGGGCAGCCGCAAGGGCCCTGCTGTCCGGCCGACGACCGGGCGCTCGCGTTCCAGCCGGCTGGCGCCCACGCAGGCCGAGCATCCCGGCTGTCGCGGTTTCCAGACGGCAATCCCTATTGCCGACCTCCGGCGTAGCGCACAGTCTTGGAACCGAAGTCCTTGTCGTCGATCGGGTCGACGGCGATGATTCGCCGGCATACCCGGCCACCGGCAACTGGAGTGCGGGAGCGCGCGGCACAGCCCGCGCCGCGGGCCCGCCGACCTGGCCTTCGGCGACGTGCCGGCGGCGCTGCGCAGCAAGACAAGCCGAAGCCGCCGGCCGCAGGACCCCCCGTTCACGCCCGAGAGTGCGCCGCGTACCTCGAGCTGGTTTGACTTTCCGAGGACCGACCAATGCGCCAGATCTACTGCACGCTGCTGCTGCTGCTGCCAGCCGTCGCCAACGCCGCCAGCGTCAACTGGCTCGATCCGCTCGCGTACCAGAAGCCATTCGCAGCCGTCGTGGCGGAACCCGTCGAGGCGACGGTAACCAACAAGTATTGGGTCGATCTGTCGAGCGGCTCGGGTACCGCCTGCTCGAAGACCAGTCCTTGCTCGATTGGATCGGTGGTCGGCAAGCCCGGCACGACCGGCGGTCCGGCCTACATCTACATTCGAGGCTCCGGCTCGATCGGCGACCTGTCGCTGTACGGTTCCGCAGGCAACGAAGTTGTCGTCAGGCCATGGGATGACGCCACGCAGGCCACCATCACCGGCCGCAACAACTGGACGACGCGTCACCAGAACGTCATCTGGGACGGCGGGCCGAACCTCCGGATCAAATTCCTGAACAACAGCGGCGGTCAGTTCGATCCGGTCGTGTACTTCAACGCGCAGTCGGGACTGCACGCCAACATTACGTTTTACCGCACGCAGTGGCAGGTCACGGGTCAGGGTGAGTGGGTCTCGCAGTGGGGGGTGTTCACGAACCTGCGCTTCATCAGCAACGAGTTCTACGCGACGGGCGCGAGCGACGCATCCAACCAGCATCATCTGTACTTCAGCGGCGCGTCGAACTACGGCGGATCGACTGGGCTGTACGTGCAGTACAACGTCTTCCGCGACACGCCGGGCGAGGCGATCGAATTCCGGCTGTTCCAGACCTTCACGGACACGTTCATCGAGGGCAACGTGTTCCACAACGTCGGTAAGGGCACCTGTAACGCAGGCTGGGGCTGCCGCAGCGCCATCACGCTCGCTTCGTCGGGCGGCAGCTGGTCCGGTACGCTGCGGATTGCCAACAACATCATCTGGGACACCGGCGAAGGCTGCGTTCGCACGTGGGACAATCCGACCAGCACGCAGATCTATAACAACACCTGCTACAACTGGGGCATGGGTGGGAAGCCAACGGGCGCGTACTCGAGCGCCGCTTTCGCGGACTACGCGTTCGACAGCAAGGTGCCCGGCGATTTCCGCAATAACGCCCTGTACGCCGCGGGCAATGACGCCAACGGAAACAAGAAGACCGCGTTTCCCGGCAACGCCTCCCTCGGCAGCTTCAACGCCTGCGCGAGCGGTGTCAGCTGCGGCAGCTCGAACCAGACCATCGCGGCTGCGAGTTTCTCGTCGGTCGACCAGAGTACGTCTACCTTCCTGACGCCGGCCGCGGGCTCGACGCTGGTCGGCAAGGGCACCAGCTTGTCGGTGGTGACCATCGACTTCGACGGCTTCACGCGCTCAACGACTACGCCGTTCGACATCGGCGCAGTGCAGTTCGGCAGCCGTCCGACCTCGCCTGCCGTTACCGTGCAGTAGTCGCGCGACCGTGGCCGGCCAGCGTGCCGGACGCATTCCGGTCGCTACCTCGGGGTGGCGGCGAGCAGGCGCTCGTAGAGCCGGCTGTAGATTTCGACATTGCGGTCCCAGCCACGCTCGGTGCGCACGTAGGCTTTGCCGTTCTCCCCCAGTCGCGGCCAGTCCTGCGGGCGCGCCAGCAACTGCAGCGCCTCGATTGCCAATGCCCGCGGGTCACCGGCCCGGAACAGCACGCCGTTCTGGCCTGGAAAGACCATCTCGCGGTGGCCACCGACGTCGGAGGCCAGCACGACCTTGCCCTGGGCCATCGCCTCGAGCGGCTTGAGGGGCGTCACGACCTCGGTCACGCGCTTCGATACGCGCGGATAGACGAGGATGTCGACGAGGTCGTAGTAGCTCGCCACGTCCGCGTGCGGCACCCTGCCGGTGAACACGACCGCGTCGCCGACGCCGAGTTCGGCGACCAGGCCTTTCAGACGTCCGCTCTCCTGGCCGTCACCGACGAGCAGGAGGCGCGTGCGCGGCTCGCCCGCCAGGATCCGTGGCATCGCGCGGACCAGTAGTTCCAGGCCCTCATAAGGGAAGAACGTGCCGATGAAGCCGAGCGTCTTGCCGGCTTGCAGGCCCAGCGACTCGGCCAGCGCCTCGCTCCGCGAGCCGGTGCGTAGAAATCGGTCGAGATCGACCGAACTCGGCACCAGCGTGATCCGCTCGTCGGCCAGGCCGCGACCCAACAGGTCGGCGCGCAAGCCCTCGCACAGCGTCACGATCTGCGTGGCGCGGCGGCACACGTAGGCCTCGAGCACGCGCGATACGCGGTAGCGCAGGTCACCCTCGCGAATCACTCCGCTGTCGACTGCTCCGTCCTCCCACAGCGCGCGCACCTCGTAGACCAGCGGGATGCGCAGCCGCCGGGCCACCGGCAGAGCCGCGAGCCCATTCAGGCATGGCGAATGAACGTGCACCAGGTCCGGGCGTTCTCGCGCCACGAGCCCCTCGAGACGCGCCCGCAGCGTCGTGACGACATCCCACTGGTTGAGCACGGGAAACCGGCGCAGCCAGCCGGGTTGCGTGCGGTGGAACTCGAGTCCGCTGGCCGTTTCCGCTGCTTGCGGCGCTGGCCCGTGCTTCGCCGAGGTGACGTGGACGGTGTGCCAGCCGGCGCGGCGCTGAAAGCGGATGATCTCAGCCGAGCGGTACGCGTAGCCGTCGGCCTTGGGCAGCGAATGATCAAAGACGTGCAGGATGGTCCCGCGCCGCGCGGCGCCCGGCTGCCGCTCGTGCGACGGCACGGCCGTCGGCTGATCGGCCGCCACCGTCACGTCAACTGACCCGCGCGCCCGCTGCCGAGCGTCCGGCCCGCGACTCCGGTCACGCGGAGCTCCCCGGCGCGCCGGCTTTGCGGCACAGGACCATATAGCCCTCGCCGAGCCCACGGACGAATTCGCTGCGGCTGCGCTCGTAGGCCGCGTTCGCCGCGTCGTTGAGGCGGCCCGCGCACAGGTGCTGGAACGGATGCGGCAGGAAATTGAACCCCCATGAAGCGGATGCCACAACCTCGAGCTGGTGGCCCCGTAGCGTCGCGAGGAACGCCCGCGGCAGGTGCCGCCGTTTGTCGAATTCAGCACGCCGGAACTCGCCGAGGCCGAGCGCAAGCTTGGCACGATTCAACAACCACACGGTCGCCCGATTGCGCCGCATCCAGTTGAGAGGCCGTTCGAACAGCAGGTTGTAGGAGGCGCGATTGGTCACCGCGATCAGCACGTGGCCGCCGGGGCGGACGACTCGTGCCATCTCCGACACCAGACGGTCGTCGCCGTTCAGGTACTCGATGACGCCCAGGCTCGCGGCAGCATCGAAGGTCCCGCTCGCGAACGGCAGCCTTTCGACGTCGCAGCGCAGGAGATTCTTCTCAAGCAGCTCGCAACGCCCATCCTCGGGTTGCCGCGCGGCGAGCTTGAGCATCTCGATGGATATGTCGACGCCTGAGTATCGAATGGGGTAGCGGGCGAGCACGTCGAGCAGGATGCCGGGACCGCAGCCGCAGTCCAGAAAGCGGAAATTCGTCGCGAACCCCGGCGCCACGAAGCGGGCGAGCAACTCCGCCGCCTTGACGCGGCGCAATGCCATGTAGGAATTGCCGCCCTTCGTGTACTTGTGCTTCAAGTACTCGGCGGAGTCCTTGTCGAAGAAGCGCGCGATCTCGGTCTTCTGCGGATCCATTGCCGTCACTTTGCGTTCCCTACGTCGTCACGATCGTGCGCGCCCTGCAACACTTCGGTGCGTACCGCGTCCGCCGCGACGGCTGACGCGAAAACGCAACATATAGCAAATGCCCGTGGCAGCCGCGTGCAGCCGTCACGCATTTCCCGCGGCTCCCACACCCAACGGCACCGCCTGACACCAGCCGCCGACCGGCCGACGCTCACGGGGCCCGCTTGCGCTCCGGCGACCACAGGCGTACGCGGTTCCCGCGCCAGACGTTGAGCCACGCGAGCGCCAGCGCGTAGTTGACCAGCAGGAAATAGTACAGCAGGTGAAACGGGCGCTCCGCGAGCGATGGTTTCCTTGATCCCGCCCGGGCACCGAGAATGACGGCCGCCAGGACCGCGATGACGCAGGTCGCGAACAAGGGACGGTAGCGGCCGAGGACCGCCAGCGCAGCGAGCGCCAACGCCGCGCCCAGCAGGAACAGCGGCAGCAGGAAGCGCAGGAACTTGTGCAGC
The DNA here is from genome assembly GCA_025355105.1 of Pseudomonadota bacterium. GTDB lineage: Bacteria > Pseudomonadota > Gammaproteobacteria > Steroidobacterales > Steroidobacteraceae > CAIKZZ01. Next base: position 11,014 of record JANYAE010000128.1, on the reverse strand, counting down.
ACGAGCTGCAGCGCGAAAACGCCGTAACGCAGCGGATTCATCAGCTCGCGCACGCTCAGCAGACCGTGAATGGCGCGCGTCAGAATCCGCACCTTGCGGCGGTACTCGACGCCGTAGTCGACCGACGCGTCCTCGATCGACACCGCCTCCGGTTCGTAGACTACGCGCTTGCCGCTGCGGACGATCGCCAGCGGCTCGACCAAGTCGCTGATCAGGCCCTCATCGATCTGCACATAGTCGCGACGGCGGACGGCGTAAATGGACCCGTTCGCGCCGACCGCCGATGACAGCGCGCTCTCCTGCCGCTTCACGAAGCGTTCGTAGCGCCAATAGGCGCTTTCCGACGCGCCGGAGCCGTGCGCGTCGGCCCGGTAGACGAGCTCGCCGCAGACGGCACCGATCTCCGGATCGGCGAAGTTGCGGACCAGCATGCGGATCGCGTCCTTCGCGTACATCGCATTGGCATCCGAGAACACCAGCACGTCGGCGTCAAGCGCAAGTGCGATTCGGTTCTGCACGCCCGTCTTGCCGGTTCTCGAGAAGCGCTCGAGTCGCACGCCCTGCCCCGCGTAGCCGAGCACGATGTCGTCGGTGCGATCGGTCGAGCCGTCAGAGGCCACCAGGACCAGCAGTTTGTCGCGCGGGTAGTCGAGCTCCAGCGAGTTCTCGAGCTTGCCGGCGATCACGCTCTCCTCGTTGAAAGCAGCAATTACGAGCGCGACGCGCGGCTCGGCGTCGTCGATCACCCGCGCGCGGCGCACGAAGGGCACCGTCAATGCCAGCAGCAGCGGGTAGCCGACGATGGCCGCGATCGCGATCAGCGCCGACGTCCAGAATACCCACAGCATGAGGCCGGTCATCGCGCGCCGCCGCGACGCGGCGCGCGCCGAATCGGTGACGACACCGGCTGCATCGACTGATGCGCCGACGCCGCGCGAGGGCTGCTGCGCGGGCTACTTGGGAACATTGATCTTGTACCGTTCGACGAGGTCATAGAGCGTCGGCCGGCTGACGCCGAGCAGCTCCGCCGCGCGCGACAGGTTGCCCTCGGTGCTGGCGACGACGGCAGCGACCGCCTGCTTCTCGGCGGCGGCGCGCGCTTCACGCAAGTTGAGGGGAGATGCGCTGCTGGTCGCCGCCGGCAGCGCCAGATCAGCGACCGTAATCATCGGGTCCTCCGCAAGGATCACGGCCGTCTTGACCCGGTTCTCGAGCTCACGGATGTTGCCGGGCCAGTTGTAGGACTCAAGCGCCTCGATCGCCTCGCGCGTGAAGCCACGCCGCGGCCGGCCATGCAGCGCGCCGAAGCGGTGCAGGAACGCGTGCGCCAGCACCGTCGGCGCGCCGGCCCGTTCGCGCAACGGTGGCACGCGGATCGCGACTTCGCTGACGCGGAAGAACAGGTCCTGGCGGAAATGCCCTTCGGCGATCCGCGACTCAAGATTCTGGTTCGTGGCGCAGATGATGCGCACGTCGATCGGGATGACCTGCCGGCCGCCGATACGCTCGATGGTCCGGTCCTGCAGGAAGCGCAGCAACTTGGGCTGCAGCCCGATCGGCAGATCGCCGATTTCGTCGAGGAACAGCGTACCGCCGGCCGCCACCTCGGCCTTGCCGAGCACCTGTTTGATCGCGCCGGTGAACGCCCCGCGCTCGTGGCCGAACAACTCGCTCTCCAGCAACTGCTCCGGGATCGCCGCACAATTGATCGCGACGAACTTGCCGTCGCGACGCGTGCTCAGGCGGTGAATGGCTTTCGCGAGCAGCTCCTTGCCGGTGCCGCTCTCGCCAAGCAGCAGCACCGATACGTCTGCCGGCGCAACCTTCTCGATCAGCTTGCAGACGTGGCTCATCGCCGGGTCGGTCGCGATGATGCCCTCGAGCGTCGAGCCGGCCTGCATTTCGCGCAACTCACGGTTCTGCTGCTCGAGCGCGTGAATGTGGAAGGCCCGCGCGACGATCAGCCGCAGCACGTCCACATCGATCGGCTTCTGGTAGAAATCGCACGCGCCAGCGCCCACGGCGCGCACCGCGTTGTCGCGATCGTTGTTGCCGGTGACGACAATTACCTTGGTGTGCGGCGCGAGCGTCAGAATCTCCGTTAGCGCCTCGAAGCCCGCGCTGACCCCCTCAGGATCCGGGGGCAGGCCGAGGTCCTGCAGGACCACCGACGGTTCGTGGCGTCGCAGCAGGGTAATCGCCTCTTCCTTGCCGGAGGCGATCAGCACCTCGTAGGCATCGAAGCACCACGTCAGCTGTCGCTGCAGCCCGGGGTCGTCCTCGACGATCAGCAGGATCGGCTTGCCGGTCATCAAGTTGCCACCTCGGCCGGGATCGGCAGCGTGATCGCAAAGCGCGTGCCGCTACCGAGCGTGCTGCTCACTTCAACGTCGCCGCCGATCGACCGGACGTATTCCCGCACCTGGAAGGCCCCGATACCCATGCCCTTCGAACCCTTTGTGCTGTCGAACGGACGAAACAATCTCCAGCGCACGAAATTGTCGTCCATTCCCGCGCCCGTGTCGCTGACCACGATGGCGATCTGCTCCGGCTCATGCGTCAGCACGACGCTGACCTGCCCGTCGCTGCGGGTCGCGTCCTGGGCGTTGCGAATGATGTGCTCCAGCGCGCTGGTCAGTCGTTCGGTGTCGGCGAGCACGATGTCGCCGCCGGCGCTGTCGCCGAGCTCGAGCGTCGGCTGCGGCTGGCGGTCCGCACACCGCGCCACCACCGCCCGCACGATCTCGCCGATCGCCACCGGGCGTGCCGTCGCGACTTGGTGATCGCGCTGCAGGTGCTCGATCAGCCGCCCAATCCGCTCCGCCGTGTTGGCGATCGTGCCGATCGCATCGTCGATGAATGCCGGATTGTGCTTGTGCCTCGCGGCATTGTCGACGAGCAGGCGCAACTGCGCCACGGAATTCTTGAGGTCGTGCATCATGAAGGCGGTCAGGCGGTTGTAGGCCTCGAACTGACGCAACTCCGCGAGCTTGCGGTCGGCAGACTTCTGGGCCAGCAGCGTGGCGACATGCTGGCCCGCGGTCGCGAGCAGATCGCGGTCCTCGAAAGTCAGGTCAAACGGCGCGGGCGGCTCGTGCAGCAACAGAAAGCCGACGAGCCGGTCGCGCCTGAAGATCGGTGACGCGATCCGCCAGCGCGACGGCGCGCGCAGCCATGCCGGCAGCTCGGCGTGGCCATAAATCTCTGGCGCGCGCGCGTACTCCTGGACGTCGACGATCCAGCGGCTGGCCGCGAACAGGCCAATCAGCGGCGCGTCCGCGCGTACCGCGGTCAGCGCACCGGCATCAGCGAGCCGAATCGGCCATGCCGCGGCCGGCGCAAAGGCGCGGCCCGAATCGTCCTCGAGGTAGAGCACGCCGGCCGGCGCCTCGAAGATCTGCGCCACCGCACGGATCACCGTTCGGTCGAGGTCCGCCTCCTCGGATTCCGAGAGCGTCTCGACGAAGCGCAGCCATTCGACCCGATAATCGTACTTATTGCGGTAGAAATGCTTGCTGATGAAGACGCGCAGGCGCTTGCGCGCGATGCCCGAGAGAATCAGCGTCGCGACCACCGCGAGCGCGCCGATCAGGAAGACGATCCGAAGCGTCTGACCCCAGCCGCCACCGCGAACCGACGGCACGTAGCCGATCAGCGAGACCGCGATCAGATACAGCCCGAGCACGAACACCGTCGTGCCGTAGTAGGTCACGTGGCGCGACACGAATACGTCCAGCGACCACTGCGGCATGCGCCGCGCCGCCACCGCGATGAACGGCGTGCTCGCCGCCAGCACCAGCCCGCGCGCCTGCCACGACAACAAGTCGACGCCGCGAAACAGCTCGGCGTACGAGTACAGGAACAGGTCGTAGGCGAACATCACGCCGACGCCCAGCACCAGGAATCGTACCGGACCGCGCACCTCAGGCGCCGCGTTTCGATACACCTGTTCGAGCGCGATCAAGCCGAGCAGCGCGAACGCGAGGCCGCTGCGCACCAGCACCAAGTTGACGTCATCGACACTCAGCATGGCGACGGCCACCAGCGGCCCGAGCACCGCGAGCGCCACCGGCACGAGACGCACTCTGCGCGCCCACAGCAAGGCCGACAGCCCCGCAAGCCAGGCGACGCCACGCAGCAGTTCCGCGAGCGCCTCGACACGCGCCGGGACGGCATAGCCGGCCGCGGCCACCGCGACCGTCGTCGCCCACAGCGCCGTCGCTGCGACCGCTCCGATCAGCCATAGCCCTTCGCTGCGGCCTCGCCATCCGGCCGCGAACAGCGCCGCGAGCGCGAGATAGGCCAGCGCGGCCGCGCCGTAGCTCCAAGTGCCGAAAGCGTCCACGGCTCAGCGCCCGCCCTTGCCGAACATAACGATTTCGACCGTCTGCAGCAGGATGACGAGGTCGAACAGAAAGCTGTGGTTCTTGATGTAGAAGAGGTCGTATTGCAGCTTCTCAGCGGCGTCGCGCTCGGAAGCGCCATACGGGTAGCAGATCTGCGCCCAGCCCGTGATCCCGGGCTTGACGCAATGACGCTCGCGGTAGTACGGAATCTTGTCGTTCAGCGTGTCGACGAACTGCGGCCGCTCAGGCCGCGGTCCGACGAAACTCATGCTGCCGCGCAGAACGTTGAGAATCTGCGGCAGCTCGTCGATGCGAACCTTGCGGATCACGCGGCCGACGCGCGTCACGCGCGCGTCGGTCGGCGTCGCCCAGCGCGCGCGGCCGTCGTGCTCGGCGCTGACGCTCATGCTGCGAAACTTGAGCACCTCGAAGATCGCACCGTCGAGTCCGACCCGCCGCTGCCGGTACAGGATCGGTGCGCCGACGCCGTCCTCCAGCATGATCGCGATCGTCGTCACGAGCATCGCCGGCCAGGTGATCACCAGCAGCGCCGCCGAGGCCAGGACATCGAACACGCGCTTGGACGCCCGCCGCAACGGGTCGCGCTTGAAGCCGTCCGAGAAGATGATCCAGCTCGGATTCAGGACGTCGAGCAGCACGCGGCCGGTCTCGCGCTCGAGGAAGCTGACGACATCGACGATTTCGATGCCGGCGAGGCGACAGCGCAGCAGCTCGCTGACCGGAAACTCGCGGCGCCGGTCGTCCATCGCGACGACGATCTCGTCGGCTTCGAGGCGGGTCGCGAGCTCGAGTACGCCGCGCGGGTCCGCCGTCAGCTGCTTCTCGACCGGCACGAGCACGCGCTCGCCCTGCGGCAGCAAGAAGCCGAGCACCACGAAGCCGCGCTGATCCGCGCGGCGCCGCAGATTGGCGACGTTCAGCGCCTGGCGGCCCGCGCCGTAGACGAGCACGCGGCGCTTCAGCGCATCCTCGTCGAGCAAGCGCGTGAAGCCGACGCGCAGGAGTCCGACGCCGAGCAGCGATATCGGCAGCCATCGGTACAGGTCGGACGGGCCGAGTCCGAGTTTCGGCACGCTGAAGGCGACCAGTCCAGCGGCCACCATCGTCGTCAGGTGGGCGGCGACGATTCGCAGCAGCACGCCGAGCAGTCGCGCCCGCTGGCGCGCTGAATACAGCCCCATCGCGGTCGCCGCGATGCAGAACGCCACGCCGGCGAGCGCGCCGTTCAGCCAGCTCAGCGAGGCGCCCGCACCTTCCCGCGAGCACAGCACCAGCACCACAGTGGTCAGCGCCGACTCAAGTGCCGCGAGCAGCACCGCCGGAAGGAATACGTTGTGCCGAAGAACGCGAAGTGCCATCGGTCGCCCGCGACGAGATTTGTCAGATCAGTCCGCTAGTCTAGGCGGCACCGCTGCACCGCGGCGTGACTGTAATCGCGCTATGTGTCACGAGGGCCGTGCCGGCGTCCGCCGGTCCCGGCCCGATAGCCCCGGCCCCCGGGCCCGATGGCGTCCCCAACGGGATTCGAACCCGTGTTACTACCTTGAAAGGGTAATGTCCTAGGCCTCTAGACGATGGGGACGTGACTGCATCGTCACGGACGGGGTGGTGGAGCTAGTCGGGATCGAACCGACGACCTCTTGCATGCCATGCAAGCGCTCTCCCAGCTGAGCTATAGCCCCATCGGTAAAGATTTCGGATTCTGATGGCCTGCCGCGGACCTGTCAACCCGCGCCCGGGGCCTGACCGCCGCCGCGCCGCTCGATGGCGCGTGCCAATCGGGCGATCGACTCCTCCCGGCCCAAGATCGCCAGCGTCTGGTCGATCGGCGGCGAGACGGAGCCGCCCGAAACCGCTACGCGGATCGGCTGCGCGATCTTGCCGAGCGCGACGCCGGCCCGCTGCGCGGCCGCCTCGAGCGCGGCGTGCAAGCTCGGCGCGGTCCACGCCGGACTCGCCTCGAGCGCGGCGATCGCGGCCCGCAAAACCGGCGCCGTCTCGGCGGTCAGGAATTTCGCCGCCGCCTTGTCGTCGTAGCTGTGCGGCGCCGAGAAGAAGAAACGGCTGTTCAGCGCCATCTCCTTCAGCGTGCGGGCGCGCTCCTTCTGCGCCTCGGCGATCGCCGCGAGGTCGCGCGTCGTCGGATCGACGCCGAGTGCCGTCAGCTGCTCGGCGAGGTAGGGCGCCAGTTGCGCGCCGCTGCGGCGCATGAGGTGCTGCTGGTTGGTCCACGCGAGTTTGTCGGGGTTGAGGGCCGCGGCCGACTTGTTGACCGACTCCAGATCGAACACCGCTGCCATCTCCCCGAGCGAGTAGAACAGCTCCTGATCACCGTGCGACCAGCCGAGCCGGCCCATGTAGTTGAGCAGCGCCTCGGGCAAGTAGCCCTCCTCCTTGTACTGCAGCACGCTGACCGCACCGTGGCGCTTGGAGAGCTTCGTCCCGTCGGGGCCGAGGATCATCGGCAAGTGCGCGTAGACGGGCGCCTCGCCGCCGAGCGCCAGCAGCATGTTCAGCTGTCGCGGCGTGTTGTTGATGTGATCGTCGCCGCGGATCACGTGCGTGATCTGCATGTCCCAGTCATCGACGGTCACGCAGAAATTGTAGGTCGGGTTGCCGTCGGACCGCAGGATGATCAGATCGTCGAGCTCGGCGTTGCGAAAGACGATCGGCCCGTGTACCACATCGCGCACGACGATCTCGCCGTCGATGGGGTTCTTGAATCGCACCACCGGCTCGATGCCGGCGCGCGGCTGCGCGCCGTGGCGACAGCGGCCGTCGTAGCGCGGCTTTTCCTTGCGCGCAAGCTGCGCGGCGCGCATCTGCTCGAGCTCGTCCTTCGTGCAGTAGCACCGGTAGGCACGGTCGGCGGCCAGCAGCTGGTCGATGACCTCGCGATACCGCGGATAACGCCGCGTCTGATAGAACGGCCCCTCGTCCGCCGCGAGGCCGAGCCACGCCATGCCGTCGAGGATCACCTGCACGGCCTCGTCGGTCGAGCGCTCGCGATCGGTGTCCTCGATCCGTAGGATGAACGTGCCGCCGTGGCGCCGCGCGTACAGCCAGCAGAAGAGTGCCGTGCGGACGCCGCCGATGTGCAGCATCCCGGTCGGGCTGGGCGCGAACCGTGTTCGGATCGTCATGCGGGCCTCGTCAAGCAGCAGGCGGGGCCGGAGGATTCCGGCGCGTCCGCCAATCGGTTCGACCCGGCCATCCGGGTCGCGGTCGTGCGTAAACGAGGAAGTTTACCGCAAAGGGCGCGCCGTCCCGCGGTCTGCGCACCCCGGGGCCGGGGCGCTGCGCCTCAGATCGTCTTCGAGGCGATGTTCGAATAGGCGCTTTCGACGCCGTTCGCGTCGATCGCGGTCGCGGCGAAATACCACGTGCCCGACGTCAGATTGGGGACGACCGACACCGTCACCGTCGAGTTGGTGATGTCGACGGTATTGAGGAGCTTGTTGGGGTCGGTACCGAAATAGACGCGATAGGCGGCGAGATTGGTCAACGACGTCCCGTCGGTGCGAGTGGTCGGCGGCACCCACGACACCGTCGCGGTGCCCGGCGCGGAAGACACGACCGCCAGCGTGAACGTCAGGCTCGAAAGAGCGAGGCCATTGCTCACAGTGATCGTGACCTGCGCCGTGCCGACATCGGCGGCTGCCGGCGTACCCGTCAGCTCGCCCGTCGCGGCGTTGAAGCTCGCCCAGGCCGGCCGGCCGGCGACGCTGAAGCTCAGCGAACGTCCGTTCGGATCGGATGCGACCGGAATGAAATCGTAGACGCGACCGACGAGGCTTGACGGACTCGGCACGCCGCCGATCGTCGGGGCGCTGACCGTCAGGGTCACCGTGGCGCTGGCACTCTTGGTGGTATCGGCGGCCGCGACCGCGGTCACCGTGACCGTTGCCGAGGACGGCGCGGTCTTCGGCGCCGTGTACTGGCCAGCGGTGGAGATCGTCCCGACGGATGCGTTGCCGCCGACCACGCCGTTGACCTCCCAGCTGACGGTGTTGCTCGAGGCATTGTGGACCGTGGCGGTGAACGCCTGCTGGCCGGTGCCGACGGCGACCGTCGACGTGGTCGGGCTGATCGATACGCTGACGGCAGAGCCGACGATCGTGACCGTCGCGTTGCCGATTGCGGTCGGGTCGGCCGCCGATATGGCGGCGATTGTCACGGTTGGCTGCGCCGGGACCGCGCTGGGCGCCGTGTAAAGACCGCCGGTCGAGATCGTCCCGAGAGTCGCGTTGCCGCCGGTGACCCCGTTCACCTGCCAAGTGACCGCGGTGTTCGTGGCATTACTGACCGTCGCCGCAAATGCCTGTGTCCCGGCCCCGGCCTGGACCGTCGCGACCGCCGGTGCCACCGCGACGGTCACCGTCGCCGCGGACTGCGTCAGCGTGATAGCCGCCGAGCCGGACGCCGCGGCGTCGGCCACCGACACGGCGCTGATCGTGACGCTCGGCGACGACGGCATCGCCGCTGGCGAGATGTAGAGCCCGGATGCGGAGATCGTGCCGACCGCCGCGTCGCCGCCGGCGACGCCGTTGACCTGCCAGGTCACCGCGGTGTCGCTGCTGTTCGCGACCGTGGCGCTGAATGCCCGCGTTGCCCCGCCGACCGTCAGGTTGACGCTGGCCGGCGAGACGGCGACCGTCACCGGCGGCGTGACGACGGCCGACGTCTGCGTCGGACTCGTCGCGCCACAGCCGGCAAGCAGCAGCACGGCTGCCGGCAACAGCATGCGCAATGGCTGTAGGGTCGCAACGATCCTTCCCGCGATCACCAGATTCGTCCTGTTGCGCTCAGTGTGCCGAGCTGACAGGAACGAGGTTAAGGACTCGTCCGGGGCACAGCAATATGTTGAGCCGTCAGGATTCAGCGACAAGCGTGGCGGCGTGGCCGACGGGACGCGCCTGGCGCGGGGCCGGGCGGGACTGCGTCACAGAATTGAGTTTCGGTGCGACGGCAGGGCTAGGCGCCGCCGCACGGGATCGGGGCCGGCCGCAACGCGAAGCCTGCCGGCCGTCGGCAAAGCTCAGGGGGCGACTTTGTCGGTACCAGCAGACAGATCGGCGAGCCCATCGGCATAGACCCGCGCCAGCACGGCGCGGCCGTGCGCGCAGTCGATACCACAATCCATCGACAGGGCAACGACCCCCGATCGCGCCGGCGCCCCGAAAGCCTGCAGGGCTTGCTTGAACTTCACCAGCCGCGCATCGAGAACCCGCTCGCCGCGCACCTCGTACCAGGTCCAGACGACGCGGCGCGCGCCCAGTTCATTGGCCATGACGATTTCTTCGACGGCCGGCGTCGCCAGGCTGCGGCTCTCGACGTCGAACCACTGATCCTCGCCGCCGACGTTCGCGGCGGCTCCGACCAGTTTGTAGTCGGCGCCCTGCGCGTTGAAGAAGGCGACGAAAGCCTCGACCTCGTCGGCGCCGGCGCGATAGGCCACCAGCGACTGCATCGCCGCGCCAGGAAAAAACGGCGTCCAGCGGCCGGAGGCCCCGATCGGCCCGGCCCAACCCGCGATTCGCGGCATCGCGACCGCCGGGACGGCCTCGGCCCGCGCCATCCGCGCGATCACCCAGCCCCAAGCCGGCGCCAGCGCGAGCACCGTCAGTGCGACGGCGACGCGGACCGCGCCTTGCTCGGTCGCGAGCGCGGCTGCCGCAACGCCCGGCGCCGGCGGCGCCGCTCGCTCGGCCAGTCGGCGCGCGAACAGCATCAGCGGCACCATCAGCACGGCGAACACGGCCCAGCCGAGGAGGAAGTGGTTGCGGACCAGCGACGAGTGCATGTCGGTGAGGTGGCCGGCGTAGATGACGATGAACACGCGGGCCCAGTTGGCGAGGATCGCGACGCCGACGCCGGCAAGCACCAGCAGCGATGTTTCGCGGCGCTTGAGTCGCTCCAGGTAGGCATAGGCCGTGACCGTCGCGAGCGCCGCCACCATGACGTGCATGCCGGCGCAGGTCTCGGTGACCCGAAACGTCCCCTCCGGCACGCTCACGACGACGTCGCTGGCGACCGACTCGACTCCGATCAAGCGCAACACCGCCGCCGTGACCAGCGCCGTCAGGCGCTGGAAGTACGGCGCCAGCTTCTCGATGAGCGGAATGGCGAACACGAAGTAGCCGAGCGGGAACGCCACCGCGCCCGCCGCGCGCGCACCGAATGCCATCCAGACCGCGGCGGCGGCGAAGATCGGCATGAGCGCCCAGGCGACGATCGACACGCTGGCCGCCTTCGCCACCGCGAACAGCGGCGCGAGCAGCATGAGCAGCAGCGCGCCCACCCAACGGTTGCCGCCGGACCTCAGCTCCGAACGGCGTGACCACAGCAGTGCCGGGACGGCCGCCGCTACCAGATAGCCGTGCGCGCTCTGGTGACGCGTCAGCCACAAGTGGAGTAACTCGCGACTCTCCGGCAAGAACAGCAGCGCGGTGCCGAGCAGCAGGCCCGCCAGCGCCCAAATCGGTACGAGCTTCGCGTCGGCGGCGGAGACGTTTGCCATAGCAGGTGCGAGATGAGGCCGACGGCGGGGTTTCAGCGGGTGCAACGCAGCCCGCGCGACCGTATGGTACCGGCCGGCAGGCGTCTAGGGACCAGTCCGCACCCTGGGCACTGCCGCCGAAGCAGGC
>JANYAE010000059.1 GCA_025355105.1 Pseudomonadota bacterium | reverse complement strand
CGATCCTGTCGGCGAGCGCGGTGCCGGTGCTCGATGCGCTGCGCATCTCCGCCGAGGTGGTCACCAACCTGCCGATGCGCGACGCGGTCGACGCGGCCGCGGTCCGGGTCCGCGAAGGCGCGCCGATCGCCCGCTCGCTCGGCGCCTCCAAGCTCTACCCGCCGATGATGATCCACCTGATCGCGAGCGGCGAGACCAGCGGCGAGCTCGAGGCCATGCTGGCGCGGGCCGCCGACAACCAGGAACGCGAGATGGACGGCATCGTCAACACCGCGGTCAACATCCTCGGGCCGGTCATGATTCTGGTCATGGGCGGCTTCGTGCTCTTGATCGTGCTGGCGCTGCTGCTGCCGATCTTCCAGCTCAACCAGCTGGTCCGCTGAGCGCGCCGGCCGGCGCGCTGCGCGGATTGCGAACCCGGTCACGCAAAGTTCATCGCCGGGGCCCTTGCGAGCCGCCGGGCCCTGACTTATAACGGCGCCGCGCGCAACCGCTTTCGTGACTCCACCGAGACATGAGCGAGAAGCCCGAGTCAGACGAGTTTGACGAGGACGACGCCGACGAGGCCGTCGACAGCGACGACCCGCGGCTCGAGCATTTGATCAAGGACCTCGAGTCGCAGAAGCGGCGCGCGGGCGCGAAGGCCGGCGAACCGGCCTGGCGGCGGCTCGAGAAGTACCTCGAGCAGAAGCGGACCGCCGAACTGCTGTCAGACTTCGACGACTACGACATCGGTGATGGCCCGGGCGAGCACGCGCGCCCGGCCGCCCGGGCGCGCCCGAAGAAGGCGCGCCGCTGACGCGGGCAGGCGCGGCGCGCCTGCCCGGCCCGGCCTCAGTCCCGCTCGGCGGCGTTCGCGGCGCGCGCCGCGGCGGCGGCGGCGTCGCCATCGCGGGCGCGCTCGAGGGCATCCAGCGCCGCGAAGCGCTCGCCGGCCGCCACCGCCTCGCGCATCGCGATCGGCCGGCTGCCGGCCTTCTCCAGCTTGTCGTTGAGCGCCGGCAGCTCGGTGGCCACCAGCTTGGCCGTGTCCGCCTCGACCTCGGCCAGTTCCCGGTCGAGCACCGCCACCCGCTCGACCTGGTAGTCGCCGGGCCGCCCCTCGTAGCCGACGATCGCCCCGTAGGCGTCGTCGAGGTGCTCGCGCAGGCGCTCCTCGCCGGTGATCGCGCCGCCCTCCTTGGTGGCGACGACCAGCTTCCTGAGCGTGTCCACCTGGTCCTCGAAGCGCTGCAGCGCGGCGCCGAGCGGCTGGTCGCCGGGGACGGCCGCGCGGCGCTGCTGGGCCAGCAGGCGCAGACCGTTCAGACGGTCGACCAGCTCGCTCATGCGTCCGAACAGCGCGTGCGCCTTCATCGCGGCCGCGAACTGCAGCCTGCGGTCCTCGACCGTGAAGCTCGCGCGGCGGTCAAGTCCCACCTCGAGCGTCTGCTCGTAGACCTTGTCGGCCTTGGTGAGCCGCACCGTGTAGCGGCCCGGCACGACCCGCGGGCCGCGAAAGCCCGCGCCGGCCGCCTGTGCCGCGGTCGGCACCCGCGGCGGGTCCACCGCCATCGACCAGGTGATCCGGTTGACGCCCTTGCGCTTGCCGGCCTGCAGCGTCTCGACGAGGTGACCGTCGGCGTCGAGCACCTCGAGCTTGAGGCGCCCGAAGACGTGCCGCGTCGGCTGGTAGTAGCTGATCACCGCGCCGTTCGCCGGGTTGTCGCCGCGGAACGAGGCGTCACCTTCCGGCCAGCCGCCGAAGGTGCGGATGCGTTGCTGGATCGGCCGCGACGGCAGGAAGGCCACCTCGGCCTTGAGGTCCAGGGTCGCGAGCGCCCGCAGCGGCGTCAGGTCGTCGACGATCCACAGGCCGCGGCCGTGGGTCGCGATCACGAGGTCCTGGTCGCGGCCCTGGAACGCGAGGTCGCGGACCGCCACCGCCGGGAAGCCGCCGCCCTTGAACTCCGCCCAGTGGCCGCCGGAGTCGACCGAGATCCACAGCCCGAACTCGGTGCCGACGTAGAGCACGCTCGGGTTAACCGGATCCTCGCGCACCACGTGCGCGTAGCCGCGCACGCCGGCGCCTGGGCCAACGAGGCGCTGCCAGCACTGGCCTGCGTCGCGGCTGGCGTAGACGTACGCGCTGAGGTCGCCGAAGGTATGGCGGTCGAAGGCCGCGTAGACGACGCCATCCGCATGCCGCCCGGCCTCGACCCACGACACCCAGCTGGCCGGCGGCAGGCCCTTGATGTTGCCGACCACGTTCTTCCAGTGGCTGCCGGCGTCCTGCGTCAGCTGCAGGTTGCCGTCGTCGGTGCCGACCCAGATGACGTTGCCGTCACGCGGGCTCTCGGCAATCGAGTAGATCGTCGTGTGCATCTCGGCGGCCGAGTTGTCGACGGTGATGCCGCCGGACTCCTCCTGCTTCTGCTTGGCCGGGTCGTTGCTGGTCAGGTCCGGCGAGATCCGGGCCCAGCTCTGGCCGTGGTCGCGGCTGAGGAACAGGAACTGCGCGCCGATGTAGAGCTTCTTGGGATCGGTCGGCGACAGCGCGATCGGCGTGTTCCAGTTGAAGCGCAGCTTTTCCTTGAAGCCGGCCTTGGGCTGGATGTTGCGCTTCTCGAGCGTGTGGCGGTTGATGCGGCCGATCTCGCCGCCCTGCGCCTCGGCGTAGGCGTAGTCCGAATCGGACGGGTCGGAGAAGGCCCAGAAGCCGTCGCCGCCGTAGAGGTTCTCCCAGCGGTTGTTGGTGATGCCGCCGGGATAGGCCGAATCGCCGACCCAGCTGCTGTTGTCCTGCAGGCCGCCGTACACCTGGTACGGGTCCCGGGCGTCGACCGACACGTGGTAGAACTGGGACACCGGCAGGTTATTGGTCTTCCACCACTTGTTGCCGCCGTCGTGGCTGATCCAGAGCCCGCCGTCATCGCCGGTCACGACGAACTTCGGGTTCTTGGGATTGATCCACAGGTCGTGGTGATCGCCGTGCGTGCCGCCGTCGCTGACCGCCTCGGAGATCGTCGCAAAGCTCTTGCCGCCGTCCTCGGAGGCGATCAGCCTGAGGTTCGGCTTGTAGACGCGGTCCGGGTTGGTCGGGTCGATCACGAGCCGCGAGAAGTAGAACGGCCGCCACACCATGCTGTTGCTGCGGTCGCGCTCCTCCCACGTCTTGCCGCCGTCCGCGGAGCGATACAGCGCCGAGCGCACGCCCTCGATGACCGCGTACATGATGTCCGGCTGCGAGGGGGCGATGCTGACCTCCAGGCGGCCCCACGGCGCCGGCGGCAAGCCCTTGGCGGAGTTCGCGTCAACGCCCTTCCAGCTCTTGCCGCCGTCCTCGCTGAGGAACAGCCCGGATCCGGAAGGCGCCTTCGGGCCCTCGCCGCCGGAGCGGAAGGTCCAGCCCTTGCGGCGGAAGTCCCACAGTCCCGCGAACAAGCGCTCGGGGTTACGCGGGTCCATCGCGAGGCTGGCGCAGCCGGTGGACAGGTTCGGGCCCTTCAGCACCTGCGACCAGCTCTGGCCGCCGTCGCTGGTCTTGTACAGACCGCGCTCCGCCGAATCCGACCAGAGCTTGCCGGGCACGCAGGCGTAGACGGTCTTCGAGTCCTTCGGGCTGACCACGATGCGGCTGATGCGCTCGGACTCCGGCAGGCCGAGGTAGCTCCAGGTGTCGCCGCCGTCCGCCGAGCGGTAGATGCCGGCGCCGACCGAAACGGAGTTGCGCGTCCAGCTCTCGCCGGTGCCGACCCAGACGACCTTCGGGTCGGAGGGATCGAGCGCGATCGCGCCGATCGACTGCGTCGGCTGCTTGTCGAACACCGGCTTGAAGGTGGTGCCGCCGTCCAGCGAGCGCCAGACGCCGCCGGAGGCCGCGCCGACATAGAGCGTGATCTTGCCGTCATCCTCGGCGCGGCCGGCCACCGCGGCGATGCGCCCGCTCATGGTCGCCGAGCCGATGTTGCGGGCGCCGAGGCCCGAGATCACGGCCGAGTCGACCAGCGGGGCCGGCGCCGGCGCCGGCGTCGCCGCCGGTGCGGCCAGCGGCAGGGCGGCGACGAGGCCGGCCAACAGCGCGTTCGGGTGCTTCACGGGCGCACCTCCGCGATCTTGCGCGGCGAACCGTCCGGAAAGGCGAAGCCGCCGGGCGGCACGGCGCCGTTGGCTTCGGCCGCGTCGTAGACGAATTTCTGGCGGCGCGCGGGCTCCGAGCCCTTCGGGCCCTGCTCCTCGGCCATCGGCACGTACACGCCGTTGACCTTCTCGTACTCGCCGTAGTCGGTCTCGGACAGCTGCTCGGCGCCGCGGATCGTCTGCCGGTCGAGCTCGCGAATCACCATCCAGGTGTCCGGGTCGATCCAGTAGGTGGCTTCGTCGCCCCACTTCAAGTGCACGCGGATCTTGTGCGCCGGCGTGCCGTCAACGTCCTCGCTGCCGAGGTACTCGACGCTGTGGCCCTTGGCCTTGTAACCGACGAAGGGTCCCTCGATGTCGGCCGCGAGCGCGAAGCCCTTGGCCTCGTCCGCCGACATCCGCGACGGATCCTTGCGGCCCTCGAAGGGCTGGACCTGCCAGGCCTCGTGGCCGTCGTAGGACTGCACCGCGGTCAGGCCCTGCAGCGTGACGTCCTGGCGATAGGCGCCGGCGGCGGTCTTCCACTCCACCACCTTGAGCTCGACCCGCAGGCCCGGGATCACCAGCCGACCGCTACGCTTGAGCGCGGCGAGCGCGTGCAGCTTGTCGGCGCCGCCGCGGGCCTCGACGTTGTGGGCGATGATCTCGTCCGCGGTGGGTGCGGCGGCCAGGGCGGCGCTGGCGCCGAGAGCCGAGCCGAGGATGGCGAGCGTCAGCGCCAGCCGGTGTACGCCTGAGAGTCGCGGCATGGAGGTCCCTCGTGCCTGGAGTAAAGCCGTGCAGCGTCCACGAGTCGCCCCGCGCCGTCAACCGGGATGCGGCGGTCAGTGGAAATCGCGCGACGGAGCGAGCAGCCGGCCGAGCAGCGCGGAGTGGTCCACCAGCCGGTCGACGATCAGGTGCAGCACCTCCCCCTCCCGTTGCAGCTCGCCGCCGGCCTCGAGCAGCCGCGATTCGAGCAGCGGCCGGCGCCAGCGCTCGGCGATGTTGCGCCACACCACGAGGTTGACCACGCCGGTCTCGTCCTCGAGCGTGACGAAGGTAACGCCGGAGGCCGAGCCCGGCCGCTGGCGCACCAGCACCAGCCCGCAAGCCCGGGCCCGGGCCCCGTGCGGCAGCTCGCGCAGGCCCGCGGCGCTCACGAGGCCGCGCGAAGCGAGCCGCTCGCGCAGCAGCGCGAGCGGATGCCGGCCGAGGGTGAGGCCGAGCGAGCGGTAGTCGGCGACGATGTCCTCGCCCTCCCGCGGCGCCCGCAAAAGCGGCGCGCCCTCGGCCAGCTGCGTGGTCG